>NZ_AP027081.1:3745000-4355000 GCF_030295425.1 Mesoterricola sediminis | reverse complement strand
AGAACTCTGCTGAAGGAACTCGGCAAATTAACCCCGTAACTTCGGGAGAAGGGGTACCACGGTAGGGTTCATAGCCCGAGGTGGTGGCACATAAATGTTCCAGGCGACTGTTTAACAAAAACACAGGTCTCTGCAAACTCCAAAGAGGAGGTATAGGGGCTGACGCCTGCCCGGTGCCGGAAGGTCAAGAGGAGCGGTTAGCGCAAGCGAAGCTGCGAATTTAAGCCCCGGTGAACGGCGGCCGTAACTATAACGGTCCTAAGGTAGCGAAATTCCTTGTCGGGTAAGTTCCGACCTGCACGAATGGCGTAACGATCTGGAAACTGTCTCCAGCAGAGACTCAGCGAACTTGTAGCACCGGTGAAGATGCCGGTTACCCGCACTTAGACGGAAAGACCCCGTGCACCTTTACTACATCTTGACATTGAGGTTGGCATTGTGCTGTGCAGGATAGGAAGGAGACTTTGAAACTGGCTCGTCAGGGTCGGTGGAGTCGTCGTTGAGATACTTCCCTGCGCAATGCTGATCTCTAACTCGCGCCCGTGATCCGGGTGGAAGACAGTGTCAGGCGGGTAGTTTGACTGGGGCGGTCGCCTCCTAAAGAGTAACGGAGGCGTGCAAAGGTTCCCTCAGGCTGTTTGGAAATCAGCCGCAGAGCGCAATGGTATAAGGGAGCTTAACTGCGAGACACACACGTCGAGCAGATGCGAAAGCAGGTCATAGTGATCCGGTGGTTCCGCATGGAAGGGCCATCGCTCAACGGATAAAAGGTACGCCGGGGATAACAGGCTGATCTTGCCCAAGAGTTCATATCGACGGCAAGGTTTGGCACCTCGATGTCGACTCATCGCATCCTGGGGCTGAAGCAGGTCCCAAGGGTTCGGCTGTTCGCCGATCAATAGCGGTACGTGAGTTGGGTTCAGAACGTCGCGAGACAGTTCGGTCCCTATCTAGTGTGGGCGTAGGAGATTTGAGAGGACCTGTCCTTAGTACGAGAGGACCGGGATGGACTGACCTCTGGTGTTCCAGTTGTGTTTCCAAATGCAATGCTGGGTAGCTATGTCGGGAAGTGAGAAGCGCTGAAAGCATCTAAGCGCGAAACACCCCTCAAGATGAGATCTCCCCACGAGACCCGTCGTAGACCACGACGTTGATAGGTCGCATGTGTAAGCACGGCAACGTGTTCAGCTGAGCGATACTAATTGGTCCATCGGCTTGACTTTTCATCAATCAATTGCATCCGTCATTACCACGAGGCTTGACTCTTTGCTCAACCTCGCCTAACCCTTCGATTCATTCTCACCCTTCGTCGTGGCTTTACCCTGGAGGTCACACCCGTTCCCATCCCGAACACGGCAGTTAAGCTCCAGAGGGCCGATGATACTTCCTCGGACAGAGGTGGAAAAGTAGGTCGCCGCGACGTTAAATCCCCAAGCCCCCGCTCATTGCGGGGGCTTTTTGCGTTCCCCGGGAAGGGTCGGCGGGGAGCCTTCCAGACCAGCCTGGCGGCTTCGGGAACCTGGACGACAAATGAGCCACTCATCACCCAACGGGAATCCCCCCCATCGAGGTGAATGGCATGACGTGCCGACCTTTCTCCCTTCTCATGCCAGGCCTGGTCCTTGCCGGATGCCTGGCCGCGACCTCCCCGGCCCAGGCGCAGGTGCCGCAGCTCCTCGTTGAACTGCCCCTCAGCGCGCCGGACAAGGCCAAGGACTATGCCCAGGCCACGGACATCAGCGTGACCCTCACGGTCCATCACCAGGATCAGAAGGGGAAGGATGGACTCCTTTCGACCAGGCCCCTGGTCGCAGGCTTGCCCGGGACCTTCACCAAGCGGGACGGCCAGGTGTTCCTGAATGCCCTCAGTTTCATCCATGAGGATTTCAGCAAACTGAAAAACCGGAGCGGCGCCTATGGTGGACAGGTCTTCTCCGAGGAGGAATTCGACAGCGTTCGGGCGGAACTCGGCAAGCGCGCGGGAACCCCCGGCACGGTGTCGCTGCTCGCCATGGTGCACTACACCTACCATGGCAAACCGGCCGTCGAATTCACGATCAACACGCCGATCGGCCCCTTTGGGGAAGCCAAGGCGCTCTTCGACCGCTGGTTCCAGGAAGACATGCTCATTCACAGCGAGGCGGGCGCTGGAACCCCCGTGGCCAAGATCAGCTTCCTGGGCAGCGAACTCCGCAAGGCCCATCTCTAGCCCACCTTTCCGACCCACTCGAACGATCCCTGCCGATTCCAATGGATCGTTCCGCAGCCAGCACGATGCTGGCCCTTTGGGGGTTCGAGGCGAGGAGGCAGGGGCAGCATCCCAGGCCTCCCCGTCCACCCTCGCGCATCCCCGGATCCTGACATGGCAGGGATGGGACGGCGCCATCGGATAATCGAGGCGCCGCCCCATCCCTGCTGTGTTGTTTGCCGGGGATGGAGGGGATGCACGGGGAGGCCTGGGACGAACGGGTGATCCTTGAATGAGGAACGCGCTGGGGGAACGTGGCATTCATTGATGTCCCTGGGCCCTCGTCCAGGGGATGAAGGAACCCCATGAAACGTCACCTGCCCATAGCCTTCGCCGCCTTCGGGATGGCCCTCCTGGCCCCCGCGTCCCCGCTCCGGGCGGAGGCCCCGGATCTCCTCGTCGAACTCCCCCTGCTCTACCGCGGGCCCAGCCTGGACAAGCTGGATGAAGGGGCAGGACACCTGGCCCTCCTCGCGGAAGGGTGGAGCGCGACGAAGCTGGTCAGCTTCAAGGAGGGCCTGATCGTGGACGGCCTGCCCTGCAAGGTGGTGGTCCTCCAGGGCCGGCCCTGGGTCCGGGCGGTGAGCCTGTCCATGGGCGACGACGCCCGGCCGGGCAGCATCAAGGGACAGCAGGGGGGCGTCGTCTACAGCGCCGAGGGGCTGCGGGCCCTCCGGGAGGCCCTGGTGGCGCACCTCGGCAGCGGGCTGAACGTCCGCCTCCGCGCGCAGGTGACTTGGACGGGCGGGAACCGGTCGCGTGGGGCCATGGCCCCGGTGGTGGAGCTGGGCCCCTGCGCGAAGGCGGTGGACATCCTGGACCGGTGGATCAAGGAGGGCGCCCTGCTCTCCTGGCGTTCCCCGGACGGGGGCACGGGGGAGCCGGTGCTGAGTTCCCTGGGGGGGAACCTGCCCGTGGAGGCGGCCCCGGCGCCCGAGGCGGAGGAAAAGAAGGAAGCCGCCCCCCCGAGGCACCCCTGAGGCGACCACGACAGGGCCCCCGCGCTCGGGGGCCCTGTCATGGCCACGCGCTTCAGTGGAAATGGACCCTCATCACGGCGTTGTCGTCCGTGAAACAGAGGTCCCCGGTGAGGGGGTCGAGGGCGAGGGCGCGGGGGGTGCCCAGGAAGCCGGGGGCGGGGCCCGTTTCCAGGCCCAGCTGGCCGCGGTGCCCCAGGGGCGTGGTCACCCGGCCCTCCGGGGTCACGTGGCGGATGGTGCCGGCCAGGGTGTCCGCGATGAAGAGGTCCCCCTGGGGGGTGACGACCACCCCCGCGGGCTCGGCGAAGGAGGCCTGGAGCCCCACCCCATCCAGGGCCCCCCAGAGGTCGGGGCTGCCCGCGACGGTGCGCACGGCCGTGGTCACCAGGTCCACGGCGCGCAGGGTGCGGTTGCCCCGTTCGGTCACATAGAGGGTGTCCCCCTGGAGGGCGAGCCCGGAAGGCTGATTGAACCGGGCGTCCAGCCCGTTGCCGGCGTCCACGTACCCGGCCGCATCAGGCGCTCCCGCCAGGGTGGTCACGCTGCCGTCGGGGTCCAGCTTCCGGATCAGGTGGGCCTCGGAATCGGCGACGTAGAGGACACCGTCGGCGCCCTGGGCGATCCCCTCCGGGCTTCTGAACCGGGCTGAAGTGCCGACGCCATCCGTGGTGCCGCTGGCCAGCGCGCTTCCGGCCAGGGTCGTGACCTGGGGGGCGGGACCCGCCAGCTGCAGGGCGCGCAGGGTGCTGGCCTCGCGGTCGCTGATGAGGAGGCTGCCGGGAAGCAGGAGCAGGCCTGTCGGTCGCGAGAACCGGGCCCCGGCCAGGGCGGCCCCATCCGCGGTGCCCGAGTTGGTGGCCGAGCCGGCGATGGTCTGGACGTTGCCTTCGCGGTCGACGCGCCGGATCGTGTAGGAAATGCTGTCCGCCACGTAGAGGGTGCCGGAGGGCTCGAAAACGAGTCCGTCGGGAACGTCGAAGGTCGCCGTGTCCGCGCCTCCATCCGTGCAGCCTTCCCGTGGCCGGCCATGGCCTGCCAGGGTCTGGACGCCCCGGAGGGGGTCGAAGGTCCGGATGCAGGCATTGAAGGTATCGGAGATGGCCAAGGTGCCGTCCGGGAGGAAGGCCAGGCCCTCGACGAAGTCGAACTGGGCGCTGAGGGCGTCGCCGTCCTGGTAACCCGCCACCCCAGATCCGCACAGGGTCCAGGTCGCCCCCGTCCCCGGATCCACTTTCCGGATCCGGTGATTCAACCGGTCCGCGACCACGAGGCGCCCATCCGCAGGGTCGATCGCGATCGCACCGGGAAGGGAGAATCGGACGTTCCTCCCGTCGGGGTCATCCGTGAAGCCGACCGTGTCGGCTTGGCCCGCCAGGGTCTCGACCACGCCGCCGGCCCTGATCACGCGGAGGGTCTCGCCCAGGGCGTCCGTCACGAAGACCTGCCCGGCCCCGTCCACGGCCAGCCCGGCCAGGGAGCGGAATCGGGCCTGGAGGGGATCCGCTTGATCCTCGTACCCGGGGAGGCCCGAACCGGCGAAGGTGGAGACGTCCCCGGCGGGACTGATGCGGCGCACGAAGTTGGCGTCCTTGCCATCGACGACGAAGAGGCTGCCGTCCGGGGCGGCGGCGAGGGCGGTGGGCTGCTCGAAGAGGGCCTGCAGGCGCGGGCCGTCGCGGCGCCCGGACTGCCCGGCCACGCCGGCCCAGGTCGAGACCTGCCCGTCCTGGATGCGCCGGATCACCCCCGCCTGGGAGTCCGCCACGAACAGGGCGCCGTCGCGGGGAGACCAGGCCACCGCCACCGGGCCCAGGAATCGGGCGGAGGCGAGGGGGCCGTCCACATTCCCCGGGTGCAGGGGGTCGCCGGTGAAGGTCGTGGTGGTCCCATCGGGAGTGATCCGGCGGATGAGGTGGACCTCATGTTGATCGGTATAGAGGTTGCCCGCGGGGTCCGCCGCCAGGCGCCCTAGCGACAGGAAGAAGGCGGATCGACCCTGGCCGTCCCGGGTGCCCTCTCCGCTCGGGAATCCAGCCACCCGCTGGATGCTGGCGGCCCGCACCTGGCAGGTGCGGGTGGCCCGGGCGCCGGCAGCGTTGGTCACGGTGAGGGTGAAGGTGGTGCCGGTCTGCAGGGGGGCGGTGACCAGGTCCTCGCCCGGGTGGAGGGGGAGGCCGCCGGGATCCACGGTGGCGGTGCCGTCCGCGAAGGCCGCCTGGAGGACCGCGGGCGAACCCACGCCCACCAGGTCGCTCTGGGCCTGGAAGGCCGAGATGGTGGGCGCGGCCAGGGCGGTGACCTCCCGGGCGCAGGTGACGCCTCCGGTCGCCCAGGTCAGCCCCACCGGGCCCGGCGCCAGGGGGGTGAAGGTGATGGCGTCCGTGCCGTCCCCGCTGTCCAGGGTCGCGTTGGTGAGGGCCCAGACCCGGGGGGTTCCCGGGGGGGCGAAGGTGACCTGGGCGGAGGCGCGCTGGCCCACCGTCACGAGGTCCGGGGCGGTGAGGGCCGGGGTGGGGGGCCGGGGGACCACGGGGACGACGCGGAAGCACCAGGGCGACTGCCGGCCCGCGGCATTGGTGGCCACGCAGCCGAGGATCAGGCTCCCCGGCGCTCCGGCCCGCACGACGAAGGTGGGCCCCTCGAGCCCCGACACCGGGGTGGCGTCCCCCTGGAGGCTCCAGCGGTACGTGAGG
This sequence comes from Mesoterricola sediminis, assembly GCF_030295425.1. Lineage (NCBI taxonomy): Bacteria > Pseudomonadati > Acidobacteriota > Holophagae > Holophagales > Holophagaceae > Mesoterricola > Mesoterricola sediminis. Next base: position 4,349,079 of record NZ_AP027081.1, on the reverse strand, counting down.
CCGGCCACCGGCTCGGCCTGAAGCGTGACGAGCTCCTGCTCCGTCACGGGGTCGGGGGCGGCCTGGACCACGGGCGGATCGGGGGGGGCCACCACCTGGAGGGTGGCCTGGCGGGTCTCCGTCCTCCCATCGGGGCCCAGGACGGTGAGGGCGTAGGTGGTGGTCGCGGCCGGGGTGACCGCCAGGGGCAGGCCCGACCGGATGGGGCCGAGGCCCTGGACGAAGCCCTGGCCCGTGAAGGCGGCGTCCAGGGCCGCCGTGTCGCCCTCGGTGATCACCGGAGGCCGGGGGACGAAGGCCTGGATGAGCGGGGTGGGGTCCGGGGGGCCGGACCTGTCCACGCTCCGGCAGGAGGCCAGGAGCAAGGACAGGGCCAGGACCCCCAGGCCGGGGAACCCGGCGAGGGCTAGGCGGGGCGGAACACCGTCCGGTACCGCTGGGGATTCCGATCTTGCGCCCATGGCCGCCTCCAAGGCTGAAAACCGTCGATGCTCCAGGCCCCGGCGCTCAGTGGAAGTGGATCCGCATGACGGCGCTTCCGTCCGAGAAGAAGATGTCGCCGGTCTGGGGATCCAGGACCAGGTCCCGGGGCTGGCCGAGGAAGCCGGGGACCGGTCCCTCCTCCAGACCCATCTGGGCCAGGCGTCCGAAGGGGGTCGTGACGATGCCCTCCGGCGTGACCTTCCGGATGGCGCTGGCGCCCTCGTCCGCGACGAGGATATCCCCGCGAAGGGTCACGGCGACGCCGGCGGGTTTCACGAACACCGCCCGGGCGCCGACGCCGTCCTGGGCCCCAGGGGGGATGGGGTTCCCGGCGACGGTCCGGACCGCGGTGGTGGTGAGATCCACGGCGCGGAGGGTGCGGTTTCCCCGCTCGGTCACATAGAGGGTGTTCCCCTGGAGGGCCAGGCCGCAGGGTTGCTTGAACCGGGCATCCAGGCCGGGGGCATCCACATAGCCGGGCGTGTCCGGGGCGCCGGCCAGGGTCGTCACCGTGCCGTCGGTCCCCAGCCTCCGGATCACATGGGCCTCGGCGTCCGCGATGTAGACGACGCCGGCGGCGTCCTGCGCGAAGCCTTCGGGGGCCCTGAACCGGGCCAACGCCACGGGGCCATCGACGGTCCCCTTGTCCGTGGCCTCCCCCGCCAGGGTGCCGACCTGGGGATTCTGGACGTCCAGGGGCAGGGTGCGGAGGGTGCCATTCAGGGGGTCGCTGATCAGAAGGCGACCCGGGCCGAGGAGCAGCCCTTTCGGCTGGCCGAACAGGGCCCCGCCCAGGGCTGGGCCGTCCAGGGTGCCGGCCGTGTTCGCCTGGCCCGCGAGGGTCTGGACCTGCCCGTCCGGTCCGATGCGCCGGATCAGGTTGGAAGCGGTGTCCGCCACATAGAGGGTGCCGTCGCCCTCCCGGGCGAGTCCGGACGGACCGGAGAAGGTCGCCGTGCCCGCATCCCCGTCCTGCCACCCAGCCTGGGGCCGGCCATGTCCGGCGAACAGCTGCACGCCCGAGTTGGGGAAGAAGGAGCGAAGGCTGTTGTTGTTCACATCGGTGAAGACCAGACGGCGGTCCGGGAGGTAGGCCAGGTCCTGGACGCCGTCCACCTGGGCCGTGACGCCGGGTCCATTGACATAGCCCGCGGTGCCGGAGCCGAACAGGGTCGTGGTGGCTCCCGATCCGGGGTCCACCTTGCGGACGCGGTTGTTCCCCCTGTCGGCCACGGTCAGGGTCCCATCCAAGGGGTTGAAGGTGATGCCCATGGGCGTGTTGAAGCGGACCTCGGTCCCAGTCCCCGCGTCCACCCAGCCGGCCTCGCCGGCCCCGCCGGCGAGGGTCCGAACAGGACCCTCGGTTTGGATCACGCGGATGGTGTGGGTGGAGGTGTCGGTCACATAGAGGTTTCCGGCGCCATCCCGGGCCATGCCCCCGAGGGACCCGAAGCCCGCGTCGAGGCGGTTGAGGGCGTCCGAGCTGGTTCCGCTTCCGGAGCCCGCATACGTGGTCACTTCCTGGGTGGGGCTGACCCAGCGGATCCGGGCGCCGCTCTCCGTGCTGTCGATGAAGTACAGGCCTCCATCGTCCGTGGCCACCAGGGCCGTGGGGTTCCGCAGCCGAGCCTGCATGAAGGGCCCGTCCGTGTCGCCCGGGCTGCCCGCGAGGCCCGCCCACGTCCTCACGGTCCCCTCCTGGATCCGCCGGATCACGTGTCCGCCTGGGTCCGCCACGAACAGGGCGTCATGGTAGCGGGACCAGGCGAGGGCCACGGGGCTGACGAACCTCGCCTCGGCGACGGGCCCATCCAGGCTGCCCGGGACCAGGGGGTCGCCGGCCAGGGTCGTCACGGCCCGGGTGAGGTCGATCATGCGGATGGCGTGGGCGTCCGGATCCGCCACGTAGAGGTTGCCCACGGCGTCCACGGCGAGGCCTCCCGGCCGGAGGAAGAAGGCCCTTTGGCCGGACCCGTTCCGGGTGCCTGCCCCGTTGGGGAACCCGGCCACCCGTTCAATGGCGGCGGCCTCGACCCGGCAGGTCCGGGTGGCCTGGGCCCCGGCGGCGTTGGTCACGGTGAGGGTGAAGGTGGTGCCGGTCTGCAGGGGGGCGGTGGTCAGGGCCTCGCCCGCGCGGATGGCGAGTCCGCCGGGGTCCACGGTGGCGGACCCGTCCGCGAAGGCCGCCTGGAGGATCGCGGGAGCCTGGGTGCCCACCAGGTCGTTCACCGCCTGGAAGCTGGTGATGGACGGGGGCGCCACGGCGGTGAGTTCGCGGACATAGGTGACCGTGCCGTCGGTGCACATGAGCACGACGGACCCCGGGGCCACGGGGGTGAAGGCGATGGTGGGGGAACCGTTCCCGCTGTCGAGGGTCGCGTTGATGAGGGTCCAGGCGAGGGGCGTCCCCGGGGTGGCGGCGGCGGCCTGGGCGGAGGCGCCCAGCCCCGCGGTCACGAAGGCGGGGGCCGTGATCAGGGGGGCCGGCAGGACCTGGACGGTGCGGGAGGCGGTGGTCTGCTGGCCGAAGGCGTCGGTCAGGGTGCAGCGGAGCAGCAGGCTCCCCGGATCGCCGGCCGTGAAGGTGAGGGCCGGCGTCCCCGCCCCGGCGGTGATCTGGCCGCCGGTGATCTCCCACGCGTACGTGCTTCCGGGCTGGCTGGGCACCCAGGCCCCCAGCCCGGTCTCCCCCGCGAAGGCGGTGGCTGGGGCGGTGAGGGTGAGGGACGTGGGCAGGGGGATCACCGTCACGGCGCGGAAGACCCAGGGCGTCTGGCGGCCCGCGGCATTGAGGGCGGCGCAGCCCAGGACCAGGGTGCCCGGAGCCCCGGCCCGCAGGGCCACCTCCGGGGTGTCGGCTCCGGCGACCAGGGTGCCGCTCCCCTGGAGCGTCCAGCGGTAGGTGAGGCCGGCCGCGGGGTCCACGTGGAAGGTCGCGGGGGCCTGTTCGACCAGGGTCTCGGAGCCCCCCAGGATCACGGGGGACACGGGGGGCGGGACCACCTGGAGGGTGGTCTGGCGTGTTTCGCTGCGTCCATCCGGTGCGAGGACCGTGAGGACATAGGTGGTGGTGACCGCGGGGCTGACGGCCAGGGGCAGGCCCGAGCCGATGGGGCCCAGCCCCTGGACGAAGCCTTCCCCCGTGAAGGTCGCGAGGAGGGACGTGGTGTCCCCCGCGGTGATGAGCGGCGTGCCCGGGGCGAAGGCCTGGATGAGGGGCGGGGGTTCGGGCCCCTGGAGGCCCGACCGGTCCACGCTGCGGCAGGAAGCCAGGAGGAAGGGGAGCAGGAGGACGAGGAGTACCTGGAACCATGCGAACAACCGACTGGGCCCATTGACGGGGGCCTGGCGGGGAAAGAGGTCGGACGCGTTGAGCATGGGGGCTCCGGGGTATAACAAATAATTTATAATCTAGGCCGGAGCAGGCCGGGCGCAACCGGGGGACCTCCGGGAAACGAACCCGGGCGGGGGCCCGGCTTTGCGTTAAACTGGACGTTTGACGACGAGGTCCCGATGCCTGTTTCCGTGCGCCTTCCCGACGATTCCATCCGCCAGCTGCCGGATGGGGCGACTGGTGCGGACCTGGCCGGAACCATCAGCCCCCGCCTCCTGGACGCGGCCATCGCCGCCCGGGTGGATGGCAAACTCAAGGATCTCAAGGCCCCCCTGCCCGAGGGCGCCCAGGTGGCCATCGTGACCCCCAAGGACCCGGACGCCCTGGAGGTGATCCGCCACTCCACCGCCCATCTGCTCGCCCAGGCGGTGAAGCGGCTCTTCCCCCACGCCAAGGTGGGCATCGGTCCCGTGATCGAGGACGGCTTCTACTACGACTTCCAGGTGGACCCCTTCTTCACGCCCGAGGACCTGGGCCGCATCGAGGACGAGATGCGGAAGATCGCCGCCGAGGCCGTCCCGGTGCGCCGGGAGGAGCTGGCGCGGAGCGCCGCCATCGCGCGCTTCGAGGCCATGGGCGAGGGCCTGAAGGTGGAGCTCGTCTCCGACATCCCCGAGGGCGAAACGATCACGGGCTACAGCCAGGGCGACTTCTACGACCTCTGCCGCGGCCCCCACGTGCCCGACACCGGGAAGATCAAGGCCTTCAAGCTCTTCAACACCGCCGCCGCCTACTGGAAGGGCAGCGAGAAGAATGCCCAGCTCTGCCGCATCTACGGCACGGCCTTCCACACCCAGAAGGAGCTCGACGAGCACCTGAAGATGCTGGAGGAGGCCCGGGCCCGCGACCATCGCAAGCTCGGGAAGGAACTGGGGCTCTTCAGCTTCCACCAGGAGGCCCCCGCCTCGCCCTTCTTCCACCCCAAGGGCACGGTGGTCTACAACGAGCTGGTCAACTTCATGCGCAGCCTCTACCTGAAGCAGGGCTACGCGGAGGTGATCACCCCCCAGGCCATCGACGTGCACCTGTGGAAGACCAGCGGCCACTACGACCACTACCGCGAGAACATGTACTTCACGACCGTGGACGAGCGGGAGTACGCCCTCAAGCCCATGAACTGCCCCAGCCACTGCCTGATCTACGGCAACGGGCGGCATTCGTACCGGGACCTGCCCATCCGCTACGCCGACTTCGGGCGCCTGCACCGGTACGAGCGCTCAGGGGTGACCCATGGCCTGACCCGGGTCCGGACCTTCTGCCAGGACGACGCCCACATCTACTGCGCGCCGGAGCAGATGAAGGAGGAGATGGCCTCCTTCCTGGCCTTCATCAAGAACGTCTACGACACCTTCGGCTTCCACGAGCTGCGGGTGGGCCTGTCGACCCGGCCCGCGGAGCGCCTGGGCGCGGACGAGATCTGGGACCACGCGGAGGAGGCCCTGGCCTCGGCCCTGCGCGAGGCCGGCATGCCCTTCCACATCAACGAGGGGGACGGCGCCTTCTACGGCCCCAAGATCGACTTCCAGGTGCTGGACGCCCTCAAGCGCCCCTGGCAGCTGGGCACCCTGCAGGTGGACTACTCCATGCCCACCCGGTTCGGCCTCATCTACGTGAAGCAGGACGGCACCGAAGGGGTGCCCGTCATGCTGCACCGGGCCATCCTGGGCAGCCTTGAGCGCTTCATGGGCATCCTCATCGAGCACTGCGCGGGCGCCTTCCCCACCTGGCTGGCCCCCGTCCAGGTGGCGGTCCTGCCCATCACCGACCGGGCGCACGACTACGCGCGCGTCATCCGCGAGCGGTGCCTGGACCTCGGGATCCGGGTGGAGCTGGACCTGCGCAACGAGAAGGTCAACGCCAAGATCCGGGAGGCCCAGCTCCAGAAGATCCCCTACATGCTGGTCCTCGGCGACCGCGAGGCGGCCGCGGGCACCGTGTCCGTGCGGCACCGCAGCCTCGGGGACCAGGGTGCCCGTCCGCTTGATGCCTTCCTCGAGGATCTGGTCCGGGAGATCCGGACGAGGGCGCGCTGAAGTTTCCTTTATTTTTCCGGGATTTGCTGTTAACATCACTTTCCTTGCATTCATGGGGAGGACCGTATCCGAGCCAACGAGACACGCATCAACGATGGCATCCGCGCGCCGGAAATCCGCGTCATCGGCGAAGACGGAACGCAGCTGGGCGTCATGACGCCCCACGAAGCCGTCCGGATCGCCGAGGCCAAGGGTCTCGACGTGGTCGAGGTCTCGCCCACGGCCAACCCCCCGGTCTGCCGGATCATGGACTACGGCAAGTACAAGTTCATGGAAGCCAAGCGGGAGCACGCCGCCCGCGCCAAGCAGAAGAACATCGTGGTCAAGGAGGTGAAGTTCCGCCCCCGCACCGACGACCACGACTTCGACTTCAAGGTGAAGCACATCCTCCGGTTCCTGGAGGAAGGCGACAAGGTCAAGGTGGTGGTCATGTTCCGCGGCCGCGAGGTCGTGCACCGGGACATCGGCTACCGGATCATTGAAGACGTCCTGGCCCGCATCGGCGAGAAGTGCATCGTCGAGAAGCCCGCCGGCATCGATGGCCGCGACATGCACGCGATCATCATTCCCCGGCCGGTGGAGCAGGTCAAGAAGCCGAAACCCCCTGCCAAATCCCCAACTCCCCAGGCCGAGGCCCCCGCCGAAGCCGAAGGAGCGAAGGCCGCCGGATCGATCTGATCCACTCAACGTCCCCGAGGTAGTCATGCCTAAACTCAAGACCCACAAGGGCGCCCAGAAGCGCTTCAAGAAGACCGGCAGCGGTCTCTTCAAGCGCGGCTGCTCCCACCAGCGCCACATCCTGACCAAGAAGGCCAGCAAGCGTAAGCGCCAGCTGGACATGGGCGGCATGGTTGACAAGGCCGATCTCGGCCGCGTCAAGGACATGCTCCCCTACGCCTAACCGGCCGTCAGGAAAGCCAAGGACCCCGGCGGCCGTTGCCGCCCCCATAGTGGCCATCCAAAACCCCAGGTGAAGGGGTTGCCACGAGGAAAGGAAGAACGATGACCCGAGTCAAACGCGGTTTCAAGCGTGTCCAGCGCCGCAAGCGCATGATGAAGTTCGCCAAGGGCTTCTACGGCGCCAAGTCCCGCCTCTACCGGAGCGCGAAGGAAGCCGTCGAGAAGGCCCTGCTCTACAGCTACCGCGACCGCAAGGTGCGGAAGCGCGATTTCCGCCGGCTCTGGATCGTGCGCATCGGCGCCGCCTGCCAGATGAACGGGATCTCCTACTCCCGCTTCATGGGCGGCCTGAAGAAGTCCAGCATCGACCTGGACCGCAAGATCCTGGCCGACCTCGCCGTCCGCAACCCGGAGGCCTTTACCAAGCTCGTGGCCGTGGCCAAGGGCTGAGCGAAGCAACAGACATCGCAGCAGACCGGAAGGCCGCATTCGCGGCCTTCCTCTGTTTAGGGGAACCCCAATGGAAACCACCCTCCTGCCACCCGAGATCGAGGAAGCCCGACAGGCCTTCCCGGAGGCCCTGGCCGCCTGCGCCGACCTGGACGCCCTGCTGCGCCTGAAGGGGGCCTACGTGGGCCGCGAAGGCAGCCACGCCGCGCGGCTCATGGAACTGCTGAAGGCCGCCCCCAAGGAGCAGAAGCGCGAACTGGGCGCCGCGGCCAATGCCCTGAAGACCCAGTGGGAGGAGGGCCTCCGCACCCGCCAGGCCGAGCTGGAGGAGGCCCGCAAGCGCGCCGCGGCCCTGGCCAGCGGCTGGGATCCGACCCTGCCGCCGCCCGTGCCCGCCCAGGGCGCCCTGCACCCCCTGAACCGCCTCATGGACCGCCTCGTGGACGTCTTCCGCCCCCTGGGCTACCACGTGGAGGAGGGGCCCGAGGCGGAGACCGAGGAGCACAACTTCGACGGCCTCAACATCCCCGAGGACCACCCCGCGCGCGGCAGCGCGGACACCTTCTACTTCCGCCAGGGCGGGGGGCTCCTCCTCCGGACCCACACCAGCCCCGTCCAGGTGCGGGTGCTGAAGCGCATCGGAGCCAAGGGCCCCGACGGCCTCTCCGAGCTCGAGCGCTCCGGGGGCATCCGGTTCCTGGCCCCGGGCCGCGTCTACCGCAAGGACGAGATCGACCCCACCCACAGCCCCATGTTCCACCAGGTGGAAGGGATGCTCGTGGGCAAGGGCATCGGCATGCACCACCTGAAGGGCACCCTGAGCTACGCCATGAAGGCGCTCTTCGGGCCCGGCGCCGACGTGCGCTTCCGGCCCAGCTACTTCCCCTTCGTGGAGCCCGGCGCCGAGATGGACGTGCGGTGCCCCCTCTGCGGCGGCTCCGGCTGCCGCGTCTGCAAGGGCTCGGGCTGGGTCGAGCTCCTGGGCGCGGGCCTCATCCATCCCAACGTGCTGGCCTACGCCGGCATCGATCCCGCGGTGTGGAGCGGGTTCGCCTTCGGCATGGGGGTGGAGCGCACCGCCATGATGGTGAGCCAGACCCCGGACCTGCGGCTCTTCTTCGAGAACGACCAGAGATTCCTCAATTCCATGGGAGGGCTGGACTGATGCTCATCGAACTCGGCGCACTCAAGCGGGAACTCCCCGCGCTGGAGGGCAGGCCCGTCCAGGACGTCTGCGAGCTGCTCGCGGGGCTCGGCTTCCCCGTGGACGGGGTCGAAGAGCGCGACGGCTCCTGCATCCTCGAAGTGGACATCACCGCCAACCGCGGCGACGCCCAGTCCCACCGGGGCATGGCCCGGGACCTGGCCGCCAGGCTCGGCGCGCCCCTCGTGCCGGTGGACGCGGCCCCCCTCGTCGAGGGCGAGCCCCTGCTGCCCATCCGCCTGGAGGCGGGCGCGGCGGGTCCCCTCTACGCCACCGCCGTGCTGGAGCTGGGCCGCCCCCAGGGCACCCCCGCCGACGTGAAGGCCTTCCTCGCCGCCATGGGCGCCGGGGCCAAGGACCTGCCCGCCGTGGACGCCTCCAACGAGCTGCTGCACCGCTACGGGCATCCCTCCCACGCCTTCGACGCGGACCGCATCCAGGGGCACCTCTGCGTGCGCTGGGCCCGGGAGGGCGAGACCCTCGTGACCCTGGACGGCGTCGAGCGCAAGCTGACCCCCAGGGACCTCCTCGTCGCCGACGCGGCGGGCCCCGTGGCCCTGGCCGGCGTCATGGGCGGCGACGGCACCAAGGTGACCCCGGAGACGAAGCGCGTCCTCCTGGAAAGCGCCTGGTTCGATCCGCGCACGGTGCGGGCCATGGCCCACCGCCACGGCCTCCACACCGACGCCGGCGCCCGCTTCGGCCGCGGCGCGGACCCCGCCATGGCGCGGGTGGCCCGCGACCTGCTCGCCCATCGTCTGGTTGCCTGGGCTGGCGCCCGCCTTGTGGGCGCCTGGACCGTGGGCGAGGGGCCGGCCCCCAAGGCGCCCATCGTCCTGCCCGCCGCCATGGTGACCCGGGTCGCCGGCCATCCGGTGGATCCGGAGCAGGCCGCCGGCTTCCTCCGGGCCCTGGGTTGCACGGTGGAGTCCCTGGCCGATGGGTGGCGGGTGATCCCCCCCACCTGGCGCCACGACCTCGCCATTCCCGAGGACCTGGCCGAGGAGGTGCTGCGCCTGGTCGGCTATGAAAGCATTCCCGCCATCCTGCCGCCCCTGGACAGCTCCCCCGCGCCCCTGGACCCGGGCTACCTCAAGCGCCGGAAGCTCGCCGCGCGCCTCGCCAGCCTGGGCTTCCAGCAGACCGTGACCCTGGGCTTCCAGGATCCCAAGGAGGCGGAGGACGGGCACCCCATGGGGGACGACCCGGCCCGGCGCACCCTGGGCAACCCCCTGGGCGAGGATTATTCACTCATGCGCGGCACCCTCCTGCGCAGCCTGGACAGCGTCGCCCGCCTGAACCTGGAGCGGGGGGCCCGGGAGGTGCGGTTCTTCGAGATCGCCCCCGTGTTCCGGGCCACGCCCGCCGGCCTGACCGAGACCTGGACCCTGGGCCTCGTGTGGGGCGGGGAGATGGGCGGCGAGGATCCCCTGACCCCCCCGCGGAAGCTGGGCGGGCCCGAGGGCCGGAGCCACCTGCTGGGCGTGCTCAAGGCCCTCGGCGTGCCGGAGGCGGCCCTGGCCGGCTTCGACCGCTGGGCGCTCACCGGCTGGGAGGCCGGCTCCGAAGTCGGCCTGGGCTGGCACGTGGAGCTCCCCCTGTCCGACCTGCCGGACGCGGGCGAGCGCGTGATCGCCAAGTTCAAGCCCTTCAGCCGGTTCCCTGTCGTCCAGCGGGACCTCAGCCTCCTGGTGGGCCTGGACCAGGCCTACGCGGCCCTGCACGGGGCCCTGGCCGCCGCCCTGGCGGACACCCCCCTCCTGGACCTGCGCTGCGTGGACGTGTTCCGCCACAAGAGCCTGCCCCAGGGCCGGCAGGCCTGGCTGGTGCGCCTCCGCTTCCAGGCCATGGACCGGACCCTCACCGGCGAGGAGGTGGACGGATGGGTCCAGGCGGCCCTGGCCGCGGCCCGGGGCCTCGGCGCCGAGCTGAGGGCCTGAGGCGGAGAAAAGGGGCGCCGCGCCCCCCCGCAGCATCTAGAATGGAACCCCAAGGCGGATGTCATGGATGTGCTGAAACAACTCGAGACCAAGCTTCAAGCCCTGGTGCAGCAACGCAACCTGTACCGGGACGAGCTGGCGGCCCTGAAGGCCGACATGGGCACGAGCGATGAGGAACTGAGGACCCTGCGCCGCCGCGTGGAAGACCTGCAGGCCGAACAGGCGACTTGGCAAAAGGAGCGGGACGGCATCCGCAAGCAGGTGGAAACCATCCTGCAGATGGTCGAGGGTCTGGAATGACGGCACCCCAGGAGGTCCAGCTGGAGGTCCTGGGCCGGACCCTCCGCCTCCAGTCCACCGCCGACCCCGGCGACCTGGACCGGGCCAAGTCGATCCTGGAAGACACCTTCCGCGACATGGAGCGGGCCTATGAGCTAAGATGGGGGGTGCCCCCCACGGCCCTGGACACGTCCACCTGGCTGTTGATGGGGGCCCTGAACCTGGCGCACCGTTCGGCGCGTTTGGAGCAGGACCAAAGTCGGCAGACACAGGACCTGGAACTCACCCTCAGCAAGCTTCTGGATGATGTTCCGGACGAGGAGAACCCCGAGGACGGCCCCCTCTTCCAGGGCCGGACCGAAGGGACTGACATCTGATCCCTGCGAGGCCCGTGAGACGGCCAAGCGCTTGTTCCGTAATTTGCCCAGGGATGCCTTCCCTCCGGCCTTGTGCGTTCCGCGCGACGGCGCGCCTTAAACCGGAGTTCTGGCAGCCCCCCTACTTGCTAGGGAACACGGCAAGCCTCCACGACTGAGCGGGGATCCCCTTCGACCCACGGATCCGTCTGCCGACGCCTCCCCCACCCTCCGGAGAGACGTCATGCACCCCTTGGATTGGATCTGCCTCATTCTGGCCCTCGCGGCCGCAGCCGGTTTCTTCTACCAGTTCCGCAAGGCCCAGAAGGCGGTGGTGGACGTGACCCAGGCCACGGCCAAGGCTGAGGCCGAGCTGCGGGCCGAGCGTGAACGCCTCCTCGGCGAGGCCGAGAAGGAGGCCGGGAAGATCGTCCAGCGGGGCCAGCGGGAAGCGGAGGCCCTGAAGAAGGAGGCCGAACTCAAGGCCAAGGAACAGGCCCTCCAGGCCCGGCAGGAAGCTGAGAAGCTGGCTAACGAGCGCATGCAGACCCTGGACAAGCAGGAGCAGCGCCTCCAGACCAAGGAGGACAGCCTCGACAAGAAGCTCGCCCAGGTGGACCAGAAGACCAAGGAGATCGAGCTCAAGACCGAGCGGGTCAAGGAGGAGCAGGAGAAGTTGACCGGCCTCCAGGTCGAGCACAAGCGCCTGGTGGAGGAGCAGGGCCGCCGCCTGGAGGAGATCGCCGGCCTGTCCCGGGAGGACGCCAAGGCCGAGCTGATCGCCCAGCTGGAGTACACGGCCAAGATGGACAGCGCCAAGCTGGTGCGCCGCATCGAGGACGAGGCCCAGGAGGAGGCCCAGAAGCGGGCCCGGTGGACCATCACCTCCGCCATCCAGCGCCTGGCCTCGGACGTGGTCGCCGAGACGGCGGTCAGCTCTGTCCAGCTTCCCAGCGATGACCTCAAGGGCCGCATCATCGGCCGCGAGGGCCGGAACATCCGGGCCCTGGAGAAGGCCACCGGCTGCGACCTCATCGTGGACGACACCCCCGAGACGATCGTCGTCTCCAGCTTCGATCCCATCCGCCGCGAGGTGGCCCGGCAGGCCATCCTCAAGCTGCTGGCCGACGGCCGCATCCACCCCGCCCGCATCGAGGAAGTGGTGGAGAAGACGAAGATCGACATGGACCAGCACCTCAAGGAGCTGGGCGAATCCACGGCCATCGGGCTGGGCTTCCCCGATGTCCACCCCAAGCTGCACAAGCTGATCGGCCGCCTCAACTACCGCACCAGCTACGGCCAGAACGTCCTGGAGCACACCAAGGAGGTGGCCCGCATCGCCGAATACATGGCCGCCGAGCTCGGCGCCGACCAGAAGCTGGCCCGCCGCGCCGGCCTGTTCCACGACATCGGCAAGGCCATCGACCGCGAGGTGGAGGGCACCCACATCGAGATCGGCATGGAGCTCCTCAAGCGCTTCGGGGAGAAGGACCCCGTCATCCACGCCATGAGCTGCCACCACGGGGACTTCGAGCCCAAGACGGTGGAGGCCATGCTCATCACTGCCGCCGACGCCCTGAGCGCCGCCCGCCCCGGCGCGCGCCGCGAGATGCTCGAGACCTACGTGAAGCGCCTGGAGGCCCTGGAGGCCATCGCCAACAGCTACAAGGGCGTCCAGAAGAGCTTCGCCATGCAGGCGGGCCGCGAGATCCGCATCATGGTGGACGCCGGCCAGGTGAACGACGACCAGGCCTTCTGGCTCGCCAAGGACGTCACCAAGCGCATCGAGGGCGAGATGCAGTACCCCGGCCAGATCAAGGTCACCGTCATGCGCGAGACGCGGGCGGTGGAATACGCCCGGTAGACGGACCCCGTCCGCCGCGCTTCCGGCCCCCGCGGCGCCCCCTCCGGGGCGCCGCGGGGGCCGGGCCCGTCAGGGCGGCAGCCGGAAGGTGAAGCCCAGGTCCACCGTGGCGAGGGTGCGGCCGCCGGCCCGGGTCCAGTGGCAGCCGAGGTTGACGCCCCACCGGGCGTCCAGCTCCAGGCCGGCGCCGGCGGTGAAGGCGAGCTGGAGCCCCGTGGACGTGGTCACCCAGGTGGTGGCCAGGACCGGGTTCCGGTTGTCGGCGGCCGCCTCCACGGCGGGCCGGGCCCGCGCGGACCCCAGGTAGGCCTGGGCGCCGGGGCCGGCCCAGACGTAGGGCCGCCGCGGGAGGTCGCGCCACTGGTAGCGGTAGGCGACGTCGAGGCCGGGCGCGAAGAGGAAGGCGGTCCCGGCGGGCGGGTCCGGGGTCTCCGGCACGCGCCGTCCCGAGAACCAGCCCAGGGTGATCCGGGACCGCAGCCCGTGGCCGCCGCCCAGGTCCCGCTCGCCGACGCCGGAGAAGCCGAGGCCGGCGTGGGAGGTGTAGAACTGCGCGAGGGGGCCCGTGGGCTGGAGGAGGGTCACCTCGGAGGAGGTGCGGCGCGCGGGGGGGTCGGCGCCCTGGAGGGACAGGGCTGCCGCCGCCGCGGCCCATGCGGCATGTCTCATGGGGAGGGACTCCCGGAAGGGGGGGCCGCCCCGCGGGGCGGGACGGCCCCGGGGGTTCAGCTGCGGGGGATCCGCCGGTACCAGGGGCCCCGGTCGGTGTGGATGCCGTTCTTTCGGTCGATGGAGTCTTCGGTTCCGGCCTGGGCGGCCTTGCCGAGGGCGCCGGCGGCGGCGATGGGGAGGCCGAGGGCGGCGCCCGCGGCCGCCGCGCCGGCCCCCGCCGCGACTTCAAGGAGATCCCTGCCGAGGAAGGGTTTGCCTTCACGGCCGAAGACCTTGCTGATTTCCGACCAGAGGGAGCCGCCCGTGACATGGGCCAGGTCCTGGGATTGCATGCGATGCATGGGTACAGCCTTTCAAAAGGAATGGAAAAGGCATTCATGAATGGTGGGGGTGAGGGGCGATCGCGGACCCAATGTCGGTCGGCGAACCACGGCGGCAAGGGGGCCCCCGGGGACCATGGGCCATTCACGAATTGCCAAGTCCTGCCGGCCCTGGGGGTTGCCGGATGCGCCCGGCCGGGCACGCCCGGCCAAGCTCCGCGCAGCGAGGAAATGGATCCAGGACGGACTTTTTTGGGGGGACGGACCCGGCCCTTCCCGCTCAGACCAGCAGGCGCATGGCGAGGAAGATGCCGCCGTTCCAGAGCCCGTGCACGAGGATGGAGGTGAGCAGGTTGCCGGTGCGCAGGTAGGCCATGCCGAGGACGATGCCCAGGGTGCCCAGGGTGGGCATGCCCAGGGGCTGCATGTGCATGGCGCCGAAGGCCAGGCCGGAGACCACGACGGCCAGGTGCCAGCCGGCGCGGGGGCCCATGCGGGCGGCGAGGCGCTCTCCGAGCCAGGGGAGGAGGAACCCGCGGAAGAGCACCTCCTCGAACACGGGCGCCGCGACGGCCACGGTGAGGAAGGTCATGGCCACGGCCAGGGGGCCCCGGGTGCGGGCCAGCATCTCCATCAGCTCCTTCTGCGGGGGCTGCCCGTGGGGCATGACGGGGGCGAGGGCGATGTTGGCGGCGGCCACCGCCGTGAAGGCCAGGGCCAGGAAGCCGAGGCCGGACAGGAGGGCCCGCCCGTGGCGGCCCGGCGCGAGGCGGCGGGCCAGGTCGGCGGGGGTGAGGTCCTCCGCCCAGCACAGGTAGGCGAGGCCCAGGGCCGCATGGGCGCCGTAGCTGAGGGGCAGGAAGAGCGGCCTCAGGAAGGGGAGGGGCAGGAGGAGGAGGTTGATCACCTGGCCCGTGAGGAGGTGCGTGGCGAACCAGGCCAGGAGCACGATCACCAGGGCCCGGCCGGACATGCCGAAGCGCGGGTGGGGCGAGGGCCTGGCGCGGAAGAGGGCGAGGAAGGCGATGAAGGCGAGCCCCGCCAGGAACAGGAGGCCCATGCCCAGGCCCGCGGCGACGAGGCCGAGGGCGCGGGGCGCGGCCCAGGCGGCGGCCTTCGCCTCCAGCGGGGCCGGATCGCCGCCGGCCCGGGCCGCGGCGCGGGCCTCGAGGATCCACCCCGCGTAGCCCTCGCCCAGGGCCCGGCGCACCCGGGCGGCGTCGATGCGGGAGAGGGGCGTCCCCTGGCCGCGGTAGGCCCAGGCGAGGTGGGCCCGGAAGAGGTCGCCCACCTCGCCCGGGGCGGCGCCGGCCAGGTCCGCGGCGAGGTCCAGTTCGCCGCGCTCCCCGGCGTGGACCGCGAGGACCGCGCGGTCCCAGCCCTGGAGGTCGCGGTCGACGAAGGCCTCCACGCCCCGGCCCTGCGGGGCCGCCAGGGCCGTCCACGTGCTGAGCACCCTGGGGGAGGCGAGGGCGGCGTCCGCCAGCATGCCCTGGAGCTGCACGCGCTCCGCCGGTTTCGCCGCGGCCCTGGACCGGCCCCGCGTCCCCGCCGCCGACACGACCGCGAGGAGCAGGAGGAGGGTCAGGATGAGCGGGTCCGCCCAGGTCCGGTCCGGGTTCCAGGGGGCGCGGCCAGGTCTGTCCATGGATACAGGATGATACATTGGGGGAAGGAGGCGCCATGCCCTTTTCCCTGCCCATCGATGTCCGGTTTTCCGACGTGGACGCCCTGGGGCACGTGAACCACGCGATGTTCATCGTCTACCTGGAGCACGCCCGCACCCGCTGGTGGGCGGGGTACCTGGATGGGCGGCCCTTCTCCGAGGAAGGCTTCTACATCGCCCATGTGGAGATGGACTACCGCAAGCCCATCCACCTCGGCGACGCGGTCCAGGTGGAGGTCCGCTGCGTCCACGTGGGGAACACCTCCTTCACCCTCGCCTACCGCGTGACCCGCGGCGGCGACCGCGTGGTGCTGGCCGAAGGGCAGACCGTCCAGGTCATGGTGGACCTGGCCACGGGCAGGCCCCGCCCCATCCGGCCCCAGACCCAGGCGTGGCTGCAGTCGCAGGTGTGAGGGGACGATGAAGCTGGGAACGGCCGTCTGGCGCGAAGGGCGGGTGGAGCGGCGGGCCCTGGTGGCGCCGCTGCCCGAGGGCGGGCGCGTGGTGGACCTCAACCGCCTCGAGCACCTGCGCCTCGCGAAGCTGGGCGAGGGGCGCCCCGAGACCCTGGCGGAGGCGCTGGTCCCGGCCAGCCTGCGGCGGGTGCTGGAAGGGGGGCCGCGGGCCCTGAACCGGGCGCGCCAGGCCCTGGCCTACGCGCTCAAGTGGGAGGCCCGCACGGGGCTGCCCATCGAGCTGGCCCCGCCGGTGGAGACGGTGACCTTCCTGGCCTGCCTCCCCGATCCCGTCTCCATCCGGCGCTGGGACGGCACCCGCCTGGATCCCGCGACCCTGGGCGGGCCCGGGGCGGTGCTGGGCCACGCGCCGGCGCCCACCCTCGCCTGGGTGGGCCTGCCCGGAGGCGCCTGCGCCGGCTGCTGCCTGGCCGTGGATGACGGCCGGGGGCCCGTGCTGGGCGCCTGGCTGGACCTGGACCTGACCTGGGAGGGCAGCCTGGTGGTCACGGCGGCGGGCCGGACGCGCCGGGTGCCGCTGGACACCTGGCGGGAGCTCAGCCCGGTGGAACCGCTGGCGGCCGAGATCATCCTGGCGCCGACGCCCGCCTTCCCCTTCGCGCACCTGGAACCGGGGGCCGAGGTCGCCATCCTGGGGCCCGGCGAGCGGCTGGAGCTGCGCCTGGACGCGCACCCCGTCCACCCCCGGGTGCAGTGAAGGCTCAGCCGAGGGCCAGCATGCGCTCCACGGGCCCGAGGGCCTTCAGCCGGAGCGCCTCGTCGAGGACGATCTCCGGCTGGAGGTCGCGCAGGGCCAGGTAGAGCTTCTCGAGGCTGTTGAGCTTCATGTAGGGGCAGAGGGCGCAGTTGCAGCCGCTGTCCGCGGGGATGGGCACGAGCTCGGCGTCCGGGCGGGCCTTGCGCATCTGGTGCAGGATGCCGGCCTCGGTGCCGACGATGAAGGTGCGCCCGGGCGCCTTGGCCACATAGGCGAGCAGGGCCGCGGTGGAGCCCACGAAGTCGGCCATGCGGCTGACGGTGGCGTCGCATTCGGGGTGCACGATGACCTTGGCGTCCGGGTGCCGGGCCTTGAGCTGGGCCACCCGGTTGGCGGTGAACTGCTCATGGACGATGCAGAAGCCCGGCCACAGGACCAGGTCGCGGCCCGTCTGCCGCATGACCCAACGGCCCAGGTGGCGGTCCGGGGCGAAGATGAGTTTCTGATCCTTCGGGAAGCTCTCCACCACGCGCACGGCGTTGGAGCTGGTGCAGATGATGTCGGAGTGGGCCTTCACGCCGGCGGAGCAGTTGATGTAGCTGACCACCTTGTGGTCGGGGAACTGCTGCTTCCAGGCGCCGAAGGCGTCGGCGGGGCAGCGGTCCGCGAGGCTGCAGCCCGCGTCCAGGTCGGGGATCACCACGCGCTTGCCCGGGTTGAGGATCTTGGCGGTCTCGGCCATGAAGTGGACGCCGCAGAAGGCGATGACGTCGGCCCCGGTCCTGGCGGCCGCCTGCGAGAGCTGGAGGCTGTCCCCGACGAAGTCGGCCAGGTCCTGGATCTCGGGCTCCTGGTAGTAGTGGGCGAGGATGACGGCGTTGCGCTCCCGGCGCAGGCGCGCGATCTCCGCCGCCAGGTCCAGGGCGGGATCGATGCTTTCCAGGTCGGGGACGTAGGGGAGGGTCGGCGCGCTCATGGGCCCATTGTACCGCGTCCTCCCAGCCCTTCCCGGGCGCCCGGGCGGTTTGTTCCCTTGAGGCGGGGGCGGGGGACGCCTATGCTGGGCCAGCATCAAACCGCCACCGGTACTTCTCCGTCGGTCCATCCCCAGGAGGGCTCATGACCACAGGGCAAACCGTCAAGGGAACTGACATCCGGAGGCTGGACCAGATGAAGGCCAGCCGCTACTTCGGATGCAACACCTTCAATGAAAGGACCATGCGGGAGTGCCTGCCCCGGGAGGTGTTCAAGGCCCTGCGGGCCAGCCTCCGGCGGGGCGAACCGCTCGCGCCCGAGACGGCCCAGGGCGTGGCCCAGGCCATGATGGCCTGGGCCCTGGAGCACGGGGCCACCCACTTCACCCACTGGTTCCTGCCCATGACCGGGGCCACGGCGGAGAAGCACGACGCCTTCATCGGCTGGGACGAGCCCGGCGTGGTCATCGAGAAATTCAGCGGGGCCCAGCTCATCCAGGGGGAGCCCGACGCCAGCTCCTTCCCGTCCGGTGGTCTGCGCGCCACCTTCGAGGCCCGGGGCTACACCGTCTGGGACGCCACCAGCCCGGCCTTCCTGATGGAGAACCCGCTGGGGACGACCCTCTGCATCCCCACCGCCTTCGTGGGGTACCACGGCGAGGCCCTGGACAACAAGCTGCCCCTGCTGCGGTCCATGGAGGCCGTCGGCAAGGCCGCCCTGCACGCCCTCGGCCACTTCGAGCGCAAGGCCACGGCGGTCATCCCCCAGTGCGGGCCCGAACAGGAATATTTCCTGGTGGACCTGGAGCTGGCCCGGCAGCGGCCGGACCTCACCTTCGCCAACCGCACCCTCCAGGGCGCCCGCCCCCCCAAGGGGCAGGAGCTGGAGGACCACTACTTCGGCAGCATCAAGGAGCGGGTGCTGGGCTTCATGCAGGAGGTGGAGCTGGCCTGCTTCAAGCTGGGCATCCCCGCCAAGACCCGGCACAACGAGGTGGCCCCCAACCAGTTCGAGCTCGCCCCCATCTACGAGCCGGCCAACCTCGCCTCGGACCACAACCAGCTCCTCATGGAGATCCTGAAGGGCGTCGGCGAGCGCCACGGCCTGGCCGTGCTCCTCCACGAGAAGCCCTTCGCGGGCATCAACGGCAGCGGCAAGCACGTCAACTGGAGCATGGCCACCGACGAGGGGCACAACCTCCTGGATCCGGGCCGGACGCCGGCGGAGAACCTCCAGTTCCTCTACTTCCTGGGCGCCGTCCTGAAGGCCATCCACCGCCACGGCGGCCTCCTGCGGGCCGCCATCGCCTTCGCGGGCAACGACCACCGCCTGGGCGCCAACGAGGCGCCGCCGGCGATCATGAGCGTCTACCTGGGGACCCAGCTCAGCGCCATCCTCGACGCCATCGAGCGGGGCGACGTGGCCGAGGCCACCGAGAAGCAGCTCCTCGACCTGCGCCTGGGCAGCCTCCCCGCCCTGGAGAAGGACGCCACCGACCGGAACCGCACCAGCCCCTTCGCGTTCACGGGGAACAAGTTCGAGTTCCGGGCCGTGGGCAGCTCCCAGGCCATCGCCTTCCCCCTGACGGTCATCAACGCCGCCGTCGCCGAGGCCCTGGACGCCATGAACGTCCGGATGGACGAGGAAATGGCCGCCGGGAAGCCCACGCGGGCCGCGGCCATGGCGGTGATCCGGGAGGCCGTCACCGCCACCCGCGCCATCCGGTTCGAGGGCAACGGCTACGCGGAGGCCTGGGCCCAGGAGGCGGAGCGCCGCGGCCTGCCCCACGCCCGCGACACCGTGGCCGCGCTGCGCATCTGGGAGGAGCCCGCGAGCCAGGAGGTCTTCGCCCGGGCCGGGATCCTCACCCGGGAGGAGCTGGAGGCCCGCGTCCACATCCGCCACGAGCAGTACCAGAAGGCCATCGCCATCGAGGCCCAGGTGCTGCGCGAGATGGCCGAGACCCTCCTGCTGCCGGCGGTCATGGACGACCTGGCCGCCCGGGCCGACGCCCTGGCCAAGCTGGCCGCGGCCGGCGTCCCGGCCCCCGAGTCCCTGCGGGCCGCCCTGGCCACCCAGGCCAGGCTCGCGGGGGTGGCCCAGGACCGCCTCGCCGCCCTCAAGGAGGCCATGGTGGCCGCCGACGCCCGGGAGGACCTGCACGCCCGAACCGAGGCCTTCGGCGGCCCCGTCCGCCACGCCCAGGAGCTGCTGCGGGACGTCCTCGACCAGCTCGAGAAGGACTGCGCCGCCTCCCGCTGGCCGATCCCCGTCTACCGGGAGCTGCTCGCGCCGCTGATCTGATCCGGCCCCCGGGCCAGCAGGGTGGGCTCCGGCCGGGCGCCGGGGCCCGCCCCGCGCTCCTCCAGGAGCACCCCGCCCCGGGCGTCCCGGAGGACGACCGTGGAGGCCCGGGTGCCGTAGTCCGGCGAAGCCACGAAGACGGCGGAGAGCATGCGCTCCCAGGCCAGGCTCACCCCCGTCGCGGGCAGGAGGGGGTCGGGCACGATCTCCCGGTCCCCCAGGAGGGTGAAGAGGCCCTCGCGTCCGGGGAGGGCGCCCAGGGCTGCGCGGAAGGCCTCCTTGGCCCGGGTCAGCTTGGGCCAGGGCGTGTCCAGGAGGTGGTTGGAGACGCCGTAGACGCCCGGCTCCAGCCGCCGGGGCGGCCCGTCCCGGTTGGTGGCGTACCAGAGCTCGTCCCGGTCGGCGACCAGCAGGTTGAACCCGGAATGGCGCTCCGGCTCCAGGGCCGCGGCGTAGGCCCCCGGCGGCGCGTCGCCGAGGAGGAAGGCCCGGGTGAGGCCGCCCCGGGAGAGGGCGCCCCTGGGGGCGCCCGGCTCCCGCACGTTGGTGACGGCGGCGAACCGCCCGTCCTCGCGGATCCCCAGCCAGGTTCCCCCGGCCTCCAGGTCCCGCCCGGCGAGGACCCGGGGGTCCCCGGGCCAGGGCGCCGCCGCCGCCGTGGGCCGGGCGTAGAACTCGTCCCGGTTGGCGGCCACCACCAGGGGGAAGTCGGGGTGGGCCTTCCAGGCCACCAGGATCAGGCACATGCGCCCAGTCTGGCAGAGCCCGGGACGGATTTCGCGTTCGCCGCGGGCGCCATTGATGGGAAGATCGAAGACTGCGCGCCGGTCATGCCCATGGATCACGAAATCACCCTCCACGTCGAGCCGCCCATCCTCGCGTCCGCGTCCCCGCGGCGCCGCCAGTGGATGGAGGCCCTCCGCATCCCCTACGAGGTCTGGGCCCCCGACGTCGACGAGACCCCCCTGCCCGGGGAGGACCCCGAGGCCATGGTGGCGCGCCTGGCCCGGGCCAAGGCCGAGATCGTCGGCATGGTGAACCCCGGGCGGTGGGTCATCGCGGCCGACACCACGGTGGCCTGCGACCACCACAACCTGGGCAAGCCGGTCGACGAGGCCGACGCCGCGCGGATGATGGCCCTCATCCAGGGCCGGGCCCACCAGGTCCACACGGGCCTCTGCCTGCGCCGGGACCGGGAGTGCCACGTCCTCGTGGACACCGCCCAGGTCTTCCTGAGGCCGGTCAGTCCCGCCCAGGCCCGCTGGTACGCGGCCACCGGCGAGCCCAGGGACAAGGCCGGGGCCTACGCCATCCAGGGCATCGCCGCGCTGTTCGTGGAGCGCATCGAAGGCAGCTTCGCGACGGTGATGGGCTTCCCCGTGGAGCGGTTCGCCGAGCTGGCGGGCCGGCTCGGACTCCTGAAGTACTGGATCGGGATGCCCTGAGGCTCAGTCCCGGGGGGCGGTGCGCCCCTTCTTGGGATTGAAGTCCTCGAGCATGCGGAACTTCACCCCCTCGACGTCCTGGAACTGGCCGTCGCGGATGGCCCACAGGGCGAAGAGCACGAAGCCGGCGGCGAAGGCGAGCCCGACGGCGGTGAAGACGATGATGAGGGTCCAGTTCGGGGTTTCCATGCTAGTTCGCCACCAGGAAAAGGTCGAACTTCCAGGCCAGGAAGAGCGGCACGAAGAGCATCAGGACGAAGAACAGGATCATCTGGGCGAGGAACCGGTTCTCCTTCAGGATCCGGAGGAGGGAGACGGTGTCCTCGTCCTCCCGGGGCCGGGCGTGGGTTTCGGGATCGGGGGGCAGGGTCACGGGTTCACCTCACTTCTCGGCCACTTCGCCGAACAGCCCGACGAGGTAGAGGAGTCCGAAGAAGAACACGTAGAAGAGCAGGTAGCGGAGCATCACCACGTAGTCCACGGGGCGCGCCTCGGCCTTCTTCGCGGGGGCGGGCATGGTTCACTCCTCCTGGGCGGGGCGGGCGTCGAGGCCCGCCTTGAATTCGGCTAGGGCGGCGAGGAAGGCGGTGCGGTCCTTCATGGTGACGAAGAACATGCCCACCTTCCGGCGGTCGGTGGTCTTGCGGAGCTTGGGGCTGCGCTTGCCTTCGAGGCGCTCGCGGATCATGAGGTTCCCGGTCCGGTAGTGGCAGTCCCCGATGGCGCATCCGCACACGAAGGTGGCGTCGGCGCCCTTGGCCAGGGCCGTCTCCAGGAAGGTGGGCTTGACCATCCCCGAGCAGGGGACGATCACGACCTTCGTGTCCGGGTCGTCGAGGAGGGCCTTCCCCCCGTCGAGCATGTATTCCAGGGGCAGGCTGCGTTCGCAGACGAATCCGATGATGGTCTTCTTCGCGTCGGACATTCAGGCTCCCTTCTTCACGAGGTCCAGCAGGTCGGCCTCGAGGGTCTTGGAATGCAGCTCCGGCAGCTCGATGGCCTGGAAGGGGCACGCCCCGACGCAGATGCCGCATTCGCTGCACCTTGCCGCCTGGACGACGGCGATCTGCTTGAACTTGCTGCCCGGGGCCCGGTCGACCATCGTGATGGCCTCGAAGGGGCAGTCCTGGCTGCAGAAGGTGCACCCGGTGCACTTGGCCTCGATCACCTCGGCGATGTTGGCCCGGCGGTCCTTGGGGTAGAAGGGGGCCACGCACAGCAGGAGGGTCGCGCCGCCGAGGATGAGCCAGGTCCAGGTCACCCCCACGTTCTGGACGAGCCAGTAGGGGAACATGTACCAGGCGTCGTAGCGGATGGTGTCGACCAGGGTGCCGATCTGCGCCGGGGCGTCGCTGGCCACGTAGAGGGCCTGGGCGGCGATCCGGGGGTCCGCGGCGTACTTCTGGAGCAGCTCGCGGGTGATGTTGATGGCCGGGAGGGTGCCCGCGGCGACGAGGATGAAGCCCAGGACCATGAAGTTGGTGGCCCGGCTGGGGGTCGCCACCGGCTGCTTGAGCCGGATGAAGTGCATCCACACCAGCAGGAAGATCAGGACCGCGCCGCCGACGTGGAAGAAGAGGAACCGGGTGAGGGTGTAGTCCGTGATGCCGTCGCCCCCGACCAGGAAGCGGGAGAGGGCTGCGCCCGCCACGGGCACGGCCTCCAGGAGGCGCTGGGTGGCGACGACGATGTAGTAGGCCCGGGCGTCCCAGACGAGGAGGTAGCCCGTGAGCCCCACGAAGAGCACGAAGGCCAGGAGGGCGACCCCGGTCACCCAGGGCAGCCAGCGCCAGCTCCGGTGGCGGTCCGTGAAGTAGACCCGGAGCATGTGGAGGATCGTCGTGATCATCATCCCCGCGGCGCCCCAGCGGTGGATGCCGCGCACCACGGCGCCGTAGGGGATGCCGGCGGCCTCGTTGACGGGATCGCCCGGGACCGGCAGGGCCGAGATGTAGTTCACGCTGGACCAGGCGCGGTCCAGGGTGGGGATGTAGTACATCCACAGGAGGATCCCCGAGAAGATGAGGAACCAGAAGATGTAGAGCGGAAGGGCGCCGTGGAAGTAGAGGGGGTTGTGCTCCTGGGTCGTCAGGAAGTTGACGACCTTCTCGAAGCTGACCGTGAGGCTCTTGGTGAGGCGCAGGAATTTGCGGTACATGTCGTCCCCTACTGGTCCACGGTGGTGGACGGGCGGCGCAGGTAGGCGGCGCCGACCTCGGCGAGGGCGGCGGCGACGAAGGCCCAGCCCAGCCACTTGATCACGTCGAACTGCCGGAAGGGCTCCTTGTTCGTCGTCTCCAGGACCAGGTCCTTGGGCACCGGGAGGCCCGGGGGCGGGCCGGCCTCGGTCAGGAGGCCGCGCCCGAGCAGGTACCCGAACAGGCCCAGCCCGGTCAGGAGGAAGATCACGCCGAAGACGGGTCGCTTGCGCATGGGATCACCGGGATTCAGGTTCGTGGCGGGGGAAGAAGCGGTTGGCCCAGCGTTCCAGGCGGGGGCGGGACCGGTTGAGCCGGCCCCGGGCCCGCTCCTCGGCGTAGACCACGACGGCCAGGGACGCGAGGAGGGCCAGGAGGGCGGTGAGGGCCAGGAGGATGCCGGCGTAGGTGAGGGCGCCGGGCGCGGCCTTGAAGGCGTTCCACCGGGAGAAGGTCGCGCTGAGCAGGACCACCGCCAGGGCGGAACCGGTCCACTTGCAGGCCTGGATGCGCCGGAGCTCCGTCATGGCTCACCCCTTCGCCGCGGCCTTGGCGGCCTCGGCGTCCTTGGCCCGGCCCCAGCGGCCCAGGCCGATGAAGGTGCCGGACACGATGATCCCGATCCAGGCGATCACGTGGAGGAGCCAGAGCTCCATGCCGGCGGGCTTGTTGGGTCCCTTGTGGCTGGTGAGCCAGAGGTTGAGGCCGGGCCGGTTCTTCTCGAGCCATTCGTAGGCCTGGTCGGGGGTGGCCAGGGGGTTCGCCTTCTGCAGGGTCTCCAGCACCCTCGGCATCTCGTCCTTGGCGAGGACGTTCCACTCCCGGATGTCCCCGAAGTAGTGGTAGAGGGTGTTGGCCGACATGCACACGAGGATGAAGGCCACGAAGAACACATGGAAGGTCTCGTGCCACCGCTTCCCGTCCCGCCGCATCACGTAGGCCCAGTCCTGGACGTAGCCGATCAGGAGGAACAGGCCCATGGAGTAGTACCACAGCGGGGCATCCCGGTGCAGGTCGGCGATGCCGTTGAGGATGAGGAAGCTGAAGACGACGAAGTAGATGAGGCCGGCGACGCCGATCCAGTTGGGGATCTGGCGGGCCCCCCACTCCCGCTCCGGACGGCGGTCCAGGAACATGGCCAGCAGCACCAGGAAGGGGATCGCCACGGTGAGCACGGTGGCCAGATAGGGGTCCTGGAGCTTGAGGAAGTGGTACATCGCCAGGAAGTACCAGTCGGACAGGATGGGGTTGGGGGTGACCTCGGGGTTCGCCGGGCTGCCCTGGGCCGCCGGGATCATGATGGCGATGGCGAGGATGATCCCGAACGTGGCGAGCTTGGCCCACCTGCTGATGTTCATCCGGCGGAAGCCGCGGCGGTAGACCCGCAGCTCGAAGAACACCATGGGCACGAAGCTCAGCATGAAGTGGAAGGCGTAGAAGCGCGTGACGGTGGCGGGGCCGATGCTGGTGCCGCCGAGGAGGATCTGGGCGGTGGTCTTGCCCTGGTTGGTCCAGTTGATGAAGTCGCCCAGGGGGAGCCAGCTGGGGTTCTGGTCCAGGTAGGTGGGGAAGGTGGCCATCACCTTGGTCGCCCAGAGGGCGCGCTGGTTCCAGATCAGGAGGTAGCCGGTGAGGCCCGAGTACATCCCGATGATGAGGATCAGGAGGGCGATGATGAAGCTGAACTCGTTGCCCTGCTTGTACTCGCCCGTGAACCACATGCGGTAGACGCGCAGGGTGGCCAGGATGATGAAGGCGTCGGCCCCGTACTTGTGGAGGCCGCGGACCAGGGATCCGATGGGAACGGGGCCCCAGCGCCAGTTCTGCTGGATGCGCTCGATGGAGTGGTAGGCCTGGTCCGTGACGGGGATGTAGTAGATCATCAGCACGACGCCGCTGAGGATCACCAGCATCCAGACCCAGTACCACATGCCGCCGATGGCGTACCACGGGTTCGTGCGCGCCTTGACGACGTTGCCCTCGTCGAAGAGATCCATCTTCTCCCAGCGCGTGCGGAACCAGTCGCGGAAGGTGGCGGGGGCGCGGAGGAGACCGCGCAGCAGGTGGGGAATGGCACTAACCAACGCCGCCTCCTTCCGTTCCGGTGATGAGGATCTGGCCGTCCTTGATGTCGAAGGTCATGGTGCGGGGCGGGCGCGGGGCGGGGCCCGAGACCACCTTCCCCGGCAGGGCGCCCTGGAGGGCGACCTCCTGCTTCCGGGTCGGATCGTAGACCGACAGGTGGCAGGGGCAGGCGAAATAGGGGTGGGTGGGCGCGGGGGGCTTGTAGTTGTAGCCGCCCGAGAGCTCCTCGGGGCTCTTCACGAAGTTGAAGGTGCACCCGAGGTGGGGGCAGATGCGCTGGACGACCACGAACTTCGACTTGGGGTCCTTGGGGTCCGTGAACTCGTCGGGAACCCGGACGACGAACCCGGGGATCTTGGCGCCCTGGATCTTGCGGCTGGAATACTCCACCGACTTGCGGATGTAGATGAACTCCTTGAAGTCCCAGGGCTGGGTCAGCTCGGAGAGCGAGGCCACGGCCTGGATGCTGCTGCCGGCCTCGTCGGGGGGGGCCACCAGGCCCTTGGGGCCGCCCACCATGGTGGGCTTGAAGTAGCGGAGGATGGCGGAGGCCGCCAGGACGGCGCCCCCGAGGATGGGGATGCCGGTCACGATCCTGAGGAAGGTCCGGCGGGCGTTCTCGGTCATTCGGAGCCTCCTACTCGTGCTCATAGGTCCGGCTGCGGACGCCGTCCACCAGCATCCACCGCTGGTCCTCGGTCAGGACGCCGCGCCAGCTGGGCATGGCCGACCACTGGTGGACGAACTGCTGCAGGGCCTCCGGCGACATGGAGCGCCGCACGGCGGGCGGGATGGACTCGAACTGGCCGCCCTCGGAGATGCGCCAGAAGAGGAAGGCGTCCGTCGTCTGGGCCAGGGCCTTGCGGTCCGAGAAGTTGAAGGGGGGCGGATTGAGCGTCCGGGCCAGGGGGCCGTTGCCCTGGGCGGTGTCGCCGTGGCAGACGGAGCAGTTCTGGCCGTAGATGTCCCACACCTCCTTGAACCGGGTGGGGCCGGCGGCCGCGATGGCGCGGCTCCAGACGTAGTAGACGGCGTTCCAGACCGGGACCGGGTCGCCCGTGGCCACGAGCTGGTCGCCGCGGAGGTCCTTGATGGCGCGGATCCAGCCCTCGCCCATCCTGCCGCTGGGGCCGGGGTGCTCCATGCGGCCCTGGGAGGGGTCGCCCTCCATGCGGGGGGCGCTGCCGTAGGCGATGAGCTGGAAGAGCTGGCCCGGGGTGCGCTGGAAGCGCCAGGCGCGCTGGAGGAAGTCGGGTCCGCCCCGGCGGGCCTGGACGGGCCAGCGCCCTTCGGCGGCGAGCTCGCGCTCCTTGGCGCCCCGGTCGGGGTGCCCGGCGGGGAGGGCGGCCTGCTTCTTCAGGTCGGCCTCCTCGGCGGCGGTGAGCAGGGTGCCGTGGCAGGACGCGCAGTTGGCGGTGTAGACGGCCCGGCCCTTGAGGGCGGAGGGGAGGCCCAGGGGGTAGGGGGCCCGGTCGGCGCCGGGCTCCAGGCCCTTGGGCGCCGCAGTGGCCGACAGGACCACGCCCCCGGCGCCTTCGCGCCGGGTGCTCAGGCCCTTGTCGGAGCAGGCCAGGAGGAGGAGGGGGAGGAGGAGGGCCGTGGCCCGGGAAACAGTGCGCATGGGTGCCGCTCCTCAGGTGCCGCTGGGCCGGATCCAGGCCAGCACGGCCCAGACGAGGATGACGAGATACATGATCACGAGGGCGAAGGGCGCCTTGCCGTGGCCGACCTTGGTTCCGGAGACCTCTTCCATGAGGTCCTCGTCCTCCCGGTTGTCCTTGAGGGGATCGCTGGTCATGGTCGCCTCACTTCGCGCCTGGATGGGTCGTTTCGGGGGGAGCCGGGGCCTTCCCGTAGTCGGCGGGGACGCCCTCCAGCTTCCCGAGGCCCTTGTTCTGGGCCACGTAGCGGAGGAAGGCCGCCAGGGTCAGGCGCTGGTTGGCGTCGAGGGTGTATTCCCACCGCGGCATCTGGGTGCCGGGCACGCCGCGGCTGATCCGCCAGTACCAGGCGTCGACGGTGAAGCCGGCGTACTTGTCCTCGGTGAAGTTGGCGGGGCGCTTCGTCATGGAGAAGGCCGCCTGGCCCTTGCCGTTGCCGGTGACGCCGTGGCAGGGCGCGCACTGGTTGTTGAACAGGCCCTTGCCGTAGTTGGCCAGGAGGCGGTTCTTGTCGGTGATCTGCCCCTCGCGGAAGCTGTTCTCCGTCCAGGCGCGGGCCTCGGGGTCCTTGAGCCGGGCCTCCTCCAGGGCCTCCTTGTTCGGGAAGACGGGGGTGGCGAGGCCCTGCAGGGCGCCCTTGGCGTTGGCGGCCTCGTGGCTGGAGCCGTACATCAGCTCCTCGATCTCGGCGGAGTACTTGAAGGGCACCTCGGGGTGCTCGCCGTAGAGCTGCTCGTTGAGGGCGCGCTGGTGGGCCACGTCCAGCTTCCAGAAGGCCACCTTCTCGGTGACGCCGTCCAGGGGGCCGCCGACCCAGGTGTAGTCGCGCACGTAGGCCCAGCGGGTCTCGCCGGTGGCCGCGTAGCGGTCCTTGCCGCCCTCCACGTCCAGGGCGCGGGTGCCGTAGGGGCCGAGGCTCTGGAGGTAGGCCGTGAGGTCGGTGAGGTCCTGCTCCGGCAGGTAGTCGTACCGGGGCATGATCGAGCCGGGCTTCACGTAGCGGGGGTTCTTGTGGTGGAGCATGTGGTACTGGTCGGGGAACTTGCCGCCGATGTTGGCGAGGTCGGGACCGGACCGCTCCGAGCCGAGGAGATGGTAGGCGTCGTAGAAGTAGTCGGAGGAGCGCGAACGGCGGCCGTGGTCCCAGTCCTGGGGCCGGCTCACCATGGAGTGGCAGTACCAGCAGCCCTCCCGCTTGTAGATCTCGCGGCCGCGGAGCTCCTGGGCCGTGTAGTCGCGGAGGTCCCTCGGCTCGGGGGGCCTGAAGGTCCAGCGCGGGACCAGGACCACCACGAAGATGATGGAGGCCATGATCAGCGTGAGGCCCAGGGCGGGGTAGAGGTAGTTTGCGCGTGGCGTGGTCATGGATTCCCCGGACTCAGGACTGTGCGCCGGCGGGCTGGGCCTGGGGGGCGTCCTCGAGGGGCCCCTCCACCGCCTCTTCCGCGGCCACGAGCGTCTTGTAGACGTTGTAGACGAAGAGCACCTGGCCCAGGACGATCAGGAGTCCCGAGAAGGCGCGCATGAGCATGAAGGGGGCCACCATGATCACGCCGCGGTAGACCGGGAGGCCCTCCTCCCAGGCCGAAGCCTGGATGAGCCCGGCCACGGTGAGGGCGATGATCATGAGCGTGGTGCCGATGAGGGAGAGCCAGTAGTGGGCGTTGGCCAGCCGCCGGGAGTACCACTGGCGGCCCGACACCCGCGGCGCCACGTAGTAGATGGCGCCCCAGCCGATGAAGCCGAAGGTGCCCAGCAGCGCGAAGTGGGCGTGGCCGACGACCCAGTGGGTGAAGTGCAGGTACCAGTTGATCCAGCGGGTGGCCTGGAAGGGCCCCGTGAAGCAGGTCAGGAGGTAGAAGCCGAGGGCCGTGATGAAGAACCGCAGGGGGAGGTGGGTCGCCATCATGCCCCACTTGCCCTTCATGGTGAGGAAGAAGTTCACGAGGACGCTCATCACCGGGACGAGCAGCATGACGGAGGAGATGACGGCCACCGCCTTCAGCCACTCGGGGACGGGGCTCTGGAGCAGGTGGTGGGTGCCCGTCGGCGTGTAGAACATGGCGATCGTGGAGAAGCCGACGATGCTGAGCAGGTGGCTGTAGAGCGGATTGCGGGTGATCTTCGGCAGGAAGTAGTAGGCCAGGCCGATGCCGTTGGTGGTGAACCAGAGCCCGAGGATGTTGTGCCCGTAGAACCAGTTGGCGATGGCGTCGCCGATGCCGGGCACCGAGAAGAACACCCGGTTGCCGATGAGGTAGACGACGGGGAACCACAGCGTCGTGCCGGCGATGTACCAGATGGACACGTAGAGCTGCCGCTCCTTCCGGCTGAGCACCGTGCCCCACACGATGACGATGTAGAGGATCAGGGCCGCCATCACGGGGATGTCGATGAACCAGGGGAGCTCGGCGTATTCGCGGCCCTCGGTGATGCCGTTGGTGAGGCAGAGGATGCCGGCGAGGATCACGGTGTTCCAGGCCACCATCAGGACGTTGGCCCAGCGCTCGCTCCAGAGCCGGGTGCGGCACAGCTCGGGCACCACGTAGAAGATGGCGCCGATGTTGGCCATCGAGATGAACCCGAACGCCACGACGTTCACGTGGGTCGGCCGGAGGCGCCCGAACTGGAGCTGCGGCACGTTGTGGACCAGGTCGGGCCAGTAGTACTCGGAGGCCGCGAGCAGCCCCAGGAAGGTCCCGACCAGGGCCCACACCGCGGCGCTCACGAGGAATCGCCTGGACGCGCTGTGCTCCTCATCGAACCACAGGGCGAGCCGTGTGTCCCATGAGTTGACAACTTCAACCTTTTCAGTCATCTGGCACGCTCCGCGTTGTCAGGGCCCGGCACCCCGTATCTTAGGCGTTCTCCTCCGGGAAGCTGCACAAGGATGTCAATCGACGAACATGATTCTGCGTATCGATCGCAATCACGTCAAAGGAAAAGTGATGCTGGAATTCCGCGTACCTGCTGGGTTCAAACAGGATATTGCCGTCGTGTTTTGCCGCCGGGGGGTGTTCCGGACCACCTGGTACAATCGCGCCATGAATTCTCCGCGACCCGAGACGAGCCCGACCCCTTCCGGCGCGGAGGCCTGATGGGGCGCGGGTGGCGGCTCGGGGGCCGGTGGTTCGCGGAGGTGCGCGAGCTGGACGGACCCGCCACGGGGGCGGGATGCTCCTTCCGCGTGGTGCGCCAGGACGGGGAGGGTCCCCGGCAGCTCCTCCAGCTCTGGGAGCCCCTGCCTCCGCC
The DNA here is from genome assembly GCF_030295425.1 of Mesoterricola sediminis. Lineage (NCBI taxonomy): Bacteria > Pseudomonadati > Acidobacteriota > Holophagae > Holophagales > Holophagaceae > Mesoterricola > Mesoterricola sediminis. The sequence continues at coordinate 4,318,425 of NZ_AP027081.1, read as the reverse complement.
CCGGGTGCTGGACGCCATCCGGGAGGACTTCCTGCGCGCCTTCGACCAGGCCTCCCCCCTGGACCCGGGCCCGGCCCGCATGGGCCACGACGCCAAGGCCGCGTGGTTCCTCCAGAAGCTGGAGGGCATCCCCTACCCGCGCCTGTGGGGCTCCGTGGACGCGCCCGGGCGGAAGGCCCTCGAGGCCGCCGTCGCGGAGGCGCTGGCCTCGTCCCGGACGCCCCGGCTCGCGGATCCGGAGGTGGTGGGCCTGAAGCCGGGCCGGGTGCTGGCGCCGCGGGTGCTGGGGCCCGAGCCCTGGCCGGGGCCGGGCCTGGCCCTCCCGGACGCGCCGCCCGGGCCCGGGACCGCGCGGGTCTGGGAGGACCTCCAGGCCCTGGCGGACCCGGCCTCGGTGCCGATCCGGGGCCGTTCGCGTGAGCTGACCTACCTCAAGTCCCTGATGCTGGGCCTCGGGTCCCCGGCCACCCCGGAGCGCGCGGTCTTCCTCACGGGGGAGGAGGGCCTGGACCAGGACCGCCTCTGCGACTGGGCGGGCGCGGCGGCCCAGACCGAGGGCCGGTGGGTGGTGGATGTGGAGCTCCTGCCCGGGGAGAGGGCGGGGGCCTTCCTGGGGCGGATCCTGGGGGAGGCCCTCACGGGCCTGGAGGCGGACCTGTACGCCGCGGAGCCCGGCCTGGCGAGGTCCCTGGCGCGGAGGATGGCCAGCTTCGCCTTCCTGAGGGGCGGGCGCAAGCCCGTCGCGCCGGACCGGCGCCTCGAGGTGGACGAGGTGGAAGCCGCCCTGGGGGCCCTGGCCTGGGCCGACGCCCTGCACCCGAGGCTCTTCCTGCTCCGGGGCCTGGAGCTCATGGGCGTCGATGTGCTGGACCTCCTCCGCGGCCTGACGGGGCATTCCCGGCTCCCCTGGATCCTGTCCTTCCGGGGGGCCGGCACCTGCCAGGGCCTCAAGTCCTGGCTGGATTCGGCGGGCAACGGGCCCGGGGCGGCCATCGTGGTCCTGGACCGCGTGGACGAGGCGGGCCTCCAGGAGACCCTGACGGACGCCCTCGGCGCCCACCGGTTGCCGGAGGCCTACACCACGGCGGTCTGCGCCTCGGCCCTGGGCAATCCCGGCCTCCTGCGCCGGATCCTCGACATGGCCATCCTCCGCGGGGACCTCGTCAGGGAGGGCGGCGCCTGGACCCTCGCGCCCGGGGCGCCCCCGCCGCCCGGACCCGGGGAATCGGAGATCCAGGCCATCCTGGCGGCGCGGGCGGCCCGCCTCGAGCCCCAGGCCCGCAGGGCCCTGAAGGCCCTCGCCCTCGCCGAGGCCCCGGTGGCGGCGGCGGTCCTGGCCCGGGTCCTCGGCCAGGATCCGGATGCCGCGGAGGCGCCCCTGCAGGCCCTGCAGGACGCCCAGCTCGCCGTCGCCGCGGATGGGCGGCTGCGGGTCCCGTCCGCGCTGGTGCGGGAGCTGGCCCTGGAGGGCTCCGCCCCGGGCGAGCTCCGCGCCGTGGCCGCCGCCCTGCTCCGGGCCCTGGAGGCGGAGGCAGGGAGCCCGGTCCTCGCGGTGCGCCTGCGGGCCCGGGCCCAGGATCCCGTCTCCGCGGTGGAGCAGGTCATCGAGGCCCTCCGGCGGGAACGCCCGGGGCCCGCGGAGGCCCAGGCCGCCGTCGATGAGGCCCTCGGGCTGGGGCCCGGACCCGTTCCCAGCGCGCGGCTCCACGCGTGCCTTTCCGACGCCTGGGCGCAGGTGGGCGACCTCGCCCGGGCCCGCGCGGCCCTGGCCGAGGCCTTCGGCGCCCTGGGCGAGCCGGCCCCGGGTTCCACCGAGGAGGAGTGGGCGGCACGCTTCCACCGGAAGGCGGCCTGCCTCGAGATCGGCCTGCGCGCCTTCAAGGCGGCCCACCAGTCCATCCGGTCCGCCGCGGCCTGCCTCGCGGACCATCCCTTCCACGGCGAGCAGGTGCGGCTCCGCCTCGCCCTGGGGCGCCTCCACGCGGCCCAGGGCGCGGTCCCCAAGGCCGCCAGGGCCCTGGAGGAGGGCCTCCTCCTCCTGGCCCGGCGGGAGACCGCGGATGGGCGCGAGGACCACGTGGCCCTCCTCCTGGAACTGGGCCGGGTGCAGGGCCAGCGCTGCCAGTTCGAGCAGGCCCTGGAGACGCTCCAGTCCGCCCGGCGCTTCTTCGAGCACGCCGGGGACCGCCGGGGGCTCGCGGCCGTGCTGGGCGCCCTGGGCCAGATCCACCTGGGCATGGGCCAGACGGAGGCGGCGTGCCGCCTCCTGGACGAGGCCCTCGTCCATGCCGGGGCCCAGGAGGATCCGGGCCTGAAAGCCGCCTGCCGGCTGGACCTGGGGATCGCCCGGGGGTTCCAGCAGAGCCTCGGGCCGGCCCTCGCCCACCTCGACAGCGCCCTCCGCCGGTTCCAGGGGCTCCAGGACCCGGTGGGCGCCTCCCGGGCCCTTCTCTGGAAGGCCCGCACCCTGGCGGTGCTGGGGGACCTGGTGCAGGCCGACTTCCTCGCCGCCCGGGCCGCGGAGGTCCGCGAGGACCTGCTCACCCCGCAGGAGCGGGGCGACGCGGCCTTCATCGCGGGCGAGCTGGATGTCCTCCGCGGGGATTGGCCCGCCGCCCTGCGCCGCTTCCAGGAGGCGGCGAACCGCTACGGCGAGGCCGGCCTCGTGTGGCGGGAGCGCCTGGCGCGCCTGCGCTACGTCCAGGCCGAGGCCCTGGAGGGCGGCGAGGCCGCGGAGGCCGCGTGGACCCACCTCGAGCGCCTCAAGGGGCCCGTGGAGGGATCCGGCTCCCGATGGCTGGAGGTGGAGTGGCGGCGGGCCCACGCGCTGCTCCTGGAGGGGGCGGGGCCCGCGGAGGCGGTGCTGGCCGAAGCGCTCTCCGCCTGGGGCGACGTGCGGAACCTGGCCCGGGAGCTCCGGTTCCCCCACCTGGCCATGGAGGCCGGCACCCGCGAGGCGGACCTGCTGCTGGCCCGGGGTGAGCGGCTGGGCGCACGGTCAACCATCCAGGACGCGGCGGCGACCTTCCAGGAACTGTGGTCGAGGGTGCCCGCCCATCTGGAGGCGGCCTTCGCGGGCCGGGCCGATGTCCGGGCCTTCCGGTCGGCGGCGGAGGCCGCCGGCGTTCCCTTCCTCCTGCCGGCCAAGTCGGATCCTCTGGCAGACTGGAGCCCGACCCAGGCGAACCTGCCGCTGCCGACTCCGCTCCGAGGACACCCATGAGCCACGCACCCGCCTCCGGACGAGGCATCACCATCCCCGACCTGCAGCGGATGCGGGACGAGGGGCGCCCCATCGTCATGACCACGGCCTACGACGCCCCCACCGCCTGGATCGCGGACGCCTCGGGGGTGGACGTCCTCCTCATCGGCGACAGCGTCGGCAACGTCTGCCTCGGCTTCGAGAACACCCTGCCCGTGACCCTGGCCATGATGGCCCACCACCTGGAGGCCGTGGTCCGCAGCAGGCCCCGGGCGCTCGTGGTCGTGGACATGCCGTACCTGAGCTACCACCTCGGCTGCGAGGACGCCGTGCGGAACGCGGGCGGCCTCGTGCGCCTCGGGGCCCAGGGCGTGAAGCTCGAGGGCGGCGCGCGGCGGGTGCCGGTGATCCGGGCGCTGGTGGACGCGGAGATCCCGGTGATGGGGCACCTGGGCCTGACGCCCCAGAGCCTCAACCGCATGGGCGGCTACAAGGTGCAGGGCCGGGAGGCCGGTGCCGCGGTGGAGCTGCTGGAGGACGCGCTCCGGCTCCAGGACGCGGGCTGCTTCAGCCTCGTCCTCGAAGGCGTTCCGGCCGAGCTGGCCGAGCGGGTCACGCAGGAACTTTCCATCCCCACCATTGGCATTGGCGCGGGCGCCGCGTGCTCCGGGCAGGTACTTGTATTTCATGACATCCTTGGGTTGATTCCCACAACACCGCCAAAATTCGTGCGCACTTATATGAATGGATTTGAAGCGCTTCGGGAGGCGCTCGCCCGATGGGGCGAGGATGTCCGGGGGGGAAGGTTTCCAGGCCCCCAGGAATCCTATATCCTTCCAGAACCGGCCCGGGAGGAACTCCGGGCCTGGAAGCAGCGAGGGCAGGACGACTAGATGCGCATCATCCGCACGATCCCCGAACTGAAGGTCGCCCTCAAGGCGCTCCGGGACAGCCACAGGAGCATCGGCTTCGTCCCCACCATGGGCTTCCTCCACGAGGGGCACGCCTCCCTCATCCGCCAGAGCACCGCCCGCTGCGACGCGACCGTCGTCTCCGTCTTCGTGAACCCCACCCAGTTCGGCCCCTCCGAGGACCTCTCCCGCTACCCGCGGGACCTCGAGCGGGACCAGAACCTGTGCCTGCGCCTCGGCGTCGCCATCCTGTTCATGCCGGAGGCCTCCGAGATCTACCCCACCGGGTTCAGCACCTCCATCTCCGTGGGGCCCATCGCGGACGCCCTGTGCGGGGCCTTCCGGCCCGGGCACTTCCGCGGGGTGGCCACCGTCGTGGCCAAGCTCTTCAACCTCGTCCAGCCGGACCTGGCCTTCTTCGGCCAGAAGGACCTCCAGCAGTGCGCCATCATCCGGCGCGTGGTGAAGGACCTGAACCTCCCCGTGGACATCCTCGTGGCCCCCACCGTCCGCGAAGCCGACGGCCTCGCCATGAGCTCGCGGAACAGCTACCTGGTCCCGGCGGACCGGGAGCGGGCCCTCGGGGTGAGCCGGGGCCTCGCCAAGGCCGAGGCGGCCTTCAGGGCCGGGGAGCGCGACGCCGCCGCCCTCGAGGCCATGGCGCGGGCCGAGATGTCGGCTGCCGACGAGATCCAGTACTGCAGCCTGGTGGACCTGTCCACCCTCGATTCCCTCGCCGGGACCGTGACCCGGCCCGCGGCCCTCGCGGCCGCCGTGGTCATCGGCGGCACCCGCCTCATCGACAACGTGATCCTGGCCCCCTCCGGGGAGGCCGCGCAGTTCATCAGCCACCAGGAGCCCTGATCCCGGTACCATGGGCCAGACTCGGCACAGGGTACAGATCGATCCGGGAGGTGGTCCGTGGGCGCAATCCGTGGCGTGGCGTGGATGCTGGCCGCCCTCCTCTGTCTCGCGGGGACGCGGGCCGGGGCCCAGGAGCGGCGCGCGGAGGGCGTCACCGGCCTGAAGGCCGGCGCGACCATCCTCGTCATGCCCCTGGATGTGGAGCTCTACGCCCTCACCGCGGGCGGCGTCCGGGAGCCCAAGGCCGAATGGACGGAGAAGGCCCGGACGAACCTCCTGGAGGCGCTCCGGGGGCGGGAACGCCCCGGCGGGCTGCGCTTCATCCCCTTCGAGGGCCCGGCGGACGAAACGGTCGCCGAACTGGGCCACCTCAACGCGGCGGTGGCGGAGGCCATCTGGTGGCACCACTTCGGGCCCATGCACCTGCCCGCCAAACGCGGCCAGCTGGACTGGACGCTGGGTGAGGAGGCCGCCGCCCTGGCCAAGGCCACGCCGGCCGACTACGCCCTCTACCTCTTCCTCCGGGACAGCACGGCCACCGGCGGCCGGGTGGCCACCATCGCCCTGATGGCGGTGGCCGGCCTGAACGTCGGCGGCGGATCCCAGGTGGGCTACGCGGACCTGGTGGACCTCCGCACGGGCCAGGTGGTGTGGTTCAACCGGCTGGTGCGGATGAGCGGGGATGTGCGGGAACCCGCCGCCGCGAAGGCCACCCTGGACAACCTCCTGGCGGAATTCCCCGAATGAGGAAGTCCGGCCTGTTGCTCGCGCTCCCGCTCCTCGCGGGGGCGGGCGCCGCGGCCCAGGATCCGCCGGCCAAACCGCACGCCCCGGCCCTCGGGTCCGAGGAGGGGGGGCTCCGGGCCCTGTGCGACCGGGAGGAGGCGAAGCTCCTCCAGAGCCCCCTCCTCGTCCGGGATCCGGCCCTCACGGCCTACGTCCAGGCCGTCTGCTGCCGGCTGGCGGGACCCCTCTGCCCCGAGGTGCGCGTCCACATCCTCCGCACCCCATACTTCAACGCCAGCATGGCGCCCAACGGGATGATGCAGGTCTGGACGGGCTTGCTCCTGCGCTGCGCGGACGAGGCCCAGCTGGCCACGATCCTCGGCCACGAGATCGCCCACTACCACCTGCGCCACGGACTGGACCAGCTGCGGGACGCCAAGTCGCGCTCGGCCTTCGCGACCCTGGCCCTCATGGTGCCCATCGCGGGGCCCCTGGCGAGCCTGGGCGCCGTCGCCGGGGGCTTCGCCTACTCCCGGGACCACGAGCGCGCCGCCGACGCCGAGGGCCTGGAGCGGCTGGCGGAGGCCGGGTACCCCGCAGGGGAGGCCCCCCGGGTGTGGTCCAACCTCCTGGAGGAGCTCAAGGCCGAGGGGGGCGGGGACGCCGCGAAGCGGAGCCGGCTCTTCGCCACCCACCCGCCCGAGACCGAGCGCCAGCGCGCGCTGGAGGCCGCCGCCGCGCGGATGGCCGGCGCGGACCGCGACCCTGGACGGGCCGCCTTCCGCGCCGCCATCGCCCCTTTCCGGATGGGCTGGATGGAGGACGAACTCAAGCGGCGGCGCTACGGCGAGAGCGTCGCCCTGCTGACCCGCCTCTGCGGGGAGGACCCCCAGGACGGCCTGGCGCGGTACTTCCTCGGGGAGGCCTGCCGCCTCCGGGATGGGGACGGCGACGCGGAGCGGGCCCGCAGGGCCTACGGGGAAGCCCTCGAGCTGCCCGGCGCGCCGCCCGAGGTCCACCGCGCCCTGGGCCGGCTCCACCGCAGGGCGGGGCGGATGCCGGAGATGCGCGCGGCCTACGCCCGCTACCTGGCGCTCCGCCCCGACGCGGAGGACGCGGAGATGATCAAGACCTACCTGAAGGAGACGCCATGAAGAAGCTGGGCGCGGCGCTCACCCTCCTGCTGCTGGCGGCCTGCCAGAAGCCCGCCGTCTGGACGGCGGTCACGCCCCTCGAATCCGAGCTCCCAGGGGGCCTCCGGGTCCGCGGCGAGGCGGGCTGGAACCGCCTGGACACCCACCAGGCGGGCACCTGGAACGTGCGCTGGACGGTCAACGGGGAGACCCTCGACCGGCTCTGGTTCTTCGCCGGCGTCCCCGCGGGGCAGCCCCTCGTGCGGGTCCGGGGCGAGGTTCCCAAGGGGGCCGCGGTCTTCAAGGAGGGGATGCAAGCCGAGGACGTGGCGGAGCTCTTCGAGTCCTTCCTCAGCGCCGGCGGCAGCACCTTCCGCCGCGACCGGCTCGCGCCCCATCCCTTCGCGGGCGGCGACGGGTTCCGCTTCGACTACACCCTCATCCGCAAGGCCGACGACGTGACCCTCAAGGGCTCGGCCTTCGGCGCCGTCCGGGGCGGGAAGCTCTACCTCATCGTCTTCCAGGCGCCCCGCGTCCACTACTTCGCCGCCCTCCTCCCCCGCGCCGAGGCCGTCGTGAAGTCGGCGCGCATCGAGCCGTAGGGAAAAAATCGAGGGTGGACGAACGGGCCAGGGAGGCCCATGCTAGGGGGTTGGCCGGGACCCCCTATCCTGGGGCCTGGACCGGAGGTGCCATGCTTCGTCAATTCCTTCTTGGCAAGATCCACCGGTGCGTCGTCACCCGCGCCGACCTGGACTACGTCGGATCCATCACCATCGACCCCGTGCTCATCCGGGCCGCGGGCTTCCTCGAGAACGAGAAGATCGACATCTACGACGTGACGAACGGCGCGCGCATCAGCACGTACGTCATCCCCGGCCAGGAGGGCTCCGGGGAGATCGGGATCAACGGCGCCGCCGCCCACCACGTGAACGCGGGCGACCTGGTGATCCTGGCCGCCTACGGCTGGATGTCCGAGGAAGAGGCGGCGGACCGCCGTCCCCGGGTGGTCTTCGTGGACGACAAGAACCGCATCGTCTCCACCCATGACCGGGAGCGGACCCCCGCGCACGCCTAGACGTCCCCCCGCTGCCGGAGGGCGCTGAGGGCGAGGATCGACAGGCAGTTCCAGTCGTCCGTCCAGGGCCGGAAAGCCCGGGCGGCGGCCTCTCCGGCGTCCAGGCGCCTGAGGGCTTCCCGGGCGCGCGCGTCCGTGCCTTCGACCCGCGCGCCGGGCAGGAAGGCCATCTGGGCGGCGCCCAGCAGGGCGGGCTCCAGGAGCCGGGCCGGATCCCGCGCCAGGACCACGAAGCTGCTCGCCTTGTGGAAGGGCGGGAGGACGGCGGGGTTCTCGGGGCTGGGGGTGAAAGAGGAGGAGCGCTCCCAGGAACGAGAGGGCGCCGGCGAACCCGGAAACTCCAGTACCGACTTTTTCTGATCGGTCTTCCCATATTTGCATAGACTTGCTAAAAGAGTCTCAGCCCCTGGTCTGGTACGGCCGGGAGTGACTGGGGGATCGCGCGAGGCGGTTCCGCCGACTTCTGAAGAGGTAAAAGCCATGGAAGTCCGACGGTCCCTCGTGGTCAATGCGACCCCGTTGGAGATGCGCATCGCGCTTCTCGAGAACGGGCAGCTCTGCGAACTTTTCATCGAACGCACCACCCAGGTGAGCCAGGTGGGCGACGTCTACAAGGGCCGGGTGGCCAAGCTCCTGCAGGGCATGCAGAGCGCCTTCGTCTCCATCGGGGGCGCCAAGGACGGGTTCCTCTACCTGGACGAGCCCGAGACCCACCGGCTCCCCACGGAGGAGGCCGCCGACGAGGACGAGGCCGCCGAGGGTTCCGACCTGCCCCCCGCGCCGGTGCCCCTGCCCCCCGTGAAGGAGGGGGAGGAGATCCTCGTCCAGGTGGTCAAGGACCCCATCGGCAGCAAGGGGCCCCGCCTCTCCCGCCACATCAGCTTCCCGGGGCGGTTCCTGGTGCTCATGCCCGGCATCGAGCACGTGGGCATCTCCCGCAAGATCACCAATCCCGCCGAACGCGAGCGGCTCCGGAACCTGATCAAGGCCCATGCCCAGCCCGGCGAGGGCTTCATCGTCCGCACCGCCGCCATCGGCGAGAAGGACGAGGACCTGATCGGCGACGTGACCTACCTGCGCGAGCTGTGGAGCGACCTCCAGGCCAACTGCCAGAGCCTCCCGGCCCCCAGCCTCGTGTGGAAGGACTTCCGGCTCCTCCAGAAGGTCCTGCGGGACCTCTTCCGCGAGGAGGTCGCCAGCTTCTGGGTGGACCGGGACGACACCTACCGCGAGGTCGTGGACTTCGTCAGCCGCCTGCACCCCGAGTGGGTGGGGCGCATCAAGCACTTCACCAGCGACCTGCCCATCTTCGAGGCCTTCGCCATCGAGAAGGAGATCGAGGCCGCGCGCCAGCCCAAGGTCTTCCTCAAGCACGGCGGCAGCATCGTCATCAACCAGACCGAGGCCCTCGTCAGCGTCGACGTGAACACCGGCAAGTTCGTCGGCAAGAAGGACCTGGAGGAGACCGTCTTCCTCGCCAACATGGAGGCCATCCCGGAGATCGTCCGGCAGCTCCGGCTCCGCAACCTGGGCGGGATCGTCGTCATCGACTTCATCGACATGATGGACCCGGCCCACCGGGAGTCGGTGATGAAACGCCTCCAGGAGGAGCTGGAGCGCGACCGGAACCACGCCCGGGCCGTGGAGATCAGCGACTTCGGCCTCGTGGAGATGACCCGCAAGCGCACCGGACCCAGCCTCGAGCGCCTCCTGACCTCCGCCTGCCCCCACTGCGAGGGATCGGGACGGCGGCTCAGCGCCGAGACCGTGGTCCTGGCCGTGTATCGGGAGATGGCCCGGCAGGGGGAGCGGTTGAAGGGGGCCCAGATCCGCCTCACCCTCCACGCGGAACTCCGGGCCGCGCTCCAGGCCGAGACCCGCGAGGGCGTCAATCAGCTGGCGCGCGCCCTGGGCGCCCACGTGCAGTGGCAGGAACGGAACGACGGTCCCGTGCATCACATCGACATCGAGGTGATTCCCAATCGCTAGGAGGCCCCCCATGAGCCGCGCGGCCCTCAAGGACGACGTCTTCCTCCGCATGGCCCTGGAGCTGAGCCGGCTGGGGACCTGCTGCCGCCTGAAGGTGGGGTGCGTCCTGCTCCGTTCCGACGGCGGCATCGCCTCCGGCGGCTACAACGGCGCCCTCCCTGGCATGCCCCACTGCACCCCCGAGACCTGCGGGGAGGGCATGCGCTGCCTCCACACGAGCCACGCCGAGGAGAACGCCCTGGGCTTCTGCGACGGCCCCATCCACACCGCCTACGTCACCGACGAGCCCTGCCTGACCTGCACCCGGGCTCTGGTGCGGCGCGGGGTCCGGCGCGTGGTCTTCCTCCGGCCCTACGCCAGCATCGCCGAGCAGGAGCGCCAGGAGCGCCAGGGCATCCTGGACCACTTCAAGGTGAGCTGGGAGGCCCTGGACCTGGCCTAGGCCCGCAGTCCCCGCCGCCGCCTCCCCGGGGAGGCGGCGGCGGGGGCCGGCTCAGGGCTTCGGTTCCGTCGAGGCCTTCAGGAGGTCCTCGACGGCGGCCTTCTCCTTCCGGAACGTGGCCTCGTCGACCTCCCGGGCCTTCTTCATCTCGTAGCCGTCGTAGACGAACTCCATGGCCCCGCCCGCCTTCAGGGGGCGGAAGACGGTGAGGGCGCTCCCCTCGGCCCGCGCGACGCTGGCGTCATGGGCCCGCTCCTCGGCGCTCTTCGTGTACTCCAGGTACCAGATCCCCTCGGGCGCCACGTAGGTGTTCACGGCGAGGTCCTTCTCGGGCTCGCACTTGAAGTCGAAGGGCTCCTTGCCGAAGGCGTCGCTGCCCACGGAGTGGTAGCGCACGGGGGCGACGGGCAGTTGGCGCTCCAGGATGGCCGCCGTGGGGGCTTCCTTCGTCCGGAGCCAGTGGGCCACGGCCATCCGCAGGGCGAGGAGGCTGATCGTGGCCTCCCGGGGCTGGGGCTCGACCCGGTCCGAGAAGCCGGGGCCCGCGGCGAGGAAGGCGCAGCGGAGCTCCCAGGGGTCCAGGCCGTAGCCGTGGTTGCCCTGGAGCTGGAAGCCGTCCACCACCGTCCGGAAGCGCTCCCCGTGGTCGGAGAAGAGGAACCGGGCGGCGCCGGCGTAGTCCGGATCCCGGGCGAGGCCGTTCCAGATGGGCTCCCAGGCCCTCAGGATGCTGTTCATGCGGATCTTGTAGGCGAGAAAGGGGTTCCGCCGGGGGTCGGGGGCCTGGACGTCCGTTGGCTTGACCTGCTGGACGGAGGCCCGGGGCTCGAAGGCGGCCGGGCTCATGGCCCACCAGCGATGGACGCCCTTCAGCTCCTGGCGGTCCAGGAAGATGGGCTGGTGGGCGAGGCAGGAATGGAACATCACCCAGCCGCTCCCCCGGCCCAGGCGGAGGGCCTCCTTCAGGCCGGCCTCGTGGGGCGCCCAGGGGTTGGTGGTGGGGAAGGGCTTCAGCCAGTTCTCCCACACCGCGTAGATGGGGAAGCCCACCGCCAGGTTGGAGTTCACGAAGTTCTCCCAGCCGGCGGCGGGGGTGATCACGTCGTCCATGTCCACGTGGCGGCCGGCGAGGCTGATGGTGCCCCCGTCATCCATGTAGAACCGGGGCTTCTCCCCCTGCTGGTAGGCGTCCCGGATGAGGGTGAGCCCGTGGGGCTGGCGGATCTCGTCGAGGGTCGCCCCCACGTGGCCGATGGTGTAGAAGAGGGGATCGCCCCCCCACAGGAGGTGCCAGAGGAGGCGGGTGGCGGGGATGGGGGTGTAGGCGTTGCGGTACCGGAGGCCCTGGAGGCCGCCGGCGCTTTCGAGGAAGGTATCGGAGCGCAGGCCGTCCAGGCCGACCATGAGGACCTGGCACTTCCGGTCGCCCGGGCGCGCCGCGGGGGCGGGGCGGGGGAGCCAGCCCGGCAGCAGGGGGAGGGCGGTCCACAGGACCAGCCACCCCGCCAGGGTCAGCCCCCGTCGGCCGGGGGTCGCGGGGGCCTGCCGCAGGAGCCACCCGATCGGGTAGGCCAGGGCCAGGGCCACCAGCACCGGGAAGAGGAGCCAGAAGGGGAGGGCGCGGAAGCCGGGCAGCACCCACAGGGCCGTGGGCACCTTCCACCACAGGACGAGGTGGGCCCACAGGAGGGCGGAGGCGCCCATGGCGAAGGCCTGCCGGCCCTTCCAGTCCCGGCTCCAGGCGGGCCGCGTGAGCAGGCCCGGGAGGTACGCGAGGATCCAGCTGAAGAGGCCCGCCATCACATACACGGGCAGCAGGATGCGGAGGCCGTACTGGACGCCGAACGCCTTGATGGGCTTCAGGGTGAAGGACATGGCCAGGAAGCCATTGATGCCCGCGTCCGCCAGGTGGAAGCGCAGGAGGGCCATCAGCACCAGGGCCACCAGGAAGGCGGGGCCGATGAGCAGCACGGCGATGAGGCGGGTCGGACGGACATCCCTTCCAAGGTTCATGAAGCGGCACCTCGACGTGGTGGAACAAAAAAAGGAGAGGGCCGGGCCCTCTCCTTTCGAGTCTAGCAAGACCGGCCGGGGACTACTCGATGGCCGTGGCCTTCTTGAAGGTGGTGCTGTTGTTGACGGTGTTGCCGAGCTTGACGGCGCCGCCGATGAAGCCGGGGGTGGTGCCGGTGGGGAACTGGATCGCCAGGGCGATGGAGCCGTTGTTGCTGGGGGCGCCGATGGTCCCGAGGAAGGCGGACTGGGTGGCGGAGCCGCCGGCGGCGGAGGTGATCGTGGAGGGATAGGCCGCGTTGGCGGGATTCCAGGGGTTCTTGTCCTTGCTGTGGTTGTTGGTCAGGTAGGTCTCGAGGGAGGTCTTGATGGTGGTGTTGCCGGCCTCCTTCAGCTTGTCGTACTGGCCGACCAGGTCGCCGATGACGCCGGTCAGGTTCTCGATGGCCGCCTTGTCACGGGCCCGGGCGCGCTGGCTGAGCAGGGCGGGGATGGCGATCGCGCTGATGATGCCGATGATGGCCAGCACCAAGAGCAGCTCGATGAGGGTGAAGCCGGACTGTTTCTTCATGATTGCTCCTTTTTTTGTCGCGGACCCCTATCCCAAGCAATGGCGGTACCAGGATTGGAAGGGCAGCCGGGTTTGTAGGCATAACCATAGCCCTACATGTTTTTCATGGGAAGAAGAAGTTTTCGGGTCCGCCCGGGGATCGACCGTTTCCGACCTGGACCTGCCGTCTCGCGTCACCTTCCTGGACGCAACGCGGCAGGTGAGCCCCCGGGGGAGGACGAATGGTTAATTATTGGCGCCGGGGCGCGAAGGCGGTCGAAAGGGGGGGGCGGATCTTGTAACGTCTAAAGGAACCAGTCCGTGGCTGGACCCTGAAGGGCGTCCCGTGAAACTCACCGGCATGAAAGGCATTGTCCTGGCAGGGGGGAAGGGCACCCGCCTCCACCCCCTCACCAAGGTAACCAATAAGCACCTGCTCCCCGTGGGGCTGGAGCCCATGATCTTCCATCCTGTTCGCCAGCTTGTGGGGGCGGGCATCCAGGACATCCTCATCATCACGAGCACCGAACACATGGGGGAGATCGTTCGGCTCCTCGGAAGCGGCAAGGACTTCGGCGCCCGGTTCACCTACCGCGTCCAGGAGGAGGCCCTGGGCATCGCGGACGCCCTGGCCCTGGGCGAGGACTTCGCGGGGGACCGGCCGATCACCGTCCTCCTGGGCGACAACATCTTCACCCATTCCATCGCCGGGTTCGTGGACCGCTTCCTGGCCCAGGGGCGGGGCGCCCGGGTGCTCCTCAAGTCGGTGGATCAGCCCTCCCGGTACGGGGTGGCCGCCCTGGACGAAAAGCAGGTCATCGAGATCGAAGAGAAGCCCGAGCGCCCCAAGAGCCCCTACGCGGTCGTGGGCGCCTACTGCTATGACCCCCAGGTGTGGGACATCCTCCGGACCATGGGCCTCTCCCCCCGAGGGGAGTACGAGATCACCTCCGTCAACAACCGGTACATCCAGCTGGGGGAACTGGCCTACGACATCGTCGAGGGGGGCTGGACCGACGCAGGGACGTTCGAAAGCCTCGCCGAGGCCAACGCGATGATGCTGGCCTGCGGGAACCGGATCACGGGCCTGGCCCTGGAAGGGAAGACGCGATGAAGGGACGGATCCTCGTCACCGGCGCGGGCGGTTACATCGGCAGCGTGCTGGTGCCCAAGTTGCTGGGCAAGGGCTACGAGGTCCGGGCCCTGGACCGGTTCTTCTTCGGGCGGGACAAGCTTCAGGACGCGCCCGGCCTCACCTGCGTCATCGAGGACGCCCGCCGGATCCAGGCCTCGCACCTCGAAGGGATCGACGGCGTGGTGGACCTGGTGGCCATCTCCAACGACCCGAGCGGAGAGCTGTACCAGGACGCGACCGCGGCCATCAATCACCGGGCCCGCGCGGCGACGGCGCGATTGGCCAAGCGGATGGGGGTGAAGCGCTACATCCTCCCCTCCTCTTGCAGCATCTACGGGTTCCAGGGGGGGGACCGGGCCGTGGACGAATCGGCACCGACGAATCCGCTCACCACCTATGCCCGGGCCAACGAGCTCGCCGAACAGGCCGTCCTGCCCCTGGCGGACGACGCCTTCACGGCTGTCGTGATCCGCCAGGCGACGGTCTATGGGCACGCTCCGCGCATGCGCTTCGACCTCGCCATCAACGGCATGACCCTGGGTGCCTGGAAGAACGGCGTCATCCCCCTCATGCGGGATGGGACGCAGTGGCGCCCGATGGTCCACGTCCAGGACACCACGGATGTGATGTGCCTCCTCCTGGAGGCCGACCCGGCCCGGATCAACGGCCAGATCTTCAACGTGGGCTCCGACCGGAACAACTACCAGCTGGGGCCGCTGGCCGAGGAGATGGTGGGGGTCATGCCGAAGCCCGTCACCATCGCCTGGTACGGGGACCCCGATCACCGCTCCTATCGCGTGGACTTCAAGAAGATCGAGCGGACCCTGGGGTGGCAGGCCCAGTGGACGGCGGCGGAAGGCGCCCAGGAGATCTGGCGGGCCCTGGAGGAGGGACGGGTCCAGGTGGGGGATCAGACCATCACCCTGACCTGGTACCGGGAACTGGAGAAATGGCACCGGATCATCCGTGACGTCGAACGCTATGGCGGGATCCTGGACATTTCCTGACTACAGGTTGAACAGGGCGACCCCGACGAGGATGATGGCGGCTCCCGCCCACTGTCTGCGGCTCAGCCGCTCGCCGAGGAAGACCCAGGAGAAGGCCCCCACCAGCACGTAGTTGAACGGCTGCACCACGGCCGCGAACCGCAGGGGCAGGGTGGCGTACGCGTAGAGGTTCACGAGGAAGGCCGCCGCCATGGCCGTCCAGGCCGCGAGGGCCGCCGGGGACCCGTAGAGCATCAGCCAGGAAGCTCCGCGCGTCCGGGTCGCGTTGCGCTTCAGGAGGACCTGGGCGACCGCGGTCAGCAGGACGGCCAGATAGGCATAGAGAAGCCGCTCAATCATGGCGGGCCTCCCGGCGGTCCGAGAGCAGGACCAGGAGGCCCGCGGCGATGGTGATCGCGCCCGCCAGGTTCCCGGCCGATAGGGGTTCGCCGAACACCCAATGGCTCACGGCCGGGATGGCCACGAAAACCAAAGTGGTCGCGAGGTAGGACCAGAAGAGGGGGTATCGGCGGAGGACCAGCGGCCAGATCAGGGCCTGGCAGGCCAGGCAGAGGACCGAGGCCAGGAGGGGCGGGTTGTGGAGCAGGTTGTCCAGGGTGAAGGGACGCATCCGGAGCGCAGCCATCTTGGCCAGGACGAGAACCAGGAGCTGGAGGGCGAGGGAGGTCAGCAGCCAGTGCACGGCAGGGAGGGCCTAGGGATAGAGTTTTCTCAGCACCGCGGACGTCTGGAGGACCCGGAAGCCCAGGCGGCCGATTTCCAGATTGAACACAGCGTGGTTGGCCGCGGAGATGTGCGTGATGCCACGCCTGACACCCGCCTCGAAGAGCACGTTGAACTCCAGGTACTCGTTGAGCAGGCCGAGGCCCATGGCCTTCACCTCGGGATGGACGCCGCCCAGCAGGAACAGGACGCTGCCGTCCTCCTGGAGGCGATGGGTCTTGAAGGCCAGCACCCGCCCCGTGGCCAGGTCCCTCAGGCGGTAGACCCGCTCCCTGGGGTCCTGGAGCGAGTTCCGGACGTAGGCGCGATAGCGCAGCCCGGCGAGTCCCGGCGGCAGGCCGGGATCGATGGACCACCGGTCGTGGGTGAAGGTCGAAGCTGCGATGTCCAGGACCTCCGCGAGATCCTCCTCCCGCTCAACCTGTTCGAAGGCGTAGCCGGGAAACGCGGACACGTCGAAGGGGCGGCGGAGCCTGACGGAGGATTGGATCTGGCACTCGATCCACTGGAACCCCTCCGATTCCAGGCCGTGGATGAGCGGAATCGAGGCCAGGGGGACCTTGGCATAGGCGTAGCCGGGGTCGAACTGGGCGACATAGTCCGCCTCGAAGGCCCGGAAGCCGGGGGCGGGCTCGGGGATCGTCAGGGCGACGACGTTCCGTCCCAGGACGTCCGAGTCGATGGGAATCCGGACCGCTTTCAGCATGCGTCCGCCCAGTGGAGGAGAAGGGGAGGGTTCACAGGGCCACCATCCTGGCCACGGGGAAGGTGGTGTCCCGGTCCATCGGATCGTGGGCGATGTAGGCGTGGACGTCGGCAGTCAGGTGCTCCCGGATCGTCTCCCAGGCCTCGGGCTCCCCGACACAGGAGATGCTGCTGTCGCCGCACGGCACCCACCTCAGGTGCCCGCGGTCCAGGAGGGTGGACTGCAGGAGCCCGTCGTCGGCCGGCACCACGCCCGCGTACCGGACGAACAGGGTGTAGGTCTCCTCCCGGGAGCGGTCCCCCTCCTGGATGCGTCCCTTGAATGGCCGGCGGTACCGGTACGGGACATCCAGGCGTTCCTCGACGTAATGGGTGTAGGTGAAACATTCCCGCGGGGTGGTGCCGAAAAACAGGAATTTGACGTCCTTCCCCTTCGCGTGAAGGCGGTCGAATGTCGACCCCGCCCCCACGGAATGGCGCCCCACCTCCAGGATCAGGTCCCGTCCGGGGCCCAGGACCACGTTGGACATGAGGGGATCCACGGACCGCGCGGCGCCCGGCAGCAGCCGGAGGTGCTCGTTCAGGGCCCCCATGCGGGAGCGGGACCGGGCCACGTCGAAGGCCTCGCCGGCGCAGAAGCTGAAGGTGAAGGCAGGCAGGCACAGGGTTTCCGCGCCGAGTTCCTGGAGGAGCTGGTGCAGGTGGTCCAGCAGCCGCGTTCTCGGCAGCTCCAGGTTGGGCAGGCCGAAGGTCATGCCGGTGTGGATGTAGAGCACGGGACAGCCGCCCGCCCCGGAGGCTTCCAGGGCCCGGCGCAGGTCCGACGAGGTGATCCACGATCCATCGGAGGCGAGGAACAGGTTCAGGTCATGCATGCGCGCCCCGGATCATTTGAGGGGGAGATGGATGGTGCGCCCGCCGTCCACCGTGAGCGACTGGCCGGTGATCCAGCCCGCGTCACGGGAGAGCAGGAAGGCCACGGCTCCGGCGATGGCCTCGGGGGTGCCGATCCCGAGCGGATAATCCGTCTCCAGGCGGGTCCGGACCTGGGGGTCCTCCAGGGCCCGCCCGGCCATGGGGGTGTCCACGGCGCCGGGCAGGACGGCGTTCACCGTCACCCGGGGGGCCAGGTCCACGGCCAGGCCCCGGGTCAGACCCTCCAGGGCGGCCTTGCTGACGACATACGCGGTATGGCCCTTCGCGGCGAACGGGCCCCAGATGCTGCCGATGAGCACGATGGACGTGAGGCTGGATCCATTGATGCGCTTGAGCGACAGCAGCCTGGCGATCTCCGCGGCGGCAAGGACATGGAGGGTCAGGGGCTCCAGCAGCTGGTCGGGAGTGACGTTGCGCAGCGGAAGGGGGTTCACGGACCCGGCGCAGTGGACGAAGGCGGAGATGGGGCCTTCCCGGGCCAGGGCCGCCACGGCCTCGGGAAGCCCTGCGAGGTCCTGGAGGTCGTAGGCCCAGGAACGGGCGGGGTGGGAACGGCGGCACTGGGCCGCGGTCCGCTCGAGTCGCGGGAGGTCCCGTCCCCCGAGTACGAGCGGGGACGATTCCGACAGCCGGAGGGCCACGGCGGCCCCGATGCCGGAGGAGGCGCCCGTGACGAGGATGGATCCGGCGGCCTGGGCCATGGATCAGTTGCCCTTCCGGGCCATCACGCCATCGAAAAGCGCCTGAACGGTCTTTCCGCCCTTGAGGTCGGCGGCGGGAAGGTTCACCCGGTACTGGCTGCTGAGAAGGGCGATCACGGAAAGGGCGGCCAGCGAATCCCACTCCTCCAGGTCCTCCAGGACGGTGTCCGGCCCGAGTTCGTCGACGTCGAGGGTCTCCTTCAGGCGGTTCAGAAACTCATCCATGGTGCCTCCCGTCATTTGAAATCGATCATCTCACAGAACCTGAGCGGGCCTACGTCGGCCAGCATGGCGCCCCAGGTCAGGCCTACGCCGAACCCCGCGAAGCAGGTGCGCAGGGTCCCGGACAGCACCTCGGCGCGGTGGTTGTGGGCGAGGGCCAGCGGAATGGTCACCCCGCTGGAGTTGCCGTAGTGCTCGACGATGTTGTTGGGCATCCGCTCCCGGGGGACTCCCATCCGGTCGGCGAGCTTCTCGAGCATGAACCGGTTCGGCTGATGGAAGAGGAAGGTGTCGATGGTGTCCAGGCCCCTGCCCGCGCGGGCCAGCAGGTCCTCCACCAGGGGCGGGACCTCGACCTGCACGAAGTTGAAGACGGCGGAGCCGTCCATCACCAGGTTGTCCGGAGCCCGGAGGTTGCCTTCCGGATCCTCGGCCATCACGGCGGTCCCGGGACTGGACGGCTGGCGGAACCCCCCTGCCGGGATCATCAAGGCCTCCCGGCGCGTGCCGTCCATCTTCAGGCTCAGGTGGATCCTGGGCGCCCCCGGGCGCCGCTCGAGCACGGTGATGGAGGCGGCATCGCCGATGAGCGGCCAGCTGTTGCGGTCCTGCTTCGAGACCTTCCGGCTGAGCAGGTCCGCATTGGCGACGACGACTTTCCGGATGGAAGGCTGGGCGAGCAGGAGGAAGCCCTGCATCAGGCCGATCAGGAAGCCCGCGCATCCCTGGTTGATGTCCAGGCAGAGGACATCGTGGCCGAGGCCGAGGCGCCCCTGGACCACATTGCTGGTCGGCGGGATGAAGTGGTCCGGCGACTGGGTCACCAGGATGAGCGCGTCGAAGCCGTCCCGTTCGAGCAGGCCCCGCTCGAACAGGTGCTCGAGGCCCCGGCAGACCAGGTCGGAGGCGCAGACCGGGCCGTCCACGATGCGGTGGCGGTCGTATCCCATGACCTCTTTCAGCTTGAGGGAACGCTTGAGCGGAGCCTTGTAGGCTTCCATTTCTTCCAGGAAGGTCCGTTCATGTTCGGGCAGGACCGTCAGCAGGCCGGTGATGGCGCAATCCTCGAAAGCCAGCATCATGGCTTGACCCCGTAGCGCTCGAGGAGGGCATGGATGCCCTCGAGGCTCGAGAAATGTTCCGGAAGGATGTCGATTCCCGCGATGGAAATGCCGAAGGCCTTGTCCAGTTCGGAGACCAGGGTGACGACGTCCATGGAATCGAGCATGCCGTCTTCGATGAAGTCCGTGGAGGTGGAGAAGTCGAATTCGGGCCGGATGTCCTTCAGGATGTCCAGGACTCTGCTCATGCGATGCCTCCCGGGCCGGCGGCCCCTTTCACCATGATCATGTCGACGGCCGGGTCCATGTGGAACCCGTAATGCGCGTACTTGGCGATGCTGTCGGCATTGTGGGCCAGGACCCACAAGGTCTGGCGGGTGCAGCCCCGGGTCCTGTCCAGGAACGTCCGCAGCAGGGCCGAGCCCGCGCCCCCGCCCCGGAACCGCGGATCCACGTGCCAGTAACGCAGATGGGCGGACCGGCCCTGCACGTGGTAGGCGAGCATTCCCGCCAGGGTGTCCCCGCGCCGGACCGTGAGCATCTCGCCGTCCGCCGCCCACCGGGCCACCTCCCGGGGGGATGGGATGCGCTCCGCAAGGGGATCGAGGAGCCGGCGGAGCATGGCCACGACGGCGTCGGCCTGGCCAGGAAGGGCCTCGTCGCAGACCGAGGGGTCCGGCGGTGCCGGGAGAGGGGTGCCCACGCGGATCATGCGCAGGAGGGAACGGTGGTGACGGAACCCGCAGGCCGCGTAGATCCCCGCTACGTCCGTCAGGGCCTCGGGCCGCCCGACGAGGTCGGACACCCAGGGCTGGGTTCTGGGCGGCTCGGGAAGGCGGGCCAAGGCTTCGGCCAGGGCCCCGGGGCAGGTGGCGGCGTGGAACAGGCGGTCGAGTCCGGCCTCCCGTTGCCTGACCAGGACGGCCCCCGGGCCACGCATCCAGGCCAGCCCACCTTCCGCGAACCAGCCGGCGATCTGGTCCAGGTTCAGGAACAGGTTGGTGTGGTAGGCCGCCGCCGCCGCCCGTGTGGAGGCCAGAGCCTCCACCAGGACCTCCGGGGACGGAACCGGGATCATGAGGCCGGTCCCTCCAGGCCCGCGGCGAGTCCGCTCCTGTCGATCTTCCCGTTCGGATTGCGGGGGAGGGCGTCCATGGGATGGTAGGCGGTCGGAACCATGTACTTGGGGAAGGCCTCCGCCAAGGCCGCGCGGACCCTGGCCGGGGTCACCGAAGGATCCTGGGCCTCGTAGAACAAGGTGATCTCCTTCCGTCCCTGGTTGTAGAGCACGCAGGCCTGGGCCACCCCCGGCACCTGGAGGGCCTGGTGCTCGATCTCCGGGAGCTCGATCCGGTACCCCAGGTGCTTGATCTGGTAATCCTTCCGGCCGACGAACATGATCTCCCCGCGCGGATTCCGCCAGACGAGGTCGCCGGTGCGGTAGATGGTCTCGGGGTAGGCCCGGTTCAGGGGATTCTGGACGAAGGCCCTGGCGGTCTTCTCCGGGTCGTTCCAGTACCCATGGGCCAGGGAGGAACCCCGCACGCACAGTTCTCCCTGGAGGCCATCGGGGCAGGACCGGCCTTCCTCGTCAAGGATGAGGATGTCCGTGTTCCGGCAAGGGAATCCGATGGGGAGGGGCTCGTCGTCCGCGAAGGCCCTGTCGACGATGAAGTAGGTGCAGTCCACGTGGATCTCGATGGGGCCGTAGAGATTGACCCAGGTGACCCCGGGCAGGGCCTTCCGCCAACGGTTGAAATGGCGGGTGGGGAAGACCTCGCCCGCGAAGAAGACCGTCCGGAGGCCGGGAAGCGGAATCTCCTCGAGCAGTCCCTGGTTCGCGATCGCCACCAGGATGGAGGGGACCCAGAACAGGAAGCTGATGTGCATGTCCCGCAGGAACGCCATCAGGGCGGCGGGGAAGGCCGCGTGGGATTCGGGAATGAGGACGAGGGTGGCCCCCCGGCCCAGGCACAGGAAGAGCTCGAGGAGGTAGATGTCGAAGTGGAAGGGCGAGAGGCTCCCGATGCGCTCGCTGCCGTCGACCGGCAGGGTATCGAAGACCCAATCCATGAAATCGACGGTGCCCCGGTGATGGAGGACGACGCCTTTCGGCGTCCCCGTGGAACCGGACGTGTTGATGATGCAGACGGGATCCGTATCGACGCGCGCCGGGAGGGGCAGGCGCTCGTCGGGCAGCCCTTCGGGCAGGTCCTCGAGGAGGAGCAGGCGCGAGGGCTCCAGCCCGGCTTCCTGGAGTCTGGAAGCCAGGCTTCTGGACGTCACGACCAGAGCCGGGTCCAGGTTGTCGAGGATGTTCTTGATGCGCCGGTTCGGCGACTTGACGTCCAGGTTCGAGAACATGGCGCCGGCCAGCATGCCGCCCAGGTTCGCGAACACCACCTCCGCGCACTTGGGGAGGAAGACCGCCACCGGCCTCCCTAGGTCGAGGCCCCGCGACCGGATGGCGGCCCCATAGGCGTGGGCCGCCGCGAGGACCTGGGCGAAGGTGAAGGTGCGTTTCGGCTCCACAAGGGCGACTCGGTCCGCCCACTCGGGGCGGGCGGCGGAAGCGAGGAAATCGAGCAGGGTCCTGGCCACGGTCACGCCTCCAGACCGTTGGCTTGGTCGCAATTCGGGGTGCCGTCCACGTTCCGGGTCTCCCGGACCAGGTAGATGGGCCTGGCCTTGACTTCGTCGAAGACCTTCCCGAGGTAGAGGCCCAGGATGCCGAGCACGACGAGGATGACACCGGACAGGAAGTAGAGGGACACGGTGATGGTGGTCCATCCGGCCACGGGAATGGCCCAGAACAGGTACCGGATGATCAGGTAGATCCCGTACAGGAAGGCCAGCGTCGCCATCCCGAAGCCCAGGTTGATGGCCATCCGGAGCGGCTTGTTGGACAGCGAGGTGATGGACTCCATGGCCAGCTGCAGGGAGCGACCGAAACTGTAGGCCGATGCGCCGGCAAAGCGGGAGCCGTGCCGCACGGGCACATAGCCCACCTTGTAGCCGCACCAGAGGATGCCCAGGCCGTAGGAGCGGGAACACTCCCTCATGCGGCGGTAGCTGTCCGCGACCTGTCGGGTGACGATGGAGAAGTTGCTGATGGCGGGGTCGATGGGGAGGGTGCTGAGGGTGTTGACCAGCCGGTTGAAGCAGCGGGACAGGGAGACCTTGAGCCAGGTGTCCTGGCGATCCATTCGGCGCGCGAAGACCACGTCCCAGCCCTCCTTCCAGGCATGCTCGAACAGCCTGGGAATCTCCTCGGGCTGGTCCTGGAGGTCGCAATCCATCACGGCGATCCAGTCCCCCTGGGCGTGGTCCATGCCCGCGGCGATGGCGTGGTGCTGGCCGAAATTGCGGGAGAGGTTGATCCCCTTGACCCTCGGGTCGAGGTCGGCGAGTCGGCTGATAACCTCCCAGTCCCGTTCCGGACTGCCGTCGTTGACGAAGATCAGTTCCAAGGAGGCGCCCGGGATGCCGCCGACGGCCTCGACGACCCGCCGGTACAGCTCCTCGATGCAGGCCTCGCAGCGGTAGGCGGGGGTGACGATGGACAGGAGGAAGGGACGGGGGGACATGGTTCAAAGGCCCATCAGTACCAGTTGATGAACAGTTCGCGATGGTCGCCGAGCTCGAGCTGCGGCATCGTGGTCAGCCGGGGCCCGATCCAGGCCACCACCTTCCTCGTGGCCCCCCTGGACTCCACCCGGTGATCGCCCTTGTCCATGTAAAGGATGACGGGATTGGCATAGTCCCTGCCGTCGATCCTGAGCACCCCGGGCTGGGCCACGCCCCCGGGCTGGATTTCGTGGAAGATCTGATACCGGCCAGGGTGGAGGCACGTCCAGGTGGTGGCGCCCGCGGGAAGCACCTGGCCCGCGACCAGCAGGTCGTCCGCGACCGGGATGTAGTGGGCGGATAGGAAGGCCTGCTCGTCCTGGCTCAGGCTGTCCAGTCGGTAGTTGGGGATGACGACGGGGGGAGGATCGGACTCCAGCAAGGACAGGATGGACGGCCAGGTTCCATCCCTGAACCGGCCCAAGGTGATCGAATGAATCAGCCACTGGTAACCGACTGGGTGACGGGTCGGGACCAGGCCGGTGCCGTCGAACACGGGGTCGGTCGCAGGATCGGTCAGAGCTTCCGCCGCCTCCTGGATGCGGATCTGCCGGTCCTGGGTCTTCTCGAAGTGCCTCGCCGTCAGCAGGAGGAAGGGCAGCAGATGGCACGCCGCGAGGACGGCCAGCGTCGCCGGCAGGACGGGGCGGGAGGCCAGGACGCCCCATTCGGGTGCGCGGAGGAGGGCGGCGCTGGCGACCAGGAGGAAGGGCGCGAACAGGACGAGGTTGTAGGGGAAGGGCGTGGGGTTGACCACGAAGGCCGCCAGCAGGAAGGCCAGGAGCGCCAACTCGGGGAAGGGAGCCACCCAGGTCAAGGTGGAGCTGCCGGCCTTCCGCCGGGTCAGCGCCCAGGAAAGGGCGAGCCCCAGGCCGCCGGCCACAAGCAGGGGGGCCTGGCGGGCAAGCCGAGCGAGCACCGGCAGCGGCGAGAATCGGGTGGTGGCCACGGAACTGGCCACCCCCATCCCGAATCCCTGGATCGCATCATGCCAGCCGCCGCTCAACGCGTAGATGCCCCGGACGGCGACCAGACCCGCCCCCAACCCCGCCAACAGGAGGCCCAGACGCCGCAAGGGCCGGATGGAGGCCAGGGAGGGCGGGGGCGCCACCAGCAGGACCAGGAGAAAGGGGGCCCAGTAGAGGAAGGATTTGAAGGACAGGAATTGGAGGGCAACGGCCAGGGGGCCAGCCATGAGGAAGGCCGCCCAAGGGTGGCGCCACCGGCGCATCAGGCAGAGCCAACCGAGGAGGAGCCCGGTCAACAGAACGTTGTCATGGCGGATCTCGAAACCATAGTCCCAGAGGGGCACGATCGTCGCGGCGCCCAGCGTCCAGCCCAGGATGGACCGGGACCGCCACCCGCCCGCGCAGATCCTGCCAATCAGGGCGATGTTGACCCAGAACACCGCCAGGTAGAGGAGGCGGTTCAGGAGAAAGAGGGACTTGGAGGTGTGGCAGGCCTTGGCGATCCACGCCATGGGGCCCAGATGGTGCAAGGGCGCGTAGACGAAATACCGGGCGGCCTCACCCCGGGCGAGGATGCAGGCCTGGTTGACCTGCTGGGCCTCGTCCACCTGCAGGATGCGGTGGGTGGCGAGATGAAGGGAGGCGAGGCCGAGGATGGCCAGGGCCGCCCACCCAAGGACCCTGGGGAAGCGGGACGGACGGAGGCCGGCTTGGGGGTCGGAACTGCTGGAAGTCATGCGTGGCCTTGGATAAAGGTGGCGGGTTTCCCTCCATGATGACAGAACCGTCCTGCCGGCACGGGGAACCCCTGGGCCAAGCCTCCCTTCGGCCTTCCGCCGGGTGTATTCAGGAGAGGTGCGCCGTGACCGACGCCACCACCCGGTCCACCTCCTCGTCGGTCAGGGATGCGAACAAAGGCAGCCTGAGCAGACAATCGGAGAACCGGTCCGAGTTGGGCAGGGGGCGGCCGTCGTGGTGGTCCTGGAAGTAAGGGCTCTTGTGGAGGCTCTGGTAGTGGAACACGGCGCTGATGCCGTCGGCCTTGAGGTGGGCCATCAGGCGGGTCCGGGTTGCGAGGTCGGGGGTGACGACGTAGAAGACGTGGCCGTTGTGGCCGTGGCCTTCGGGCAGCTCGGGCAGGGCGATGCGGCCGGCCCGGGCCAGGGGGGCGAGGGCTTCGCGGTAGCGCTCCCAGAGGGCGATGCGCCGGGTGTTGATCCGGTCCAGCTCCTCGAGCTGGGCCACCAGGACGGCGGCGGCGAATTCGGAGGGCAGGTAGCTGGATCCGAGGTCCACCCAGCCGTACTTGTCGACTTCCCCCCGGAAGAAGGCGGCGCGGTTCGTGCCCTTCTCCCGGACGATCTCGGCCTTCAGGTCGAAGCGGGGGTCGTTGACGACCAGCGCCCCGCCTTCTCCGCAGGCCACGTTCTTGGTCTCGTGGAAGGAGAAGGTCCCGAAGGCGCCGATGCTCCCCAGGGGTCGGCCCTGGTGGCGCGCGCCGATGCACTGGGCCGCGTCCTCGACGAGAAGGAGCCCATGGCGCTCCGCGAGCCGCTCCAGGGCGTCCATGTCACAGGCGGTGCCGCCGTAGTGCATGGCCACGATCACCCGGGTCCTGGGGGTGACCAGGGCTTCCACGGCCGCGGCGTCGAGGTTGGGGTGGGTGGCGAGGCTGTCGGCGAACACCAGCCTGGCCCCGCGCAGGGCGAAGGCGTTGGCCGTGGAGACGAAGGTGTAGGAAGGGAGGATGACCTCGTCGCCGGGACCGACCCCGGAGAGGAGGGCGGCCATCTCCAGGGCGGCGGTGCACGAGGGGGTGAGGAGGGCCTTGCGGAAGCCCTGGGAGGCCTCCAGCATCGTCTGGGCCTTGCGGGTCCAGGGGCCGTCGCCGCACCAGCGTCCGGAGGCCAGGCAGGCCTGGAGGTGCTCCGCCTCCCGGCCGGCGGGGACGGGACGGTTGAAGGGAATGGGGGAAGCGCTCATGGGCATGGCCGGGCTGGTTCATTCCACCATGCCAGCCATGGATGGCCTTTTCAGGAAATTTCTTTGAGCAGCTTCTGGGCCCTGGAATCCTTCGGGTCCAGGGCCAGGGCGGCCTGGGCCGCGGCCCGGGCCTCGGCCTTCCGGCCCAGGTCCTTCAGGATCTGCCCCTTCCGCCAGTGGGCGGTGCCGTAGCCGCCGGTGCCGCCTTCCAGGGGCTCCCGGAGCACCTGGTCGAGGGAGGCCAGGCCCGCCTCGCGGTTGACGCCGCTGCGGGCGGCGATCTTGCCGAGCTCCAGGCGCAGGACGCTGGGGGCGTCGGCGTGGGGGATCGCCGCCGAGGCCGCGGCCCAGGCCTCCTGGCCCCGGCCCGCGTCCAGCAGGGCGTCGCACACGCCCGAGAGGGCCCGGGCGTTGCTTCGCGCGGCGGGGAGGAGCCGGGTGGCCTCCTGGGAGAGCCGGGTCTTCTGGGCCTCCTCCCCCAGGGCCTTCCGGGTCTCCCGGCTCCCGAGGGCGTCCAGGTAGGCGTAGATGAGGTCGGGATCGCGGGGGGCGATGGCGAAGGCGGTCCCGAAGGCGCGCTCGGCGCCGGACCAGTCGCCGTCCATGGCCAGGACGGTGCCCCGGAGGGTGGCGCCCTTGACGGGGTTGAGGTGGTCCAGGGCCTCGGCGCAGGCATGGGCCCGGCGGGTGGAACCGCCGAGGATGCCCGGGAGCTGCTGGTAGGCCACGCCCAGGGCCATCCAGGCGGCGGCGAGGGTGGGGTCGGCCTTCACGGCGGCGCGGAGGTCGTCCATGGCCGCGGAGACGCCCCGGAGGGTGCCGAGGTTCTTCTGCTGGAGGGCGAGGCCGGCCCGGGCCAGGGCCCTCGCCAGGAAGCCGTCGGCGAGGCCGGGCTGGAGGGCCAGGGCCCGGTTGGCGTCGGCCAGGGCCTCGGGGAGGCGCACCAGGGCCGTGAGCGCCTGGCTCCGGGCGGCGAGGGCCAGGGCGTTGTTGGGATCGCGGGCCAGGACGGCGTCGGCCTCGGCCTGGGCCTTCAGGTAGCGTCCGGCGTCCAGGTCGACGCGGGGGGAGTAGGCCGCCTGCGCCCCGAGGGCGCCGGCCAGGAGGAGGAATGCGGTCCGGCGGATCATGCAGGGAGTATAGGCCAAGGTGGCACCCGGGACCCGTTTGGGGTATTTTGAGCCTTTGTCGCAAATGGAAGGGAGGCGGCCATGCTCATGAAAGGCAAGCGCGGTTTGGTGGTGGGGGTCGCCAACAAGTGGTCCATCGCCTGGGGGATCTCCCAGCGGCTGATGGAGGAGGGGGCCGAACTGGCCTTCACCTACCAGAACGAGCGCCTCGGCAAGAACGTGCGCGAACTGACGGAGGGTCTTGAGAATCCCATCCTCATTCCCATGGACGTGACGTCCGACAAGCAGATCCTCATGACCTTCGAACTCCTGAAGCGGGTCTGGGGGCATCTGGACTTCCTGGTCCACGCCGTGGCCTACGCGCCCCGCGCGGCCCTGGAGGGGAGCTTCGTCGCCACCACGCGCGAGGACTTCCGCATCGCCCACGACATCAGCGCCTACTCCCTCGCGGCCCTCTGCCAGAGCGCCCAGGGCCTCATGGGCGAGGGGGGCTCCGTCGTGGCCCTCTCGTACCTGGGCAGCACCCGGGTGGTGCCCAACTACAACGTGATGGGCGTGGCCAAGGCCTCCCTGGAGGCCAGCGTACGCTACCTGGCCAGCGACCTCGGCCCCCAGGGCATCCGGGTCAACGCCGTCTCGGCGGGCCCCATCAAGACCCTGGCCTCCTCGGGCATCTCGGGCTTCGGCGGCATGCAGCGCCACCACCGCAACCGCGCCCCGCTGCGGCGGGACACGGAGACGGCGGAGGTGGCCGACGCCACCCTCTTCATGCTGAGCCCCCTGTCCCGGGGCGTCACCGGCCAGGTGCTCTACGTGGACGGCGGCTTCAGCATCATGGGCGACTGAGTTCGGCCAGCTTGGCCAGCACCGCCTCCACGTGGCCCTTCACGCTCACCTTGGGCCACACGTGGCGGACGACGCCCGCGGGATCGACGAGGAAGGTGGAGCGGATGATGCCCTCCACCTCCTTGCCGTACATGACCTTCCGGCCCCAGGCCCCCAGGGGGGCCAGGAGGGTCTTGTCGGGGTCGGAGAGGAGCCGGAAGGGAAGGCCCTGCTTTTCGATGAATTTGACATGAGAGGCCACCGAGTCCCGGGACAGGCCGTAGACCCGGGCGCCCGCCGCCTGGACCCGGGACCAGGCGTCCCGGAAGTCGCAGGCCTCCGTGGTGCAGCCGGGGGTGGCGTCCTTGGGGTAGACGTACAGGACGGTCCAGGCACCCTGGAGGGTGTGGGGGGTGACGGTGGTCCCCTGGTCGTCCTGGAGGGCGAACGCAGGAAGGGGGGTGCCGGTCTGGATCATGGGGCCTCCAACCAGGGCAGGGTACACTGATCCCGGGAGGAAACGTGGCAGCACCTTCATCCGTTCGCGCGCCCTGGTGGTGGAAGCTGGTGGCGCCCCACCGGCGGAGCCTCGTCCTGGGTTTCTCGGCCACGATCCTGTGCAGCCTGGCGGCCGCCTGGGTGCCCTACTGGAGCGGCCGGGCTGTGCACGCCCTGGAGACGGGGGCCTATCCGGCCAGCCGCCGGGCCCTGGCCTGGATGCTGGCCTTCACCATCGTGGCCGGGGTCGGCCGGTACCTGATGCGCAACATCCTCATCGGCCTCTCCCGGGAGGTGGAGCGCCTGCAGCGGCAGGAGCTGTACGATTCCCTCCTGGCGCGGTCCTTCGCGTTCTTCGAGCAGAGCCGGATCGGCGATCTCATGAGCCGGATGGGCGACGACGTCAACACCGTGCGCATGGCCACGGGGCCCGGGCTCATGAGCCTGCTCCAGACGGCGAGCCTGCTCCCCATGACCTTCTTCCTGATGCTCCACGCCAGCCCCCGCCTGGCCATGGCGGTCATCGGGCCCTTCTCCCTCCTGGCGGGGGGCTTCTACGTGATCGGGAAATGGAGCCACCGGCTCCAGCAGAAGATCCAGCTGGTCAACTCCCAGCTCAACACCTTCAGCCACGAGACCATCAGCGGCGAGAAGGTGGTCCAGGCCTTCGGCCTCGAGGACCTGCGGGTGTCGGTCTTCGAGGGGCTGAGCCGGAAGCAGGCCCGCATGGGCATCGCCCAGACCATGCTGTACGGGGCCTACATGCCCCTCTCCGCCCTCACCGCGGCCATGGCGGCCCTGGTGCTGGTGGCCTACGGCGGCTCCCTGGTGCTCAAGGGGCAGCTGACCCTCGGCGACCTCACGGCCTTCACGGGCTACCTGGCCACGCTGGCCTGGCCCATCATGAGCCTGGGCTGGAGCGCCAACCTCTTCCAGCGCGGCCGCGCCGGGCAGGAGCGCATCGACCAGGTCCTCCACGACGCGACCCCGTTCCTCCCCGCCCCCGGCGAGGTGGAGGTGCCCGCGGGTCCCGCGGCCCTGAAGCTGGAGGGGGCGGTCCACCGCTTCGAGTCGGGCCGGGGCGTCGGCCCCCTGGACCTGGACCTGGCCGCGGGCTCGCGGCTGGCGGTGGTGGGCGGCATCGGCTCGGGCAAGACGGTCCTGCTCCAGATGCTGGCCGGCCTCCGCACCCTCCAGGGGGGCAGCCTCCTCCTGGACGGGGCGCCCCTGGACGAGGGGCGGCTGCGGTCGCACTGGGCCGGCATCGGCTGGGTGCCGCAGGAGGCCTTCCTGTTCTCCCTCTCCCTGCGCGAGAACCTGGCCCTGGGCCGGCCCGGGGCCCCGGAGGAGGACCTGTGGGAGGTGGCGCGCGTCGTGTGCCTGGACGACCTGATCCGGCGGCTCCCCGGGGGGCTGGACACGGTGGTGGGCGAGCGCGGCGTCATCCTCTCCGGCGGCGAGCGCCAGCGCACGGCCCTGGCCCGCGCCCTGCTGCGCCGGCCCCGCCTCCTCATCCTGGACGACGCCCTCTCCGCCGTGGACGCGGAGACGGAGAGCCGCATCCTGGAGAACCTGCGCGGCTTCCTGGGGGACACCACCCTGGTGCTGGCCACGCACCGGGTCTTCGTGGCCGAGTTGTGCGACCAGGTGCTGGTGCTCGAGGACGGCGCCGCCGCCCAGCGGGGGACCCCCCAGGAGCTCGCCCAGGAGCCCGGGCACTTCGCGCGGATCAAGCGCCTCCAGAGCCTGGAGCGGGAGATCCTGGGCGAAGCGGCTTCCTGACCGGGCCGGAGCCGGCCTGATCCCTCACCGGTCCGGGACCTCCGGCCAGGCATGCTTCGGGTACCGGCGGGAGAGGGCCGGTCTCAGCTCCTTGTAGGCCCGCTGCCAGAAGCCCGCCAGGTCCGTGGTGACCTGGACGGCCCGGTGATTGGGGGCCAGGAGGTGGAGGACGACGGGGACGGCGCCGCCGGCGACGCGGGGGCCGGCCTTCAGGCCCGCGAAGTCCTGGAGGCGGGATTCGAGCCAGGGCTGGGCGCCGTCGTAGTGGACGCGGACCTTGCGTTTGCCCAGTTGGACGGTCTCGGGGGCCCAGGTCTCCAGGAGCCGGGCGGCCTCCCCGCCCAGGGCCTGCCGGGCGACCTGGGTCCAATCGGTCCCGCCGAGCTCCCGGAGGGAGGCGAGGCCCGAGCAGGCCTGGACCATGAGGGCGCGCCGCAGGGCGTCATCCTCCGGGATCCCCAGGTCGGGGCGGACGCCCCGCAGGAAGGCGATGCGGGCCAGGAGGGGGTCGAGGGTATCCGGGACCGGGGCGGCCTGGGCCAGCAACTCGGAGGCGCCGGGGTGGCCGGGCGGGGCCGGCCTGCGGCTCTCCAGGAGGGGCAGGTCCTGGAACCAGAGGCAGCTCTGGAGGTCCACCCGGCCGGCGGAGGCGTTGAAGGCGAGGACCTCCGTCTCGCGGATGGCGTCCGGGAAGGCGTCCAGGAGCCAGTCGGGCTCGATCCGGCTGGCGGCCTGGACCACGGCCTGGGCGCCCTGGCCCTCGGCCTCCAGGGCCAGGATCCATTCGGCCCGGCGGACGCGGCAGGCCGGACCCAGGCGGGCGCCCCCGCCTCCGGCCAGGGAGCAGGTTCCCTGGCCGCCCACCTTCGCCACCCGATCGGGGTAGGCCGCCAGCAGGGCCTTCAGGAGCGCGTCCTCGTCCGCTTCCAGGGGGCCGCCGCCCAGGGCCTGGAAGGCGAGGCGGGCCTGGCGCAGGGCCGCGGGATCGGCGCCGTGCCGGTCCGTGAACTGATCCAGGCGGGCGAGGAGGTCCGAGTCCAGGGCGTGGCCCGGGGACCCGGGGCGGGGGCCCAGGTCCTGCCGGGCGCCCAGGTCCCCCGTCTCCAGGAGCACCGCCGCGAGGCGGGCCAGGTGGGGGATGCCGGCGTCCTGGCCGGCGATGACGAGCCGGGCCAGGCGGGGGTGCAGGGGTAGGCGGGCCATGCGGCGGCCCAGGGGGGTGATGGCGCCGGCCGCGTCCAGGGCGCCCAGGCGTTCCAGGAGCGTTTCGCCGCCCGCCAGGGCCTCCGGGGGCGGGGCCTCGAACCAGGCCAGGGCGCGGCCGTCGAGGCCCAGGTCGGCCAGGGCCAGCAGGGGCTCGGCGAGGTCGGTGCGCTGGAGTTCGGGGGCGTCGAAGGCGGGCCGGGCATGGAACTCCGGCTGGGTGAAGAGGCGCTCGCAGCGGCCGGGGCCCGTGCGGCCGGCTCGGCCCGCCCGCTGGACGCACCGCGCCTGGCTGATGCGCACGGTCCGCAAGCCCGGCAGGCCGGACCAGGGGGAATGGAAGGCCTCCCGCCCCAGGCCCGAATCCACGACGGCGGCGACCCCCTCCAGGGTCACGGAGCTCTCCGCCACGTTGGTGCTGAGGATGACCTTGGGCTGGCTGGAGGGCGCGACGGCCGCCTGCTGGGCCTCCGGGGAGAGGCTGCCGTGCAGGGGCAGGAGGCGCAGGCCGTGCCGCTGGGCGATGGGCTCGCAGGCCCGGAGGGCCCGCCGGATTTCCGCGGCGCCCGGCAGGAAGACGAGGATGTGCCCGTCCAGCCCCTCCTGGTGGAGGCGGTCCACGGCCGCGGCCACCTGGTCCTCCAGGGGGGCCTGGGTGGGCCGGGGGGCGTGGCGGATCTCGATGGGGTAGGGGCGCCCGGGGCAGGTGAGGATGGGCGCGTCCAGATAGGCCGCCACCGGTTCCGCGTCCAGGGTGGCGCTCATGACGGCCAGCCGCAGGTCCGGCCTGGGGCCCGCCTGGAGCCGCCGCAGGAGGGCGATGGCCAGGTCCGTCTGGAGGTGGCGCTCGTGGAATTCGTCCAGGAGGACGGCGGAGATGCCCCGCAGCTGGGGGTCGTCCTGGAGGCGGCGCAGGAGGAGCCCCTCGGTGACGAAGCGGATGCGGGTGCGCCGGGAGGCCTTCTGCTCGAAGCGCACGGCGTACCCGACGGTCCCGCCCAGGGGCTCCCCCAGCTCGTCGGCGACCCGGCCCGCGGCAAGGCGCGCAGCCAGCCGTCGAGGCTCCAGGACCCAGCATTCCCCCGCGTCCAGGAGGCCGGCGTCCAGCAGGGCCCGGGGCACGCGGGTGGTCTTTCCGGCGCCGGGTTCGGCGCCCAGCACGAGGCGCCCCCGGGTGCGCAGGGCCTCCAGGATGGCCGGCAGGTGGGCGTCGATGGGGAGGGGGGCCAGGCTCACCGGCCCCCCAGGGCCTGCGCGAAGCCCCGGAAGAGGCCCAGGGCGGAGACGCCGGCCGGGTGGTCCAGGGTGACGAGGTTCTCGGGGTGCCACTGGACGCCCACCACCCATCGGTCCGGGTCCGGGGCCTCGATCCCCTCCACCAGCGGTTGGCCGTCCCGTTCGGTGGCGGCATGCCAAGCAGACAAACGAAGGACCGGAGCCAGGCGGCCGGCGGCCTGGTGGTGGCGGCTGTTCACGAACACCTCCCCGGGGCCGACCAGGGCCCGGAGGCGGGAGCCGGGGTCCACCTCGACGCCGTGGGCCAGCCGGGGGCCCTCCTGGGAGGAGCCCAGGCGGTGGAGGCCCGGATGGCAGCCGTAGTGGGAGGGGATGTCCTGGATCAGGGTGCCGCCCAGCGCCACATTCAGGAGCTGCTCCCCCCGGCAGATGCCGAGGATGGGCAGGCGGCGCTCCCAGGCGGCCCGGGCCAGGGGGAGCTCCAGGGCGTCCCGGGCCGCGTCGGGTTCGGCGGTGGGGTGGAGGGGCTCGGCGGGGTCCCAGCGGCAGGGGTGGATGTCGTCGCCCCCCGTGAGGAGGAGGCCGGCGGCCCCGGCCAGGTCCACGGGGTCCCCGGGAGCGACCAGCTCGATGGGGCCCTGCCAGCCACCCAGTCGAATGGCCGGGAGGTAATGGGCCTCCACAGAGGATTTATTCCGGCACGTCACGACAAGCCTTGACACGTCCACTCCCGCTATCATGATTGACACCCTACCACCAGCTCAGATGGACTGAGGCGCTCGGTGAGGCGGAGAGCTCCGCCGGTCAAAAGGAGGAAGGCATGTCCGGATCGTTGAACAAAGTGATGCTGATCGGCAACCTCGGGCGCGACCCCGAACTGAAGATGACCCCCTCCGGCCAGGCCCTGGCCCGCTTTTCCGTGGCCACCACCGAAACCTGGAAGAACCCCCAGGGCGAGAAGCAGACCAAGACCGAGTGGCACAACGTGGTCGTCTGGGGCAAGCAGGCCGAGATCGCCGAGAAGTACCTCCGCAAGGGCAAGCAGGTCCTCATCGAGGGCCGCATCCAGTACCGCGAGTACACGGACCAGTCCGGCGCCAAGCGCACCGCCTGCGACATCCGCTGCGACAACTTCGTGATGCTGGGCCGCATGGAGGACGGCGGCAGCCGCCCCTCCGCCGCCGACCGCGGCATGGACGAGGAACCCTACGGCGCCCCCTCGCCGGTACCCGCCTCCTCGGGCGGCTACGACGAGGACATCCCCTTCTGAGCCCGTCCGGAGCCCAGGAACGAGAAGGCCCGCCGCGTGCGGGCCTTTTTCGTGGGGGGCGGGAGCCTGGGCTCGCCCCCCGCCCGGAGGCGCCGCCGGGTTGGGCAAGGGGCGGGTCGGGTGCCTGGAGGGATGCTCCTGCGCCGGGGGCCCGGGTCGTCCCAGGGGAGGGAGCCCTTGGGTGCAGGGCGGAATTGATTTACCTTGGGAGCATCATGAGGCCGGACTTTCAAAGGAAGAAACGCAAGCGCATCGGCAGTTGGCCCGATGGAGAAAGCGACCCCGGGACCCTCGCCGAAAGGGTCCGCTACATCGGAAGTCCCGAGCACAAGGACCACCCCAGCGATGCGGGCCCCGGTCATCTGCGAAGCTCATGAGGATCATCCTTCGCCCAGAGGAGGCCCCGGGCGTCCGGGATGGACGCTTGCGCGAGACCTGGGCCTGGCTGTCCATCCAGGTGAATGACACCACCTGCCTGACGGAAGGGATGCTTCAATCCGGGCTGCGCGCGGAGGGCGTCTATGGATCCTATCTGCCGCTCCTTGAATGGTTGTTAGAAAATTGGTGGTCCCTCCTTCACGAAGGGGCTCCGTCCGCTGTCCCCTTTGCGCGGTCCTTTTTCCCCTCCGACGCAGCCTGGGTGCGAAGGCACAACCTGGTCGCGGCCCGGGAGGGTTTCGCGCTTCCGGATTGTTCCATCTTCGCGGATGAGGATGTGATCAGGCTTCAATGGCACCCGGAACCGGCCCAGGAGGGCCAGCGCATCCGCTTCATCGGAAGCGGCGAGGCCCGGATCGGACGGGAACCCTTCACGGCCGCCCTCCGTGGGTTCATCGAGGCGGCGCTCGGGCGGTTGCGGGATGCCCTCGAAGGTGGAAGGCTCGTGGACACCCCGGACCTCCGGCAGTTGTTCGCGGCCTGGCATGCGATCCGGGAGGCGAAGGGAGCCGAGGCGGCGTTCTGCCGGGTCATGGGGGCCCTGGGCGTTGATCCCTATGACCCGGACGCGATACCGGAATCGCTGGCGGGGGTGGTGGAAGGCGTCATCCGGGATTTTGCCGATCCCCTCAGAGACGCGCTCGTGGCGGGAAGCGGGCCGGAGACGCTTGCCTCCAGGCGCGGATGCGCACCTACGATCATCTGGATGGGAAGGGGGCAGGCGGAACCCACCCAGCCAGGCGCGCCTTCGAAGCTGGTTATGAATGCGCCCGAAGACTTCGGGCCGAATGGGTCAGGTCCCAGGACCCCCTGCTGGATCTTGAAGGGTTCTTCAGGCATTGGGTCGGAGGCTTGGAAACCGAGGTGATCGAGGCGGAGCAGGTGAACGTCCAGGGCTTCCTGGGGCAGGGCGGGAACCGCCTCGTGCTCGCATTGCCGCAAGCTTTGCCGGCGCCTGCCCGACGGTTTGTCACAGCCCGGGCCGCCTATGGCCTGGCGACCCAGCTACCTGGAGGACCGCCGGGCCTCGTGACGGAGGCGGCCACCTGGACCCAGCGGGCGGGGCGCGCGTTTGCGGCGGAATTCTTGGCGCCGGCGCAGGCGTTGACCGAGAGGACGCGTGGCCTTCCGGTGCATGAGACCCAGGTCGAGGCCCTGGCCGGAGAGTTCCAGGTCAGCCCCGCCGTCATCCGGCACCAGCTCCAGAATTTCAGGATCGCCCCCATCACGCTCTGACCCCGGCCCCTGGCGGATGACGGATCGTCGGAAGCCGCCCAGGGTTCCACCCCCCGGACCCCGAACCCTTCGCCCCGTGGCGGCACCCCTCCTGCACCCGCCCTGGAGCCCCGATGTCCGAATCCCTCCGTCCCGCGCCCCCCTCGCCCTGCGTCACCCGCTCCGGCCTCGCGGGGGACATCCGGGCCCTCGGCTTGCAGCCGGGCCGGGCCGTCATGCTCCACGCGTCGGTGGGGGCGCTGGGCTGGGTGGTGGGCGGGCCCGACACGGTGATCCAGGCGGTGCTGGATGTCCTGGGGCCCGCGGGGACGCTCCTGATGTTCACGGGATGGGAGGACGACACCTTCGCCCTGGACACCTGGGACGAGGCCCGGCGGCAGGCCTACCTGCGGGAGAAGCCGCCCTTCGAGGCGGGGCGCTCCCGGGCCGACCGCCACAACAGCATCCTGGCCGAATACCTGCGCACCTGGCCGGGCGCCTGCCGTAGCGATCATCCGGAGGCCTCGGTGGCCGCGGTGGGGCGCCTGGCGGTGGACCTCACCCGGGATCACCCCCACGATTACGCCTACGGCCCCGGGTCCCCCCTGGCGCGCCTCGTGGACGCCGGCGGGGCCTCCCTCGTCCTGGGCGCGCCCCTGTCCCGGATCACCGTCCTCCACCTCGCCGAGGCCACGGCCCGCCTGGAGGGGAAGCGGGTGGTCCGGTACCGCATGCCGGTGCTGAGGGCGGGCGTGCGGACCTGGGAGACGTTCGAGGACTACGACACCACCCAGCGGCTCGTGGCGGGGGCCCCGCCCGACTATTTCGGCCTCATCGCCCGGGCCTTCCTGGAGGCCGGGCAGGGCCGGGAGGGCCGGGCGGGCGCAGCGCCAGCCTGCCTGCTGGACGCGCGGGATCTGGTGGCCTTCGGGGCGGCCTGGATGGAGCGGCACCTGGCGGGGGACGGCCGTCCGAACCCGCAGGCGCCTTGAGGTTCAGAAGCCGGGGCCGATGCGGGTTCCGGCGGGCAGGACGGCGTTCTTGGGCACGACGACGATGCCGTCCTGGACGACCCAGTCGCCGTGGTCCATCTCGGTGCCCCGGGGGAAGGGCTTGATGATGGAGCCGGCGCCGACGCTGGCGTTCTTGTCGAGGATGGCGCCCTCGATGTGGCAGTCGCTCCCGATGCCCAGGGGCGCCTGGTCCCGCTGGCGCTGGTAGTAGTCGGCGCCCATGACGATGCTGTCCTTGATGAAGGCGTTCCGGCCGATCTGGCTGCGGAGGCCCACGATGGAGTGGCTGATCTCGGCCTGCTGGACCACGCAGCCCTCGGTGAGGAGCACGTCGGAGAGCTTGGAGTCGTTGCAGATGGAGCCCGGCAGGAAGCGGGAGTGGGTGTAGATGGGGTGCTGGGTGTCGTAGAGGTTGAAGGGCGCGTCGGGGCGGGTGAGCTCCAGGTTCACGTCGTAGAAGGAGCGGATCGTCCCGATGTCCTGCCAGTAGCCGTCGAAGTCGAAGCCGGAGACCTTGAGCCGGTCGATGCTGTAGGGGATGACGTGGTGGCCGAAGTCGTCGAAGTCGGGGTGGGAGGTGAGGAGGTCCACGAGGACGTCGGTGCGGATGAGGTAGATGCCCATGGAGCCCAGGTAGGGGCGCTCGGGGTCCTCCCGGCTCACCATCTTCGCCTGGGCCTCGGGGGTCTTGGGTTTCTCCACGAAGGAGGTGATCCTGCCGCCGGGCTCGCGCTTGAGGAGGCCGAAGCGGTCCGCCTCGTCCCGGTGCACGGGCTGGACGGCCACGGTGATGTCGGACCCGCTGGCCACGTGGCTCGCGACCATGGGGGCGTAGTCCATGCGGTAGAGGTGGTCCCCGGCCAGGATCAGCACGTGCTCGGTGCCCACCACCTGGATCTGGAAGAGCTGCTTGCGCACGGCGTCGGCGGTGCCCTGGTACCAGCCCTCGCTGGTGGGGGTCTGCTCCGCGGCCAGCACCTGCACCCAGCCGGTGTGGAAGACGTCGAACTTGTAGCTCTCGGAGATGTGCCGGTGCAGGGAGACGGAGTTGAACTGGGTCAGGACGTGCATCCGGAAGATGCCCGAATTGATGCAGTTGCTGAGGGGGATGTCGATCAGCCGGTACTTGCCGGCGATGGGCACGGCGGGCTTGGAGCGCAGCTTGGTGAGCGGGTAGAGGCGCGCGCCGCGCCCCCCGCCGAGAATGACCGCCAGGACATTGCTGAGTTTGGGCATGGGAACTCCTGCCTTACGGTGTTTTCAGGGAAGGTCCGTATGCACTCAGGTTAAGCCGGTTCCCCGGCCCGGGGGGGACGTTTCAGAAACTTTTCTTCAGCGGTCGACCTTGATGACGATCGAGGAGGAGAACATGTCCTGGAAGCCCTTCCGCTCGGACCCGAGGATGAGCAGGTAGGGGAGGCAGGCCAGCCAGCCGCTGACCAGGTGGCCCACGTAGCGGAGGATCGCCTGGCCCCAGTCGATGTTGCCGGCCGGGTTGGCTTCGGGCACGACGCGGAGCCGCATCATCTTCTTGCCGATGGTGGCCCGGAAGACCACCGTGCACCACAGCTGGAAGACGAGGTAGCCGAGGCCCACGAGGGGGTAGAGGGCGCAGCCCAGGCAGCCCAGGATGCCCTTGGAGACGGCGCCCAGCACGGCCACCGCCACGAAGAAGACGAGGCCCAGCGCGAGGCCCACGCCGGCGTCGATGAGCCAAGCGAGGAAGCGGGTTCCGAAATCGCCCCGCTCGATGCCGCCGCCCGCCAGGAGGGGCTGGGCGTCGTCGGGGACGGGGGGCAGGTAGGGCTGGAGGAAGTCGGGGGCCGGGTTGGACGCGGCGGAAGGCCGGGGCGCCGGGGCGGGCGGGGGCGGCAGGGGGCGGGGCGGCGGCGGCACGGCCGCCAGCACGGGGGCGGGGGTGGGCGCGTCCGGCGCGGGCAGGTCCTGGGGGGGCAGGGGGGCGGCCTGCATCTTGGCCATGTCCTCCAGGCTCATGCGCACGGTGCCCAGGGGGCTGGCCGGGGCCGGATCCTCGAAGGTGATCTGCATCTGGCCGAGGGTGAGCCGGTCCCCGTCCTTCAGGGGGGAGACCTCGAGGCGCACGCCGTTCACGAGCACCCCGTTGCTGCTGCCCAGGTCCTGGATCTCGTAGGCCCCGTCCTTGCGGCGCAGCACCGCGTGGTGGCGCGAGATGCTGGGGTCCGCGAGCCGGAGGGCGTTGTCCAGCTCCCGGCCGACGGTGACCTCCTGGTCCACGAGCTCGAACTCACGGACTCCGTTACTCTCCTGGATGAGCAGCTTGGCCATGGTGTCCCCTCGGTTTCGGATATCAACGACAGTCTAGGGGCGGAGTCTGGGGCATGCAAACGCCCAGCCGCTCCCCGGCCCGGTTTTTTTCTAGGCCGGCCCTTGCAACTTGACCGGGCCCACCGGTTCAGCCAATCTGGCACCATTCTCCCCCCGGGAGGCGGAATGGTGCTCTTCAACGCGGCCACCAAGGAGCTGACGGCCAAGATCGTGTATTACGGCCCCGGCCTCTGTGGCAAGACGACCAACCTACAGCATGTGTATGACTCCCTTCCCCAGGACGGCAGGGGGAAGATGCTCAGCCTGGCCACCCAGACGGACCGGACGCTGTTCTTCGACTTCCTGCCCATCGAGCTGGGGACCATCCGGGGGATGAAGACCCGCATCCAGCTCTACACGGTGCCCGGGCAGGTCTTCTACGACGCCACCCGCAAGCTCGTGCTCCGGGGCGCGGACGCCGTCGTCTTCGTCGCCGACTCCCAGGCCCAGGCCCTGGACGGCAACCGGGAGAGCTTCCAGAACCTCATCGACAACCTGCGGGAGCAGGGCTCCGACCTGGAGAAGCTCCCCCACGTCATCCAGTTCAACAAGCGGGACATCCCCGGCGCCCTGCCGGTGGAGGTCCTGGACCGGGAGATCAACCGCTTCGGCGCACCCACCTTCGAGGCCTGCGCCACCCGCGGCCAGGGCGTGCGCGAGACCCTCTCGGGGGTGGCCCGGCTCGTCCTCAAGCACCTGACGGAGAAGTACGGCGGCGGGGCCCCGGCGGTGGAGGCCCCCCAGGCCGACATGTTCCCCTCCCCCCGGCCCGAGGCGGATGCCGAAAGGCAACCTCTGGAGGTGGAGGAGTTGGGTGCCGGCGAGCTGCTCGAGGAGATCGAGGAGCTGCCCGTCACCGAAGGGGGCGGGGTGCCGGCGGGTGAGCCCGGCGCCCATCCCAGCACGAGCGTGGTGGAGGTGCCCGTGGTGCTGGACCGGAGCCTCTTCAGCAGCGCCGGCCCGGTGGAGATCCGGCTCAAGCTCTACCTCAAGTAGCCGCCAGGGCTTGGGAACCCGGCCTTCCTAGGGCAGACTAGAAGGTTCAGGTCCGAGGTCCGGATGTCCAAGCCCGTCGTCACACGATTCGCTCCCAGCCCCACCGGCATGCTCCACATCGGGGGCGTGCGCACAGCGCTGTTCTGCTGGCTCTACGCCCGCAGGCACGGGGGGACCTTCATCCTGCGGGTGGAGGACACGGATCTCACCCGCTCCACCGACGACAACATCCGCATCATCGAGGAGGGCATGGCCTGGGTGGGCCTGGACTGGGACGAGGGTCCCATCCCGGGCGAGACCGACCAGTACAAGGGCCCCCACGGCCCCTACCGCCAGATGCTGCGCATGGACCTGTACCAGGCCAAGATCCAGGAGCTCCTGGACAAGGGCCTGGCGTACCGCTGCCGCTGCTCCAAGGAGGACCTGGACGCCCGCCGGGCCCAGGCCGAGCGGGAGGGGAAGGCCTTCAGCTACGACGGCCGGTGCCGGGAGATGGGCTATGACGCCTCCGTGCCCGCCGCCATCCGCCTGAAGATGCCCCGGGAGGGCGAGCTGGTGGTGGAGGACCTGGTCAAGGGTCCCGTCGCCGTGCCCGCGGCCACCCTCGACGACTGGATCATCGCCCGCCAGGACGGGACGCCCACCTACAACTTCTGCGTGGTCGTGGACGACGTGGACATGGGCGTCACCCACGTGGTGCGCGGCGACGACCACGTGGCCAACACCCCCAAGCAGATCGCCCTCTACCAGGCCCTGGGCTACGACCTGCCGGCCTTCGCCCACGTCCCCATGATCCTGGGCAAGGACAAGCAGAAGCTCAGCAAGCGCCACGGCGCGGCCAGCATCACCGAGTTCCGGGACATGGGCTTCCTGCCCCAGGCCGTGCGCCTGACCCTGGCCAAGCTGGGCTGGACCCCCAAGGTGGGGGGCAAGGCCGCCGAGAGCGCCGAGGAGGAGATCCTCTCCGACCAGCAGCTGATCGAATGCTTCGCCCTGGACGAGATCCAGAAGGCGGCCGCCGTCTTCGACCTGGACAAGCTCACCTGGGTGAACCAGAAGCTCATCCAGCGCCTGGACTGGACCGAGATCGAGCCCCACCTGCGCTGGCAGTGGCACCTCCGGGGCCTGGAGGAGGCCTGGGCCGCCCGGCCCGCGGCCTGGAAGGAACTGGCCATTGGCTGCAACAAGAACCGGGCCACCCTCAAGGACATGGCCGACACCCTGGCCTTCCTCTTCACCCGGCCGGAGACCTTCGACGAGGCCGCCCGGACCCGGTTCCTCACGGAGGCCGTGAAGCCGGCCCTGCGGGAGGTGATGGCCCTGGAGGACTACGCCCACGACACCCTGAAGGCGGACCTGGAGGCCATCCTCCAGCGCCACGGCCTGAAGCTCAAGGACCTGGCCCAGGCCCTCCGCGTCGCCTTCACCGGCACCGTCGTGAGCCCGCCCATCTACGACACCCTGGCCCTCCTGGGCCGGGACGAGGTCCTGGCCCGGCTCGCCCCCTGGGCCTGATCCGCTCCCGCGTGGCATCCGGGCCCAGCCCGGATACCATGTGAATTATGACAAGCGAGACCCCAGCCCCCGAGACCCGCAGCCTCCACTTCATCGAGGAGATCATGGAGGCGGACCGCGAGAGCGGCAAGCACGGCGGCCGCGTCCACACGCGCTTCCCCCCCGAGCCCAACGGCTACCTCCACATCGGCCACGCCAAGTCGATCTGCATCAACTTCGGCCTGGCGAAGAAATACGGCGGCAGCACCAACCTGCGCTTCGACGACACCAACCCGGTGAAGGAGGACGTGGAGTACGTCGACTCCATCCGGGAGGACGTGCGCTGGCTGGGCTTCGAGTGGGCGGGCGAGTACTACGCCTCCGACTACTTTCCCCTCCTCTATGATTACGCCGAGTACCTGATCCAGGCGGGCAAGGCCTACGTCTGCGACCTGGACGAGGAGGGGATCAAGGAGTACCGGGGCAACTTCTTCAAGCCGGGCCGCAACAGCCCGTACCGGGACCGCACCCCCGAGGAGAACCTGGACCTGTTCCGGCGCATGCGCGCCGGGGAGTTCCCCGACGGCTCCCGGACCCTCCGGGCCAAGATCGACATGCAGAGCCCGAACATGAACATGCGGGATCCCCTCATGTACCGCATCAAGCGGGCCCACCACCACCGCACCGGCGACGCCTGGCTCATCTACCCGATGTACGACTTCGCCCACGGCATCTCCGACGCCATCGAGAAGATCACCCACTCCATCTGCACCCTGGAGTTCGAGGACCACCGGCCGCTCTACGACTGGTTCCTGCAGCAGGACGTGGACGGGAAGTTCTTCCACCGGCCCCACCCCCGCCAGATCGAGTTCGCGCGCCTGAACCTCACCCACACCGTGATGAGCAAGCGGCGCCTCCTCCAGCTCGTGACCGAGAACCACGTCCGCGGCTGGGACGACCCCCGCATGCCCACCATCTCCGGCCTGCGCCGGCGCGGCTTCACCCCCGAGAGCGTGCGCGCCTTCGCCGAGCGCGTGGGCGTCGCCAAGCGCGACATGGTGGCCGACGTGGGCCTCCTCGAGCACTGCGTCCGGGAGGACCTCGCCGGCAAGGCGCCGCGCGCCATGGGCGTCCTGCGCCCCCTGAAGCTCGTGATCGAGAACCTGCCCGAGGGCGAGACCCACTGGATCGAGGTGGCCAACCACCCCGAGCGGCCCGAGCTGGGCCGGCGCAAGGTGCCCTTCACCCGCGAGGTCTACGTCGAGCGCGAGGACTTCCAGGAAGTGGCGCCGAAGAAGTGGTTCCGCCTGGCGCCCGGCGCCGAGGTCCGCCTGAAGGGCGCGGCCCTGGTGACCTGCCGCGAGGCCGTCAAGGACGCCGCCGGGGAGGTCGTCGAGCTCCGGTGCACCTGGGATCCGGCCTCCCTGGGCGGGGACGCCCCCGATGGCCGCAAGGTCAAGGGCACCCTCCACTGGGTCTCCGCGGCCCACGCGGTGAAGGCCGAAGTCCGCCTCTACGACCTGCTCTTCACGGCCAAGGACCCCATGGACGTGCCGGAGGGCGGCGACTGGCGGGACGGCCTGAACCCCCAGAGTCTGGAGATCCTGGCCGACGCCCGCCTCGAGCCCGCCCTGGGTGAGGCCGCGCCCGGCGCGACCTTCCAGTTCGAGCGCCTGGGCTACTTCGTGGCCGACCCCGACGGGAAGCCCGGGGCCCCGGTCTTCAACCGCACGGTGGGCCTCAAGGACTCCTGGGCCAAGGCCGAGGCCAAGTAGGGCCAGCCGCCCCCACCGGAAACCCCCGCCCCGAAGGGCGGGGGTTTCCCTGTACGGCCCGGGGGAACCTCCGCCGCCCCGGTGGCATTGAAGGCTGGATGCAAATAAAATATTTATGAAAAATCCAGCCCTCCTCCTCCTGACCCTCCTGGCGCTGGCCCTGGCCTGTGGAGGCGGCGGTTCCGCCGCCTCCCCCGGGGCCGAACCGGCCCCCGCGCCGGCCCCCGCCCCGGTCCCGGGCTCCCTGGCCCTGGTGGTCTCGCCCCCATCCGCGACCTGCCTTCCGGGCCTCCTCCACGCCTTCCTTCCCACCTTCCAGGGTGCGGACGGCGTGACGGTCCCGGTGGCGAAATTCACCGTGTCGGCGGTGTGGGAGGAGACGGGGACCGACGCGGGCGCGTTCAGGAGCCTCCTGGGGGGTACGATCCCGGTGATCAGCTTCAGGACGCCCTCCACCACCGGCCCGGCCACCCTGCGGGTCACGGCCGAGGTGGACGGGGCCCTGACGGCCCCCGTGCGGATCCC
Source organism: Mesoterricola sediminis (assembly GCF_030295425.1). NCBI lineage: Bacteria > Pseudomonadati > Acidobacteriota > Holophagae > Holophagales > Holophagaceae > Mesoterricola > Mesoterricola sediminis. The sequence continues at coordinate 4,274,703 of NZ_AP027081.1, read as the reverse complement.
CCTGACCCTCGCCGCCGGGGATCCCACCCAGCCCTTCCAGGTGACGCCCTCCCTGGTCCAGGTGGCGCCCGGCGCCAGCCTGACGTTCATGGTCAAACCGGTGACCGTGGAGCCCACGGCCTACGCCTTCTCCCTGACCCCCACGGACCCGGCCGGCGGGACCGCGGTCAAGCTGTCGGACAGGGGCTTCCTCTACACGGCCCCCTCCACCCCGGGGACCTACACCCTGGAGCTGCGGAACCCACCGGACCCGACGGTCGTCACGGCGACCGTGACCGTGGTCGCGCCCGGACCCTGATGGGCCGCCGGGCGTGGTCGGCTCCAGCCCCCTCGAGGGCCCTTTTCCCGTTTGCAAGGTGCTCATGAACAAGACGTTCCTCCTCCTGCCCCTCCTGGCCGCGGCCCTGGCCTGCGGCGGCGGCGGATCCCCTTCGGCGGGCCTGGCGCCGGTGCCGGCCCCCACGCCGGCGCCCAACCCGGAGCCCGGCCCGACGACGGTGGTGCCCACCCTGGGCCTGTCCCCCCAGGCCCTGACCGCCCGGGTGGGATCGGTCGTCGCCATGCCGATCGAGTTCACCGCCTCAAGCGAGCCGGTGAGCTTGACGGGGTACAGCTTCAGCGCCACCTGGGTGGACACCGGGGCGACCCAGGCCATCGGGAACATCACGCCGAGCGGCACGGCCCTCGCGACCTTCACGGCCCCCGCCCTGCCCGGAACGCACACCCTCAGCGTCAAGGCGGCGAAGGGGCAGCTCGTCACCGCCGCCGTCCCGGTGGAGGTGACCCTCCTTCCCGAGGACCCGGGCGCGGTACTCCAGATCACCCCGTCCGCGGCCCGGGTGGCCCCCGGCAAGCAGGTGGTCTTCGCGGCCAAGGGCACCAGCGACCCGGGCACCGTCGCCCAGTTCACCCTGAACGTGGTCGAGCCGGACGGAGGCACGATCACCAGGCTGAACCGCGTGGTCTATGCGTACCAGGCGCCGGAGGCCCCGGGCACCTACCATCTGGTCCTGCAGAAGGTGGGGGATGGCACCCAGGTGACGGCCGAAGTGACGGTGGCGGCCCCGGCCCCCTGACCCTGGGTCCCGGTTGGCGGTATGCTTCAGCACCAGAACCGGGGCGACCATGATTCCAAGATGGGCATTCCTTGTGGGGCTGTTCTTGGCTGTCGGCCTGGCGCCGGGGTGCCGGAGGAAGGCCGCCGCGCCGCCCACGCCCTGGCTGGCCCTGGACACGCAGCCGCCGGAGGAGGGAGCCCTGGGCATCCTCACCGGGCCCGGCCGGGGCCAGCAGGCCTTCACCGTCACCTGGGTGAAGAAGCGCCCCGGCGACAGCCTCCCGGGGCTGGAATTCCTGGCGTGGTTCCGGGGGCCCAAGGCGGAGAAGATCCTGGCCGTGGAGTGCCTCAGCCTCTCCCAGCCCCTGGTGTCGGGGGAACCCAGCGAGCACCCCGCGGTCTTCGCGGTGGACGGGAACCGGGCCCTCATCTGGGGCGGGCCCTCGGGCTGGGGGTGGGTGGACCTGGCGAAGAGCCGGGCCCGGGTGGAGACCCTGGACGCCCATTTGGAGACCCTCCTGGCGGGCATGAAGGAGGCGCGGGAGCACCGCACCAGCGCGGAGGGGTGGACCCTCCACAACCGCCTGGTCCTGCTGCCGGCCCAGCAGGCTGTGCGCACGGAGCCCCAGGACGGGGCCCCCTTCGCCGCCGCGGGGTTCCCCGCGGGGGGGCTGGAGGGCGAGGGCGTCTGGCGCACCTCCGCGCCCAAGGAGTTCTCCCCCGGCAGCAACCGTCCGCCCCGCTCCCTGGGGGACCTGGACGTGCAGCGCGCCGCCCGGCCCATCCGGGAGGTGGTGGCCCTGCCCTTGGCGCGCCAGGGCGACTGGGTGCAGGTGGCCTTCCCCGAGGCGGGAACCCCGACCTACCGGGTGGATGCCGTGGGCCTGGGGGAGTCGGCCGAGAACCAGGCCCTCCTCGTGAAGTGGGCCCCCCCCGCGGGCTGGATCCGCCTCTACGCCCGGGGCCCGGTGGAGGGCACCCGGGTGCGGCGCTGGTCCTGGGTCTATTTCGGCGCGCAGGACTAGGGTCAATACTGTCGGTACAATGAATCATCGAGGCCGCCGGCGATGCCCTTTGGGGTTCCGGTGCCGGGGCTGAGGTGTCTCCAGGACCTCGATTTCGAATTCGACTCGCCTTGTCCCGGCCCGACTTCGTAGTCGGGTCGGCCAGTTGCTCATTTTCCTCTTGATGGCCCTGGGATTCATCCGGTCGCGGCTACAGCCTGCAGGTTCGCTCAGCAGCTCAGATAGGACGCTCTGATGGAATGCTGGCCTTTCCCGAGGGGGGGAGAGACGCGAAACGCGTCAGCTTGCGGCGAATCACCCGAACTGCGTGCAGGAACGATAAACGATCGGGATCGACATCCCCCTTCAGGGCCGCTTCATGCATCAGGCCGCGGATGGAAAAGTGGGCCATCATCATCCCGTAGAACTCCTGTCTGACCAGGTCAGGCGTCTTGCTTCGAAGGGTTACCTGGCGACCCCGGAGATGGGTCTTCAATTCATCGAACGCACTCTCGATCTCCCATCGCTCGTGATAGAGGGCAGCCAATTCCCTGGCTGGGGCTTTCTCTGGATCGAGGATGGTAGTCGCCAGGCGGTAGATCGGTTCCGCTCCCTCCATCCCCTCCAGGGTGTATTCCACAACGCGGACCCGAATTCCATTCGTGGACTTCTTCCGGTCATACCAATACTCGTAGAAGGTGCTCAGGTAGCTTCCATCCTGCAGTTGCTTCTCCCTGGGCAGGTTCATGTCCTTACGCAGGCGCCAAAGGAGATCAGCCCCGGTTCCTTGGGCCAACTTCCATAGCTTGAAGCAATTGAATCCGCGATCGGCCAGGCAGAGCATCCCTGGTTCGAGCAGGGGTAACACGTCCTCCGCCAAGGCAACCTCTCCGACCTCATAGGAATCTACGCAGCTCCCGAACATCACATGGGTCCCAAGCTCGCAGAGGCAAACAAACCGGACCTTCGGGAATGCGACTTTGCCTCGTGATGACTCTATGGATCCGAAGGCTGCCTCGTTCTCAGCCTCATCTGGAACATCAAGGGTGCTTCCGTCAATGCTCACCAGCCGCCAGTTTCGAAACCAGGCACCCCGTGTCTGAGGCGTCGCGATAGGCTTGACGATCTCGTCGTGAAGCACCTTCATCGGTTCCCAACCAAGCCGAATTCGGGCCTGGGAAATGCTGGATTTGTGGGAGACCTTCGGCTCGACAGCCTTGTCCATCAACCATTGGACGCCTTCCAGCAGGCACCTCAGCACCTCACCGTAGGAAGCCTGCATGAATAACGCGAGAGCGATCACGTAGTAGACGACGACATGGGCGGGGAGGTCCCGTTGCCGCGCACTGGTCTTGCCTGTGCGTTTTAAAACATCGTCAACGTGGGTTCGGGGGAAGGTCTTTGCCACTACCCCCAAGCTCATGTAATCGGTGATCCGACTCCCTGCCGGGAGCGTCGCCGCAGTCCTCGCCATGGTCGCCTCTTCTTGCAACTATAGGCTACCGAGGCGTCTTGGCAAGGCTTGTACCGACAGTATTTGGACTAGGGTGTGTTCGTAATCTAGGATAGTAATGGCTAATACCCATCCGTGCCGGAGCATGGAGGAGCTGGAATAGTGAGTCTGTGCTGCAGTGCCTGATGGCGCCGCGCATTCGATAGAGTCCCAGGGAGTGGTGTAAGAGCCGGGTAGGCAGACAGATGGCCACCGTCCTCCGTATGTTTGTTTTTGCGGAAACAACATAGGAGCGGAGAACGATGGCCAGAGAAAGTGTGGAGGGTCTTGGGGCCCTGGGCAAGGCTTTGGAGGAAGGCAGCGGGGATTTCCTGCGCCAGCTCGTGATGATGACCCTGGAACGGATCATGGCAAGCGACGTCACCGCTCTCTGCCAGGCGGAGGCCGGGGAACGTTCGCCCTTGCGCGAGAATCAACGGAACGGGTACCGGGACCGGGCCTGGGAAACCCGCCTGGGGACGATGCCGCTGCGGATTCCGAAGCTTCGTCAGGGAAGCTACATGCCAGACTTTCTGGAGCCGCGCAGAAGCTGGGAAAGGGCCTTCCTGAGCGTGGTCTCGGAAGCCTACGTGCTCGGGATCTCCACCCGCAAGGTGGAGCACCTGGTCGAGGCCATGGGGGCCAAGGGGATGTCGAAAAGCGAAGTCTCCAGGCTGGCCAAGGACCTGGATACCGAGGTGACGGCGTTTCGTGAAAGGCCCCTGGAGGGCCCCTACCGCTACATCTGGCTGGACGCCATGTATCCGAAGGTTAGGGAAGGTCAGCGGGTGGTGGGCCTGGCAGTGCTCGTGGCCATTGGCGTGAACCAGCAGGGATACCGGGAGGTGCTGGGCCTGGAAGTTGCTGATGGCGAGATGGAATCGGCGTGGAGCGGCTTCCTGGAGGGCCTGGTCAAGCGCGGGCTGAAGGGCGTCGAGCTGGTGGTTTCGGACGCCCACACTGGGCTGAAGGCGGCGGTGCGGCGGGTCCTGAACGGTGTCTCCTGGCAGCGGTGCCGGGTTCATTTCATGCGGAATGCAGCGACGCGGTTGCCCAAGGCGGCGCAGGAGGAGCTTCTGGACCGCCTGAAGCAGGCCTTCCAGGCGCCCTGCAAGGAGGATGCGCAGCGGTTGTTCGCAGCCCTGGCCCTGGATACCCAGCGCAAGCACCCCGGCTTCTCGGCCCTGCTGGACGAGGCGGTGGAGGACGTCCTGGTCTACATGGATTTCCCCAAAGCCCACTGGCGAAAGATCCACTCGACCAACGTGCTGGAACGGGAGAACCGTGAGCTTCGCCGGCGATCCGACGTGGTGGGCATCTTTCCGAACCGGGCCGCAGTGCTGCGCCTTCTGGGCTCGTTGCTCGCGGACCAGCATGCTGAGTGGGTTTCTGCCCGGTTCCCTTACTTGAAGGTGAAGGCGTGATGGCCCTGGGGCGAGGTCGCGACCCACCCGGCCGGGGCGGTGCGCGGGCATGGAAAGGCTGATGGATTGCCCGCTGGATTTCGCTGCGCGAAACGGGCCTCCGGCCCGCCCTCCGGGTCCACAGGCAACGCCCCTGCGGGGCGCCCTTCGGGTCCACAACCTTCCAACACCCGCGGGCTTCGCCTGGAAAACGCTGGCGCGTTTTCCACACCGCCCCGGCCAAAGGTCCATCAGCAGCAGCATTTCATTGAAATCGGATCATACGGGTACGGCGGCGCTTCGCTGGCCGCTCTTGCTACACCACTTGACGGGACTCGGGCGCGCATTCGCAGCATCCTATTGGAACGCGGAGGCGCGGAGGATCTCGCTGAGGCTCGCGGAGAAAGGATCAAGCCCACAAGCCCCCTCCACTCGATATCCAGGAAAACCTCCCGCTTCACCTTATGGCCGGCCAGTCTCAGGGAGTGCGCCAGACAGACCTTGTAGGGATCTTCCAGGAGTCCGTGCCCCAGAGCCTTCTGGATCTCGATGGCCTCCCCGATGATGGCCTGGGTGATCTCCTTGTGCGGATGATCCTCCCCGTCGACCTCTCCCCAATGCCTTCCCATCACGCCTCCCGTTGGGACGTGTCATTGGGAGGTGGCAGGTTCCAGGAGCGCTTTCCTCCGCGACCCTCTGCGAGATCCTCCGCGCCTCCGCGTTTCATAGGATCAATGAGGATCCGGAACGCTTGTCACCCTCCGCTCATAGCCTCAGCCAGATCACGATGCAGGCCAAAGCCACCTGGGCTGAGAAACTTCGCGCCGTTTTGTCGAACCTGGTGGCCAGCGCCCTGAACTGTTTGAGCTTGGCGAACCCATGCTCGATGGCATGGCGGGCCTTGTATAGGTGTGAGTCCCAGGCCGCCGGATTCTTGCGCCGGGGATGAGGTGGGATGACGGCTGTCGCACCCATGGCCTCGATCGCCTTCCTTACCGGGTTCCCATCGTAGGCCCGATCTCCGGACACGTACTCTGCCTGCCAACCGCACAGCAATCCTTCAGCAGACCGGCTTTCATGGGCTTGCCCCGGAGTGACCAGGAAATCCAAAGGATTACCGTGGGCATCGCAGATCAAATGGATCTTGGTCGAGCATCCACCCCGAGATCGTCCGAGCGCCTGGTTCCAGAGCCCCCCCTTTTGCCTGCTGAAGGTTGATGAGCGCGAAGGATGGTGCCATCCGGCATGACCCACTCCAGGTCGGCTTCCTTGCGCAGGAACTCCAGGATCCTTTGCCACACGCCGCGCTTGGTCCAGGCCTCAAATCGCGTGTACACGCTTGTCCAAGGTCCAAATTCCTCCGGCAGGTCCCTCCACGGCGCCCCAGTCCTGTGCCTCCACAGGATCGCCTCCACCATGGGACGGTTGGGGTGACGGGATCGCCCCATCCCTCCACGCTCTGGCGGAAGGAGCGGTTCAAGCTTTGCCCACATGGCATCGGTCAGGAAACTTCTCGGCATCGTTACCCCAGGAAAATTCGTGGTGTACGAGCCTTTACGTATGAGTACAAGTTAACTATTTATCTAATCTATAGATTCCGAACACAGCCTAGCCCGCCGCGCCGGCCCAACGAAAAGGACCGGGCCGGCGCGAACGCCGGCCCGGTCCAGCAGGCAGGACCCGGATCAGGCCTGCTTCCACTTCCAGGCGGCGAGGGCCGCCTTCACGGCGAAGACCGCCACGGCCAGGGCGCCCAGGCCGAAGATGACGTCGCCGGGGACGCGGAGCCAGGTGAAGCTGCGCATCAGGGGGCTCTGGACCACCTCGGCGCTGCGGGCGTACCAGGTGCCGTACTGGAGGCTCTGGACGATCTGGTGCAGGCCGCTGGGGATGAGACTCATGACGAGCATCAGGACGAGGCCGCCGTTGAGGCCCCAGAAGCCGATCTTCAGGAGCCGCGCGTCCCAGCCGGAATCGGGGGTCATGCCGCGCAGGCTGAAGAGCATCAGGGCGATGGCGAGGAAGCCGTAGACGCCGAAAAGGGCGGCGTGGCTGTGGATGGGGGTCGTGTTCAGGCCCTGCCCGAAGTAGAGGATGGAGGGCGGGTTGATGAGCATGCCGAAGACGCCGGCGCCCACCAGGTTCCAGAAGCAGACCGCGGCGAAGTAGCGGAAGGGCCACTCGTAGCCGCTCCCCAGGGCGCGGCCGGCGCGCAGGCTCTGGGCCAGCTCATAGCCCACGATGGTGAGGGGGACGATCTCCAGGGCGCTGAAGGTGGCGCCCAGGGCCGAGATGAAGGCCGGGGAGCCGGTGAAGTAGAGGTGGTGGAAGGTGCCGATGACGCCCGAGCCCAGGAAGAGGATCATGCTCAGGTTCACGCTGCGCAGGGCGGTCTTCTCGCGGAGCAGGCCCATGCGGGTGGAGAGGAGCGCGATGGCCACGGTGGCGAAGACCTCGAAGAAGCCCTCCACCCAGAGGTGGACCACCCACCAGCGCCAGTACTCGGCCAGGGCGATGTGCGTCTCGCGGTTGTACATGAAGCCCGCGGAGTAGAAGAGGGGGATGGCGACGGCGGCCAGGAGGAAGAGCTTCAGGAGGCCCAGCCGGCCCTTCTCGGCCGCGAGGGCGGGGCGGAGGGCCCGGACGACGAGCACGAGCCAGCCCACGAGGCCGACGGTGAGGAGGATCTGCCAGAGGCGGCCCAGCTCGACGTATTCGTAGCCCTGGTGGCCCAGGAGGAAGGACCCGGAAAGGCGGCCCAGGATCGCCTGCTGGCTGCCGGCGAGGGCGCCGACCACCACGACCACGAGGGCGAGGAGCAGGCCGGCCACGCCCAGGGCCTGGCCCTTGGGTTCACGGCCGGCAAGGCGGGGGCCCAGGAAGAGGCCGGTGGCCAGCCAGCAGGTGGCGATCCAGAAGACCGCCAGCTGGAGGTGCCAGGTGCGGCTGGCGGCGTAGGGCAGGATGCGGGACAGGTCCACCCCGTAAAGGGCGTTGGACTCGATCCCGAAGTGGACGGTCACCACGCCCATGAGCACCTGGACGAGGAAGAGGGCCATGGCCACGCCGAAGTAGATGGCGGACCAGCGCTGGCTGGGGGTGGCGGGCTGGGGCGCCAGGGCCTGGGGGGCGGGGAAGGGCTCCTCCTCCCGGGAGGCCTGGTACCAGACCATGAGGCCCACCCCGAGGATCAGCAGGACGATGGAGAGGATGCTCCAGAGGTGGCTGATCGGGGTGATCTGGTTGCCGGTGAGGGGCTCCTGGGGCCAGTTCTGGGTGTAGCTGACGGCCTCGCCGGGGCGGTGGGCCGCGGCCGTCCAGGCCGTCCACAGGAAGAAATCGGCCACCCGCTCCCCTTCCGCGAGGGTGGGGATCCAGCGGGCGGGGATGGACGCGTCCTTGTCGCCTTCGACCACGGTGCGGGCCAGTTCGAAGCGGGTCCGGGCGTAGGCCGACGCCTGGACCGGGTCCAGGGCCAGGGTGCCGGTGGCCGGATCATAGGTGTTGGCCTGGAACAGGGTCCGGGTCCGGGCCCGGGCCTCGGCCTCGGACAGGCCCTGGGCCCGCAGGCCCGCCAGGGTCAGCTCGGCCCAGCGGTGGAGGGCCTTGGCCGTCCAGTCCGGGGCCAGGTAGGCCCCGTGGCCCCAGATGGAGCCGATGTGCTGGCCGCCATGGCCCAGGTAGCTCTTCTGGCCTTCCAGGATCTGGCCCGGACCCACCAGGACCCCCTCGGGGCCCTGGACCGCCGCCGGGATGGGCGGGGCGTTCCGGGCGATGGACCTGCCGCCGATGCCCAGGACGCCGAAACTGGCGATGAGGACGAGGAACAGGATCAGCCAACGTTGTTTCATGGTTACCTCCGGCCTCCAGCCTGGGGGGCCGGGGCCGGGGGTGCCTTGACGGGCGTCAAGGGAACCCGCTTTTCCCCTTCCGGGAAGCCGCTATCCTAGGATCCACGCCGTTTGTCCTGACGACATCCCCCTGCTAATTTGGAAGCGCGGTGCTTCACCTTCGGAAGCCTGCCGGAAAGCTGCCTGATGGAACATTTCGCCCAACTCCTGCACCTGTCGCCCGCCATGGCCTGGATGGTCGTCAAGCTGATCATCGCCTTCGCGGCCCCCCTCGTCCTGGCCGCCGTCCTCACGTGGGTCGAGCGCCGGGGCGCCGCCATGATCCAGGACCGCATCGGTCCGAACCGGGCGGCGATCCTGGGCCGCTGGCGGCTGCTGGGCCTGGTCCAGCTCGCCGCGGACGGCATCAAGTTCTTCCTCAAGGAGGACCTGGTCACCCGCGACGCCAACAAGACCCTCTTCTGGCTGGCCCCCTTCATGGCCTTCGTGCCCGCCATGATGGGCTTCGCCGTGATCCCCTTCGGGCGCAGCTTCGTGGAGAACGGCACCGCCTACCACCTGAGCCTGCTGGATCCCGGCAACGGCATGGGCATGCTCTACCCCATGGCCATCGGGTCCGTGGCGGTCTACGGCATCCTCACCGCTTCCTGGAGCTCCAACAACAAGTGGTCCATCCTCGGCGGCATGCGCAGCTCCGCCCAGATGGTGAGCTACGAGATCGGCATGAGCGTGGCCGTCCTGGCCATCTTCATGACCACGGGCGGCTACGACCCCCACCAGATCATCGCCGCCCAGGATTCCGTCCTGCACTGGAACGTGGTCCGGCACTTCTTCGGGTTCCTGGTCTTCTTCACCTGCATGTTCGCCGAGACGAACCGCCTGCCCTTCGACTTCGCCGAGGGCGAGAGCGAGATCGTGGCCGGGTTCCACACGGAATACGGCTCCATGAAGTTCGCCCTCCTCCAGCTGTCGGAGTACGTGCACATCGTCGTGGCCTCCAGCCTCATCGTCACCCTCTACTTCGGCGGCTGGCAGGTGCCCTTCGTCAAGGATCCCGCCGTCCTCCTCTCCGTCCTCTCCTTCGCGGGCAAGGTCGTGTTCTTCTGCTGGGTCTTCATCTGGATCCGCTGGACGCTGCCCCGCTTCCGCTTTGATCAGCTGATGTTCCTGGGCTGGAAGGTCATGCTTCCCCTCAGCCTGGCCAACCTCCTGGTCCATGCTTACTTCATGCACCGCTGGGGTTGATCCATGGCCGTCGTCGTCAAGAAAGTCGAACTCAACTGGGTGGACCGCACGTACGTGATCCCCGTGCTCAAGGGGATGGCGATCACCATCGGCCACTTCTTCCGCCAGATCTTCACGCCCAGCCGGAAGCGCTTCACCGTGCAGTACCCCGACTGGAAGCGGGAGCCGGCCCCCGGCTTCCGGGGCCTCCACGAGCTCAAGCGCTTCGAGGACGGCTCCATCAAGTGCGTGGCCTGCTTCATGTGCGCCGAGGCCTGCCCCGCGCGGTGCATCACCATCGAGGCCGACGAGTTCGGCGACCTGAACCGGCTCCAGGGATTCGCCGAGAAGCGCCCGAAGAACTTCCAGATCGACATGCTGCGCTGCATCTACTGCGGCATGTGCGAGGAGGCCTGCCCCAAGGACGCCATCTGGCTGCGCAGCGACTACGAGCAGGCCTCGTACGACCGCCTCGGCATGCTCTTCGGCAAGTGGGACCTCATGAACACCTATGCGGACAAGGACGGCAAGGCCCGGATCACCCAGGATCCGACCCCCAGCGTCCCCCGCGCTCCCGGAAAGGCCTAGGCGCCATGTTCGCGATCTTCGCCCTCATCACCCTGTTCGGCGCCCTCTCGGTGGCCTTCCAGAAGAACCTGGTCGTCGCGGGCCTCTGCATGGTCCTGACCTTCTTCGGGGTCGCCGGGCTCTACCTGCTCCTCTCCAACCCCGTGGCCGCCGCCCTCCAGATCATCGTCTACTCCGGCGCCATCGTGGTGCTGGTGCTCTTCGTGATCATGCTGCTCAGCGCCCACGAGGAGGAGCCTGCGGGGCGGACGATGCCGATCCAGCGCTGGGGCTCCGCCGTGGTGGCCCTGGCCCTGGCCGCCGGCGCGGTCCGGGTCGTGCTCACCTCCGGGTTCATGCAGGCCATGAAGCCCCTGAAGATCCAGGGCCCCATGAACCTCAACCTGGTCGGCGTCGAGCTGTTCCGCGGCCACCTCGTGGCCTTCGAAGTCGCCGGCCTGCTCCTGCTGGCCACCATGATCGGGGCCGTGGCCCTGGTGAAGAAGGACCTCTGATGACCTCCCTGACCCCCATCCTCCAGGGAAACCTCCAGGGCTACATCCTGGTGGCCCTGCTCCTCTTCGTCATCGGGCTCTTCGTCGTGCTGAGCCGCCGCACGGTCCTGATCCAGTTCATGGGCGTCGAGCTGATGCTCAACGCCGCGAACGTGGCCCTGCTGGCCTTCGCCCGCGCCCGCGGCAACGACGTCCAGGCCACCGTCTTCTACCTCTTCATCATCGCGGTGGCCGCCTGCGAGGCGGCCGTCGGTCTCGCCCTGGTGGTCGGCCTCTTCCGCCTGCGCCAGACCACCGATTCCGACCGCGCCGACGCGCTCAAGCTGTGAGGGCCTGATGCTCAAGACCGCCTGGCTCATCCCCATCCTGCCCCTCCTGGGCTCCGCCTTCCACGGGCTCCTCGGACGCCGCGCCGGCAAGGCCGCCGTGACCGCGGTGGCCCTGGGCACCGTGCTGGCCTCCTTCGCCCTGGCCCTCATGGCCTTCTTCGCCGCCAAGGCCGCCCCCGGCCACCGGCTCGACCTGGTCTACTTCGACTGGATGGCGGTGGGCTCCCTGCGGGTGCCCTTCGGCCTCGTCTTCGATCCCCTCTCCACGGTCATGGCCCTGGTGGTCAGCGGCATCGGCGCCCTCATCCACCTCTACTCCGTCGGCTACATGTGGGAGGAGGAGGGCTATGCCCGGTACTTCTGCTACCTGAACCTCTTCGTCTTCTTCATGCTCACCCTGGTGCTGGGCTCCAGCCTGCCCCTGCTCTTCGTGGGCTGGGAGGGCGTGGGCCTCTGCTCCTACCTGCTCATCGGCTACTACATCGAGACGGACTACGCGCCGGCGGCGGGCCTCAAGGCCTTCCTCTTCAACCGCGTGGGCGACCTGGGCATGACGATGGGCATGATGGCCCTCTTCGGCGCCTTCGGGACCCTGACCGTCTCCGAGATCCTCGGCAAGGCGGGCCACCTGCCCCAGGAGGCCACCTTCGGCCTGCTCACCTTCGCCACCCTGATGATGTTCCTGGGCGCCACCGGCAAGAGCGCCCAGATCCCCCTGTACCTCTGGCTTCCCGACGCCATGGCGGGCCCGACCCCGGTCAGCGCCCTCATCCACGCCGCCACCATGGTCACCTCGGGCATCTACCTCATCTGCCGCCTGGCGCCCGTCTTCGTGCTGACGCCCACGACCCTGACGGTCATCGCCTGGACGGGCGGGGCCACCGCCCTCTTCGCGGCCACCATGGGCCTCTTCCAGCGGGACATCAAGAAGGTCCTGGCCTACTCCACCGTCTCCCAGCTGGGCTACATGTTCCTGGGCCTGGGCGCCGCGGGCTTCGCGGCCGGCTTCCTCCACGTGTTCACCCACGCCTGGTTCAAGGCCCTCCTCTTCCTTGGCGCCGGCAGCGTCATCCACGGCCTCCATCACCAGCAGGACCTGTTCCGGATGGGCGGCCTCAAGGCCAAGATGCCCGTGACCTTCTGGACGATGGCGATCGCCACCCTCTGCATCATGGGCTTCCCCGGCACCTCCGGCTTCTTCAGCAAGGACGAGATCCTCTACCTCGCCTACCTGAAGAGCCCGGCCCTCTGGGCCGTGGGCCTCGCCGGCGCCGCCTGCACCGCCTTCTACATGTGGCGGCTCATGGGCCTGGCCTTCTGGGGCGAGCCCCGGGACCACCACGCCTACGACCACGCCCACGAGAGCCCCTGGACCATGACCCTCCCCCTGGCCCTCCTGGCCGTGGGGGCCCTGGCCGCGGGCCTGCTGGGCATCCCCCGGATCTGGGGCGGCACCTTCGCCATCGAGCACTGGCTCGAGCCCTCCGTCACCTTCGGCATGGCCGAGGCCGGGGAGGCCGTGGAGCACGGCTCCCACGCCCTGGCCTGGGGCCTGATGGGGATCAGCACCGCCGTGGCCCTCGCCAGCGGCTTCCTGGGCTGGTCCATCTACCGCAAGGGCACCGCCGCCGAGGAGGCCTTCGAGGGCCGGCACCCCTTCCTCTACAAGGTGCTGGCCAACAAGTACTTCGTGGACGAGGGCGTCGAGGCCTTCATCCTGGCCCCGACGCGCTGGATGGCCAACCTGGCCTGGAAGTTCTTCGACGTCATCCTCATCGACGGCGTCGGGGTCAACCTGCCCGGCGCCGTCACCCGCATCGCCGGCGACTTCACCGCCCGCACCCAGACGGGCCGGGTCCGCAACTACGCGCTGGGCATGGCCTTCGGGACCGTGCTCCTGCTCTGGATCTTCTTGAAGTAGGACGCCCACGTGATCACGCCCTGGCTCAATTCACACCTCCTCACCTTCCTCGTGTTCGCCCCGTTCATCCTGGGGGCGGTCCTCCTGCTGTTCCCGGAGCGGCAGGCGCCGCTGGCCAAGCTCCTGGCCATCCTGGGCGCGACGGGCCTCCTGGCCATCGCGGCCGCCCACCTCTTCCGGATGCAGCCCGGCGCCGCCGGCGCGCTCTTCGTGGAGCGGAGCTACTGGTTCACCGCCGTGGGCGTGCCCGTGGAATACCACCTCTCCCTGGACGGCCTGAACTTCTGGCTCGTGATCCTGACAGTGTTCCTCGTGCCCCTGACCATGCTGGGGACCTGGAACAGCCTCACCAGCCGCGCCGGATCCGCCTTCGCCCTCTTCCTCATGCTGGAATCCGGCATGCTGGGGGCCCTGGTGGCCCAGGACCTGCTCCTCTTCTACCTGTTCTGGGAGGCCATGCTGCTGCCGATGTACTTCCTCATCGGCGTCTGGGGCGGGGCCGAGCGCAAGTACGCCGCCACCAAGTTCATGCTCTTCACCCTGGCGGGCTCCCTCCTCTGGCTGGTCGCGCTCCTGTATACGGCCGGCCACGCCGGGAGCTTCTCCCCCGAGGTCATGGCCCAGGCCGCGGCCCGCATGCCCGTGAAGGCCCAGAACCTGCTCTTCCTGACCTTCGCCCTGGCCTTCGCGGTCAAGGTCCCCCTCTTCCCCCTGCACACCTGGCTCCCCGACGCCCACACCGAGGCCCCCACCGCGGGCTCGGTCATCCTCGCCGGCGTGCTGCTGAAGCTGGGCTCCTACGGGTTCCTGCGCTTCGCCATCCCCATCTTCCCCGGGTCCGCCGTGCACTACGCCGGCACCCTCGCCGCCCTCTCCACGGTCGCCATCATCTACGGCGCCCTGGTGGCCATGATGCAGACCGACATCAAGAAGCTCGTGGCCTACTCCTCCGTGAGCCACATGGGCTTCGTGATGCTGGGCATCGCCTCCTTCACCGTGGTGGGCACCCAGGGCGCGATGCTCCAGATGCTGAACCACGGCATCTCCACCGGCGCCCTCTTCCTCCTGGTCGGCATGATCTACGACCGGGCCCACACCCGCCGCATCGCCGACTTCGGCGGCGTGGCCCTGAGGATGCCCGTGTTCACGGCCTTCTTCCTGATCGTGACCCTCAGCAGCATCGGCCTGCCCCTCACCAACGGGTTCACGGGCGAGTTCCTGATCCTGAACGGGACCTGGCTCTCCGGCTTCGGCTGGGGCCGCGCCACGGCCTGCTTCGCCACCCTGGGCGTCCTCCTGAGCGCGGCCTACATGCTCTGGATGGTCAAGCGCGTCTTCTGGGGCCCCGAGAATCCCGACCCCGAGAGCGGGACGCATCACCTCCACGCGGACCTCACCCCCCGCGAGATCGCCGTCATGCTGCCGCTGGTGGTCCTCATCTTCTGGATGGGCATCCACCCGCAGACCTTCCTGGGCCATTCCGAGACGCAGGTGTCGCGGGCCCTCGTCCAGGCCCAGGCCCCCGCGGCCCGGACCCCCGTGTTTGATGCCGAGGTGAAGTGATGTACCTCTCCGCGGGCGAATTCTCCGCCATCCTGCCCCTCCTCATCCCGGCCCTGGGGGCCTGCCTCCTGCCGCTGGCCGCCCTGGACAAGGACCAGGCGACGGTGAAGTGGGTCCGGGGCGCCATGTTCCTGATGGCCCTCTTCAGCCTCGCTGGCGGGTTCCTGTACGTCGCCCGCCTCTGGGCCTCGGGCGCCCAGCCGACCTACGGCCCCCTCCAGATGGACCGCCTGGGCCAGTTCGCCTGTATCTTCACCTACGTCGCGGCCGCCCTGGCGGTGCTCCAGCTGTGGGACCACCTCCACCAGGAGGGCTGGGTGAAGGGCGAGACGCTCTCCCTGCTGCTCTTCTCGGCGACCGGCATGGTCCTCTTCGCCAGCAGCTCCAACCTGATCCTCCTCTTCCTCGGCCTGGAGCTCCTGAGCATCCCCCTCTATGCGCTCACGGCCACCGTCCGCACCCGCCCCCAGGCCTTCGAGGGCGGCATGAAGTACTTCCTCACCGGCGCCGTGGCGGCGTCCTGCTTCCTCATGGGTTCGGTGCTCCTCTACGGCGTCACCGGCTCCATGGAGCTGTCCACCATCGGCCAGTTCATCGGCGCGGCCCGCCCCGACCCCCTGGTGCTGGTGGGGACCGCCCTCGTGCTGGGCGGGTTCCTCTTCAAGATCAGCGCCGTGCCCTTCCACCAGTGGACCCCCGACGTCTACGAGGCCGCGCCCCATCCCATCACCGCCTTCATGTCCGTGGCCACCAAGGCCGCGGCCGTCCTGGCCCTCCTGCGGGTGCTGGGCGCCGGCGTGCCCGCCCCGGGCGCCCTGCGCATCCAGAGCGCCGTGGCCGTGGTCGCCATCCTGACCCTGGTGCTGGGCAACCTGGCCGCCCTGGCCCAGGAGAACATCAAGCGCATGCTGGCCTACTCCAGCATCAGCCACGCGGGCTACCTCCTGCTGGGCGTGGTGGCCGGCACCGCCGAGGCCTACACGGGCATCATCTTCTACCTGGCCGCCTACCTGGCCATGAACATGGGCGCCTTCGGCCTCCTCAGCTGCTTCGGACTGGTGGGCGACCGAACCACCTTCGATGACGTGAAGGGCCTGGGCTGGAAGCGGCCCGACCTGGCCGTGCTGGCCACCCTCTGCATGTTCAGCCTGGCCGGTATTCCGCCCCTGGCGGGCTTCTATGGCAAGTACATGATCTTCAAGGAATTGATCCTCCAGGGCCACGTGGGCATGGCGGTGGCCGGCGTGCTGGCGAGCCTCGTGTCGGTGTACTACTACCTGCGGCTCCCGGTGGCCCTCTTCCTGGACAAGCGCAGCGAGAAGGCCGAGCGCGAGGATGCCGAGCGTCCCGGGTTCCGGGCGCCCCTGGCCGGTGCCGCCCTCCTGGTGTGCGGTTTCCTCGTGGTGGTGATGGGGCTCTTCCCCGGCACCCTCTACAAGGGGTTTGCCAAGCGGGTGGTCGAAGACGCCTTCCATATCGTTCGTTGATCGACCCCGTCCGCAGGCCCCCGGCGCCAAGGCACCGGGGGCCTGCGATCGTTTGCACAAAATCCGGAGACGTCTCAACCTTTTTGCCAATTGTTGCCTCACATGGCAAGGTAGAGATGTCTGAACCCTTGGTGGCGAGGTAGTCATGAATCGTAAGGCTTGGATTGGCGTCGGCGTGGCCATCGTCGCGGTGGGCGGCGGGGCCGCCCTCCTGATGCGGGGCGACAAGGATGAGGTGAAGTGGCGCACCGGGAAAGTGGACCGGGGCAACATCACCGCGCGCATCAGCGCCACGGGCACCCTCAACGCCCTCATCCAGGTGCCGGTGGGCACCCAGGTGTCCGGCCTGGTCACCAACCTCATGGCCGACTTCAACAGCCTCGTGAAGAAGGGGCAGGTCATCGGCAAGATCGACGAGACCCCCTGGATCGCCGCCGTCAACGACGCCAAGGCGACGCTGGAGCGGGCCAAGGCCAGCCTCTTCAACGCCGACAGCGACTACAAGCGGAACAAGCGCCTGTGGGAGCAGAAGCTCATCTCCGACGCGGACCTGGACGCCAAGGACCTGGCCCTGAAGACCGCCAAGGCGGCCGTGGATTCGGCCAAGGCGAACCTGGACCGGGCCAAGCTGAACCTGGACTACTGCACCCTCCGGGCCCCCGTGGACGGCGTGGTGGTCGCGCGCCTGGTGGACGTGGGCCAGACGGTGGCCGCCAGCTACTCCACCCCCAACATGTTCAACATCGCCGCCGATCTGTCCAAGATGAAGGTCCAGGCGGCCATCGACGAGGCCGACATCGGCCAGGTCCAGGTGGGCCAGCGGGCCTTCTTCACTGTGGATTCCTACCCCGAGAAGCAGTTCCGGGGGGTCGTGAGCCAGGTCCAGCTGAACCCGGTCATCAACCAGAACGTGGTCACCTACAACGTGGTCATGGAAGTCACCAACGAGCCCCGGGTGGCCGGCAGCGCTCCCGCCGAAGGCAAGGGCGGCGAGGCCAAGGGGGGCGAAGGCCGGCACGGCGACCGCCCCTGGAAGCGGGGCGAGGCCCCCGCCGGCAAGCCCGGTGAAGGCCCCGGCGCCCACCGCGGCGGGCCCCACGCCGGTGGGCCCCAGGCCGGGCCCCGCATGGAGCGCCTCGGCGGTCCCAAGACCGGCCTGACGGGTTCCCCCGCCACGGACCTGGAGGCCGGCACGGCCCGCTACATCGTGCCCGGCAGCCTCATCTACCGGGGCGACCTGGCCCTCTTCCCCGGCATGACGGCCAACTGCGCCATCGTCACCATGGAGCGCCAGGACGTGCTCCGGGTGCCCAGTTCCGCCCTGCGCTTCAACCCCAACGCCTTCCTCAAGGACACGCCGGCCCAGGGCCCGCGCCCGGCCCAGGGCGCCCCTGGCCAGGCCGGCGCGCAGGGCAACCGCCCGGCCGCGGCCCCGGGCAACCGCCAGGGCGGCGGCAAGGGCATGGTGGCCCGCCGCGAGGACCGCATCTGGATCCTCGAGAACGGCAAGCCCAAGGCCATCCCCGTCAAGGTGGGCGCCAGCGACGGCATGTTCACCGAGATCAGCGGCGACGGGATCACGGAGGGCATGAGCATCCTCCTGGGCGTCGAGGACCTGAAGAAGGCGGCGATGCCCGCGGCCTCGCCCCTCGGAGGCCCCGGCGGGCCGCGCCGCTAGGGCGCGCATCCGGGAGATCCGCCCATGAACATCCTCGACTTCATCAAGCTGGCCTTCTCCTCCATCGTCCGGAACAAGACCCGGGCCTTCCTCACCATGCTGGGGATCATCATCGGCGTGGGCGCCGTCATCGCCATGATCGGCATCGGCCAGGGCTCCAAGAAGGCCTCCATCGAGATCATCCAGAACATGGGCTCGAACATGCTGACCATCTTCAACGGCGGCGGCGGATCCAATTCCCGCATGGGCCCCATGGGCATGGGGTCGGTCCCCATCCTCCTGGAGGACGACGCGGCCCTCATCGAGCGGGAGCTCTCCAACTCGAGCGTGGTGGCTGCGACGCCCCAGGTGCGCGCCAACCGCGCCTGCATCTACCAGAACAACAACGCGGTCACCACCATCCAGGGTTCCGGCGTGCAGTTCCTCCAGATCCGCGGCTGGGAGGTGCTCAGCGGGCGCTTCTTCACGGAGCAGGAGGTCAAGGGCCAGGCCAAGGTCTGCGTGCTGGGGACCACGGTCCGGGACGAGCTCTTCCCCGACGGGGAGGACCCCGTCGGCAAGACCATCCGCATCGCGGCCCTGCCCTTCGAGGTGGTGGGCGTCCTGGAATCCAAGGGCGCCGGCATGATGGGCGACCAGGACGACGTCATCGTCGCCCCCTACAAGACGGTCATGCGGAAGATCATCGGCGTGGACCGCATCCAGAACATCATGGTCAGCGCCCAGGAGGGCAAGGCCGACCTCGCGGAGATGGAGATCACGGCCCTGCTCCGGCAGCGGCTGCGCCTGACCCCCAAGGACGAGAACCCCTTCATGATCCGCAAGCAGGACGACTGGGTGAAGATGCAGGACCAGCAGGCCAGCGTCCTCACCACCTTCCTGGCCATGGCCGCCAGCATCTCCCTCATCGTGGGCGGCATCGGCATCTCCAACATCATGCTGGTCAGCGTCACCGAGCGCACCCGGGAGATCGGCGTGCGCCGGGCCCTGGGGGCCACCCGCCACAGCGTGCTGATGCAGTTCCTCACCGAGGCCGTGGTCCTGTCCATCCTCGGCGGCCTGATCGGCGTCGGCCTGGCCTACCTCATCATCTGGATCCTCAAATACTTCGCGGTGCTGCCAGCCGTGGCCGAGCCCTGGGCCGTGGCCCTGGGCCTCGGATTCTCCGGCGTGGTGGGCATCATTGCGGGCTTCCTGCCCGCGCTGAAAGCGGCGAAGCTGGACGTCATCGACGCCCTGCGCTATGAGTGACGACCGCCACGATCCCTACCAGGCCCTGAGGTTTCCCGAGTTCCGCTGGTTCCTGGCGGGCGTGGTGACCCTGACCATGGGGACCCAGATCCAGACCCTCGTCATGGGCTGGCAGGTCTACCACATCACCCACGACCCGCTGAGCCTGGGCCTCATCGGCCTGTCCGAGGCGATCCCCTTCCTGACCCTGGCCCTCTTCGGCGGCTGGATGGCGGACCGCGAGGACCGCCGCACCATCGGCCTGCTGACCACGAGCCTGCTCCTCCTCGGGGGCGGCTCCCTCCTGGTCCTGAACGCCCGGGGGCTGGTGGACTCGGCCTGGCCCTTCTACGCCATCCAGGCCTTCGCCGGGGTCGCGCGGGCCTTCAACCGCCCCGCGACCCTCGCCCTGTCCACGGAGCTCGTCCCCCGCGAGGCCTACCAGAACGGGACCACGTGGCGCAGCTCCTCCATGCAGATGGCCCAGATCACCGGGCCGGCCCTGGGGGGCCTGCTCTACGGCTTCGGGAGCGCGGTCATCGCGTACTCCGCCGAAGTGGTCCTGATGGCCTTCGCCTTCTTCGCCCTGCTCCACATCCGCCCCCGGCCCCGGCAGGGCACCCAGGGGCCCGTCCTGAAGAGCCTCACGGAGGGGGTGGTCTTCGTGTTCACGCGCCGGGTCATCCTGGGCGCCCTGTCCCTGGACCTCTTCGCGGTGCTCTTCGGCGGGGGCGTGGCCATGCTGCCCGTCTTCGCCGCGGACATCCTGCGGGTGGGCCCCCAGGGGCTGGGCGTGCTCCGGGCCGCGCCCGCGGTGGGCTCGGTGGCCATGGGCCTGTGGCTGGCCCACCACCCCCCGCGCAAGCGGGCCGGATGGGTGCTCCTGGCCTGCGTGGCCGGGTTCGGGCTCTGCTGGGCGGCCTTCGCCCTGACGCCCTGGTTCGTGCCGGCCCTCCTCCTGCTCTTCGCCAGCGGCTGCATGGACGCGGTAAGCATGGTCCTCCGGGGGACCCTCGTCCAGATGTCCACCCCGCCGGAGATGATGGGGCGGGTTCAGGCGGTCAACGGCTTCTTCATCGGCTCCAGCAACGAGGTGGGCAGCTTCGAGTCGGGCGTCGCGGCCCGGCTCCTGGGGGTCGTGCCCTCCGTGGTCTTCGGCGGGCTCATGACGCTGGGCGTGGTGGGCGTCATCGGGTGGCGGGTCCCCGAACTGCGACGGCTGAAGCGGATCACGGGCTGAGCTTGATCCCCGCGGGCCCGCGGGGGAGCATGGGAAGGTGCGCCACCGGACCCCGCTCATCGCCGCCGCGGCCTTCCTGGGCCTGGGCCTGGCCGCGGCCCTCCAGGCCTGGACGGGCCTGGGCGGCTGCGCCTTCCGGGAACTGACCGGCCGGCCCTGTCCCACCTGCGGCGGCAGCCGCGCCGCCCTGGCCCTGCTCACCGGCCACCCCCTGGCGGCCCTGGCCTGGAACCCGCTGGCCGTGCTGGCCCCGCCCGTCCTTCTCCTCCTGGCGGCCTGCCGGCGCCGCCTGGACGGAGTCCCCCGCCGCGTTTGGATCCTCGGCGGCGTCGCCACGGTCCTCGCCAACTGGCTCTACCTCCTGGTCCGCGGCTGACCACCGTCCGGCCCCCGCGGCGCGCCTGGGGGGCGCGCCGCGGGGGCCTGCCAGGGCGAGGTCCGCTGTCTACAGGACGGCCAGGGCCTTGGTGTAGTCGGGCTCCTGGGCGATCTCGGGCACCAGCTCGGTGTGGAGGACCTTGCCGGCCTCGTCCAGGACCACCACGGAGCGGGCCAGCAGGCCGCGCAGGGGGCCGTCCACGAGCGTGACGCCGTAGGCCTGGCCGAACTCGGGGCTCCGGAAGGCGCTCGCGGGCACGACGTTGTCGAGGCCCTCGGCGGCGCAGAAGCGGCCCGCCGCGAAGGGCAGGTCTTCGGAGACGCAGAGCACGACGGTGTTGGGCAGGGCGGAGGCCTTGGCGTTGAAGGTGCGGACCGAGGTGGCGCAGGTGGGCGTGTCGATGCTGGGGAAGATGTTCAGCACCACCCGCTGGCCCTTGAGGTCGGCCAGGGTCGCGTCGGAGAGGTCCTTGCGGGTGAGGGTGAACGCGGGGGCGGGGGCGCCGACCCGGGGCAGCTCGCCGGACGTGTGGATGGGATTGCCTTTGAGGGTCACTTGGGCCATGGTCGACTCCTTGGGGCTCCTGGGAGCCCAGGTGAGGCATTCTAGCACGTTTTTTTAATAACCCCACCCGATGGGGTAAGTCTTCTGGACCACGTTGCCCCCGGCCATGACGGTGTTGGCGTCCATCCAGGCCGGGGCCGGGATTTCGCTGGGCAGGGGCAGCCGGGGCCGGAAGAGCTTCAGGTTCCCGTCGAAGACCTTGATCCCGGCGGCGAGGGTGGGGAGGGGAAGCCCGGCCTCGCCCTCCACGACCACCACCGCCTGGCCCACTTCCTTGAGCGACCAGCGGACGTAGTCGGCGACCCCCGCCCCCTGGGCCAGGGGCTTGATCAGGCCCTTCACGGGCGGCGGGGTCGGGCCGGGGGAGGGGGCGGCTGACGCGTCGGGCACGAGGGCGAGAGCGAGGACCAGGGGCAGCATGCCCCTAGCATGCCGCAGGCCGCCGGGTGGGTTCCCGGTCCCCGCCCAACGGTGGGCCGGGACCGCCCAATGCGGCTTCCGGTCCGCCGGGGATGCCACCTGTCACAGGGGGAGGCGCCTACACTGGGGGCAGGAGATCCGTCATGAAGCTGCTGCGCGTCAATCACCTGGGCATCGCCTCCCCCGCCTTGGCCGAGGCCATGGACCGCATGGACCGCCTCTTCGGCATGGCCGCCGACCACGTGGAGGAGGTCCCCGACCAGCGGGTCCGCACCGCCTTCTTCCCCGTGGGGCCCAGCACCCTGGAATTCCTGGAGTCCACGGATCCCGAGGGCCCCGTGGGCAAGTTCCTGGAGAAGAAGGGGCCCGGCATCCACCACATCGCCTTCGAGGTGGACGACGTCGACGCCGCCGTGCAGGAACTGCTGGCCAAGGGCGTCCGGATGATCGACAAGGCCCCCCGGGCCGGGGCGCACGGGTGCCGCATCGCCTTCATCCACCCGGCCGAGACCGGCGGCGTCCTCATGGAGCTCTGCCAGTCGCCCCATTAGGCTGGCGGCGGCGTCCGCGGGCCGGGGGGGCGCGGCTCCCCCGGCCCGGAGGCGCGCTACCGGGGCGCGGCGTTGATGTTCGCCTGGAGGAAGCTCCAGGCCCACCAGCAGAGCTGCCCCGCCACCAGGATGGCGATGAACCACTTGACCAAGGTCCAGGCGGTAAGGCTGGACTGGGGCTTCCGGCGCTTGCGGGCCTCCTCCCAGCCCGGGGGGCGGGTGGCGGTCGGCGAGGCGGTCTCCAGCTCGATCTTCACGGGGCTCGGCTGGGTGTAGGAAGGGACGGGACGCGCGGGGGTCGCCCGGGCCCCGGGGAGGGTGTGGCTGCCGGACCAGCCCGAGGAACTGGCCCCGGCGGGGGGCTCGGGGGTCGGGACGCCGGGCCGCAGGCGCCGGAGCGGCACGATGTCCCCGGCGTGGTCGTCGTGGCGGAAGAGCTCGTCCACGCGCTGGCGGGCCACGGGATCCAGGGGATGGGCGTCCACCAGGGGGAGGAGGAAGTCCATCAGGGTGGCCTGGCGCTCGTCGGGATCCTGGGCCAGGGCCTGGCGGAAGACCTTGGCGATGTCCCCGGACATGCCGGCGGGGAAGACGGGGGGTTCGGTGAGGATGTGGGTGATGACCGCCGCCACGTTGCCGCCGGGGTGGGGCAGCTGGCCGGTGAGGAGCTCGAAGGCCGTGACGGCGAAGGCGTAGCGGTCCGAGGCGGGGGTGGGGTCGCCGCCGCGGAGGAGCTCGGGGGCGCTGTAGGCGGGGGAGCCCAGGAACTCGCCGGCGTTGGTGAGCCGGGGGGCCATGGTCTTGGCGATGCCGAAGTCCATCAGCTTCACCCGGCCGTCCTCGGCGACGAGGATGTTGTCGGGCTTGACGTCCCGGTGGACGATGGCGTTCCGGTGCGCCGCGCGCAGGGCGCGCATGGTCTGGATGAGGATGCCGAAGCGGGTCTCCAGGTCCAGGCTGGCGTCCCGGATGAACCGGCCCAGGCTGTTGCCCTCCACGTACTCCATGGCGATGAAAGGGCCGATGCTGGGCTCCTCGCCCACGTCGTAGACCGTCACGATGTTGGGGTGGTTCAGCTGGGCCGAGATCTCGGCCTCCCGCTTGAACCGCTCCAGGGCCTGGTCCCGCTCCTCGCCGGTCGCGCGGACCACCTTGATGGCCAGCCGCCGCTTCAGGAGGGGGTCCTCCGCCAGGTAGACGACCCCCATGGCGCCTTGGCCGATGGCGCGCTTCACGGCATACCTGCCGATGGTCCTGGGAGTTTCCGCCATAATCTGGGGCCCTGGCCCCCATCATAACGATGGTGACGGATATTTCCCATCTTCTTCCGTGGGCGATTCTTGGGGGGGAGCGGACGATCGGGGATCATGGCACCATGGACCCTGGGGCCCGCCAGAACCGCCCGACCGTTCCGGCCGGCTCTGTGGGAAACTGTTGCACCGAGGAATCCATGGCCGCACTTATCGAAGCGATCTCCATCAAGCGAAAGATGTTCTTCGAATTCGAAGACACCCCCTTCCACTGCCTCGACGCGGAGGTCAGCACCCCCACCGCCCGGGGCGGCCAGACCCTGGTCCGGCTCAAGATGCGCAACCTGATCACCCGCGCCGTCTTCGACAAGACCTTCAAGGCCGGGGACAAGTTCAAGGAGCCGGATCTCGTCATGGTCCAGGCCTCCTACCTCTACTCGGACGGCGACGGGTCCCACTTCATGGACCAGGAGAGCTACGAGACCCTCACCCTCGACGGCGAGATGGTGGGCGACGCCCTCGACTTCCTGGTGGAGGGGGCCATCATCCAGATCCAGAAGTTCAACGGCAACCCCATCGGGCTCCAGCTCCCCACCCACGTGGAGCTCGAGGTCACCTACACCGAGCCCGGCGCCCGCGGCGACACGGCCAGCGGCAACGTCACCAAGCCCGCCAAGCTCGAGACCGGCATCGAGATCCGCGTGCCGCTCTTCATCAAGGAGGGCGAGAAGGTGAAGGTGTCCACCGAGACGCGGGAGTTCGCGGGGCGGGCCTGATGGTCCGGAAGTTCCGCCTCGGGCAGAGCCGGGACGCCCACGAGCTGGACGCCCCGGACGCCTACGCCCGGGAGGGCCGGGCCCAGAGCAAGCGCCGCCAGCAGACGGCGGAGAAGCTCGCCACCGAGGCGGAAGTCCACGATTCCGAATCCATGCTGCTCCTGCCGGACGCGTCCCCCTGGGCCCACCTGCAGGAGGCGACCCTCGTGTGCCGCCACAGCCAGATCGTGGACCTGGAGCTGGAGGGGCGGGTCCCCCTGCGGGCCACCCTCGCGGGCAAGCTCAAGGGGGTGAAGCTCGTGGTGGGCGACCGGGTCCGGTTCTCCCCCGTGCCGGTGGAGGCGGCCGACCCCGGCCTGCCCCAGGCCCAGGTGGTCGCGGTCCTGCCCCGGCGGACCCTCCTGAAGCGGGGGGGCATCGACGACCGGGAGCCCTGGCAGCTCATCTGCGCCAACGCCGACGAGCTGTGGGCCTGCGCGGCCGTGGTGGATCCGCCCCTGCGCCCCGGCCTCCTGGAGCGCGCCCAGACCCTGGCCCTGGCCGCGGGCATGGGCTTCCGGGTGATCGTCACGAAGCGCGACCGGGCCTCGGTCCGGGACACCCTTCCGGAACTGGACCCCCTGCGGGCCCAGGGGCTCCCCATCCTGGAGACCAGCGTGAAGACGGGACAGGGCCTGGACGCCTTCCGGGACCTGCTGCGGGGGCGGTCGGTGGTCCTGGTGGGCCACAGCGGCGTGGGGAAGAGTTCCCTGGTGAACGCCGTCGCGCCCGACCACAACCTCCGCACCGGCGACGTGAGCCGCTACGGCACCGGGCGCCAGACGACGACGAGCGCCCGCTGGCTGCCGGCGGGACCGGACGCCACCCTCATCGACACCCCGGGCATCCGGACCCTCAGCGTGCGCGGCTTCCCCCGGACGCTGCTGCCCACGGTCTTCCCCGAGTTCCCGGCCGAGTGGATCGAGGATCCCATGGCCCTGGACCCGGAGGACGAGGCCCTCGGCCTCGACTACCCCGAGCGCCTCCAGAGCCTCCAGCGCCTGTGGGCCGAGATGGAGGAGCGCAACCCCAACCAGAACGTGCACCGCTAGGCTGTGTTCGGAATCTATAGATTAGATAAATAGTTAACTTGTACTCATACGTAAAGGCTCGTACACCACGAATTTTCCTGGGGTAACGATGCCGAGAAGTTTCCTGACCGATGCCATGTGGGCAAAGCTTGAACCGCTCCTTCCGCCAGAGCGTGGAGGGATGGGGCGATCCCGTCACCCCAACCGTCCCATGGTGGAGGCGATCCTGTGGAGGCACAGGACTGGGGCGCCGTGGAGGGACCTTGCCCCGTGGAGGGACCTGCCGGAGGAATTTGGACCTTGGACAAGCGTGTACACGCGATTTGAGGCCTGGACCAAGCGCGGCGTGTGGCAAAGGATCCTGGAGTTCCTGCGCAAGGAAGCCGACCTGGAGTGGGTCATGCTGGATGGCACCATCCTTCGCGCTCATCAACCTTCAGCAGGCAAAAGGGGGGGCTCTGGAACCAGGCGCTCGGACGATCTCGGGGTGGATGCTCGACCAAGATCCATTTGATCTGCGATGCCCACGGTAATCCTTTGGATTTCCTGGTCACTCCGGGGCAAGCCCATGAAAGCCGGTCTGCTGAAGGATTGCTGTGCGGTTGGCAGGCAGAGTACGTGTTCGGAGATCGGGCCTACGATGGGAACCCGGTATGGAAGGCGATCGAGGCCATGGGTGCGACAGCCGTCATCCCACCTCATCCCCGGCGCAAGAATCCGGCGGCCTGGGACTCACACCTATACAAGGCCCGCCATGCCATCGAGCATGGGTTCGCCAAGCTCAAACAGTTCAGGGCGCTGGCCACCAGGTTCGACAAAACGGCGCGAAGTTTCTCAGCCCAGGTGGCTTTGGCCTGCATCGTGATCTGGCTGAGGCTATGAGCGGAGGGTGACAAGCGTTCCGGATCCTCATTGATCCTATGAAACGCGGAGGCGCGGAGGATCTCGCAGAGGGTCGCGGAGGAAAGCGCTCCTGGAACCTGCCACCTCCCAATGACACGTCCCAACGGGAGGCGTGATGGGAAGGCATTGGGGAGAGGTCGACGGGGAGGATCATCCGCACAAGGAGATCACCCAGGCCATCATCGGGGAGGCCATCGAGATCCAGAAGGCTCTGGGGCACGGACTCCTGGAAGATCCCTACAAGGTCTGTCTGGCGCACTCCCTGAGACTGGCCGGCCATAAGGTGAAGCGGGAGGTTTTCCTGGATATCGAGTGGAGGGGGCTTGTGGGCTTGATCCTTTCTCCGCGAGCCTCAGCGAGATCCTCCGCGCCTCCGCGCTCCAATAGGATGCTGCGAATGCGCGGCGCCATCAGGCACTGCAGCACAGACTCACTATTCCAGCTCCTCCATGCTCCGGCACGGATGGGTATTAGCCATTACTATCCTAGATTACGGACACACCCTGGCGCAGCGTCCGCAAAGCGTCCGGGACACGGGCGATTGCTTGGCCACCCTCCTGGTGGGCTAGTCCCAGGGCACGGGCGCCGCGAAGGCCGGGGCGGGGGGCAGGATCTTGAGGATCTGGAAGCTGGCCGAGAGGTCGAAATCCCGGGGCATGATGTAGCTGGGGTGGCGCACGGCGAAGGAGCCGCCCCGGGCGGTGCGGGCCACCGGGGGCTGGACCGCGAGGCCGGCCCGGTAGAAGGCCTTGGCGATGAGGGCCGAGCAGATCACCTCCCGGCTGGTGGAGCTGCCCAGGTAAAGGCTGCGGGGGCGGAACCGCCGCGGCAGGAGGTGGAAGGGCAGCAGGTAGCGCGCCAGGTCCAGGATGTTGCGCTGGTCGTAGCGCACGCCGAGGTGGTCGAAGAGCTCGGCCATCACCCGGTCCAGGCTCCCCGGGCGCAGGCCCTGGGGCCGGCAGATGCGCAGGTTGCTCTCCAGGTACTTGGAGAGGGGGACGACGACGACCCCCTCCTTGAGGTCGCTCTCGACGATGAGGTGGGCGGCCTCGCTGCCGTAGCGCTCCAGGGCCCGTTCCGCGTGGGGGCCGCCCCACCGCAGGAGGGCGTCGCCCACGTAGATCGCCGCGTGGCTCCAGCTGCTCTGGGTGAGGTACTTGATGACCTGGCTGATGCGGGTGTCCCCTTCCACGAGGACCACGTCCCCCGGCCTCAGGCGCTCCTTGAGCAGGGCCAGGTCGTTGGGGATGCGCCGCTGGTAGCCGGGGACCTGGGCGGTGAGGTACGCCACCATCGCTTCGGTGAGGGCGTCGTGGAGGAACATCAGAGCTCCACCAGCTCCACCGTCTCGAGGGGCTCGCCCAGGAAGCGCGCGCCGATCTCCTGGAGCCGCGTTCCCGCGTCGGTGAGGAGGATGCGCAGGTCCCCGCGGGCGCTGCCCGTGCGGAAGCCCAGGGAGCCCCGCAGGATGTCCTCCACCGCCTGGGCCGCGAGCTCGCCGCTGTCCAGCCACGTGGTTCCGGGCCGCGTGCGGGCCAGGCTCGGCATCAGGATCGGGTAGTGGGTGCAGCCCAGGACGATGGTGCGCACCTCGAAGGGGATCTGGTTCAGGTACCGGCGGCAGATGGCGTCGGTGATGGGATCGTCCAGCCAGCCCTCCTCCGCGAAGCTCACCAGGAGCGGGCAGGCGAGGCTGTGGATGAGGGCGCCCGGGTTCCGCCGCCGGATGGCGTCCTCGTAGGCGCCGCTCTGCACCGTGGCCAGCGTCCCCATGATCCCCACGGGGCCCTTCGCGGCGGCGGCCGCCTCGGCGCCGGGCTCGATGACCCCGATGACGGGGCAGGGGGCCGCCGCCTGCAGGGCCGCGAGGCCGTGGGCGGAGGCCGTGTTGCAGGCGATGACCATGAGCTTGGGGTCGTGCCGCCCCAGGATCTGGCCGGCCTGCAGGGCGTAGCGCTCGATGGTGGCGTGGGACTTGTTGCCGTAGGGCACCCGGGCCGTGTCGCCGAGGTAGACGATGCGCTCCCCGGGGAGCAGGCGCCGCAGCGCGCGCACCACCGTGAGGCCCCCGATGCCGGAGTCGAAGACGCCGATGGGCTGCTCCGCCCGGCCGGGGCCCCGGCTCACGCCGTCCGCTCCGCGAGGATGGCGATCCAGGCCCCTTCCTGGACGACCCGCAGAGGCCGGAAGCCGTAGGCCACCAGGCTGATGAGGGCCTCGTCCTGGCGCTCGGCGAGGATGCCCGAGGCCACCAGCCTGCCCCCGGGCGCGGTGATGTCGGCCATGCGGGGCAGCAGCATCTGGATGGTCTCCAGGAGGATGTTGGCGAGGACCGTGCACCAGGGCCCGTCGGCGCGGGGGTCGTCCAGGAGGCCCACGAAGTGCGCGTAGGGCCGCGCCCCGCCCAGGACGCCCTGGTTCAGCTCGATGAACTCCTCCATGGCCGGGCCGCAGTCCGGGTCGTTGTCCAGGGCGGTGATCCGCCGGGCGCCGCAGAGCCACGCCGCGAGGGAGAGGATCCCGGTGCCCGCGCCGATGTCGAGGACGGGGTCCTGCAGGCGGCCCTCGTCCCGCAGGTCCTCCAGGAGGGCCATGCAGAGGCGGGTGGTCTCGTGGCCGCCGGTGCCGAAGGCCAGGCCGGGATTGACGACGACCGGGGTGCGGCCGCCGGGGGCCTCGCCGCGCGCCCACAGGGGCTGGATGTGGAAGCCCCGGCCCACCTCGAGGGATCCGAAGCCCTCGCGGCTCCTGGCCAGCCAGTCCTCGTCCTCGAAGCGCTCCTCCCGGGCCAGGGCGACCCCGGGGAAGGCCGCGAGCCCGGCGGGATCGGGGGGCGTCAGGCCCGGGGGGAAATAGGCATAGAAGGTCCGGGCGCCGTCGGCCTCGCGGTAGGTCGCGGTCGCGCCGCGCTCGGTGAGCCAGTCGCCCAGGGAGTCCTCCGCGGCCTCCGGAACCACGAGCAGCCATCGGGTGTGGAGGGGTACGTTCGCCATGCCTCCAGCCTACCAGATGGCATGGGGGCCTGGCCGGCTCAGCCCTCGGCGCCCTCGGGGGCGGGGTCCTCCAGGTCCAGGCGCTTCATCTTCTCGAGGAAGGTGGTCCGCTTCAGGCCCAGGAGTTCGGCGGCGCGCTTCTTGTTGCCCCGGGTCACCTGGAGGCTCTGGAGCATGAGCTTCTTCTCCATGTCCGAGACCACCTGGTTGAGATCCACCCCTTCGGCGGGCAGGTCCAGGGAGGGGACGGACGGAACGGCGGCCGCCAGGGAGAAGCTCTCCACCGGGGGCAGCTCCTGGACGATGCGGGGCCCCTCGGGGAGACGCTCCGTGAGGAAGGTGAAATCCTCCCGGGTGAGCACGGGCCGGGCCGCGGACAGGACGATGGCGCGCTCGATGGCGTTCTCCAGCTGGCGCACGTTGCCGTTCCAGGGCAGGGCCATCAGCAGCGAATCCACGCTGGGGTGCAGGGCCTTGGGGTAGAGGCCGTGTTCCCGGGCCTTGCGATTGAGGAAGTGCTGGGCGAGGAAGGGGATCTCCTCCCGGCGCGTCCGGAGGGGGGGCAGGGTGATGGGCACGACTTCCAGGCGGTAGAAGAGGTCCTCCCGGAAATGGCCCTCCTGCACCCGCTGCCAGAGATCCTGGTTCGTGGCGGCGATGACGCGCACGTCCACCTTGACGGGGCCGCCGCCGCCCAGGGGCTGGACCTCGCGCTCCTGGAGGACCCGCAGCAGGCGCACCTGGGCGCCCATGGGCATGGTGCTCACCTCGTCCAGGAAGATGGTGCCCCCCGAGGCCTCGCGGAACTTGCCGGGGGCGTCCTTGCGGGCGTCGGTGAAGGCGCCCTTGGTGAAGCCGAAGAGCTCCGATTCGATGAGGTTGTCGGGGATGGCGCCGCAGTGGACCGGCACGAAGGGCTGGTCGGCCTGGCCGCTCATGGCGTGGATGGCCCGGGCGATGATCTCCTTGCCCGTGCCGCTCTCGCCCTGGAGCAGCACCGTGGCCCGGGTGGCGCTGGCGGCGCGGGCCTTGCCGAGCACGTCCTGCATGGCGGGCCCGATGCCCACCAGGCCCAGGGCCAGGGCCTGGGTGACGGACAGACTGGGCGAAGGCTGGACGGCGGGCCGGAGCCCCGGCTGGGGCGGGTCATCCTGGAGGAGGCCCCACCGGACTGAACCCAGGGCGCTCCACTGGGCGAGCACGGCGGGCGGCAGGGGCGCGGCGGCCGGATCCAGCACCAGGAGGATGGGCAGCGACCCCACTTCCGCGGCGGCCCGCACGAGGGCCGGGGGCGGTTCCGGGGCGCCGGCGGAGATCACCCAGAGGTCCGTGTCCCGCGGCGGGACAGCGGGTTGGCCGCTGCGATCCACCGTGAGATCCCATACGCCGGCCCAGCGATGCTCGAGCCCAAGGGTGGGCTCGCCGAGGGTGGACCAATGCAGACGGAGGAGGGAGGGCATCAAGGGTTTCGTAGTTGTAAATAGGCTAGATCCTCCGTTGCAAGGGTCAAGTCAAAAACATGACACATGGCGGGATTCCTTTTCCGGGAGGCCGCCCCGGGGCATCCTGGAGGCTGATCCGGAGGTCCCCATGCGCATGCGCCCCACCCTCGCCCTGGCCGCCCTGGCCCTGCCCCTGTCCGCCCAGGCCTGGGATGTCCGGCTGGAAGTGCCCATGCCCCAGGGCCAGAACCTGCCCGATACCCTGATCCAGGGCACCTCCCAGCTCATCAGCCAGAAGCGCCTGGACACCGGCCGGGGCTTCATCCTGACGGCCAGCCATCGCATCATCCGGGTGGGGCCCGTGCTCAAGTTCGAGTGGGGGGCCGAGTTCGCCAGCTGGCAGGCCGACGGCGTCGTCGCCAACGGCGCCGTGACCGCCGACAGCCGCCTCAAGCAGGTGGGGTTGGGCCTGGGCGTGAACGCCCAGTTCTGGGTGCCCTTCACCGGCCTGGCCGGGGAGATCGGCGCCATCGAGCGCTTCCAGTCCTACAAGCTGGACGTGGGCGGCGCCCGCCAGGACAAGGACATCGCCCGCCCGTGGCTCCGGGTGGCCCTCCGGTACAGCCTCCCCCTGCCCGTCGTGAACCCCTACCTCACCGCCAGCTACCAGCAGCCCATCACCAAGGACCGCCCCGTGAAGGTCTCCAGCGTCTCCGACCTGGGGTCCCTGCTCAGCGCCCAGGGCTCCGGGCAGGAATTCGAGCGCATGTGGACCTTCGGCGTGGGAATCGCGTTCTGATCCGCCCCGTCCCAGCTGATTTTGGGCCGGGGATGCGCGGGGAGGCCTGGGAGGGGGGCGGGAACCCCCCGGGTCCGCCCCGCCGTGCTGGCGGCCCCGCTATCGGGCGACCACCCGGAAGACGAGCCCGGCCAGGCCGAGGGCGGCCAGGACACGCCACCCGGGGAGGCGGGCCAGGATGGGGCCCATGACCCGGGGGCCGGCCTCCACCTGGCGGGTGCCCGTGTCGAGGACGAGGAGCAGCCCGGGCGCGACCCGGCCGGCCAGCTCGGGGGCCACCCGGGCCACCTCGCCGTTCTGGCTGGGGAAGGGCACCACGAGGCCTTCCCGGTCACGCCGGGCGACCCAGTCCGCCAGGCGGCGGCAGCGGGCATCCTCGGCGTCGTAGACCAGGACGAGGGGACTAGGCATGCGCGGCTTGGGTCGCCGCGGCCAGCTCCTTCGCCCAGGCGGCCACGGTCTTCACGCCCTTGGGGGCCTGGAGGGCCTTCTGGTAGCGCTTGAGGACGCCCTCGTGGTCGATGACGAAGTCGGCCTCCTCGAGGAAGGTGGTCACCGGCAGGGTCGCCGTGGCGAGGCCGCTGAGCTCGCCGGGGATCGGCTCGAGGACCAGGCTGAAGGGCGCGGCCTCGACGATCTCCCGCAGTTTCGCCGCCTCGGCCCGGCTGGAGAAGGCCTCGTCGTGGAGCAGGATCACCGACCGGACCTCGCCGCCCTTCACCTTGGCGAGGAGCTCGTCCAGGTGCCCGAAGCGGTAGCCGCGCTCGGAGAAGCCCCGGCGGTTCAGGACCCCGTCGCTGCTGAGCTGGAGGGCGGGGAACTGGATCTGGACCACCCGGTCGCCGCTGCCGTAGCGCAGCTCGGGGGCGGAGGCCAGGTCGCCGAGGCGCTGGGCCGAATCGCAGCCGAAGGTGCCCTGGCCCACCACGGCCGTGGCGCCCTCGCGGAGCGCGGCCGCGACGGCCTCGACGGAGGCCGGGGCCCCCCGGAGCACCGGGGTGGCGACGCGGACGGCGGGGTCGAGGTCGTACCGGTGCCAGGCCAGGCGCTCCTCGTCGAACATGTAGTGGGTGCTGACCTGGGTGCCCTGGGGCCGGGGCCGGAAGCGCCACACCCGGTTCTTGTCCACGTCCGCCCACATGGGGTTGGCCATGGGGCTGTGGCGGTTGATGGTGGGCACGGGCTTGAGGTACCAGACGCGCTTGTTGAAGCGGAAGTCCCGGCTCGTGAGGGCCCCCACGGGGCACAGGTCCACGACGTTCCCGGCCAGGGGGTTCTCGTCCATGCTGCGGCCGGCGTACGTGGTCACCTCGAGGTTGGAGCCGCGGTTGGCCACCGTGAGCTCGTAGGTGCCCGAGATCTCCTTGGTGAAGCGCACGCAGCGGGTGCAGTGGATGCACCGGTTCTTGTCGATGACGATCTTGGCGCCCAGGTCCTCGTAGCGGTAGCGCCGCTTGGGCTCCACCATGCGGCTGTCGTCCTGGCCGTACTGGTAGCTGTAGTCCTGGAGCTTGCACTCCCCGGCCTGGTCGCAGATGGGGCAGTCCAGGGGGTGGTTGATGAGGAGGAACTCCATGACGCCCGCTCGCCCGTCTTTGACGGCCGGGGACTCGGTGAACACCTCCTGGCCGTCCGCGGCCAGGGTGGTGCAGCTGGTCGCCAGCTTGGGCTGGCCCTTGATCTCCACCACGCACATGCGGCAGGTCGCCACCGGGGTGAGGGTCGGATGGTAGCAGTAGCTCGGCACCGGGAACCCGGCCTGGGCGCAGGCGTCCAGGAGGAGCGTTCCGGGCTCCACCTTCACTTCGACATCGTTGATCTTCAGCGTTGGCATGGTTCTTCCTGCTTCACGGCCTTTAGCATGAGGCATCCGGGCTTTTTGGACCAGGGGGGATCAGGCTTCGGCGGGGGAGGCCACCAGGCAGTGGCGGCAGAAGGCCAGGAATTCGTCCAGGTCGGGGATATCGATGTTGACCCCCGAGGGGACCACGTTCCGGATCTCGATCCGCTTGCGGAGCTCCCCGCAGGCCTCCATGGAGAACACGAACCAGGCGAAGCGCTCCGCCTCGGTGGAGAGGTTGAAGCTCACGATCCGGGTCTCGAAGAAGAGCTGGGGCCGGGTGTCCGCGTCCATGACCCGCCAGGCGGGGATGTGGGCCCGCTTCACGAAATGCTCCTTCAGCTCCTCCAGGGTGTGCTGGACCGTGAACTGGACCTCCACCTGAACGTCCATCGATGCCTCCTCCCACCTCTTCGGCGGCTCAATCATTATCCCTGAATATCTTCAAGGCCCCGGCGGGGGACCGCCAGGGTTTTCCCGGCCGCCCCTCCATGAAAGAATGGATCTTTGCGGGGATTGACATGGCTACGGCGCTGCTCTCGGTGTACGACAAGACGGGGCTCCTGCCCCTGGCGGAAGGCCTGCATGGCCTGGGCTGGCACCTGCTGGCCACCGGAGGCACGCTGAAGGCCCTTCTGGAGGCGGGGCTGCCGGTCCAGGAGGTGGCGGACTACACCGGCGCCCCGGAAGCCTTCGGCGGGCGGGTCAAGACCCTCCACCCCCGCATCCACGGCGGCCTCCTGTACCGCCGGGAGGAGGCCTCCCACGTGGCCGACGCGGAGCGCCTCGACATCCCGCCCATCGACCTCGTCGTCGTGAACCTCTACCCCTTCGAGGCCACCGCGGCCCGGCCCGGGGTCACCCCGGCCGAGTGCATCGAGCAGATCGACATCGGCGGCCCCAGCATGATCCGCTCCGCCGCCAAGAACCACGCCGCCGTGACCGTCCTGACCGACCCGGGTCAGTATGAAATGTTCCTGTCCAAGCTGGCCGAGGGCACCTGGTCCCTGGCGGACCGGAAGGCCTGCGCCCTGGCCGCCTTCCAGCGCACGGCGGCCTACGACGCCGCCATCAGCGCCTGGATGGCCATCGCCCTGGACGCGGAGGCCCTGCCCGAGCGCTTCAGCATCGGCCTGGAGGCCAAGCAGGGGCTCCGCTACGGCGAGAACCCCCACCAGCACGCGGCCTTCTACGTCCGGCCCGGCGCCCCCGAGGAGGGGATCGCCGCCAGCCGGCAGCTCCAGGGCAAGGAACTGAGTTTCAACAACCTGCTGGACGCGGACGCCGCGGCCCGCACGGTCTTCCAGTTCGCCGCCCCCTCCTGCGTCATCGTCAAGCACAACAACCCCTGCGGGGTCGGCCGCGGCCCGCACGTCCTCGAGGCCTTCCTGAAGGCCCAGGCCGGGGACCCGGTCTCCTCCTTCGGGGGCATCGTCGCCTTCAACCGCCCCGTGGGCGTCGAGGTCGCCCAGGCCATGGTCCAGAGCTTCTGGGAGGTCGTCATGGCCCCCGGGTTCTCCGCCGAGGCCCTGGCCATCTTCGCCGCCAAGAAGCAGCTGCGGATCCTGGAGACCCCCGCCACCTGGCCCCTGTCGGCCCACGGGCTCGACCTGCGCAGCATCGGCGGCGGCTTCCTCGTCCAGCGTCCCGACGACGCCTTCACCCCGGTCGAGCAGTGGCAGGTCAAGGCCACCGGCCGCGGCCCCCGGCCCCTCATGGAGGACATGGTCCTGGCCCAGACCGTCGCCAAGGCCGTCAAGTCCAACGCCATCGTCCTCGTGCGGGACGGCGGCACCGTCGGCATCGGCGCGGGCCAGATGAGCCGCGTGGATTCCGTCGAGATCGCCTGCCGCAAGGCCGGGGACCGGGCCAAGGGCGCCATCCTGGGCTCCGACGCCTTCTTCCCCTTCGCCGATGGCCTCGAGGTGGCCGTCCAGCACGGCGTCACCGCCTTCATCGAGCCGGGCGGCAGCCTCCGCGACAAGGACGTCATCGAGGCCGCCCAGCGCCTCGGCGTCTGGCTCTTCTTCACCGGCACCCGCCACTTCCGCCACTAGAGACCCAACGACATGAAGACTTCCGAACTGCGCGCACGTTTCCTCGACTATTTCGCCCACCGGGGCCACCGCGTCGTGGCCTCCAGTTCCGTGGTCGGCCCCGCCGACGATCCCACGGTGATGTGGACCAACGCCGGCATGGTCCAGTTCAAGGACCTGTTCCTGGGCAAGGAGAAGCGGGACTACACGCGGGCCGCCTCCAGCCAGAAGTGCCTGCGCGCGGGGGGCAAGCACAACGACCTCGACCAGGTCGGCTTCACGGCGCGCCACCACACCTTCTTCGAGATGCTGGGCAACTTCAGCTTCGGCGACTACTTCAAGGCCGACGCCATCCGGTTCGCCTGGGAGCTGGTCACCGGCCCCGTGGAGCAGGGCTTCCTGGGGCTGGATCCCTCCCGCCTCTGGGTGACCGTGTTCGAGGGCGCCGAGGGCATCCCGGCCGACACCGAGGCCGAGGAGATGTGGGCCGCCGCCGGCGTGCCCCGCGACCGCATCATGCGGTTCGGCAAGAAGGACAACTTCTGGCAGATGGGCGACACCGGCCCCTGCGGCCCCTGCAGCGAGATGCACTATGACCGCGGCCCCCAGTTCCCCGGCGACGACCTCCCCAACGGCGAGGGCGACCGGGTGATGGAGATCTGGAACCTCGTGTTCATGCAGTACGAGCGGGACGCGAAGGGCGTCCTCACCCCGCTGCCCCGTCCCAGCATCGACACGGGCATGGGCCTGGAGCGCGTGGCCTCCATCCTCCAGGGCGTGGACAGCAACTACGAGATCGACCTCTTCCGGCCCATCTTCGACGCCATCTGGAAGCGGGCCAAGGTCGACGCCGGCCAGCGCGCCGAGACCTCCAACCGCACCGCGAGCCAGGTCATCGCCGACCACATCCGCGCCGCCACCTTCATGATCTTCGACGGCGTCGTGCCCTCCAACGAGGGCCGGGGCTACGTGCTCCGCAAGATCATCCGCCGGGCCCTGCGCTTCGGGCGGAAGCTGGGCATCGAGGGGCGCTTCTTCGCGGACCTGGCCCCCTCGGTCTTCGTCGCCATGGGCGACGCCTATCCCGAGCTGGAGGGCGAGCTCAACCGCATCATGAAGGTCCTGTCCCGGGAGGAGGGCCAGTTCAGCCTGACCCTCACCACCGGCCTGAAGCAGCTGGAGTCCCTGGACGTGAGCGGCGGGTCCATCCCCGGCGCGGAGATCTTCAAGCTCTACGACACCTTCGGCTTCCCCGTCGACCTGGTCGAGGACTGGTGCCGCGAGCGGGGCCTCGTCTGCGACCTGGAGGGCTTCAACGACGAGCTCCGCCAGCAGAAGGCGAAGAGCCGGGCCGCGATGAAGGTGCACGACATCCGCCTGGGCGGCGACCTCGGCGCCCTGGCCGACCTCCGGGCCACCGTCTTCCAGGGCTACGAGGCCACCGAGGGGATGGGCAAGATCCTCGCCCTCTTCGACGCCGAGAACCGCCGCGTCCGCGAGCTCACCGGCAAGGGCTCCGTCGTCCTGGACCACACCCCCTTCTACGCCCAGGGCGGCGGCCAGGTCGGGGACACCGGCCTGCTCAAGGCCGAGGGCGCCACCGCCGAGGTGACGGACTGCACGGCCCCGGCCCCCCGCCGGCACCTGCACCACGTCAACGTCACGGGCCGTCCCCTCCGGGAGGGCGAGACCGTCCTGGCCTCGGTGGACGCCGAGCGCCGCGCCCGCATCAAGGCCCACCACACCGCCACCCACCTCCTGCACGCGGCCCTCCGCGAGGTCCTGGGCACGCACGTGAAGCAGGCCGGGTCCGTGGTCGACGCGGACCGCCTCCGCTTCGACTTCAGCCACTACGCCCCCCTCGAGCCGGACCAGGTCGCCGAGATCGAGCGCCTCGTGAACGAGCAGACCCTGCGGGCCTTCCGCACCACGAGCCAGATGATGCCCATCGAGGACGCCCTGGCCGCGGGCGCCATGGCCCTCTTCGGGGAGAAGTACGGCGACACCGTGCGCGTGATGACCGTGCCCGGCTTCAGCCGGGAGCTCTGCGGCGGCACCCACGTGGACAACACGGGCGAGATCGGCCTCGTGAAGATCGTCAGCGAGGGCGCCGTCGCCGCCGGCGTGCGCCGGATCGAGGCCGTCGCCGGGGCCGCCGCCCTGCACCGGCTGCAGGAGGACGAGCACGTCCTCCAGGCCCTGGCCCGCCAGGCCAACGCCCCCCGCGAGAACCTGGGCAATGTCCTCCACGCCAAGGAGGCCCGCATCCAGCAGCTCGAGAAGGAACTGAAGGAGGCCCGGCTGAAGGCCGCGGGCTCCGGCGGCGCCTCCGAGCAGGTGGAGGAGGCCGGAGGCCGCACCCTCGTCACCATGGCCGTGGAGGGCATCGACGGCAACGCCCTGCGGGAGATGATGGACCAGGTGCGCACCCGCCACCGGAGCGCCGTGATCGCCCTCGCCTCCAAGCTGGCCGAGGACAAGCTGGCCCTCCTCGTGAGCGTCAGCCTGGACCTCCAGGGCGGCGCCGACGCCGGCGCCCTCCTGAAGCTCATGGCCCCCCACGTGGATGGCCGCGGCGGCGGGAAGAAGGAGCTGGCCCAGGGCGGCGGCGCGAACCCCGCCGGCATCCCCAAGGCCTTCGAGGCCCTGCGCGCGGCGCTGAAGTAGGGCGCCGCCCTCAAGCCAGATAGCGATCGCCCGAGTCGGCCAGGACGGCGACGACGACACTGCCGGGGTGGAGGCCCCGCGCCAGCCGAACGGCGGCGTGGACCACCGCCCCGGTGCTGGGCCCCACCAGCAGGCCCTCGGCCTGGGCCAGCCGCGTCGCCATGGTGCGCCCCGCCACCGTGGCCACCTCCGCGACCGCGTCCGCCGCGCGGGGGTCCCAGATGGCCGGGGCCCGGACGGACGGCAGGTGCCGGAGGCCGGGGAGCCCGTGGTCGGGCCGGTCGGGAATCACCGCCGTGACCCGCACCGAGGGCTTGCGCCCCTTCAGGAGGCGGGAGGCGCCCACGAGGGTCCCCGACGTCCCCACCCCCGCCACCAGGTGCGTGACGGTCCCCCGCGTCTGGTCCCAGATCTCCGCCCCGGTGCCGTCCCGGTGGGCCTTCCAGTTGGCGTCGGCGCCGTACTGGTCCAGGAGGCACCAGCGCCAGGGCTCCTCCCGGGCGAGGCGGGCCGCCTCCGCCCGGGCCCCCTCCGACCCGGCCTCCGCGGGCGTCTCCAGGACGCGGGCCCCGAAGGCCGACAGCATCTGCCGGCGCGCCGGCGTGGCGCCCGCGGGGAGGCAGAGCGTGACCGGGATGCCCAGGGCCGCCCCCACCATGGCGTAGGCGATCCCGGCGTTGCCGCTCGTGGCGTCCAGCAGGGCCATGCCCGGGCGCCACCGCCCCGAGGCGGCGGCCTCCAGGATGAGGGCCCGGGCGGGGCGGTCCTTGAGGGAGCCGCTGGGGTTCAGGTGCTCGGCCTTCCCCAGGAGCAGCACCCCCGGGGGCAGGGCCGGCGCGATGCGGCGCAGGGGCAGGAGGGGCGTGTTCCCGATGATGTCCAGGAGGGGGTGGGCGGAGGCGCTCATGGGCCGCCATCCTGGCAGGACACGGCCCGAAACGGAAAAAGAGGCTCATGAAGCGACCCGGAGCCAGGCTCCTCGTGGAGGTGGATCGAATCATCGGAACGATCGTGTCCCGTTCCTTCGTAACGGCACGGGTAAGTAAACAACCCGTACACCGAGTGCGCCGAGATGCGGAGTCACGCGGAGTCGGCTTCGCGGTTCAGCACGCCGACCCATCGCGCCCAGGCCCTGGCCCGCTATTGCGGGCCGCGATGCTGCGCATCGCTCGGCTGGGGGCTCCGGGCCTTCCGCAGGCACGCCTGCGGGTGCCCTGCGCCCCCAGCCTTGGACGGGCCTGGGTTTGAGGTTCGACCCGCCGCCGACCAGCTCCAGGTGGGTTACAACCCCGTCCGGCGGTGGCGAAAGGCCAGCCTCGCGGCGGAGCGCAAGGTTCAACGGGCAGGCCCAGACGTTGAGAAGCCGTCCCACCTCCTTGGCTTCCACGATCACCGGGTCATCGATCATGGGATCGAGCAGGTAGGAGTCGGGAATCAGAAGCCCCTCGAAGGTGATGTCCAGGAGGACTTCCAGCAGGTCGGCGCGGTGGATCGCGAAGCCGGCTCAGCGCAACTCGGTGTCTCGGCGTACGGGTTCTTGACTTACCCTTGCCGTTACGAAGGAACGGGACACGATCGTTCCGGTGATTCGATCCATCCGCGCTAGCGCAGCACCCCGAGGTAGGCCATCCACAGCGCCGGCCCATAGAAGACCACCACGGGCGTCGCCAGGGCGAGGGTGCAGCCGAAGGGGAGCATCGTCTGACCGCCCGTCTTCCGGAAGAGCATCAGGGGGAGGCCCA
The DNA here is from genome assembly GCF_030295425.1 of Mesoterricola sediminis. Taxonomy (NCBI): domain Bacteria; kingdom Pseudomonadati; phylum Acidobacteriota; class Holophagae; order Holophagales; family Holophagaceae; genus Mesoterricola; species Mesoterricola sediminis. The sequence continues at coordinate 4,234,710 of NZ_AP027081.1, read as the reverse complement.
CGGCGCTGCCCAGGAGGGCGCCGCCGAAGAGGATGCCCAGCATGGGCCCCCAGCCCCAGAAGGCGCCGAGCCAGGCCAGCATCTTGAAGTCGCCCATGCCGATGCCGTCGGTCTTGCGCACGGCGCGGTAGACGCGGTTGAGGAGCCAGGGCACGCCGTAGCCGATGGCCAGGCCCAGGAGGCTGTCCAGCCAGGTGACGCGGCCGCCCAGGAAGGGCCAGGCCGGGGCGGGCTGGATCCCGTTGGCCGTGGCGTCCACCTGGAGGAGCGAGGGCCCGGGGGCCCAGACCGAGACGAGGCGGAAGGGCCACGCGAGCTGGGGCAGGGTGAGGAGCACGCCGAGGCCCATGAGGGGGAACTGGATCGCGTCGGGCAGGATGAAGGCCGTCAGGTCCGTGAAGAAGAGGACGATCAGGGCGTAGCCGCAGATGACGCCCTTGGCCCAGATGAGGGTCCCGATGGGGAACACCCACACGGAGCCGGCCAGGAGCGCGCCGCCCAGCAGCTCCACCAGGGGATAGCGGATGGGGATCCGCGCGCCGCAGGCCGCGCACCGCCCCCGGAGCCAGATCCAGCTCAGCACGGGGATGTTGTGGACGGGCCGGATGCGGGCCTTGCAGGCCGGGCAATGGCTCGGCTTGCGGACCACGTCCCGGTCCGCCGGCGCTTCCAGGGGCAGGCGGTGGATCAGGACATTGGCGAAGGAACCCAGGAGCAGCCCGAAGGGGGCCAGGACGAGGGAAAGGAACCACGTGGGGAAATCGACCGCCGGCATGGCAAAAGCATAGCAAGGGGGGAACCTCGGCGCCTTCCCTGACATTCTTGAGAAATAAATCACTTAGAATGGGCCCCGGGAGTTGTCATGAAAGCCGTCCTCGCCGCCATCCTCGCCTTCGCCCTCTGGCCCGTTCCCGCCGCCGCGCAGGCCCCCGTCCCGGAGGCCCCGAAGGCGGAGGCTCCGAAGGCGGAGACCCCGAAGGCGAAGCCCCGGGTGCGGCTCGTCACCAGCTACGGCCCGGTGGAGGTCGAGCTGGAGCCCGCCCTCGCGCCGGAGACGGTGGCCAACTTCCTCGCGTACGTGCGCTCCGGCTTCTACGCAGGCACCATCTTCCACCGGGTCATCCCCGACTTCATGATCCAGGGCGGCGGCCTGGACAAGGACCTCCAGGAGAAGCCGGGCCGGGCCTCGATCCGCAACGAGGCGGCCGAGACCAGCGCGGGCGGCCTCCGGAACGTCCGCGGGACCATCGCCATGGCCCGCACCGACGCGCCGGGCTCGGCCACCTCCCAGTTCTTCATCAACGTCGTCGACAACCCCGCCCTCGACCACAAGGACCGCTCCGACGCCGGCTACGGCTACTGCGCCTTCGGCCGCGTCGTCTCCGGCATGGAGGCCGTCGACAAGATCGCGAAGGTCACCACGGTGATCCGCAAGGGGATGCAGAACGTCCCCGAGTACCCCGTGCGCATCAAGAGCGCCGAGGTGGTCGCCGAATGAGCCGGGAGCCGGTGGTCAAGCCGTTCCTGACGCTCCTCTACGCCTTCTTCATGCTCTTCGTGTTCACCACGTGGGGCTACGTGCTGGCGCCCTTCATGGGGCGCCGCAAGGCGATGTGGCACATCGGGGAGGCCTACTTCCGGCACATGAGCCGCATCTGGGGGGTCGAGCACGAGATCGAGGGGCTGGAGAACCTGCCTCCGGAGATCCTGGACGGGCGCCAGCCGGTGATCTACATCGCCAACCATACGTCGTACCTCGACGCCATGATGCTCACCTGCTACCTGCCCAACCGCCCCACCTTCCTCGCGAAGGTCGAGATGCTCTTCATCCCCGTGCTGGGCGTGGCCTGCTGGATGGGCGGGGTCATCTTCATCAACCGCCGGAACCGCCCGAAGGCCATCGCGTCCCTCAAGCGCGCCGCTGAGCGCATCCGCGGCGGCGCCACCATCGCGGCCTTCCCGGAGGGGACGCGCACCCGGGACGGCCAGCTGCTGCCGTTCAAGAAGGGGATCTTCAACCTGGCCCTCGATGCCGGGGTTCCGCTGGTCCCCATCGGCCTCACGGGGGGCTTCGAGATGCTTCCGGCCGGCAGCCTGAGGGTGAAGCCGGGGACCTTCCGCATCCACGTCGGCGCCCCCATCCACCCCTCCGAACATCCGGACCTGGAGGTCCTCAGAGACGAGGCCTGGACCGCGGTGAAAGCATTGGTGGCCAAAGGATAGGGAAGGATGGGAACATGGGGGCTGGTCTTTCACAGCCCGTGCACCAGGAGTTTCCCATGGCTCAATTCGACCTCATCGTCATCGGTTCCGGACCCGGCGGCTATGTCGCGGCCATCCGCGGCGCCCAGCTCGGCCTCTCCACGGCCATCGTGGAGAAGGATTCCGGCCTCGGCGGCACCTGCCTCTGGCGCGGCTGCATTCCGGCGAAGACCTGGCTCGAGACCGCCCACCGGTTCGAGCAGATGTCCGACCTCGGGGACTACGGCATCGCGGGCGTGGACGTGTCCGCGCTGAAGGCGGACCTCGCCACCATCGTCAAGCGCAAGAACCGCATCGTGACGAAGAACGGCAAGGGCGTCGAGTTCCTCATGAAGAAGAACAAGATCTCCGTCCTCAAGGGCTTCGGCAAGCTCCTGGGCGGCGGCAAGGTGGACGTCGCCGGCGAAGTCCACGAGGCGAAGCGGATCATCCTCGCCACCGGGTCCGTGCCCCGCGAGCTGCCCGGCCTCGAGGCCGACGGCAAGCGCGTCCTGAACAGCGACCACCTCCTGGACATGACGGAGCTGCCCAGCCACCTGGTGATCCTGGGCGCCGGCGCCATCGGCGTCGAGTTCGCCTCCGTCTTCGCGCGCCTCGGCTCCAAGGTGACCCTCGTCGAGCTCATGGACCGCCTCCTGCCCATCGAGGACGCGGCCGTGGGCGAGGAACTGGCGAAGATCCTCGCCAAGCGCCACAAGATGGACATCCGGGTGAAGACGAAGATCGCCTCCGTGGAGCGCCTCGACGACAAGGTCGTCTGCCACCTGGAAGGCGAGAAGGGCGGGGTCGTGGAGGGCTCCCACCTCCTCGTGGCCGTCGGCCGCGGGCCCGTCACCGCCGGGGTGGGCCTCGAGGCGACCAGGGCCGTCGTCGAGAAGGGCTTCGTGGGCGTGGACGCGTTCATGGCCACGGCGGAGCCGGGCCTCTACGCCATCGGCGACATCGTCCGCACCCCCATGCTGGCCCACGTGGCCTCCGACGAGGGCATCGTCGCCGCCGAGCACGCCGCCCGGAGCCTCGGGAAGGACGTCCATCCCCATCCCATCAACTACGACCGGGTCCCCAGCGTCACCTACTGCGACCCCGAAGTGGGCTGCATCGGCCTCTCCGAGGCCGCCGCGAAGGAGCGGGGCCACGACGTCCAGACCGGATCCTTCCCCTTCATGCCCCTGGCCAAGGCGAACATCGTGGGCGAGCCCCACGGCTTCGTGAAGATCGTGGCCGACCGCAAGTACGGCGAGATCCTCGGCATCCACATCATCGGCCCCAAGGCGACGGAACTGGTGGCCTCCAGCCTCGCCCTCCTGGGCGGCGAGTACACGGTGGAGGAGCTCATCAACACCATGTATCCGCACCCCACCCTCAACGAGGCGATTCCCGAGGCGGCCCGCGCCGTCCAGGGCCGGGCGATCAACGCGTAGGCCCCTGTCCAGCACCTTCACCCCGGCCTCGGCCGGGAGGCCTGGTCGAGCCGGGCAGGAGCAACGGCAGCCTCCGGGCTCAGACCAGCCGGAGGCGCCCGCGCATCGCGATGGCCTGCTCGTAGGCACGGCGGATGGTGTCCAGGAGTGAGGGCGGGCCGGCCGGATGGCGTTCCTCCGGGGACGGCAGGAGGACGGAGGCGGCCTGGCCCACCACCCCGGCCAGGCGGCGCGCCTCCTCCTCCACCCGGGCCCGTTCCGCCCGGTCCAGGAGGGCGGTGACGCCAAAGGCCAGGGTGTCCGCCAGGGAGGCCAGGAGGCGCTGCTCATCCAGGCAGAAGGCGTCGGGCTGACGCGCGTACAGGGTGAGGGCGCCGAAGGTGTGCCCGCCGGCCTTCAGGGGCAGGGCGATGGAGGAGCCGAACCCCGTGCGCCGCGCCTCCTCCCGCCAGGGGCCCATGCGCGGATCCGTGCGGATGTCCCGGGCCACGGCGGCCTTGCCGGTGCGGATGGCGATGCCGGTGGGGCCCTGGCCCTGGGGTTCGTCCGCCCACCGGACCCGGAGGGTGTCCAGGTAGGCCATGTCCGGGCCGGCCTTCGCCACAAGGCGGACGTCGCCCTCGGCGTTCCCATCGCGGTAGCCCACCCAGGCCAGGGTGTACCCCCCCTCCTCGGTGAGAAGCCGGCAGGCCGAAGCCAGCAGTTCCTCCGGATCCTGGGCCGACTGGAGCGTCTGGTTGATCTCCTGGGTGAGGCGGAGGATCCGGACCGTCCGCCGCAGCTGGTGCTCTGATTCCCGGAGTTCAGCGGTGCGCAGGGAAATCTGCCAGTCCTGGTCCTCCCGCACACGGATCAGGCGCTCCGACATGCGAAGCCGCTCGGTGATGTCGGCGATGAAGGTCACCCGGCAGCGGCGCCCGCCCAGGCGGAGGGGGTGATTGGAAATGTGGACATATATGATTTGTCCATCACTCTTGCGGTGGCGCCACAGGGCGGCATGGGCCTGGGAGGATCCCCGGGCGTCCGCCGTGTAGGCCAGGAGGCGGGGGATGTCTTCCGGCGGCCGGATATCCAGCATGGTCATGGATTTGAAGGTCTCCCGCGGGTAGCCGTAATGGGCCTCGGCCGCGGGGTTGACCTCGACGATCTGGAGGGTCTCCTCGTCGAAGATGAGGATGGGATGAGGACTCAGCTTGAAGAAGGGCTGATCCGGCGAGAAGCGGGCCCGGCGCAGGGCGAGCCGCTTCCACTGTCTTCCCGGCTGCTGCGCCTGGTCCATGCGTCCTCCCGGCGGCCCCTGGGCCGCGTGTCTTGTCAGGAGAAATTATAAACCATTCAATGAAATCTGCAACCGGTTCCGGATCAGGGCCGGAAGACGACGAAGCCGGTGATCTCCGGGTTGGTGAAGGTCCCGCCCTTCTCGGTGAATCCGAAGCGCCAGCGGGGCAGGTTGCGGTGCCGGAAGACCCAGGTCTGCTGGAGGCCGTACTTGTCGATGCGGACGAGGCCGGTGCGGTAGGGGGTCTCGGCATAGGCCCAGGACAGGTCCAGGCCCAGGCCCCGGAGGAGGGACCCGCCCGGTCCCTCGAAGCTGGCGCCGGCGTAGGCCCGGAAGACGTGCCGGCGGCTGATGACGGCCTTGAGGGGGCTGTGCTCCGGCAGGTCCATCCAGGCCTGCTCCGCCTGGGCCCACACCCGGATGGGGCCGAGGGTGCGCCAACCCGCCAGGCCCGCGAGGAAGCCCAGGCCGCCGCTGCTCTGGAGGGTGTCCAGGTGGCCGGTGGGGATCTGGAGGCTGGCCCCGGCGCGGCCGCCGTTGGCGCCCGTCCCGAAGGGGAGCACCCAGGCCGCGTCCACGCCCTGGATCTGCAGGCGCGGCTTGCGCAGGTCGAAGACGGTCACGCCGTCGCGGTCCAGGTGGTAGACATCGTCGAAGGTGGGTGCCTGGTCCCGGCCGCCCTGCTCGACGCCCAGGAGGTCGTGCCAGTTCATGATGGCCCGGCTCGCGATGCCCGAGGACCGGTAGGTCACCCGGGTCCGCAGGTTGAACCGCCCGGGGCCGAGGGCGCAGGCCAGGTCCGAGACGAGGCTCCAGTCCTCGCCCTGGAGGTACGCGTGGGTCCGGCCGTCGGCGGTGTCCCGCCGGTCGGGGCGGAGGAACTGGTTGCTGCCCTCCAGGGCGAACTGGGTGGTCCCCTCGGGCAGGGGTTCGGGCAGGATCGACAGCCAGGCCAGACGGTTGGGGTGGGGCGTCTCCTGGGCGCCCAGGCCCAGGGACACGGCGAGGGCCGCCAGGGCGGACCGGACGTTCAGCTTCATGGCGGGTCCTATTTGAGCGCCATCTGCTCGGTGAGCACCGAGGAGAAGGCGGCGTCCAGGGCGTAGGGCCGGACGATCATCTGGTTCACGCCGTTCCTCCGGGCCGCGAGGACGATGGCCGTGGAGATGTCCTCCGCGGCCAGCACGATGGGCGGCAGCTCGTGGAAGGCCCCCCGCAGCTTCTGGACGAATTCCAGGGACTCCATCACGGACATGTTCCCGTCCAGGAAGAGCACGCCCAGGTTGGGCTGCCGCAGGAGCTCGACGACCTCCTCGGGGAAGGTGGTGGTCAGCACCCGGCCGAACCCGTCCTCCTCCAGGAAGCCCTTCAGGATCTCGTTGAAGGCGGCGGACCGGCTCAGGGCCACGACGGCGCGGCTCCGCTTCTTGAGGCGGAGGAGGGTTTCGCTCCGCCCGGCCTGCTGGGCGGCCTCGGCCTCGGCGGCGGAGGCCTCCGGGGCCGGATCCGGGGCCGGCGGAGGTGCGGCCGGCGGGGGCGGGGCGGGGGCGGCCTTGGCGGGGGTGGGCCGAGGCTCCGGCTCGGACCGGCTGGCGCCGCGGGAGAGGGGGACCAGGGGCTCGTCGTCCAGGCCGCCTCCGGAGGCTTCCGGCCGGCGGCGGGTCTTGGGCGGCAGGGAGGAGGGGATGGCCGAGGCCCGCGAGGAGACGAGGTTCCGGATGGACGACGCCACGTCGGAGCGGACCTTGCCGAACTTGATGCCCAGGGTGAGGCCGCTCGAACCGAGGTCCAGGTACACCGCCGTGCCTTCGAGTTCCAGCACCGGCGGGCACTTGGGCACCTTGTTCAGCTTGATGAGCATGAACGGCTGGCCCACGGGGACGAGGCCGGTGGCCAGGGGCAGCTTCTTCTCCCCCTTGATGCTCATGGCCTTCTCGACGCGCACCCGGGCGCCGCCCTCGGAGATGTTCTCCAGGACGCCCGTGATGCCAACGCCTTCGAAGAGGCCCGTGAGGGCCGTGAGCGTGGCGCCCTCCTTGGGGTTCAGGCGGGCCCGGGGGTGCTTCCGGCGCTCGGCCAGGTCCAGGGTGTCCGGCAGTTCCAGCACGGCGACCCCGGGGCGGCTCTCCAGGAGGCGGGCGCTGCCCCCCACGCGCAGGCTCTCCTGGATGAAGGTGAGCTCGATGGTCTGGCCCTTGTCGGCCATGAGGGGGCCCGTGATCTGGAAGGTGACCGTGCCCGCGCCCTCGTCGAGGGACTGGAGGATGGCGGGGGTCTCCGTCTTGCGGGGGCCGGCGAGGATGAAGGGGGCCCGCACGCGCTGGGCGTCCTCCAGGTAGGCCAGGACGAGCTCCTGCCCGTTCCCGCCGTCCTTCTTGTCCTTCCCGAAGCCGAAAAGGGCCATATCACCTCTGGGTTTGCTTCATGATGCACCGGAAGCCCGGATGGGTCCATGGACTCCGGCGGACCCGACAATTGATGGTAACCTCGTTGCCTATGCCGGAACTGCCCGCTCGATGTTACCTGATCGCCCACCAGGGGCCCCAGGATCATGACCATGATATCGAAGTGCACCTGACCGAGCTGGAGGAGCTGGCCCGGGCCTGCGACCTCGAGCCCGCGGGGCGGGAGCGCCTCAAGCGGGCGACGATCGACTCCCGGACCTTCTACGGCAAGGGCCAGATCGAGGCCGTCGCCGCGAAGGCCCGGAACCTGGGGGCCACCCTCCTCCTCTGCGACAACGAGCTCTCCGGGAGCCAGGTCCGGAACCTCGAGAAGGCCACGGGCTTCACCTGCCTGGACCGGACCGGCCTCATCCTCGCCATTTTCGAGCGCCGGGCCCAGACCCGGGAGGCCAGGGCCCAGGTGGAGCTGGCCCGGTACGAATACGAGCTGCCCCGCCTGAAGGGGGCCTGGACCCACCTGGAGCGCCAGGTGGGCGGCGTCGGCGTCCGCGGCGGCGCGGGCGAGACCCAGATCGAGGTGGACCGGCGCATGACCCGCCTCCGGATCAGCCAGCTCAAGCGGGAGCTGGAGCACCTGCAGCGGGTGCGGCGGACCCAGGGGCAGGGGCGGAGCCCCAAGGTGCCCCGGATCGCCCTGGTGGGCTACACCAACGCGGGCAAGACCAGCCTGCTCAAGGCCCTCACCGGCGAGGGGGAGCCCCGGAACCTGCTCTTCGCGACCCTGGACACGACGACCCGGAAGGCCTGGCTCGGCGTGGACGAGGAGACCCACGAGCCCAGGCACGCCCTCGTGTCGGACACCGTCGGCTTCATCCGCAAGCTGCCCCACCAGCTCGTGGCCGCGTTCCGCTCCACCCTGGGCGAGGTCCGCACCGCCGACGCGCTCCTGGTGGTCGCCGACGCGTCCAGCCCCGAGCTGGAGGACCATCTCAAGGTGGTCGGGTCCACCCTCAAGGAGATCGGCTGCGGGGACCACCCCCGCCTCCTGGTCCTCAACCAGGTGGACCGGGTGACCCGTCCCCGGCGCCTGGACCTGAAGCGCGCCCATCCCGGGGCCGTCCAGGCCTGCGCCCTCACCCGCGAGGGGCTGGAGGAGGTCCGGGAATGGCTCCTCGAACTGGTCCCGGGCCCGCCCCGCCCCCGGGAGCTGGAGCCTTGGGAGATCTAGCGGGTCCTGGTTCAAATTCGGCATACCGTTTGTCCGGCTGGTGTAGCATGGCGTGCGGGAGTGGCTGATGAACAGGCAGAAGCTCGCTTTCAAGATCTTCCTTTCCGTCGGGGCCGTCCTGGCCGCCGTGATCGTGGCGGTGATCTGGGTGGTGAGCGCCCGGGAGGAGGGTCTCCTGGAAGCGGCCTTCGCCGACAACCTCACGACGCTCTCGGTGGCCTCCCGCAACATGTTCCACCAGAGCGCGGAGCAGTACTGCGCCGCGCGGGGCATGACCTACCACCGGGTCGACCCGTCCCGGCTCAGCCAGGGCCCCACGGGCCAGGTGGAGCGGGCGGCGCTGGACGCCTTCCACGGCAATCCCGCGCTGGACGCCTTCTCCGGCGAGTACCGGGGGGAGAAGGGTGAGGAGTTCAAGTACGTGCTGGCCCCGGCGCGCCTGAAGGAGGAGTGCGTCCTCTGCCACACCGCCGTGGGCCTGGACACGTACAAGGACCGGAAGCTCGGCGACATGGTGGGCCTGTTCGGGGTGTCCGTCTCCACCGAGGAACTGCAGCGCGGCGTGCGCCGCACCCGCCTCGTGGCCACGGGGGCGGGCCTGGCCCTGCTGGCCGTGGTGAGCCTCCTGGTGACCACGTCCGTGAAGCGCCATGTGCTCCGGCCCCTGGGCGGGCTGTCGGAGTCCTTCGGCCGCATGGCCCAGGGGGACCTGCGGGCCCGGGCCGAGGTGGCCAGCCGGGACGAGATCGGCCAGCTGGCCGGGTCCTTCAATGCCATGGCCGAGCAGCTCAGCGGCGCGCTTCAGCAGGTACGGCAGGCCTCCCAGGAGGTGGCCTCCGGCAGCGTCCAGCTGGCCGCGAGCGCGGAGGAGATGAGCCGGACCGTGGCCGAGGTGGCGGGCACGAGCCTGGACCTCAAGGCCTCCGGCCGCGGCGTCCAGGAGGCCCTGCGGCGCCTGGACGCCAACGTGGAGCGCATGGCCGGCGAATCCCGCCACACGGGCGCCGAGGCCGACGCGGCCGTGGCGGACACGGACAAGGGCGCCCAGGAAGGCCGGGGCACCTCCGAGGGCATGCGGGCCATCCAGGACGCCACCACCCGCATCGTCAGCGCCGTCCAGGCCATCCAGGGCATCGCCCGCCAGACCAACCTCCTCTCCCTCAACGCCGCCATCGAGGCCGCCAAGGCCGGGGCCGCGGGCAAGGGCTTCGCCGTGGTGGCCGAGGAGGTGCGCAAGCTGGCCGAGCGCAGCGCCCAGAGCGCCCGGGAGATCGAGGGCATCATTCGCGTGACCGAGGACGCGGTGGCGAGCGGGGACACCTCCGTCCGCACCACCCTCGCCCACCTGGAGGCCATCCGCCGGCGCATTTCGGAGATCGCCACGCGCATCCAGGGCATCGGCGGGCTCAGCCAGGAGCAGGCGGGCACCAGCCAGGCCGTGGGCCGCCTGATGGACGCCACCACCCTCCAGCTGGACCAGAACGCCGCCGCCGCCCAGCAGATGGCCACCGCCGTGAAGGAGGTCGCCCGCACCGCCGAGGACCTCTCCCAGGTGGCCGAGGGCCTCAAGACCGTCGTGGGCCGCTTCCGGCTCTAGTCCTGGAGGTCGATCGAATCACCGGAACGATCGGGTCCCGTTCCTTCGTAACGGCAAGGGTAAGTAAACAACCCGTACACCGAGTGCGCCGAGATGCGGAGTCACGCGGAGTCGGCTTCGCGGTTCAGCACGCCGACCCATACCGCCCAGGCCCTGGCCCGCTCCTGCGGGCCGCGATGCTGCGCATCGCTCGGCTGGGGGCTCCGGGCCTTCCGCAGGCACGCCTGCGGGTGCCCTGCGCCCCCAGCCTTGGACGGGCCTGGGTTTGAGGTTCGACCCGCCGCCGACCAGCTCCAGGTGGGTTACAACCCCGTCCGGCGGTGGCGAAAGGCCAGCCTCACGGCGGAGCGCAAGGTTCAACGGGCAGGCCCAGACGTTGAGAAGCCGTCCCACCTCCTTGGCTTCCACGATCCCCGGGTCATCGATCATGGGATCGAGCAGGTAGGAGTCGGGAATCAGAAGCCCCTCGAAGGTGATGTCCAGGTGGACTTCCAGCAGGTCGGCGTGTGTGCCCGAAACCGAGGTTTACCGAGCCGGCTGAGCCCAGGCCCGTCCAAGGCTGGGGGCGCAGGGCACCCACAGGCGTGCATGCGGAAGGCCCGGAGCCCCCAGCCGAGCGATGCGCAGCATCGCGGCCCGCGGCAGCGGGCCAGGGCCTGGGCGGAATGGGTCGGCGCGGTGGATCGCGAAGCCGGCTCAGCGCAACTCGGTGTCCCGGCGCACTCGGCGTACGGGTTCTTTACTTACCCTTGCCGTTCCGAAGGAACGGGACACGATCGTTCCGGTGATTCGAGCTACCGCCTTTAGCGGCCAGGCTCCTGATCGGCCCTGCGGGGGAGGGCCGCGACCCCGGCGGCCAGGCCCAGGGCGAGGAGGAGGCGGATGAACATCAGCTGCCGGCTGATGGCATGGGCCTTCTGGTAGGCGATGCGATCAGGGTGATCCTGGGGCAGGGTCTCCACGGGCGCGGCCATGCGCGCGCGGGTGCGGCCGAGGCTCGCGGTGACGATCCATTGGCTGGTGAAGGTCATGAGGAGGGCCACCAGGAGGGCGGCGGCCCACAGGCGCTGGGGACCGACCGGGGCGTCCTCCCGCACCTCCTGGAGCCAGCGGGGGAACAGGGCCAGGATCAGGGCGGCGCCGAAGGCCACCCAGGCGGCGATGTCCAGCCGATTGACCACGCGACCAGCAATGGCCCCGGCCACGTCCCGGCTCGGGAGGGTGGAGAAGAGCAGGGGGGCGACAAGGAAGGCGAAGCCCAGGACCATGCCGACCCAGAGAAGCAGGCAGGCAGCAGCCAGGGCGTCGAACCGGGCGAGTTTGCGCATGGTCACCACTCGTTGTAGGGGATCTGGTTCTCACCGACGTCGGTGGAGCCGCTCCGGATCCGGAAGATGCCCACTTCGGCGTCGGGACTGTCGGGGTCGGGGGATTCGAACTCCGTCACCCAGGTGTCCTTGGACTGGGTCATGGGGTCCACCGGGATGTCCCGGATGTAGCCCTGGTCCCGCAGCGCCGAGATGGAGGTGGGGTACTTGCCCTTGTCCGCCCGGAATTGCTCCAGGCAGTGGTTGAGCTGGAAGAGGTCCTCCTTGAGGACCGCCTCCTTGGTCGCTCTGGTGTGGCGCCGGTACCCGACGATGCCCACCGTGGCCAGGATGGCCATGATGGTCATCACCGTGAGCAGTTCGAGAAGCGAGAAACCCCTTTGACGACCGTGCATGCTTGGACCTTACCAGAGTATGCGCCCAGGGGCGGCCAGGTTCACCGGAATCAGGAAAGGCTGGTGGCGGCCACCTTCTCCCGGGTGAAGAACTCCAGGATGTCGCCTTCCTTCAGGCCCGTGAAGCCGTCCAGGTCGATGCCGCAGTCCAGGCCGTTCTTGACCTCCGAGACCTCGTCCTTGAAGCGCTTGAGGGTCTTCAGGCTGCCTTCCCAGAGGACGTCGGTGCCGCGCTTGACGCGGACCCTGAAGGCCTTCTGGACCTTGCCCTCGGTGACGAAGCTGCCGGCGATGACCGACTTGCCGACCTTGAAGATCTGCCGGACTTCGGCGGCGCCCTGGATGGTCTCGCGCTCCTCGGCGTCCAGCAGGCCCATCATGGCCGCCGTGATCTCCTCGGTGACCTTGTAGATGATCTCGTGGAACCGGATGTCCACGCCCTCTTCCTGGGCCAGCTCCTCCGTCTTGCGCTCGGCCTTGACCGAGAAGGCGATGATGGTCGCCTTGGAGGCCTCGGCCAGGAGCACGTCGTTCTCGGTGACGGTGCCGGCGGCGGCGTGGATGATCCGCACCCGCACCTTCTCCGTGGAGAGGCGCTCGAGGCTGCCCACGAGGGACTCGACGGAGCCCGAGGTGTCGGCCTTGATGATGAGGGGCAGTTCCTTGATCTGGCCTTCCTTGAGGGTGCTGAAGAGGTTCTCCAGGGTGACGCGCTGCTTGAGCTGCGCGGCGGCCTTGGCCTTCTCCTGCCGGAAGCTGACGATGGTGCGGGCCTTGGACTCGTCCTCGACGACCTGGAGGTTGTCGCCCGAGACGGGGACGGCCTCGAAGCCGAGGATCTGGACGGCCATGGAGGGGGTGGCCTCCTCGACCTTGTCGCCCCGGTCGTTGAACATGGCGCGGACGCGGCCCATGGTGGCGCCGGCGACGAAGGTCTCCCCGGCGCGCAGGGTGCCCTGCTGCACGAGGACGGTGGCCACGGGACCGCGGCCCCGGTCGAGCCGGGCCTCCAGGATGCTGCCGGCGGCGGCGCAGTCGTAGACCGCCTTCAGGTCCTTGAGGTCGGCCACGAGCAGGAGGGTCTCGAGCAGGAGGTCGAGGCCCTGCTTGGTCTTGGCGCTGACGTGGACGCAGGGGACCTCGCCGCCGTAGGCCTCGGTCTGGACGCCGTACTGGAGGAGCATCTGCTCGACCTTGTCGGGGTTCGCGCCGGGCTTGTCGATCTTGTTGACGGCCACGACCATGGGCACGTCGGCGGCCTTGGTGTGGTTGATGGCCTCGATGGTCTGGGGCATCACGCCGTCGTCCGCCGCCACCACGAGGATGACGATGTCGGTGACCTTGGCGCCCCGGGCGCGCATCTTGGTGAAGGCCTCGTGGCCCGGCGTGTCGATGAACACCACCTGGCGCTCCTTGCCCTCGCCGTCGTGGACGTCCACGTGGTAGGCGCCGATGGCCTGGGTGATGCCGCCGGCCTCGCCCGCGGCGATCTTGCTGGTGCGGACGGCGTCCAGGAGGGAGGTCTTGCCGTGGTCGACGTGGCCCATGATGGTGACCACGGGCGGACGGCGGAGCTTCTCGCCCTGGACCTCGCTCGCTTCTTCAGCCGCCAGCTGGACGTCCTCTTCGAAGGAGACGATGTCGGCCAGGTAGCCGAACTCACGGGCGATTTCCTTGGCCAGCTCCGTGTCCAGGGGCTGGTTGATGGTGGCGAAGACGCCCCGGTGCAGGAGCTTGGCGACCACGTCCTTGGCGGGGCGGTTGCACTTCTCGGCGAGCTCCTTCACCGTCACGCCCTCGGAGAGCATCACGATGCCGATCTCGTCGGCCACGTACTCCGTGGCGATCTGCTGGGCGCGGCTGCGGGGCTGCCGGAGCTTCAGCTCCAGCTCCTCGGCGACCTTCTCGGCCTTGGAGCGCTTGTCGTCCTTCTTCTTGCCGGTGAAGTGGCCGCCGCGGCCGGGGCCCTTCTGGGCGTTGGGATCGATGGAGGTGGTGGTGGGCAGGCTCGGGCCGCGGCCAGGGCCGCCGGGCCGGCCGGGACCGCCAGGACGGCCGGGGCCGCCGGGACGGCCGGGACCGCCGGCGCGGGGGCCGCCAGGACCGCCGGGACGGGGACCGCCGGGGCCGCCAGGCCGACCGGGGCCGCCGGGACGGGAGCCGGGGCCGGGACGCTGACCGCCGGCCGGACGGGCCTGGGGCAGCTGGATGTAGCGGGCGGGCTCCTGGGGCTTGGGGGCCGGCGCCGGGGTGTCCGACATCTTGATCCGGGTGAAGCCCGTGTCGGGCCTCAGCTCGGTGATGCTGGGCGGAATGAAGGGACGGCGGGCGGGCTGCTGCGGCTGGGCCGGCTCGTGGCGGACCTCCCCCTTGCCGGTGTTGGAGGCCATGGGGAGCACCGTCTTCTCGGGCTGGGGCTGGCCGGAGCGCTGGACCTGGGGCTGCTGGCCGGGCCGCTGGATGACGGGCCGGGCCCCGGCTTCGGGGCGGACCTTGGCGGCGGCGGGCTGGGGCAGCTGGATGTAGCGGGCCGGTTCCTGGGCCTTGGGGGCCGGGGCCGGGGCCTGGGAGACCCGCAGGCGGGAGAACTCGGGCTGGGCGGGGACCTGACGGGCGGGCGCCTGGGTGGGCGCGGGTCGGGTGGGCGCGGGCTGCGCTGGCCGGGGGGCGGGAGTGGGCTCGGACTGGCGAGCTACCACGGGCGCGGCCGGGGCGGGTTCCTTGACCACCGGGGCGGCGGGGGCGGGGGCCGGCACTACGGGCTCCTTGGCCACGGGTTCGGCCTGAGCCGGCGCCGGGGCGGTGGGCTCCTGGGCCACGGGGGCCGGAGCAGGCGGAGGCGGAACCGGCGCGGGGGCGGGTTCGGCCTTCTTGATGAGGACCGGCGGGGCCGGGGGCGGAGGCGGCACGGCGGCCGCGGGGGCCTGGGCCGGCTTCACGATGCGCACGGGGGGAGGCACCGGCTTGGGGGCCGCGGGCTCCTCGGAGCCGCCCTTGCCCGTCATGACGCGCCGCAGCGAGGACACCTGGTCATCGGTCAGGTTGGAGCTGTGGCTCTTGCCCTGGATGTTCAGGCGCTTCTCGAGGGCCTCGATGACCTCGTGGTTGCTTACGCCAAGCTCTTTGGCTAACTGGTTGATGCGCAGCATGAAGGGGCATACCTCGATAGGTGGAAGGGACGGAAGGGGCGCGGGGGGCGGACCCCTGGGCTACTCTCCGAACCGGTCGTGCACGGCGTCGATGAGTCGGATGGCGAGATCCTGGTCCATCCCTTCGATGGCGAGCAGTTGCTCTACCGTCACAGTGTACAGGGATTTGGCGTCCAGATGGCCAGCGTTGGCGAGGTTTTCGACGAGCTCCTCGGTGAGTCCCTCGATGGGACCCAGCTCCTCGAGCAGGCGGCTCTGGGGCCGGACCTCCTCGGTGAAGGCGGGGGCGGCCAGGGCCTGGCCCATGGCCGCCTCGGTGTCCTTGCGCTTCTCGGCCTCGGAGCGGACGTCGATGTTCCAGCCGGTCAACTTAGCGGCAAGGCGGACGTTCTGGCCCCGTTTGCCGATGGCGATGCTCAGCTGCTCGTCGTCGACCACGACCTCCACCCGGCGGTGCTCGGGGTCGGTGACGGTGACGCGGAGGGCCTTGGCCGGGTTGAGGGCGTTGGCGATGTAGCGGCTGTTGTCGTCGTCGTAGCGGACGATGTCGATCTTCTCGTTCTTGAGCTCGCGGATGATGGCCTGGACGCGGCTCCCCTTGAGGCCCACGCAGGCGCCCACGGGATCGACGTCGGGATCCAGGCTGTGGACCGCGACCTTGGCCCGGTCCCCGGCCTCGCGGACGCAGGAGCGGATGACGACGGTGCCGTCGTGGATCTCGGGGACCTCCTGGTCGAAGAGCTTGATCAGCAGCCGCGGATCGGTGCGGCTCACCTGGACCTGGGGATCCTTGGCGGACTTGTCCACCGCGGAGATGACGACCTT
The DNA here is from genome assembly GCF_030295425.1 of Mesoterricola sediminis. Lineage (NCBI taxonomy): Bacteria > Pseudomonadati > Acidobacteriota > Holophagae > Holophagales > Holophagaceae > Mesoterricola > Mesoterricola sediminis. Next base: position 4,218,821 of record NZ_AP027081.1, on the reverse strand, counting down.
GATGCGCTGGCCCTTGTCGAAGCGGTCGCCGCGGAGGGCCTCGCTGCGGCGCAGCATGGCCTCGACCCGGTCGACCTCGAGGATGATGGCGCTCTTCTCGAAGCGCTTCACCTCGCCGACCACCACCTCGCCGATGCGGTCGGCGAAGTCGGTGAAGATCCGGTCCCGCTCGGCCTCGCGGACCTTCTGGACCAGGACCTGCTTGGCGGCCTGGGCCGCGATGCGCCCGAGCTGGGAGGTGTCCTGGGGGAGCCAGAGGGTGTCGCCCTCGGCGGCGTCGGGATTGAGGGCCTGGGCCTCCTCGAGGCTGATCTCCAGGTCCTCCTCCTCGACGACGGGGACGACCTGCTTGAGGGCGTAGACGTGGAACTCGCCGGTCTCGCGGTCCATCTGGGCCTGGAAGTTGCCGTAGAAGTCGAAGCCCTGGAAGTACTTCTCCGCGGCCTTGACGAGGGACTCCTCGACGGCCTTGAAGACCTCCTCTTCGGGGATCCCCTTTTCGGCCGCGATCATCTTCACGCTGTCGAAAAAGCTGGTAGCTACGAGTGCCATGCTGTCTCCTCGCCGGCGCTTTTCTCTACGCCGGCATCCAGGGGTTGTTCCGGCGCATGCCGGGGTTTCGGCGCCTTCTCCTCGTCGAAGGGCGCCAGACGCGCTTTCTGGACCTGGTCCAGGGGGATGGTCTTCAGGACGCCGTCCTCCTCCACGGTCACGGCCTCGTCGGCCACGGCCTGGATCCAGCCCTTGAACCGCTTCTGGCCCGCGAGGGGGGCCAGGGTCTGGATGCGGCAGAGGCGGCCCATGAACCGGCGGTAGTGGGCGGGCTTCACCAGGGGACGCTCCAGGCCGGGGCTGCTGATCTCGAGGCCGAAGGCCTCGCGCAGGCTGGGGAACTCCACGTCGAGCCAGGCCACGAGGCCGTCGTTGGCGGCGACGCAGTCGTCCAGGGTGATGGGACGGGCGCCGTCCAGGTGATCGATGTAGAGGCGGAGCACCTCGTCCCGGCCCTCGCGGGCGGTCTCGAGGCAGACCAGCTCGAAGCCCAGCAGGCCGAGCTGGCGTTCGATGGGTTCCTTGAGCTTCTTGAGATCCATGGGGTACCGGGGGAAAGGCTGGGGGAGGCGGGACGGACCCACCCGACACGTCTCTTTCAAGCTCCGGGTGCAGCGGCCGGTATTCCACCGATTGCCCTTGAGCCCGGAAGATCCAGGCCGAATTCAGCAGGAAAGATTATCGCCCTTTGGTCCTATAAACAAGGAAATAATCCTTGAATTCCAAACCATCCAGGCCTCCTGGCGGGGAGGAGCTTGTGGGAACATGGGGGGGTGACGGAGACGCGACCATGACCCTCATCCTGGACGGCAAGGCCCATGCGGAACGCATGCTCGCGGAGGTGGCCGCGGGCGTCGCCGACCGGATCGCCCGGGGGCACCGCCCCCCGTGTCTCGCGGTGGTGCTGGTGGGGGAGGATCCCGCCAGCCATGTCTACGTCAGGGGGAAGGTGGCGGACTGCGCCCGGACCGGGATCCGGTCCGTGGAGCACCGGCTGCCGGCCGAGACCCCCCAGGCGGACCTGGAGGCCCTGGTCCGCACCCTCAACACCGACCCCGCCGTGGACGGCATCCTCGTCCAGCTCCCGCTGCCCGCTGGCCTGGACGCCAAGCGGGTCCTGCACCTCCTCGATCCGGCCAAGGACGTGGACGGCTTCCATCCCGTGAACCAGGGCCTGCTCCTGGAGGGCCTCCCCGGGCTGCGCCCCTGCACCCCCTCGGCATGCATGAGCCTGCTCAAGGCCCACGGCATCGATCCCAAGGGCACCCGCGCCGTCGTCCTGGGCCGCAGCGAGATCGTGGGCAAGCCCATGGCCCTCATGCTCCTGGAGGCCCACGCCACCGTCACCATCGCCCACAGCCGGACCCGGGACCTGCCCGGGCTCTGCCGCGAGGCCGACATCCTGGTGGCCGCCGTGGGGCGCCCGGGGATGGTGGAGGGGAGCTGGGTCAAGCCCGGGGCCGTGGTCATCGACGTGGGGATCAACCGCGTCGAGGACGTGGCCCTCGGGGAGCGCATCTTCGCGGCCGATCCCGCCCGGCTCGCGACCCTCAAGGCGAAGGGCGGCGTCCTGTGCGGCGACGTCCGCTACGCCGAGGCGGCCCTGGTGGCCGGGGCCATCACCCCCGTGCCCGGAGGGGTCGGCCTCCTCACCCGCGCGGGCCTGATGGCCAACACGCTGCAGGCCTGCCGCTGAACACGCAAGGAACCGGAGGAACCATGACCTACAAGCGCCGCGAGGCGTTCCTGCCCTTCACCCGCCCCATGGTCGGCCAGGAGGAGATCGCCGAGATCATCGATTCGATCGAGAGCGGCTGGCTCACGACGGGCCCCAAGGCCGCGAAGTTCGAGGAGGCCCTCCAGGCGTACAACGGGATCCCCCACGTCCTGGCCATGAACAGCGCGACCACGGCCCAGGAGATCACCATGCAGTGCCTGGGCATCCAGCCCGGGGACGAGGTGATCACCACGGCCCTCACCTGGGTCTCCACCCTGAGCACCATCATCCTCCAGGGCGGCATTCCCGTCCTCGTCGACATCGACCCGGTCACCCTCAACCTGGACCCCCGGGGCCTGGAGGCGGCCATCACCCCCCGGACCAAGGGGATCATCCCGGTCCACCTCACGGGCCTGCCCTGCCCGATGGACGAGATCTGGGCCATCGCGGAGCGGCACGGCCTCTGGGTCGTGGAGGACGCCGCCCAGGCCATGGGGGCCTCCTACCGCGGCCGGAAGATCGGCGCGGACCCGCGCTCGGTCTTCTCCGTCTACAGCTTCCACCCCAACAAGAACATGACCACGGGGGAGGGCGGCGCCATCGCCTTCCACGACGCCGCGCACGAGCCGCGCATCAAGCGCCTGCGCTTCCACGGCATCGAGCGGGACGCCTGGAAGCGGTTCGCCAAGGAGGGCAGCCCCCACTTCGACGTCACCGAGCCCTCCCGCAAGGCCAACTTCATGGACATCCAGGCCGCCATGGGCCTGCACCAGATCAAGAAGCTCGACGGGTTCAACGCCCGGCGCGGCGTGCTCTTCCGGCGCTACCTGGAGCTCCTGGCCGACCTGCCCGAGGTCGTCCTCCCCTCGCCCGGGGACGACGTCCACGCGCACTGCTTCCACCTGTTCGTGCTCCGCATCCGGCCCGAGAAGGCCGGCATGGACCGCGACGCCTTCGTGGCCCGCCTGAAGGACGAGAACATCGGCACGGGCATCCACTACCGCCCCGCCCACGTCCATTCCTTCTACCGCGACTTCTACGCCGCCCATCCCGGCGCGCTGCCCAAGGACGGCCTGCCCCACACGGAGTGGAGCGGGGAGCGCCTCATGAGCCTGCCCCTGTGGCCGGGCCTCACGGAGGACGACCAGGACCAGGTGGTGGCGGCCATCCGCCAGATCCTGGCGAAGTAGGCGATCCGGACCAACCTGGAGGGGGTGGACCCGCACGTCGCCCCCTTCGCCCTCCTTTGCCTTCTTCAAGCGCCGGCCCCGCCCCGGCCCGCCTGGGTGGAGTCCCTCCCCGAGGCGCCGGGGCGGATCTATGCCCTGGGCACGGCGGAGCTGGGCGACCAGGAAGGGCGGGCCATCGCCCAGGCCTCGGACCGCGCCCGCTTCAATGTGGTGGCCCGGCTGGGGGCGACGGTGCGGGGGGAGACCCGGGTGGCGACCCGGCTGGTGGAACCCCGGGGGGCCGGAGCGAGCGGGCGCCAGGTGTGGGAGGACGTGCAGGTCGGCGCCGCGGCCGTGGACCTGCCCGGCCTCGGGGTGGCCCGGACCTTCACCGACAGGGCGGCCCGCACGGTCTTCGCCCTGGCCTACCTGGACCTCGACCAGGCCCGCCGGGCCCTGGCCGTTCGCTTGGATCGGCTCCGGGAGGCCCGGCTCCGCCTCGGGCCCGAGGTGAGCCGCCGGGCGCTGTGGCGGACGCGGCAGGCGGCTTCGGACCTGGACCGCCTGGCGCTCGACGCCGAGCGGCTGGAGGCCGGTCCGGACTTATTGGCGGCCATGCGCGCGGAGCAGGCGGTGGTGGCGGCGCGCCTGGAGGAGCTGGGCCGGGCGCCGCTGCCCCCCCTGGACCTGGCGAAGCTGACCCTGGCCCTGCGCACCAACGCCGAGTTGCCCCCCGGCGTGGAGGCCTACCTCCGGGCCCTGGCGGCCAGCTGCGGGCCGACGCCCCGGGATGCGGCGCCCGACCTGGTGCTGGACCTGGCCTTTTCAGGCGGGGCGGCGGGGCCGGCGTTCATCTTCGCCAGCCCCGACGGCGCCCGCGGGGCCACCTACCACCTGGAGGCCCGGGCCACCCTCCTGGACGGGGGCGGGGCCGCCGTCACCCGCCCGGTGCCCATCGTCCTCGTCCAAGGGGAGACGCCCGAGGGCCTGGTCCAGCGGTTCCGGCACCAGATGGACCGTTGGCTCCCGCGGCTCCTGGATGAGGCCAAGGCGGCCTGGCGGAGGGGAGGCTGCTACTCGAGGACGACCCAGACGCGCCGGCTGTCCTTGACGCCCTGCACGAGGCTCATCATGGCCTCCGAGAGCTGCTTGCCCTTGGAGGAGCCGTCGGCCAGGTCGACGACCATGACCACGTCCTCGCTGCCGGCCGGCAGGCTCACGCTCCGGGGGAACTCGCGATCGACCTTCGCGGATTCCGGGTGCGAGGGCGGATCCGGAATCTTGAAGCCCGTGCCCGCCTCCAGGGCCTCGGTGCTCGTGCGGAACAGGGAGGCCAGCGCGACGATGGCGGAGCCCGAGGGCTTGATCTTGTCGCGTTCCCAGAAGGAGATGGAGGCCTGGTCCACGCGGAGGGCCTCGGCCATCTCCTCCTGGGACCATCGCCAGGTAAGTCGTACGGCCTTGATCCGGTCACCCAGGGTAGCCGTGGAAAGCGGGGCTTCGGAATTGGAATCGAATCGCTTCAATTTGGACGCTCCTGGTTTCATGACAGCATGACTAAATGCCCTACCTTATGCAACGGCACGGGTCTTTGATGAACAGAAACTGAAGCCTGTTCCATGCATTTTCAAGACCCGCCCTGGTGAAAAAGCTTCAGGCCTGCTCGTGCGGAAGTGTCGGAACCGGTGCATAAAGTGCGGTTGAGGGATCAACCATATACAGGTTACTGATCCGCCCAGTGTACGCGCAAGCATAGGTTTGGATCTGGTCGGCAAAGCGGGTTTGGTCGTAACCGTCCCGGAATATGCTTCCCCAGGGGCGATTGAAGGTGGCCTCCAGACGTTCGTCCAGCTGGGCGATGCGGGCGCTGTCGCGGGCGGCCGCCTCCAGGCGGGCATCCCGTTCCGACCGGAGTTGGACGGCTTCTAAGTCGAGCGCGTGCATGGCTTCAGGAGAAAGACGCCCGGAGAGGAGGTGGCGGTGCTCCCGGTTCCGCTTCAGGAGGTTGTCCAGGAAACCGGCCCGGAGTTCGGATTTCCTCCGGTCGGCTTCCAGGCGCATGAATTCCTGCAGTTCGTGCGCCTGCTCTTCGAATTGCTCCAAAGTCGCTGTGAGTTCTGGGATTAGAAGCATGGTGTGCCAGCTGACGTTCTTCTTGGAGCGGAGGATGTCGCCGTAGATGTGGTCGCCCACGTACAGGATCTCCTCCCCCCGGGCATCCAATAATTCTTCCATCCAGAGGGCATTGCCGCCCCGGTAGGCGGCCGTCTGCCCGGGAAGGGGTTCGGGCTCGGGCGTTTCCAGGAAAAAAACGGGCTTCCGGGCACTTACGACGACCAAGTCGAAATAATCGGTCCAAAGCGGCCGGCCCGGATCCTGGCCGTCCAGCAAGTAGCTGAGCACGCCTTGTGTAAAACTCCATTCACTGTTGCTGACGACGAAGAGCTTTTTACCCGCCCGCTTCCACCGGTCCAGGGCCGCGGGCAGGTCCGGGTCCCTTATGATGAACAAATCAAGATTTCCCAGGATCTCGGCTTTCATGACGCCCAGGCGGTGGGCGGAATCGATGGCCCAGCGGACATCCTGGAAGAGGAGGAGGGGGTCCTTACCCGGCAGACGACCCGCCTCGGCCGCGTCCACCAGGACGGCGTAGAGGTGGCATTCGGGGATCTCGAACAGGGTGTCGATGCTCCGGTAGCTGCCGCCCCGGCTGATCAGCCGCCGGCGTTCATAGGTGGCGTCGATCTCCTCCCGGGTGAGGGGCCGGGTGCCATGGGACGCCCGGACCACCTGGCGCTCGCTGTTCAGCTTGAGCAGATTGCCCCGCCCGCCGTCGAGCACCAGCCCGCGGATGGCGAAGGCGGGGTCGAAGCGGGTGTCGAGGAGCCAGGCGGGGTAGCCCTTCTCCGCCACCAGGAGCCGGACGGAGTGCTGGTAGGCCAAGTCCTCGATCTCGGGGGACCGGTAGTGGCTCAGGGTGTAGTCCATGTCGAACCCGACGGCCTTCACGTCCCGGAAGTGGAGGTTCCGGAGGGGGAAGATGCGCCGGGCGTGGGGGATCTCGGTGGGGCCTTCCTGGAGCGCGGGGCGGGGGGTGGGCAGGAAGGAGGGGATCAGGTTCTTCATGGTTCCGCCCGGACGGCGAAGGGCTTGAATCCGTGGTTCTTCAGCTTCTTGGCTGTCGCATCGGCCACGGCGCGCTTGGCCGCCGGTTGGACCCGGACCTTGTACAGATTCTTTTCATGGACCGTCTGGGCCTGGAAGCCCGCGGCCCTCGCCTTGGCCAGCATGGCCTTGGCCTCCGCGGCGTCCGGGGTCGACACGATCTGGAGGACCCAGAGGCCCTCGGCCTCCGCCTCCTTGGCCGGGGCCGGCTCCGGGTCCTTGCGGGCCGGTTCGGGCGCGGCGGGGGCCTTCGTCTCGGCCGGCGCCTCGGGCTTGGGCTCGACCGGCTTCTGGGGCTTGGTGAAGCCGGCGCCAGCGCCCGTCTGTTCCAGGGCCTTGAGCTGGTCGGCCAGACTCGCGGGCAATTCGTCCAGTTCCTCCCCAGCGCCCTTGGACAGGGGCCGGCGGAGGGCGGCGCTCTGCTTGCCGACCTGCACGCCAAGCACGTAACAGAGGGTCAGGAGCCCCACCCCCACCGCCGTCACCAGGAGGATGGCCTGCCGGCTGAGGACGACGGTCTGGGAATCGCGGATGGCCATGGGGGGGATTATAGCGAGGAGCCCGGGGCAAAACCCCGGCACTTGAGGCTATGATCATGGATTGGCGCTCCGACGCCCCGGAACCCCCATGACCGACACCTCCCACCCCTTCCTGCCCGTTCTGCTGCTGCTCCTGCTGGCGGCCCTCGTCGGCGCCGCCATCCTGGTGGTCTCCGGCAAGATCCTGCCCGGCCTCCTCAAGCCGGAGAACCCCCAGCCCTACAAGCTGACCCCCTACGAGTGCGGCGCCCCGCCCCTCCAGGAGGGCGCGCGGCACCGCTACAGCATCAAGTTCTACCTGGTGGCCATGCTCTTCATCCTGTTCGACGTGGAGGCGGCCTTCCTCTTCCCCTGGGCCGTCCAGTACAAGGCCCACCTCTGGACCTTCTGGGCCTGCCTGAGCTTCGTGGCCACGCTCCTGGTGGGTTACGCCTACGCCTGGGGCAAGGGCGCCCTGGAATGGGAGCGCTGACATGACCGGCATCCACCTCGACGATTCGGTGATGACGACCCGGCTCGACGCCGTGGTCAACTGGGCCCGCAAGAACAGCCTGTGGCCGCTGCCCTTCGGCACCGCCTGCTGCGCCATCGAGTTCATGTCCATGATGGCCAGCCGCTACGACTTCTCCCGCTTCGGGGCCGAGGCCCTGCGCTTCTCCCCGCGGCAGAGCGACATGCTCCTCGTCCTGGGCACCATCACCAACAAGCAGGCCCCCATCCTGCGCCAGGTCTACTCCCAGATGGCCGAGCCCAAGTGGGTCCTGGCGGTGGGCGTGTGCGCCTCCAGCGGGGGGATGTACCGCACCTACTCCACCCTGCAGGGCATCGACCGCGTGGTGCCGGTGGACGTGTACGTCCCCGGGTGCCCGCCCAGGCCCGAGTCCATGATCTACGGCGCCATGAAGCTCCAGGAGAAGATCACGCAGGAGACCCTCAAGGGCCGGCGGGAGCACATCGAGCGGTTCTACGCGTCCATGGCCCGGCAGGAGGCCCTCCAGGAGGCCCGGGGCCTTTCCAATCACCAGGTGGTCCGCGAGATGGTGCTGGCCGCCGGTGAAAACGGCGATCAACGGATCTGGTGAGCTTCGAGGACGCGCGCATGGTGACTGAACGCATTGACGAAATCCTTCCCGGGGCCGTGCTGGACAGGCACGCCTTCCGGGGCGACCAGACCATCGTCGTCGGCCGCGACCGCTTCCTGGAGGTGATCGACCTGGTCTACCGGGAGGGGTTCCAGCTGCTCCTCGACGTGACCGCGGTGGACGGCGGGCAGCGGGATCCCCGCTTCGACGTCGTCTACCACCTCCTCAACCTGGCCAGCCAGGAGCGCCTCCGCATCAAGATGCGGGTGGGCGAGGGCGAGGCGGTCCCCAGCCTCGTGAGCCGGTTCAAGTCGGCGGACTGGGCCGAGCGGGAGACCATGGACATGTTCGGCATCCCCTTCGAGGGCCACCCCGACCCGCGCCGCCTCCTGATGTGGGAGGACTTCCCGGGCCACCCCCTGCGCAAGGACTTCCCGCTGGACGGCGGGGACGTGTTCTGCAGCCAGGACATCGGCGCCTCCTATTCCCCCGACGCGAGATCCCTCAATGTCTAAGACGATGGCACCCAACCCCACCGCCCAGGCCTCCGACGGCGACCGCATGATCGTCAATATGGGGCCCTCCCACCCGGTCACCCACGGGACCCTCCACATCGTGCTGGAGCTCGAGGGCGAGATCATCGTGAAGGCCACCCCCCAGATCGGCTACCTCCACCGGGGCGTCGAGAAGCTGGGCGAGAACCTGACCTACCAGCAGTTCATCCCCCTCACGGACCGCCTGAACTACTGCAGCTCCCTCATGAACAACGTGGGCTACACCCTGGCGGTGGAGAAGCTCCTGGGCGTGCAGGACCCGCCCCGCTCGCGGGTGCTGCGGGTGCTCTGCTCGGAACTGGCCCGCATCGGGGACCACCTGGTCTGCATCGGCATCAACGCCGTGGACATCGGCGCCTACACGGCCTTCCTCTACATGTTCAAGGAGCGGGAGACCATCTACGACCTCTTCGAGATGATGGCCGGCCAGCGCCTGCACTCCAGCTTCACCCGCATCGGCGGCCTCTTCCGGGACATCCCGGCGGAGTTCGAGCCCCTGTGCGGCCAGTTCCTCGAGAGCTGCGAGCGCACCATCGACGAGATGGAGAAGCTCCTCACCCACAACCCCATCTGGGCCGACCGCACCAAGGGGGTCGGCGCGATCACGCCCGAGAACGCCATCAACTGGGGCTACACGGGCCCCTGCCTCCGCGCGGCCGGCGTGGCCCACGACCTGCGGGTCGCCCAGCCCTACCTGGACTACGAGACCTACCAGTTCGACATCGCCGTCGGCACCACCGGCGACGTCTACGACCGCTACCTGGTCCGCACCGAGGAGATGCGCCAGTCGCTGCGGATCGTGCGCCAGTGCCTGGACCGGCTCAAGGAGATCGGGCCCGGCCCGGTCATCGTGGACGACTACAAGGTCGCCCTGCCGCCCAAGGAGAAGGTCTACACCCGCATGGAGAGCCTGATCCACCACTTCAAGCTCATCATGCACGGCATCGAGATGCCCGTGGGCGAGGTCTACTCGGCCACCGAGGCCGCCAACGGCGAGCTGGGCTTCTACATCGTCTCCGACGGCACCAAGAGCCCGTACCGCATCCACGTGCGTCCGCCCTGCTTCCCCATCTTCAGCTCCTTCGACGAGCAGGTGAAGGGCCGCCTCATCGCGGACGCCGTCTCCGTCCTCGGCGCCATGAACATCATCGCGGGCGAGATGGATCGCTGAGCCCCGCCGGGTCCTCCTCCGGACGGGGGTAGGCCGCGGCGAAGGCGAGGGCCCCGGCGACGCAGCCGAGGCCGCCGAGGGCGACGGTGAGGGGGGCCCCCAGCCTGTGGGCCAGGAGGCCCATGACGAGCGCGCCGATGGGCATGGCCACCGTGAAGGTCATGGCGTGGAAGGCCATCACCCGGCCCCGCATGGCGTCCGGGATCAGCATCTGGACGAGGGTGTTGTTGCTCGTCATGTGGGAGACCATGGCCATGCCCGCCGGGACCATGAGGACCATGGAGAGCCAGAAGACCCTGGAGAAGGCGAAGGCGGTGAGGACGATCCCCACGGCGGCGGCGCCCACCCAGGCCGTGCGCTCCAGGCCCGCGTGCCCCTTCCTCCCGGCCAGGGCTGCGGCGCCCAGGACGGCGCCGAGGCCGGAGGCGCCCATGAGGAGGCCCAGGCCCCTGGCGCCGCCCTTGAGGATGCTGTCCGCGAAGATGGGCATCAGCACGGTGTAGGGCATGGCCATGAGGCACACGACCCCCAGGAGCAGGAGGAGGAGGCCCACCCGCCGGTTCGCGGCCACGAAGCGCAGGCCTTCGGCGATGTGGGTGAGGACGGGGGGATGGTCGTCCCGGGACACCCAGGGCGGGAGGTCCATCATGGCCAGGCCGGCGATGACGGCCAGGAAGCTGACGCCGTTGGCCAGGAAGCACCAGCCCTCGCCGATGGCCGCCACCAGGAGCCCCGCCACCGCCGGGCCCAGGACGCGGCTGCCGTGGAAGATGGAGCTGTTGAGCGCGATCGCGTTGGGCAGATGCTCCCGGTCCACGGTCCGGGCCACGAGGACCTGGCGCCCCGGCAGGTCGAAGGCGTTGATGACGCCCAGCCCCGTGGCCAGGGCGAGGATCTGCCAGGGGCGGATCCACCCCGTCAGGGTCAGCGCGGCGAGGACGAAGGCCTGCGCCATCTGGAGGGCCTGGGTGAGGATGAGGAGGCGCCGGGGATCGACCCGGTCCGCCAATACCCCGCCGAAGCTGCCCAGGAGGAAGATGGGGATCTGGCTGGCGAAGGCCACCAGGCCCAGGAGGGCGGCCTTGCCCGTGAGGCGGTAGACGAGCCAGGACAGGGCGACGCTCTGCATCCAGGTGCCGATCAGGGACACCAGCTGGCCCATGAAGAAGAGGCGGAAGTTGCGGAACCCGAGGGATCGCAGGGATTCAGGCATTCGGGACATGGCGCTCCGGCGGGCCCGGGGGGCCCCTTCGATCATAGGACGCCGGACCGTCCGGAATATTTGCAAAAGTGCCGTCCGCGGGCAGAACCGCTCCCGGTCCCCGTGGTTAACTAAACGAACGACCCCGGCCCTCCGTTTATTGTCCATGGGCCGCGGTCCGGGAGGTCGTTTCGATGAAACCCAAGCAGATGTGGATTCTTGGCGGCGGATTGGCCGCCGTCGTGGTCATCGGGATCGCGGCCAGCCGCGGTGACAAGGGCCTTCCCGTCCAGGTCGCCACGGTCGCCAAGGAGAACATCCAGGCCAAGGTGAGCGCCAACGGCAAGGTCCAGGCCGTCAAGAAGGTGGACATCACCGCCAATGTGATGGGTCCGGTCACCCAGCTCAAGGTCAAGGAGGGGGACGTCGTCCGCAAGGGGGACCTCCTCCTGGAGATCGACCCCGTCCGGTCCAAGGCCACGGTGGCGAGCCTCCAGGCCTCGTACCAGGCCACGAGCCACGATTTCGAGACGGCGAAGGCCCGGCTGGAGCAGGCCCGCTCCGACTTCCGGCGCGCCGAGGCGAACCACAAGGCCGGCATCATCTCCCAGAGCGACTACGAGCAGTCCTCCACCGCCTTCCGCACCGCCCAGTCCGCCTTCGCCGGCGCCCAGCAGCGCGTGGACCAGGCCAGGGCCGATCTCGCCGGCGGCCGGGACACCCTGAACAAGACCCGCATCACCGCCCCCATGGACGGCGTCGTCACCGCCAAGCGCATCGAGCTGGGCGAGACCGCGGTCATCGGCCTCCAGAACCAGCCCGGCACCGTGCTGGTCACCGTCTCCGACATGAACAAGGTCGAGGCCGAGATGGAGGTCGACGAGGCCTCCATCCCCACCGTCCGCCTCGGGCAGGAGGCCCAGGTCCGCATCGACGCCTACCCCAACCAGGTGTTCCAGGGCGTGGTCACCGAGGTGGGCGGCAGCCCCATCGTCCAGACCAGCACCAACGAGGCCATCAAGTTCAAGGTCAAGGTCCAGATCAAGAACCCCCCTATCACCATCAAGCCCGGCCTCTCGGCCCAGGCCGACATCTTCACCGGCAGCCGCGACAACGTCCTGGCCGTGCCCCTCCAGGCCCTCGTGATGAAGGAGATCAAGCTCAAGCCCGGGCAGACCTTCAAGCCGGGCGAACCCCGCGAGGAGGAGGGCGTCTTCGTGATGGAGGGCGGCAAGGCGGTGTTCAGGCCCATCAAGACCGGCCTCACCGGCGACATGAACGTGGAGGTCGCCAGCGGCCTCAACGGCGGCGAGAAGCTGGTGATCGGCCCCTTCAAGGTCCTGCGTGACCTCAAGGGCGGCGAGGACATCCGCGTGGAGAAGAAGAAGGCCGCCGCGCCCAAGAAGGAAGGCTGATGAAGCTGTACGAGCTGGTCCTCTCCGCGCTGAGGGCCCTCAAGGCCCACAAGCTGCGGAGCTTCCTCACCCTGCTCGGGGTGGTGATCGGCGTGACCACGATCGTGGGGGTCGTCGGGGTGATTTCCGGCCTGGACGCCTTCGTGAAGGAGAAGGTGATCACCTTCGCCCCGGAGGTGTTCATCATCGACCGGTTCGGGATCATCCAGTCCCAGAAGGACTTCATCCAGGCCCTCAAGCGTCCCCTGATCACCTACGAGGACTTCGAGCGCCTCAACGCCGCGGGGCTGCCCCACGTCTCCCAGGTGGCGACCCGGGCGGTGAAGTCCATGAAGGTCACCGCCGGCGCCCGGCACCTGTCCAACACCCTCATCGTCGGTTCCACGTCCAATTTCGCCACCCTCTTCCGCTTCGAGTTCGAGGCCGGGCGGTACTTCACCCAGACCGAGGACGACATGGCGGCCAACCTCGCCGTGGTGGGGGCGGACGTCAAGGACGAGCTGTTCCCCGGGGTCGACCCCATCGGCCGGACGATCCTCATCGGGGGCCTCCCCTTCCGGATCGTCGGCGTCTTCCCCCGGCAGGGCTCGTCCATCGGGTTCAGCCGGGACACCGTCGTGTGCATCCCCATCCAGGTCTACCGGAAGAACTTCCTGTCCGCCAAGGATTCGCTCCAGATCTCGGCCCAGGCTTCGGGCGGCGTCGAGGGCCTGGAGGAGGCCCTGGACGAGGTCCGGTCCTTCATGCGGGCCCGGCGGCACACGGCCTTCCGGGATCCGGATCCCTTCGGCCTCCTCACCCAGGATTCCCTCCAGGAGCTGTGGAAGCAGATCAGCCAGGCGGCCTTCATCCTCATGCTCCTGGTCTCCTCGGTGAGCCTGGGGGTCGGCGGCATCGTCATCATGAACATCATGCTGGTGAGCGTCGTGGAGCGGACGACGGAAATCGGGATCCGCATGGCATTGGGGGCCCGCAAGCGGGACATCCGGCGGCAGTTCCTCCTCGAGGCGGCCATCCTGAGCCTGGTGGGGGGCGTCGTCGGCATGCTCCTGGGCTCCTTCGCGACCTGGGTCGTGCGGGTGGCGGCGGGCTTCCCCGCCGTGATCACGCCGGGCATCGTGATCTCCAGCATCGCCGTTTCCACCCTGATCGGGCTGGCCGCGGGCTTCCTGCCGGCGCGCAGGGCCTCCAACCTGCCCGTCATCGACGCCCTCCGGGCCGAATAGGGGACGGCATGTTCAAGGCCATCCGAAACAGCCCCTTCCTCCACGCCCTGGGCCGGGAGAACGTTCTCTTCGCCTTCCGGGCCATCGTCTCGCAGAAGCTGCGCAGCTTCCTGACCCTGCTGGGCATCGTCGCGGGGGTGGCCACGGTCATCGCCATGGTGAGCTTCGTGGCGGGGTTCAACGAGGCCGTCACCGGGGCCTTCTCGGCCTTCGGGACGACCCTGGTCCAGTTCCAGAAGTACGAGCCGCGCTTCGGGGGGCCTCCGGGGCTCATCCCCGAGGACCAGCGGCGCCGGCGCGACCTGACGCTGGAGGACGCCGCGGCCCTCAAGCGCCTGGCGACCCTGGCGGGGGCGGTCTCCCCCGAGCGGTACTACCAGGCATCGGGCACCGGGGCGGTGAAGAACCGCCAGGGCACCGAGGCCAACGGCCCCACCATCGGCGGCGTGGTCCCCGACTACCTCACGGCGAACAACAGCACCCTGGAGGACGGCCGGTTCATCTCCGAGACGGACCTCACCCACGGGGCCCACGTGTGCGTGATCGGCTGGGACGTCGCCAAGCCCCTCTTCCCCGGGCGCGATCCCATCGGCCAGGAGGTGCTGGTCGGCGGCGTGGCGCTGCGGGTGATCGGCGTGCTCGAGAAGAAGGGCTCCCAGATGGGCGGCAGCGCCGACAACCTCATGCTCATCCCGCTGACGGTCTTCGACGAGATGTTCCCCCAGATCAAGAACGGGCGCGGCGACACCCTCCACATCGCCACCGTCCCCCGGGACCCGGAGCAGGTGCATGAGATGACGGACCAGGAGGTGGCCATCCTCCGCGCCCACCGCGGACTCAAGGCCCACCAGCCCAACGACTTCGCGATCCGGACCTCCGAGGAGGGCCTCCAGACCTTCCAGCAGGTCACCGGCGGCGTGACGATGGCCATGGTCCTCATCGCGGCCATCGCCCTCCTCGTCGGCGGGGTCGGCATCATGAACATCATGCTCGTCAGCGTCACCGAACGCACCCGGGAGATCGGCGTCCGCAAGGCCCTCGGGGCGACCCGCAAGGACATCGCCGCCCAGTTCCTGGTGGAGGCGGTGGCCCTCACCTGCACGGGCGGGGCCGTGGGCATCGCCGCCGGCTTCGGCATCGCCTTCCTCGTGCGGTACGCCTTCGACTTCCCCGCGGCCGCCCCGCTCTGGAGCGTGGTGCTGGGCTTCGGCATCAGCACGGCCATCGGCCTGGGCTTCGGCCTCTGGCCCGCGATGAAGGCCGCCGCCCAGGATCCCATCGACGCGCTGCGCTACGAATGACCCGCGGCGTCAGCCCTGGGGACGCCGGCGGGGGGTGGCCTCCACCCCGGCGAAGTAGTGGCGGATGCCCTGGGTGATCGCCTGGGCCGCCTTCCTGAGGAAGATGGGATCCCGGGCCCGGGCCTCCTCCCGCGGGTTGGAGATGAAGACGGTCTCGACGAGGACGGCGGGCATGGCGGCGCCCCGGAGCACGACGAAGGGGGCCTGCTTCACGCCCCGCTGGCGGACGCCCCCCAGGCGGTTGAGCTGGGCCTGGATGGCCACGGCGAGCTTCTCGGATTCCCGGAGGTAGGCTTCCTGGGCGAGGTCGTCCAGGATGCCGGCCACCACATTGGCCGGATCGGGGCTCAGGGGACCGGGGCCGGCGCCGTTCTCCTGGGCCGCGATGGCGGCGGACTCCCGGTCCCCGGCGCCCAGGCTGAGGAAGTAGACCTCCGACCCCTTGGCCGCTCGGGTGCGGGCGGCGTTCAGGTGGAGGCTGACGAAGAGGTCGGCCCCGGCCTGGTTGGCCATGCGGGCCCGGTCCCAGAGGGGGACGAAGGCGTCGGCGTCCCGGGTGAGCCGGGCCTCCATGCCCGAGGCCTCCAGCTCCCGCGCCAGGGCGGCCGCGAGGTCGAGGACGGCGTCCTTCTCCCGGAGGCCCCGGGGCCCCTTGGCGCCGGTGTCCTCCCCCCCGTGGCCCGGGTCGACGTACACGACGAGCCGGGCCCCCTCCCCGGGGCGCTTGGGGGTTTGGGCGGGAGCCAGTAGGCTGGTAAGCAGCAGCGGAATGATTCCGTGGAGTTTCAAGATGGCCCAATCCGTCAAAGGCACGCGCGATTTGTTCGGGAAGGAACTCGACTGGTTCCAGCGTATCGAGGATACCGCAAGGCGCGCCTTCCACCGCCACGGCTACCGGGAGATCCGGACCCCGATTCTCGAGGAGATCGAGGTCTTCAAGCGCAGTGTGGGGGAAAGCAGCGACATCGTCCACAAGGAGATGTACGACTTCGTGGACAAGGGCGGGCGCCACGTCGCCATGCGGCCGGAGAACACCGCGGGCGTGGTCCGGGCCGCGATCCAGCACCGGATGCTGGAGGCCAGCGACCCCCAGCTCCTCTACTACATCGGCCCCATGTTCCGGTACGAGCGCATGCAGGCCGGCCGCTACCGCCAGTTCTGGCAGATCGGCGCCGAGAGCTTCCAGGTGTCGACGCCGGAATCCGAGGCGGAATCCCTGGTCATGCTCTACGACTTCCTCCGGGAGCTGGGCCTGGAGCACCTCTCCTTCAGCATCAACTCCGTCGGGACCCCCGAGTGCAGGCCGGCCTTCCACGAGGCCTTCCGGGCCTTCTTCCAGGCGCGCGAGGCCCAGTTCTGCGACGACTGCCACCGGCGCATCCAGGAGAACCCCCTGCGCGTCCTGGACTGCAAGAACGCCTCCTGCCAGGTGGCCCTCGAGGGGCACCCGGTCATGGTCGACTTCCTCGACCCCGCCTCCCGGGAGCACCACGCGCGCCTCAAGGAGGTCCTCACGGAGCTGGGGCTGCCCTTCCAGGAGAACCCCCGCCTGGTCCGGGGCCTGGACTACTACACCCGCACGGCCTTCGAGGTCCTCTCCTCCGACCTGGGGGCCCAGTCGGCCCTGCTGGGCGGTGGCCGCTACGACGGGCTGGTCAAGCAGCTGGGCGGCCCCCAGGTGGCGGCCTTCGGCTGGTCCATCGGCCTGGACCGGCTGGCCATGCTCATGCAGCAGCTCCACGGGGAGACCCGGGGCGCCGCCCTGCCGGTCCTCATCCCCCTGGGACCCGTCGCGGCCCTGAAGGCCCTCGCCCTTGCCCGCACCTGGTGGGCCCAGGGCGCCGCCTTCACCCTGGAGACCCGGGGCTCGGCCCTCAAGAAGGCCCTCACCACCGCCAACCGCACGGGAGCCCCCCTGGCCCTCCTCCTCGGGGAGGGGGAGCTGGAGAAGGGGGAGGTCACGGTGAAGGACCTGGCGGCCGGCACCCAGGCCGCCTGGACCTGGGACGAGGTGGCCGAGCGGCTCCGGGCGCATCAGGACTGATCCGCTCGGGCAGGTAGATCGAATCACCGGAACGATCGTGTCCCGATCCTTCGGTAGGTAAAGGACCCGTAGGCCGAGTGCGCTGAGCCGCCGAGTCAGCGTGACCCGGCGTCTCAGCGCACTCGGCGTACGGGTCCTTTACTTACCCTTGCCGGCACGAAGGATCGGGACCCGATCGTTCCGGTGATTGGATGTACCTCCACTAGACTTATATCATTCATATGAACGCCTCCCCTGGATGCCCCGAATGGGCGTGTTTTGAAGTTATGAAAATGAAAATTAATTCATATGCCCAGCGTTGAGATTATGAATTGAATTTGTAAACGTTGTAATGCATAAATATGCCATTCCGGTTGTAAATGTGCAGCTGCCTGCGGGGTGGCCTGGCACATGCGCTACGGAATAGTATTTTCTGTGCCCTTTCACGGGGTTCCAAGCCGGGGGCGGCTGATGGGCGGTGGTCTGTGGAAGAAGAAATGGATAAAAGTTTTATTGACAAGCCGCGTTTTTGAATGATAATTCAATACGTCAAGTCCCCCACAGCCTGGAGGGTAAGGGTATGTCCCACTCATCAGAAATAGGCCTGGCCATCTCGAACATCGGGATGTTGATCGTCGCGGCTCGACGGTCCATTCGTCAGCTGGTCGCGGCCAAGGCCGTCCCCCTGGACCTCACCCCCCACCACGTGTGGATGCTCCTGGTGATCTCCCGGGCCGCGCCCCTCTCCCTCGGCGAGCTGGCCCGGGCCATGTGGATGGACAATCCCACCATCTCCCGCATGGTCCAGCAGATGACCCAGCGGGGTTACCTGGTGGTGGGGCCCGACCCCAATCACGGGCGCCGCATCCGGATCCGCCTCACGCCCGAGGGCGTCACCCTCTGCGAGCAGCTGGAGGCCCTCGGGGAGGGGCTCCGCCTCCAGTCGGAGCGGGGCATGACCGAGGAGGAGACGGAGGCCCTCCGGGCCCTCCTCACCAAGTACATGCGCAACCTGGACGTGATGGTCGCCAACGACCTGCCCGGGATGCCCATCCGCCCCCACCCCAAGGACGCGGAGCCCGGAAGCCTCTCCTCGGTGTCCTGAAGGACCCGTGTGCCCCGGCGCCCCGCCCCTTCCGGCGGGGCGTCCCTATAATGGGACCCCGGAGGCTCCCATGCGCGTCCGCTCCCTTTGGCCCCTGGCCACCCTCCTGGCGGTTCTTCCCCTCCAGGCCCACCCCCGGCACCGGCCGGCGCCGACCGCCCAGGAGGAGAAAGCGATCCACCGGGTGGAGAAGCTCTCGGACCACGCCTACGTCCTCTTCGGGCAGGGCGGCAACGTGGGGCTCTTCGTGACGGACGCCTACGCGGTCCTGGTGGACGACCAGTTCGAGCACCTGGCGCCGGGCCTGCTCAAGGCCATCCGCTCCGTGACGGACAAGCCCATCCGCTACCTGGTGAACACCCACGCCCACCCCGACCACGTGGGCGCCAACCTCGTGCTGGAGAAGCAGGTGATGGCCATCGTCGCCCACGCCAACGTCCGGCGCCGGATGGTGCTGGCCCAGGCCCCCCTGGAACCGGCCAAGCGAGGCGGCCTGCCGGAGCTGGCCTTCGGCGAGGAGGATCCGCGGATCCGGGCCCGGCTCGACATCCACCTGGGCGGGGCCGAGTTCCACCTGCTCCACCTGGGGCCGGGCCACACCGACGGCGACGTGCTCTTCGGCTACCCCGCGGAGCGGGTGCTCCACATGGGGGATCTCTTCTTCCATGGGCTCCTCCCCTACATCGACACGGACAGCGGCGGCAGCTTCGAGGGCCTGGTGTCCCAGGTGGAGGCCGTGGCGGGCTGGGTCCCGGAGGGCGCCCGCATCATCCCCGGCCACGGGCCTGTGGCCGGCAGGAAGGAGCTGCTGCGCTACCGGGATTTCCTGAAGGCCGTCCAGGCCCATGTGAAGGCGAACCCCGGCAAGGCCCCCGCGGCCCTGGCGGCGGCCTTCGACACGGGGGCCTGGTCCGACTACCGGCCCAGCCCGGGCTTCGTCTCCTGGGAGAACCTGTTCGCCGTCGCCAGCGGGCAGGGTCCCGGCAGAACGCCCCGGTCCTGACGCCGGGATCCTTGAGCCGGAGGCGTCCGGGTGCGATCCTAGAAGGCTATGAAACTCGATCCCTTTGGCGACTTCCAACGTACTCACCGCAACGGCGACCTCCGCATCGGGGACGCCGGCAAGCGCGTGCGACTCCTGGGCTGGTGCAAGCGCATCCGGAACCTCGGTTCCCTGGTCTTCCTGGATCTGCGGGACCGCTGGGGCGTCGTGCAGCTGGTGGCCAACGAGACGGAAGTCTCCCCCGAGCTCCTGGCCCGCCTCAAGGCGGTGCGCGGCGAGTTCGTCCTGGGGGCCGAGGGCGTCGTGGCCGAGCGGGAGCAGAAGAACCCCAACCTGCCCACGGGCGACATCGAGGTCCGCCTCACCGACCTGCGCATCCTCAACACCGCCCAGACCCCGCCCATCCCCGTGGACGACTCCGCCGAGGCCAACGAGGACCTCCGCCTCAAGTGGCGCTTCCTCGACCTCCGCCGCGAGAGCCTCCAGCGCAACATGCTCCTGCGGAGCCAGGTCGCCCAGATCGTCCGCAGCTACTTCCTGAAGCACGACTTCGTGGAGGTGGAGACCCCCATCCTGGGCAAGTCCACCCCCGAGGGCGCCCGGGACTACCTCGTCCCCTCCCGCGTGCACCACGGCGAGTTCTACGCCCTCCCCCAGTCCCCCCAGCTCTACAAGCAGCTGCTCCAGGTGGCCGGCTTCGAGCGCTACGTGCAGATCTCCCGGTGCTTCCGGGACGAGGACCTGCGCGCCGACCGCCAGCCGGAGTTCACCCAGGTGGACGTGGAGATGAGTTTCGTCCGCGCCCAGGATGTGCAGGACATGATGGAGCCCCTGCTGGTGGAGCTCGCCGCCCTCGTGGGCCGGAAGGTCCAGGCGCCGTTCCCGCGCCTGCCCTACCGGGACGCCATGGAGTGGTACGGCTCGGACAAGCCCGACACCCGGTGCGCCGTGAAGATCCAGGACGTCACCGGCGTCTTCGCCGAGAGCGCCTTCAACCTCTTCCGCGCGGCCTCCGAGTCCGGCGGCCAGCGCCGCGTCCGGGGCCTCTTCTTCCAGGGAGAGCAGGCGGGCGCGATGAGCCGCAAGCAGCTGGATGAGCTGCAGGATGTCGCCAAGCACCTGGGGGCCGGCGGCCTTCCCTACGTGAAGTGGGGGAAGGACGGCCTCTCCTCCAGCTTCAAGAAGTTCATCGACGCCGGCCTCGAGGCCAGGCTGAAGGCGGCCCTGGGCGTGGACGGCGAGGGCCTCGCGGTCTTCGCGGTGGGCGCCGACGACCAGACCTCCAAGGTGCTCGGCGAGATCCGCCTGCGCCTGGCCCGGTCCCTGGGCCTCATCGACGAGTCCACGTTCGCGTTCCTGTGGGTGGTCGATTTCCCCCTGCTCGAGTGGAGCGAGGAGAACGGGCGCTTCGTGGCCTGCCACCACCCCTTCACGAGCCCCCACCCCGACGACCTGGACCGCCTGGAGACCGATCCCGGCAGCTGCCGGGCCATGGCCTACGACGTCATCCTCAACGGCTTCGAGCTGGGCGGCGGCTCCATCCGCATCCACGACGCCGACGTGCAGAACCGCCTCTTCAAGGCGATCGGCTTCCAGGAGGACGTGATCCAGGAGCAGTTCGGCTTCCTCCTCAACGCCCTCTCCTACGGGGCCCCGCCCCACGGCGGCATCGCCCTGGGCCTGGACCGGCTCGTCATGCTCCTGGTGGGCGCCACCAACATCCGGGAGGTCATCGCCTTCCCCAAGACCGCCCAGGCCCGCTGCCTGATGACCAGCGCCCCCTCGCCGGTGGATCCCCGCCAGCTGCGGGAGCTGCGGGTGCAGATCGAGCAGGCCCAGCAGTGGCGGGCCGGGGTCATGTTCTTCGAGAGCGTCCCCGCGGAGGTCCAGGCCCCCCTGGGCGCCCTGCGCACGCTCACGACCGCCAACGCGCCCACGTCCACGAGCACGGTCGTGCTGGACGGCGAGGTGGTGAAGGTGGAGACCACGCGCCTGCCCCTGTAGGGGCCTCCGGAGCACGCATGACCTACAAGCTGGCGATCGTCGGGTTCGGCACCATGGGGCAGGCCATCTGCGGCGGCCTGGTGGAGGCCGCCGGACGACCGCCGGCGGAGGTCATCGTCTGCGACAAGGGCAAGGGCGTGCGCGCCCGGGCCGAGGCCCTGGGCGTGGCCTGGGCGGCTTCCCCCGCGGACGCGGCCCGGCAGGCCGAGGCCGTGCTCCTCTGCGTGAAGCCCAAGGACCTGGGGGCCGTCCTGGACGGCCTGCGGACCGCCGGCGCCCTGGACCACGACCCCCTCGTCGTCTCCATCGCCGCCGGCGTGGACCTGGCCTACCTGGAAGGGCGGGTGAAGCCCACCACCCCGGTGGTGCGGGCCATGCCGAACACCCCCTGCTCGATCCGCATGGGCACCACGGTCCTGGCGCCGGGCCGGGAGGCCACGGAGGCCCACCTGGCCGTCGCGCGCACGTTCTTCGAGCCCCTGGGGGCCGTCATCGAGCTGGAGGAGCCCCACTTCGACGCGGTCACCGGCCTCAGCGCCAGCGGGCCCGCCTTCATCTTCGTCATCCTGGAGGCCCTGGCCGAGGGGGGCGTGCAGTGCGGCCTGCCGCGGGCCGTGGCCGTGGAGCTGGCGGCCCGGATGACCCTGGGCTCCGCCGCCATGGTCCTCCAGACGGGGCGCCACCCGGCGGCCCTCAAGGACGAGGTCACCACCCCCGCCGGATGCACCATCGCCGGGCTCCTGGCCCTGGAGGACGGCCGCATCCGCTCCGTCCTGGCCCGGGGCATCGAGCGTGCCGCCCAGGTGGCCGGGGGACTCGGCAAGTAGCCTGCCTCTCCTCTGGGACGCGCCGTCCCGGAAGTGGGACGGCGCGGCGCCCGGCCCGGAGGATGGGCGTTGGCCTAACCTTCCCATCCTGAGCGTTTGAAGGATCCGGCACGGGGTTCGCTATCCAGGGGCAGCCCCGGAGTGCCCATGGATTTCGCCCGGACCCCCCAGCCCAACCGCAAGAAGGCCCTCGCCCTGGGCGGCGCCGGCCTGGGCGTCGTCCTGCTCACCGTGGGCCTGGCCCGGCTCAAGCCCGCCGTGCCCGTCGTGGAGCGCCCGTCCATCCTCGTGGACACGGTGAAGCGGGGGCCGATGGTGTTCCAGGTGCGGGGCACGGGCACCCTCCAGCCCGTGGAGGTGCGCTGGATCGCCACCAGCTTCGACAGCCGGGTGGAGAAGATCCACGTGTGGCCGGGCACCCCCGTGAAGGCCGACACGGTGATCCTCGAGCTCTCCAACCCCGAGCTGCAGCAGGCGGCGCTGGACGCCCAGTGGCAGTACCGGGCGGCGGAAGGGGAGTACACCAGCGCCAAGGCCCGGGTCCAGGAGGCCCTGCTGGACAAGCGCGCGGCCCTGGCCACGGTGAAGGCCGGCAACCTCGACGCGCGCATGGATCTGGAGGCCAAGGAGATCCTGGCCCGGGACGGCTACGTGGCCCGGCACGTGGTGCTCCAGGCCCGGGGCCGGGCGGAGGAACTCTCCACCCGGTACCAGATCGAACAGGACCGCCTCAAGCTGGGCGAGGCCTCCCTGGGGGCCCAGTTGGCCGCGAGCCAGGCGAAGGTCGAGCAGGCCAAGGCCCTCTGGCTCCTCAAACAGAGCCAGGTGGCCGCCCTGAAGGTGCGGGCGGGTCTCACCGGGGTGCTGCAGGCGCTGCAGGCCCAGGTGGGCCAGCGCCTGGCCCCCGGGGCCTCCCTGGCCCGGGTGGCCGAGCCCACCCGCCTCAAGGCCGAACTCCGGATCAGCGAGACCCAGGCCAAGGACATCGTCGTGGGCCAGCCGGTGGCCGTGGACACCCGCAACGGCGTCGTGCAGGGCCGCGTCATCCGCATCGACCCCGCCGTGGTGAACGGCACCGTCACCGTGGACGCGAGCCTGGAGGGGCCCCTGCCCAAGGGGGCCCGGCCCGACCTGAGCGTGGAGGGCATCGTCGAGCTGGACCGGGCGGCGGACGGGGTCTTCGTGGGGCGGCCCGTGCAGGCCCAGCCCTACGGCACCGTGAGCCTCTACCGCCTGGCCCCCGGCGGCGCGGAGGCCACGCGGGTGACGGTGCGCCTGGGGCGCGGCTCCGTCTCCACCATCGAAGTCCTGGACGGCCTGAAGCCCGGCGACCAGGTGATCCTGTCGGACACCAGCGCCTGGGACGCATCCGACCGCATCCGCATCAAGTAACCGACCCGAGGAGACCGCCATGGCCGCCCGATCCCTGATCTCGCTGGAAGGCATCAAGAAAGTGTTCACCACCGACGAGGTGGAGACCCACGCCCTGTCCGACATCCACCTGGACATCAGACAGGGGGAGTTCATCTCCATCTCCGGCCCCTCGGGGTGCGGCAAGTCCACCCTGCTGTCCATCCTGGGACTGCTGGACACGCCCACCGCCGGGGCCTACACCCTCAACGGCAAGGCGGTGGCCGGCCTCAGCCTCTCCCGGCGGGCCCGCATCCGCAACCACGAGATCGGCTTCATCTTCCAGAGCTTCAATCTCATCGGGGATCTCAACGTCTACGAGAACGTGGAGCTGCCCCTGATCTACCGCGGCCTGTCCGCCGGCGAACGGCGGCCCCGCGTGCTGGAGGCCCTGGAGGAGGTGGGCATGTCCCACCGCGCCAAGCACGTGCCCAACCAGCTCTCCGGCGGCCAGCAGCAGCGGGTGGCCGTGGCCCGGGCCCTGGCGGGCCGTCCCTCCATCCTCCTCGCCGACGAGCCCACCGGGAACCTGGACTCCACCAACGGCGAGGCCGTCATGAACCTCCTGAAGGACCTCCACCGGCGCGGATCCACCCTCTGCATGGTGACCCACGACACCCGCTTCGCCCAGCACGCGGAGCGCACGGTCCACCTCTTCGACGGCCGCATCGTCGAAGACGCCCCCTGCCAGGCCTGACCCCGGCGCCCGAGGAGAACCCCATGCACGGAACCCTCCACCACCTGCGCTGGGCGCTGCGGTCCCTCCGCAGGAGCCCCGGCTTCGCCATCACCGCCGTCCTGATCCTCGCCCTCGGCATCGGGGCCAACACCGCGATCTTCAGCCTCGTGGACCGGGTCCTGCTCCAGCCGCTGCCCTTCCCGGCGGCGGACCGCCTCGTCTCCATCGAGGGCGCCAACCCCGCCCGGGGCCGCGCCATCAACCCCCTCTCCGCTCCCGACTTCCAGGACTGGCAGCGCATGGGGACCCAGCTCGAAGGCATGGCGGGCGTCGACAACACCGTCCTCACCTACACCGGGGGCGGGGAGCCGGCGCTGGTCCCCGCGGGGCAGGTCTCCTGGAACTTCCTCGGGCTCCTCCGCGTCCAGCCGGTGCTGGGCCGGGACTTCCTGCCCGAGGAGGACCGGGAAGCGGCCCCCCGCGTCGCCCTCCTCACCCATGAATTCTGGATGCGCACCTTCGGCGGCGATCCGGCCCTGGTGGGACGCTCCATCCGCCTGGACGGCCTGGACACCCAGGTGGTGGGCATCCTGCCGCCGGGCTTCCGGTTTCCGCACCGCATCGGCAGCGCGCGGATCCTCGTCCCGCTGAGCCTGACGAAGGAACAGCTCGGCCAGCGCGGCAACCACTTCATGGGGGCCGTGGGGCGCCTGAAGCCCGGCGCCACGGTGGCCTCGTGCGCCCAGGACCTGCGGGCCGCGGCCGCGCGCCTGGAGACGGCCTACCCCGACACCAACCTCCATTTCACGGCCAACGTCGTCCCCCTCAAGGACCGGGTCGTCCTGGGCAGCCGGGGCACCCTCCTGGTGCTCATGGGCGCGGTGGGCTGCGTCCTGCTCATCGCCTGCGCCAACATCATGAACCTCATGCTGGCCCGGAGCGCGGGCCGGCAGCGGGAGATGGCCATCCGGGCCGCGCTGGGCGCGGGTCCGATGGAACTCGTCCGCAGCGCCTTCGCGGAGAGCCTCGTCATCGGCCTCCTGGGGGGCGCCGCCGGGTTGCTGCTGGCCCGTTGGACCCTGGCGGGGCTGGTGGGGCTCCTGGGCTCCCTGGTGCCCGGCCTGCGCCAGCCGTCCCTCGGGGCGGGGCCCGTGGCCTTCACGCTGGGGCTCTCGCTGGCGGCGGCCCTGCTCTTCGGCCTCATGCCCGCGTTCAACCTGCGGAACATGCGCCTCGCGGACTTCCTCAAGGAAGGGAAGGGCGGGGGCGGCAGCACCCATCCCCGCCTCCGGGGCCTCCTGGTGGCCTCGGAGACGGCCCTGGCCACGGCGCTCCTCGTGGGGGCCGGCCTCATGCTCCGCAGCTTCCAGCACCTGAGCACCGTGGACCCCGGCTTCAAGGCGGACCACCTCCTGGCGGCGCGCTTCACCCTGCCCGCCTACAAGTACGGCGAGGCCGCCCGCCGGATGGCCCTCCTCGACGGCCTCCTGCAGCGGATCCGGCAGTCGCCGGGCGTGGTCGCGGCCTCGGCGAACGACACGACCCCGTTCCTGGGCTCCACCCGCACCAGCAGCTACAGCCTGAAGGGCCGCACCGACGACGCCCTCGAGGCCATCCATCACCAGGTCAGCTCCGGCTACTTCGCGGCCATGGGCATCCCGGTCCTGCAGGGACGGGACCTGGCCCCCTTCGAGACCAACGCCTGCGTCGTCAGCCAGGCCTTGGCCCGCCGGGACTTCCCCGGGGGCGACGTCCTCCAGGGCGCCGTCTCCGTCGCCGGCGATTCGGGCCCCTTCCTGCCCATCGTGGGCGTCGTGGGGACGGTGCGCCACGACGGACTGGCCCTGGCGCCCCGGCCCGAGGTCTACTTCCCGGCGGCCTACGCCCAGGGGCCCGGCGCGAACATGGCCCGCTTCGCCCTGCTGGTGCGCACCACCACCGCCCCCTCCGCCATGGCCGGCGTCCTCCGGAACGCGGTGCGGGAGCTGGATCCCGACCTGCCCGTGGGCGCGATCCTGACCATGGAGGAGGCCGTCGCCTCGGACCGCGACGCGGCCAGGTCCCGGAGCCTGCTCCTGGGCGCCTTCGCAGGGCTCGCCCTGCTCCTGGCGGGGGTGGGGATCTACGCGGTGATCAACTTCCTGACGGCCCTGCGCACCCGGGAGATCGGGGTGCGGATGGCCCTGGGCGCCCAGGTGGGGAGCGTGCTCGGCCTGGTCCTGGGCCAGGGGCTCCGCATGGCCCTGGGCGGGATCGCCGCAGGCGTGGCCCTCTCCCTGGTCCTGGGCCGGTTCCTGGAATCGCTGATCGTCGGCGTCCGCCCCTGGGACCTGTCCACCTTCGGCCTGGTCACCGCCGGCCTCGCCCTCGTTTGTGCTGCGGCCTGCCTCTTGCCCGCCCTGAAAGCCGCCCGGGTGGACCCCTTGGTCGCCCTCCGGGACGAGTAGGATAGGGAGGTCCTCCTGAAGGGTTCCATGCCCACCTCCGCCGCCCGCATCCTGATCTCCGACGACCAGACCGGTGTGCGCGAGAGCCTGCGCCTCCTCCTCAAGTCCGAGGGCTACAAGGTGGAGACCGCCGCCTCCCCCGAGGCCGTGCTGGCCGCCCTGGAGGGGCCGCGGCCGGACCTCCTGCTCCTGGACATGAACTACACCCGGGACACCACCTCCGGCCAGGAGGGCCTGGACCTGCTCGCGCGGGTCCAGGCCCGCGAGCCCGAGCTCCCCGTCGTCGTCATGACCGCCTGGGGGAGCATCGACCTGGCGGTGGAGGCCATGCGCCGGGGCGCGAAGGACTTCATCCAGAAGCCCTGGGAGAACGCCCGCCTCCTGGCGACGCTGCGCACGCACCTGGAGCTGGCCGGGGCCCTCCGCCGCACCCGCCAGCTGGAGGCGGAGAACCAGCTGCTCCGGGAAGGCGCCCCCACCCTCGTGGCGGCCTCCCCCGCCATGCGCCGGGTCCTGGACCTGGTGGCGCGCATCGGCCCCTCCGACGCCTCCGTGCTCATCACCGGCGAGAACGGGACCGGCAAGAGCCTCCTGGCCCAGGCCCTCCACGCCGCCAGCTCCAGGGCGGACCGGCCCCTGCTCACCCTCAACGCGGGCGGGCTCGCGGAAGGGGTGCTGGAGAGCGAGCTCTTCGGGCACGCGAAGGGGGCCTTCACCGACGCCAAGGCGGCGCGGGCAGGGCGTTTCGAGCTCGCGGACGGGGGCACCCTCTTCCTGGACGAGATCGCCAACGCCCCGCTCACGCTCCAGGCCCGGCTCCTGCGGGTGCTGGAGACGGGCGAGTTCGAGCGGGTGGGCTCCAGCCGCACCCTCCGCGCCGACGTGCGCGTCCTCAGCGCCACCAACGCCGACCTCGAGGCGGAAGTGGAGGCGGGCCGCTTCCGCCAGGACCTGCGGTACCGCCTCAACACCATCGAGATCCACGTGCCCCCGCTCCGGGAGCGCCCGGAGGACATCCTGCCCCTGGCGGCGCGGTTCCTGGAGGCCCGCGCGGGGCGCTACCGCAAGGCCGTGGCGGGCTTCGACGCGGGGGCGGAGAAGGCCCTGCTGGCCCATTCCTGGCCCGGCAACGTGCGGGAGCTGACCCACGCCGTGGAGCGGGCCCTGCTCATGGCTTCGGGCCCCTGGATCACCGCGGCGGACCTCATGCTCGCCCCGGGGAACGGCCGGAGCCCGGCCCTGGAGGACCTCAGCATGGAGGACATGGAGGCCCTCCTCATCCGCAAGGCCCTGGCGCGGCACGGCGGCGCCGCCGCGGCGGCGGAGGCCCTCGGCCTCTCCCGCAGCGCGATGTACCGGCGCCTGGCCAAGCTGGGCATCCGGGCATGACCCACGACCGGCGGGTCCAGCTCGGCGCCCTCCTGGGGGCCCTGCCGGCCCTGGTCCTGGCCGGGATCCTCCTGGCGCGGGCGCCCTGGCCCCTGCCCTGGAAGCTCCTGCTCTTCGCCGCCTGCGCGGCGGCGGCGGCGGTGTCCCTGCGGGCCCTCCGGCGCCGGGTGCAGCGGCCCCTGCAGACGCTGGCCAACATCCTCACGGCCATCCGCGAAGGGGACTACTCCTTCCGGGCCCGGGAGCCCGCCGACGCCGACGCCCTCGGCGAGGTGTACCACGAGCTCAACGTCCTGAGCGAGCTCCTCCAGCAGCAGCGCATGAAGGCCATGGAAGCGACGGCCCTGCTCCGCGCCGTCATGGCCGAGATCGACGTGGCCGTGTTCGCCTTCGACGGGGAGGATCTCCTGCGCCTGGTGAACCGGGCCGGGGAGGCCCTCCTGGGCAGCCCCCAGGAGCGCCTCCTGGGGCGTCCCGCGGCGGAACTGGGCCTGGCCGCGGCCCTGGACGGGGAGGGCGCGCAGCTGGCGGACATGGCCTTCCCCGCCCGGGCGGGGCGCTTCGACCTCCGCCGGGGCACCTTCCGGCAGGGGGGGCGGGTCCACCGCCTCCTGGTGGTCTCCGACCTGACCCGCCCCCTGCGGCAGGAGGAGCGCAAGGTCTGGCACCAGGTCATCCGGGTGCTGGGGCACGAGATCAACAACTCCCTGGCCCCCATCCAGTCCCTCTCCGAGAGCCTCCTCCGCATCCTGGAGCGCCAGGGCGAGGACTGGATGGACGACACGCGCCAGGGCCTGGGCATCATCGCGAGCCGGGCCCAGGGCCTGGGCCGCTTCATGGAGGGCTACACGCGCCTGGCCCGCCTGCCGGAACCCTGCCGGGCGCCCGTGGACCTGGAGGTCCTGGTGCGGCGCGTGGCGGGCCTCGAGCAGCGCTGCGAGGTCCGCGTCCACCCGGGGCCCCCCGTGACCCTGCAGGCCGACGGGGACCAGCTGGCCCAGGCCCTCATCAACCTCGTGCGCAACGCCGTGGACGCCGGGGCGCCCGTGGACCTGGGTTGGACCGTGCAGGGGCCCGCCGTGGAGCTCCGCGTGGAGGACCGGGGCCCGGGGCTGCCCACGGGCGGGAACCTCTTCGTGCCCTTCTTCAGCACCAAGGCCGGGGGCAGCGGCATCGGCCTCGTCCTCAGCCGCCAGATCGCCGAGGCCCACGGCGGCAGCCTCGGCCTCGCCAACCGCGAGGGCGGCGGGGCCTGCGCATCCCTGAGGCTGCCCCTCGGCTGACCTCAGGCCCGGGCCCGGGGGAGGGCCGCGATGAAGTACACGAGGACGAAGGCGCCGGCCGCGAAGAGGGTGTCCCCCGGCACCCGGAGCCAGCGGATGAGGTTCATGCCGTCCGACTGCAGGAAGGCGGCGCTGCGGGCGAACCAGTACCCGTGCTCCACGGCGGCCCGGGTCTGGAGGAGGCCCAGGGGCAGGATGCTGAGGACGATCATGGCCATGAGGCCGCCGTTGATGGCCCAGAACGCGAAGCGCAGGGGCCCCTCCCGCCAGGGCTGGCCGGGGCGCAGGGCCCGGAGGCAGAAGAGCATCAGCCCGATGCCCAGCATGCCGTAGACCCCGAAGAGGGCCGCGTGGCCGTGCACGGGGGTCGTGTTCAGGCCCTGCATGTAGTAGAGCGCCACCGGGGGATTGATCATGAAGCCGAAGAGGCCGGCCCCGACCATGTTCCAGAAGGCCACGGCCACGAAGCAGTAGATGGGCCACCGGTACTGGGCGACCCAGGCCGCGGCCCGGCCCAGGCGCAGGTTCTCCCAGGCCTCGAAGCCCACGAACATGAGGGGGACCACCTCCAGGGCGCTGAAGGTGGCGCCCAGGGCCATGACGGCGGCGGGGGTGCCGCTGAAGTACAGGTGGTGGGCGGTGCCGATGATGCCCCCCGACAGGAAGATGGCCGAGGAGAGGAGGACCGCGCGGCTCGCGGATTCCGTGCGCAGGAGGCCGAGCCGGGTGAAGAGGAAGGCGATGACCACCGTCGCGAAGACCTCGAAGAAGCCCTCCACCCACAGGTGGACCACCCACCAGCGCCAGTACTCGGCCACCGCCAGGTTCGTGTGGCGGCCGTAGCCCAGGGCGGCCCCGTAGAACCCGGCGATGGCGAGGGAGGCGAGGAGGAACATGCCCAGCAGGGGGCGGGTGGCCGCGTCGGCGGTGGCGAAGGCGGGGCGCACGGCGCGCGCCACGAGGAAGAGCCAGAGGAAGAGCCCCACCAGGAGCACCACCTGCCAGAGGCGGCCCGTGTCGATGTACTCGTACCCGCTGTGGCCCAGGTAGAACCAGGCGGTGCCCGTGCCCAGGCGGTGCATGACGCTCAGCCACTGGCCGGCCATGGAGCCCGCCACCAGGACCAGCACGGCCCCGAAGAGCAGGTTCACGCCCAGGGCCTGGCCCGCGGGCTCCCGGCCGCCCACGGCGGGGCCGATGTACAGGCCCGCCGCCAGCCACGCGGTGGCGATCCAGAGGACCCCCAGCTGGGTGTGCCAGGTGCGGGTGAGGACGTAGGGCAGCCACCGGGCGAGGGGCACGCCGTAGAAGCCGTTGCCCTCCACCCCATAGTGGGCCGTGACGACCCCCATGAGCACCTGGACGAGGATGAGGGCGGTGACGGCCCAGAAGTACTTCACCGTGGCGCGCTGGCTGGGCGTGGGGACGGCGCGCAGGAGGGGATCGGTGGCCGGGGCGGCCACGGGGGCCTCCTCCCCGTGGGCGTGGCGGGCCGCGTGCCACCAGGCCATGGCGCCGATGCCCGCGAGGAGGAGCAGGATGCTCACGCCCGTCCAGATCCAGGCGTCCCCCGTGAGGGTGTTGCCCACGAGCGGCTCATAGGGCCAGTTGTTCGTGTAGGTGATGCGCTCCCCGGGGCGCTCCGTGGTGGCGGCCCAGGCCGTCCAGAACACGAAGGCGGCCAGCTGCCGGCGCAGGACGGGGTCGGGCTGGGCCCCGGCGGGAATGGCATAGGCGTCGCGGCCCCGGGAAAAGACGTCGTCCAGGTGCGCGGCCGTGGCCTGGATGGCCCGGGCCCGCTCGGCGTCCACCACGAGGGTGCCGGTGGCGGGCTGGTAGCGGTTCTGCCGCATGTGGAGCCGCAGGCGCTCCTGGTACCCCGCGCGGGTGGCGGGATCGAGGGCCGCCAGGGGGGCGCCGCGCTCCGCCAGGGCCCAGGCGTCCAGCAGGGTGGTGGCCTCCCGGTGGAGCCAGTCCGCGGTCCAATCCGGCGCGACGTAGCTGCCGTGGCCCCAGATGGAGCCCAGCTCCATGCCGCCCATGGACTGCCAAACGTTCTGGCCGGCGGCGATGTCCCCGTCCTCGAAGACCCGCTCCCCGGTCGCCGTCACCACCCGCGCCGGCACGGGCGGGGCCCCCTGCCGGATGCGCAGGCCGAGCCAGCCCAGCACGGCGAAGGACAGCCCCATCACGGTGAACAGCAGGATCCAAAGCCGGCGCACGGGACCTCCCTCCCAGCGGGCACACCGAACCCAAGGCGACCTTCCTGGGCTGGATGGGCCCAGGGCGGGACGCGGGGCGGACACCCGGAAATTGATGCAAGCATAGGTTCTTGACTGGGTTTGGCAAGTATTTAATTATTAATAAACATGGACTTGTTCCCGTGGGGCGAGGCTGGGAGGGGAAAAAAGCGGGCCGGTTCCGGGCGGACGCCGTGCTACAAGGAAGGATCCCCCGGTGTCCCATGGCCTCCCTCCCGCCCACGCTGACCGCCCACCTCTTCCGGCCGCTCCACGACCAGCTGATGGACGTCCTGGGGGCCCTCCCCGCCGAGGCCTGGCGGCGGCCCACGGTCTGCGGCCCCTGGACGGTCAAGGACCTCGCCGCCCACATGCTGGACACCCAGCTCCGCCTCCTGTCCCATGGCCGGGACGCCGAGCCGCTGCCGCCGCCGGACCGGCCCATCGCGGGCTACGGAGACCTGGTGGCCTTCCTGGACGGCCTCAACGCCGCCTGGGTGGACGTCGCCCGCCGGCTCAGCCCGCGGGTCATCCTGGACCTGCTGGCCGCCGTGGGGCCCCAGCTGGCCGACCACCTCCAGGCCCAGGACCCCGAGGGCCCGGCCCTCTTCCCCGTGGCCTGGGCCGGGGAGACGGCCTCCGCCGCCTGGTTCGACATGGGGCGGAACTACACCGAGTACTGGCTCCATCAGCAGCAGATCCGGGAGGCGGTGGGCGCGCCGGTCCTGGCCGGCCGGGCCTGGCTCCACCCCGTCCTCGAGCTGTTCATCCGGGCGCTGCCGCGCACGTACGGCCCGGTGACGGCGCCGGAGGGCACCGCCCTGGCGGTGGCGATCACCGGGCCGGCAGGGGGCACCTGGCACCTGGTCCGCGCCGAGGACGGCTGGCGGCTGGATACGGAACCCGCCGGCCAGGTGCGGGCGCGCATCGAGCTGACGGATGATGCCGCCTGGCGCCTCTTCTCCAAGGGCCTGAAGGGGGAGGAGGCCCGCCGGCGCGTGCGCATCGACGGCGACGCCGCGCTGGGGGCGCCCTTCCTGTCGGCCCTCGCCATCATGGGCTGACGGCGGCCGGGGGCAGTGCTGCGATCCACGCGCGCAGCCGGGCCAGGGCCTCCGTGTCCGGCAGGGCCGTGCCCAGGGGCGGCATCTGGGAGGCGGGCCTGCGGGAGGCCATGCGGTGGAGCAGCGTGCTGCGTCCGGGATCGCCGGGCTGGATGCGCGGGGCCCTCGGAGCGCCGGGCGTCTGGTACAGGCTGGGGCGGCCCACGGTGGTGCGCAGGGCCGGAACCTCGGCCTCCCCGCCGGAGGGCCGGAGGTCCAGGTCCAGGCCCGTCAGGGGCCGCTCCGGGCGATGGCAGGCGGCACAGTTGCCGGCCAGGTATCCCAGGATGGCGCGGGTGGTGGGGTTGTCCGCCAGAATGCGTGGCGGTCGGGTGAGCAGGTCCGGCCGGGCGCCAACGAGCAGGCGGCGCGCCACCAGCTCCCGCAAGGTCACGCCGCCGGGTGGGACCGGCTCGCCGTGGAGGGCGCCGGGGTCCCGGTCGGGGGACAGCTGGAGGGCCGTGAGGCCCAGCAGGTCGACCTGCCCCTGGCCGTGGCAGGTCCGGCAGTCGGCCCGGGACGGGAGGTCATGCCGCGCGCCCGCCCCGAGGTCGACGGCGCCGGGCCGGCCTTCCTCGGGCACGAGGAAGGCGTCGGTCTGTTCGGCGTTCCAGGCGTAGGTGGCGAGCACCCAGGTCCGGGGCCCGGTCTTCCAGAGGAGGCGCGTCTCCACCTTCCGGCCCTGGAAGGCGAATTCCTTCCAGGCCTTCGTGCCCACGGGGAAGACCCAGGCCGCCTCGTCCCGCCCGTCGATGGCGGTGCCGGCGGGCAGGTGGAGCCACCGCGCCTTGGCCGCGCCGTCGGTCCACAGGGGGTACTGGGGCGCGTAGGCGAGGTTCCGGGCAGCCACGAGGCCCGGCGCCGCGTAGAGCCCCGTCTGGGACAGGCGGGGGGGTGCTTGGAGGGTGGGCCGGGCGATCCCCGGCGCGAGGCCGAGGAGCGCCGCGCCGAGCAGGCTTCGGAGGCGCATGGACGATCCGCTCAAGGGACCGTGGGTTCGGTCGCGGCGGGCACCCGGTTGGACACCGGGGCGATGGATTTCAGGTAGGCGAAGAGGGCCTTCTGGTCCGCCTCGGTGGCGGCCCGGAGACTGTGCACCGACATGGGGGGCAGCACCGGGCGGCCCTGGCCCAGGTGGCGGCCGGTGCGGATCATCTGCAGGAACTGGGCCTCGGTCCACGCGCCCAGGCCCGTCTCCTTGTCGGGGGTCAGGTTGGCCGCATAGCTCACGCCCCAGGGGCCGGCGAAGGCGGTGGACGTGGCGGCCATGGTCACCGCCCAAGGCCCCTCCGGCAGGACGGGGGCCGGGGGCATCTTCAGGGCCTCCGGGTGGCCCGACAGCATGCGGGCCAGGTCGGGCTCGGGGCCCCGGGGGCCCAGCTTCAGGGGGGTATGGCAGTCGTTGCAGCCGCCGATCTGGACCAGGTAGGCGCCGCGGCGGAGGACGGCGTCGGGGGTGCCCGCCTGGGCCACGGCGGCGCCCAGGAGGGCCAGGAGGAAGGGGCGGGTCAGGGTCATGTTCACCTCATTGGGGGGTGGGTTGGGGGCAGGGCGGGGCCCGCCCGGGGGGCTCCCGCCGGCGCGGGGCGCCGGGGAGCCGGAAGGGGCTCGGGGCCGGGACTCCGGTCAGGCCGGGCGGCTCAGGGGGTGCGCCGGCGCATCCAACTGGGGCCCTGGTCGACACCGGGGCGGACGATCCGGCGCAGCTCGGGGCTGTGGGGGGCCTGGAGGTAGATGTCGGTCTCCCCGTCCCGGAGCCCGCTGAAGGCGATCCATTGGCCGTCAGGAGACCAGGAGGGGGCGTAGGCCCGGCCGTCGAAGTCGAAGAAGGCGGGCGATCCGCCATCGGCCGGCAGGAGGCCGATGCGGGCGGCGTCCTGGGAGAGGCGCTGGAAGGCGATCCACTGGCCATCGGGGGACCAGGTGGGGAAGTAGTCGCCGTGGGTCGCGCTCGTGGGCGTCAGCTGCCGCGCCTGGGTCCCATCGGCGGCCATCACCCAGAGGGCGGGACTGCCGGAGCGGTACGAGGTGAAGGCCAGGCGGGTGCCGTCCGGAGACCAGGCGGGGGTGACGTCGGGGGAGATCTCGGGATCGCCGGGCTGGCGCGGCGTGAGGTTGGTCCGGCCTTCCAGCGCTCCGTCCCGGAGGCGGGCCACGAAGATGTCCCCATCCGGTTCGTCCTGCTGGGAGTGGAAGGCGAGGCGGGTGCCGTCCGGGGACCAGGCCCCCTCCCGTTCGCCGACGCCCGGGGGGGAGAGGCGGAGGGCCGGCTGGCTCAGGTCCGTGACCAGCATGAGCTGCATGGGCGCCGTTTCCGTGGGGAGGCTGGCGTACACGAGGGCCAGGCCGTCGGGACGGGCCTGGGGGCGGGTGCCCAGGTAGCCACGGCCCAGCACCTGGGGGGCGCCGCCCTCCGGCCGGGCGTAGTACAGCATCCGGGAGCCGTCGGGGTTCTGGCCATCGAAGATCACCTCGTAGGCGGGGGGCGGGGCGGAGGCCTGGCTGGCCGGACCGCCCCCACATCCGGCCACGAGGGCCAGGGCCGCGGCGGCCAGGGCCAGGCGGACCGGAAGGGGACTGTGGAACCTGGGGTGCATGGAGGCCTCGATCGGATTCTGACAAGTGACGGACGGACCCGTCTGACCTTCAGGGTTCGCGAAAAAGGGGCCAAGGTGTAGCCGGCAAGTTGCCAAACCGCCGGCAGAACGCCAGAATGCGGGATGCCCAAGCGCGACCTGGACGACATGGACCGCCGCCTCCTCGCCGAACTGGGCGCGGACGCCCGCTTGACCCAGGTGACCCTGGCCGCCCGGGTGGGCCTGTCCCGCTCGGCCGTGCAGGCGCGTCTCCGGCGCCTGGAGCGGGAGGGCGTCATCCTCGGCTACACCCTGCGCCTGGGCGTGGAGAAGCGGCCCGGCATCCGCGCCTACCTCCTGGTGAACGGCAGCGGCCCCAGCCACGACCGCGCCGTCAAGCTCCTGGAGGCCTTCCCGGAGGTGCGGGTGGCCGATTCCGTGAGCGGCGACATCGACCTGGTGCTCCAGGTGGAGGTGGAGCGCCTCGAGGACCTGAACCGCCTCCGGGACGACCTGGCCCGGATGCCCGGCGTGGCCTGCACCCGCACCCTCCTGGTCCTGGCGCCCCGCTTCGACCGGCGGTAGCTACACCGTCAGCTCCAGGCGGTTCCCGTCAGGGTCCAGGACGGTGCTTTCGTAGTACCCGTCCCCCGTCGTGCGGGGCCGGTCCAGCACCGGGCGGCCCATGGCGGCCAGGCGCGCCGTGAGGGCATCGACAGCCTCCGGGGAGCCGAGGGAGAAGGCCAAGTGGGTGAGGCCCAGGCGCTGGGCGCCCGGGGGGGCCGTTTCCAGGGTCAGCTGGCGGGTCTCCATCAGCTCCAGGGTCGGGCCGCCGTCGAAGGCGAGGAAGCGGGAGGCGAAGCCGTGGGCGGGGTGCTCGTAGCGTTCGCCCACCCGGGCGTCCAGGACCTCCGCGTAGAAGGCCGCCAGCCCTTCCAGGTCGCGGGTCCAGAGGGCCACGTGGGCGATGTGGGGCATGAAGGCCACCTCCTCGACCAGGATTGCCGGGCCGGTCGCTGGATGCGACTGGCAGGTTGCCGGAAAGCCGTCATCCTGCCCAATCCGGCCGGAACCTTCCATAATCGAAGGATGCTCGTCACCGTCCGTCACCAGGCCCAGGCGATCCTCCGGGCCGCGGGCTGGGACCTGCGCCCCTGTCCCATCGTGTGGTCCCCCCGCATGAGCCGTTGCGCGGGCCTCTTCGTGGTGGAGAAGGACCGGCGCGGGGTGTGGCATCCGGAGATCCGCCTGTCGATTCCGCTGCTGCGCCGGCGCGACCGCGCGTGGCCCGTGCAGGTCTGCGGCTGCCACTGCCGCACCCCGGAGGAGGTGGTGCGCCGCATCCTCGAGCACGAGCTCATCCACTACAAGCTCTGGGCCGAGGGCGTGGACTTCGGGCACACCGACCGCTTCCGCCAGCTGGCCTGGGAGGCCTTCCAGCATTCCGCCATCACCCACGGCATCGGGCACGAGGAGCCCTGAAGGCGGCCCGGGACGACGCCGCCCAGGCGCGCGTCGGGGACGCTGCCCTGGGGCGTGTTCGGAAGGTCCAATCAGGGATGGCTAGGGTCAATACTGTCGGTACAATGAATCATCGAGGCCGCCGGCGATGCCCTTTGGGGTTCCGGTGCCGGGGCTGAGGTGTCTCCAGGACCTCGATTTCGAATTCGACTCGCCTTGTCCCGGCCCGACTTCGTAGTCGGGTCGGCCAGTTGCTCATTTTCCTCTTGATGGCCCTGGGATTCATCCGGTCGCGGCTACAGCCTGCAGGTTCGCTCAGCAGCTCAGATAGGACGCTCTGATGGAATGCTGGCCTTTCCCGAGGGGGGGAGAGACGCGAAACGCGTCAGCTTGCGGCGAATCACCCGAACTGCGTGCAGGAACGATAAACGATCGGGATCGACATCCCCCTTCAGGGCCGCTTCATGCATCAGGCCGCGGATGGAAAAGTGGGCCATCATCATCCCGTAGAACTCCTGTCTGACCAGGTCAGGCGTCTTGCTTCGAAGGGTTACCTGGCGACCCCGGAGATGGGTCTTCAATTCATCGAACGCACTCTCGATCTCCCATCGCTCGTGATAGAGGGCAGCCAATTCCCTGGCTGGGGCTTTCTCTGGATCGAGGATGGTAGTCGCCAGGCGGTAGATCGGTTCCGCTCCCTCCATCCCCTCCAGGGTGTATTCCACAACGCGGACCCGAATTCCATTCGTGGACTTCTTCCGGTCATACCAATACTCGTAGAAGGTGCTCAGGTAGCTTCCATCCTGCAGTTGCTTCTCCCTGGGCAGGTTCATGTCCTTACGCAGGCGCCAAAGGAGATCAGCCCCGGTTCCTTGGGCCAACTTCCATAGCTTGAAGCAATTGAATCCGCGATCGGCCAGGCAGAGCATCCCTGGTTCGAGCAGGGGTAACACGTCCTCCGCCAAGGCAACCTCTCCGACCTCATAGGAATCTACGCAGCTCCCGAACATCACATGGGTCCCAAGCTCGCAGAGGCAAACAAACCGGACCTTCGGGAATGCGACTTTGCCTCGTGATGACTCTATGGATCCGAAGGCTGCCTCGTTCTCAGCCTCATCTGGAACATCAAGGGTGCTTCCGTCAATGCTCACCAGCCGCCAGTTTCGAAACCAGGCACCCCGTGTCTGAGGCGTCGCGATAGGCTTGACGATCTCGTCGTGAAGCACCTTCATCGGTTCCCAACCAAGCCGAATTCGGGCCTGGGAAATGCTGGATTTGTGGGAGACCTTCGGCTCGACAGCCTTGTCCATCAACCATTGGACGCCTTCCAGCAGGCACCTCAGCACCTCACCGTAGGAAGCCTGCATGAATAACGCGAGAGCGATCACGTAGTAGACGACGACATGGGCGGGGAGGTCCCGTTGCCGCGCACCGGTCTTGCCTGTGCGTTTTAAAACATCGTCAACGTGGGTTCGGGGGAAGGTCTTTGCCACTACCCCCAAGCTCATGTAATCGGTGATCCGACTCCCTGCCGGGAGCGTCGCCGCAGTCCTCGCCATGGTCGCCTCTTCTTGCAACTATAGGCTACCGAGGCGTCTTGGCAAGGCTTGTACCGACAGTATTGTGGCTAGGGTGTGTTCGTAATCTAGGATAGTAATGGCTAATACCCATCCGTGCCGGAGCATGGAGGAGCTGGAATAGTGAGTCTGTGCTGCAGTGCCTGATGGCGCCGCGCATTCGCAGCATCCTATTGGAACGCGGAGGCGCGGAGGATCTCGCTGAGGCTCGCGGAGAAAGGATCAAGCCCACAAGCCCCCTCCACTCGATATCCAGGAAAACCTCCCGCTTCACCTTATGGCCGGCCAGTCTCAGGGAGTGCGCCAGACAGACCTTGTAGGGATCCTCCAGGAGTCCGTGCCCCAGAGCCTTCTGGATCTCGATGGCCTCCCCGATGATGGCCTGGGTGATCTCCTTGTGCGGATGATCCTCCCCGTCGACCTCTCCCCAATGCCTTCCCATCACGCCTCCCGTTGGGACGTGTCATTGGGAGGTGGCAGGTTCCAGGAGCGCTTTCCTCCGCGACCCTCTGCGAGATCCTCCGCGCCTCCGCGTTTCATAGGATCAATGAGGATCCGGAACGCTTGTCACCCTCCGCTCATAGCCTCAGCCAGATCACGATGCAGGCCAAAGCCACCTGGGCTGAGAAACTTCGCGCCGTTTTGTCGAACCTGGCGGCCAGCGCCCTGAACTGTTTGAACTTGGCGAACCCATGCTCGATGGCATGGCGGGCCTTGTATAGGTGTGCGTCCCAGGCCGCCGGATTCTTGCGCCGGGGATGAGGTGGGATGACGACTGTCGCACCCATGGCCTCGATCGCCTTCCTTACCGGGTTCCCATCGTAGGCCCGATCTCCGGACACGTACTCTGCCTGCCAACCGCACAGCAATCCTTCAGCAGACCGGCTTTCATGGGCTTGCCCCGGAGTGACCAGGAAATCCAAAGGATTACCGTGGGCATCGCAGATCAAATGGATCTTGGTCGAGCATCCACCCCGAGATCGTCCGAGCGCCTGGTTCCAGAGCCCCCCCTTTTGCCTGCTGAAGGTTGATGAGCGCGAAGGATGGTGCCATCCAGCATGACCCACTCCAGGTCGGCTTCCTTGCGCAGGAACTCCAGGATCCTTTGCCACACGCCGCGCTTGGTCCAGGCCTCAAATCGCGTGTACACGCTTGTCCAAGGTCCAGATTCCTCCGGCAGGTCCCTCCACGGCGCCCCAGTCCTGTGCCTCCACAGGATCGCCTCCACCATGGGACGGTTGGGGTGACGGGATCGCCCCATCCCTCCACGCTCTGGCGGAAGGAGCGGTTCAAGCTTTGCCCACATGGCATCGGTCAGGAAACGTCTCGGCATCGTTACCCCAGGAAAATTCGTGGTGTACGAGCCTTTACGTATGAGTACAAGTTAACTAATTATCTAATCTCTAGATTCCGAACACAGCCTAATCCACCGTCTTGAGGAGGCGCTTCTCGGCCAGGCGGAGCCAGTGCTCGGCGGCCAGGACGCCCTCGCCGTGGTGCAGGCGCTGGAAGTGGCCGAGGACGTGGCGGAGGGTGCGGGGGATGGCGGGGGCGAAGCAGGGCTTGCCCCGGCGCACCACCTGGTAGCCGAAGGTCCCGAGGGCCTTCAGGTTGCGCTGGAGGCCGCTGAGGTTCAGCTCCTCCCACAGGAGGGTCTCGCTCCAGCCCAGCTCGTCCATGGCGCCGCGGACGAGGATGCCCTGGGCCTCGGGGGACCAGTCCCAGTAGCCGTCGAAGAGGATGGAGGCCAGGTCGTAGGTGGCCGCGCCCTTGCGCGCGTCCTGGAAGTCCAGGGTCACGAGGCGGTCGCCCCGCACCATGAGGTTGCGCACGTGGAAGTCCCGGTGGGCCAGGCTGTGGCTGCGGGAATCGAGGCCGCGGTGGACCTCGTCCATGAAGCGGTCCAGCCACAGGGGCGGGTCCTTCTGGAGGAAGTCGCCGAAGAAGTGATCGCGGCAGAAGGCCCATTCGAACTCGAACTTCGCCAGGTCGAAGCGGCGCAGCATGAAGAACGCCCGCGGGGGCGCGCCCTCGGTGAGGAGGCCCAGCCATGTGCCGAGGAGGGAGGCGACTTGGGCGGCCCAGGC
Organism: Mesoterricola sediminis; assembly: GCF_030295425.1. NCBI lineage: Bacteria > Pseudomonadati > Acidobacteriota > Holophagae > Holophagales > Holophagaceae > Mesoterricola > Mesoterricola sediminis. The sequence goes on along the minus strand of NZ_AP027081.1, from coordinate 4,178,515 downwards.
GCCCTCTTCCTCCGGGTGCTCGGTGAGCCGCTTTTCCAGGGTGGTGTCGCCCAGGTCCTCCACGAGCATGGCGCGCAGTTCGTCGTCGTGCTGGATGGTGGTGGGCACCCGGACGACGGGGTCCAGGTAGGCCTGGAGGGCCCGGTACTCGAAGTAGGGGTCCTCGTTGCCCGAAGGGTCGGCCGGGGGCGGGTACAGGACGACGAGGGCCGTGCCCAGCTGGGGGTGCTGGACCCGGAAGTACTGCCGCAGGCCGGCGTCGCCGGAGAGGGGGACGGGGTTCCTGCACCCCCAGCGGTCGAGGACGGTCTGGAGCACGGCGTTCATGGATACAGTCTATAGCGCCAGCCGCACAAGGTTACCCCCTTCCTCGAACCAGAAGGCGTCCCGGTCCCGCACGGCGGGCGGAACCCGGGCCCCCGGCCCCAGGACGCAGCGGGTCAGTACGGCAGGAGGTTCGGCCGTTGGGTGGACGTACGAGCCGGGGATCCGCCCCTCCGCCTCCGGGGCCACGCGGCCGGCGGCCTCGATGAGCTGGTCGGGGGAGCCGATCTCCCAGAAGGGGAAGGGCTCCACCACGATGCCGAAGGCCCGGTCCAGGTGGGGGAGCACGTGGGCCTTGGTGTCGGCGGGGCCCTCGTCGGGCAGGAGGGCCAGGGCCCGGGGGCCCCAGAGGGCGGGGCCGCAGAAGTGGTAGGGTCCCTCGCCCGTCTCGCCCGGCGGGAGGATGCGGCCCTCCCGGGAAAGCCAGACCGGGTTCCAGGGGCCGCCGGGGTGGGGCACGAGGAGCCAGCTGAGGTCCGCGCCCAGGGCCCGGTGGGCCTCCAGGAAGCGGGCCCAGGGGGGATCGGCCAGGATGTCCCCGTTCCAGACGGCCAGCGGATCGGCAGCCCGTCCCCGGGCGTGGCGCAGGCCGCCGGCGGAGCCCAGCAGGGTGGGTTCCTCGAACACCTCCACGTCCGCCTCCGCCGCGGCGGCGCGGAGGGGCCCGGGCAGGTGGTGGGCGTTGCAGGCCAGGCGGACCAGGCCCGCGCGCCGCAGGCTGTCGGCCCCGTGGGCGAGGACGGAGCGTCCCTTGAGGGGCCAGGCGGGTTTGGGCAGGGCCCTGGACAGGGGGCCCATGCGCGTGCCCAGGCCCGCGGCCAGGATGAAGCCCTCAATCGTCTCCGGCATGGTCCTCCTCGGGCAGGGGCTTGAGGAGGAACTTGCGGGGGGCCATGCCCCGCATCTCCAGCACCCGGATGCGCCATCCGGCGGTGCGCAGCTCGTCCCCGGCGCGGAGGATCCGCCCCAGGCGCTCCTGGAAGAACCCGCCGAGGCTCACGGAGCCCGCCTCCGCCTCGAGGCGGAGGCCCAGGTGGTCCTCGAGCTCCTCCAGGGCGACGTTGCCCTGGGCGAGCCAGGCGCCGCTCCGGGTCCGCCGGAGGTTGACCACCTCCCGGTCGAACTCGTCCTGGATCTCGCCGACCAGCTCCTCCAGCACGTCCTCCAGGGTCACGAGGCCGTCGACGCCGCCGTGCTCGTTCACCACGAGGGCCAGGTGCTGCTGGCGCTTCTGGAAGTCCAGCAGCAGGTCCTGGATCAGGCGCATCTCGGGGACGAGGAAGGCCGGGCGCGCCACGGACCGCAGGTCCAGGTCCTCGCCCCGCTCGTTGAGGGCCCAGAGCAGGTCCCGCAGGTGGATGACGCCGAGCACGTGGTCCAGGTCCCCGTCCACGAGGGGGAGCCGGGTGTTGGGGCAGGTGCGCGCGAGGGCGAGGTTCTCCCCGAGGCTCCGCTGGACGTCGAAGCAGGCCACCTGGGTCCGGGGGACCGCCACCTCCTTCACGGTGCGGCGGGAGAAGTCGAAGAGGTTGCCGATGAGCTCCTTGCGGCTGATCTTCATGCCGCTGCGGCTGAGCATCCTGCGCAGCTCCTCCTCGGTCGGGGCGGACTCCTCGGGTTCGGCGGGCATGTGCAGGGCGCGCTCGAGGCCGTGGGTGAGGCCGGTCAGGAGGCGGGTGACGGGGTAGATGGCCCTGGACCACATCAGGAGGGGGCCCGCCGTCCGCAGGGCCCAGGCCTGCGCGTTCCGGATGGCCACGCCCCGGGGCAGGAGCTCGGCGAGGACCACCTGCAGGAGGGTGATGAGGACGATCCCGAGGACGGTGCCCGCGATCCAGCCGGCCCGCGGCCACGGGGTGAGCCCGAAGAGGTGGCGGAAGGCCTTCACGAACACGTCCTCGCCGACGGCGCCGAGGCTGATGGTGAGCAGGGTGATGGCCACCTGGATGCTGGAGAGGTGGCGGTCCAGGTTCCGGTGCACCTCCAGGGCCCCCGCGGCGCGCGGGTCCTCGTCGAGGAGGCCCTCGAGCTGGGTGCTGCGCACGCGCACGGCGGCGAACTCCGCGACCACGAAGAAGGCCGTGGCCAGGATGAGCAGGGGCGTGGCGATCAGGGCGCCTGGATTCATGATCAGCGCGAGACGGACTTGGCCAGGTCCATGGCCTGCCGGGCCTTGGCTTCCAGCTCCGTGAGGACGGCGTTGATGGTGTCGAGGCGGGCGTCGCGGCCGTGGACGAGGTCGGCCAGTTCGGCCTTCTCGCGCTCGACGGCGGCGACCCGGTCCTTCAGGGCCTCGATCTCGGCGCCCAGGGCCCCGAGCTGGCCGTCGCGGGCGTCGATGCCGGCCATGAGCTCCATGCGCTGGGCCTCGTGGGCGGTCTCGGAGGCGTCGGCCTGGGCCTCCAGGCGGGACACGGCGGCCTCCAGGGAGCCGCGCAGCTCGCGCAGGCGCTCCAGCTCCTCGGCGGCGTCGCGGGAGGCCCCTTCCAGGAGGGCGACCTTCTCCTGGAGGAGGAGGGTCTCGGCCCCCTGGCCCTGCAGGGCCTCGTCCTGGCGGTCGCGCTCCTCCCGGAGGCGGTTCCGCTCCTCCACGAGGTTGTGGATGGTGAGGTCCTGGAAGCTGACCTGGTCCTGGGCGGAGGCCAGCTCGGCCTCCAACGTCTTCAGCCGTTCGGCCTGGGCGCCCGTCTCGGCGGCCTGGGCCTCCCGCTCCGCGAGGCGGGCTTCGAGTTCCTCCAGGCGCCGCTCCAGGTCCCCGGCGCGGCCCTCGGCCCCGGCGGCCCGGGCCTCGTGGGCGGCGCCGTGCTCCCGGGCCTCGGCCAGGGCGGCCTCCAGGGCCTGGACCTGTCCGGCCCCGGCCTCGGCCTCCTCCAGCCGCGCCTGGAGCTGGCCATGGGCCTCCTCCAGGTCCTTCAGGCGCTCCTGGGCCACGTCCTGGGCGGCCTGCAGGGTCTCCAGGGAGAGGGTCTTCTCGGCGAGGGCCTCCTGGGATTCGTCCAGCTGCTCCACGAGGCGCTTCTGCTCGTCGAGGGCGTCCTGGAGGTCCTCCCGGAGCCGTTCGGCCTCCCGTTCCAGGCCCTCGGCGCGCTCCCGGTGGGTCTCGGAGGCCTGGAGGCCGAGCTGGGCCTCGTCCAGGTTGCGGGTCACGGCCGCGCTGGCCTGGCGCAGGGCCTCGATCTCCTCGTCCTTGCGGGCCGCCTCGTCGAAGTGGTGGGCCAGCTTCTGCTCCAGATCCTTGACCCGCCAGATGAGCAGCTCGACTTCGCCTTCGTTGCGGGCGGGGGGGACGGGCGCCGACCAGCCTGGGGCGGGGGCGATGGCCTGGGGGGCGGCCGGGGTCGCCGGGGCGGGCGCGGGGGCGGCGGGCAGCTCCAGCTCGCTCCGGAGGCTCTCCAGCCACTCCTCGCCCAGGTCGACACCGGCCAGGTCGCCCAGCGGGTTGTCCGGATCCACCTCCCGCATGGGCACCAGGTCCGCCAGGGCCGGGATGAGGAGGCTGGAGACGATGGGCTTGTGGAGGTAGAGGTCGGCCCTGCCCTTGGTCTGGCGGTGGCGGGCGTATTCCTCCTCGGAGGCCTTGGCGCTGATCAGGGCGATCTTCAGGTCCCCCGGGGGCGGGGTGCGGCGGATGGCCAGGCAGAGGCCGTAGCCCTTGTTGTCGCTGGTCTCGACGCAGAGGAGGACCGCGCCGTACTCGCCGGATTCCAGCTGGGTGAGGGCCCCTTCCGTGGTGAACAGGAAGTCCACCTCGAACGCCGCCTCCAACTGGGCCTTGTGATCCTGGATGAATCTCCTATCGCTGTCCACCACGAGGAGACGCTTGCCCATGTGCGATCCTTGGAAATGCCACTCTAAGATAGCGCCTATGTAAAAAAACTGCCGGGAAAGATTCCCGGCAGTCGCGTCGGAAGGCGAAGCCCTAGCGCGGGGGGATGGCCAGGGTGATGGCGCCGCCCCGGTGGGCCTTGACGAGCAGGAGCAGGGGCTTCTTCCCGCCGGCCTTCTTCACTTCGGCGTTGAACTGGGCCAGGTCCTCCACGTCCCTGGGGCCGACGGCGGTGATGACGAGGCCGGGGGCGAGGCCCTTGTCGGCCGCGCCGGAGCGGGTGGCCACGTAGGTGACGACGACGCCCTTGACGTCGTTGGGGATGCCGAACTGGTGGCGGTTGGCGGGGCTCAGGGCCTCCACGGTGAAGCCGTAGGACTTCTCCAGGTTCAGGGTCTTCTCGCCGCCCTTGGAGTCGTTCTCGGGGGCGGGGGCGCTCTCCTCCTCGTCGGCGTCGCCCTTCTGGAGGTCGCGGCGGTCGCCCAGGACGACCTTGATGTCCTTGAACTTGCCTTCCCGCCAGACGGTGACGGTGACGGACTCCCCGGCGCGGCGGCCCGCGATGGCGGCCACCAGCTCATCGCCGCTGCGGATCTTCTGGCCGTCCACGCCCGTGATCACGTCCAGGCGCTGGATGCCGGCCTTGTCCGCGGGGGTGCCCCGGTCCACGTTGGAAACGACGGCGCCCTCCTTGATGCCCAGGCTTGACTGGAACTCGGCGTCCATGGGCCGGGTGCCGACGCCCAGGTAGCCACGGCTGACGGGCTTGCCGGACTTCAGGTCGGGGATGATGCGCTTGATCATGTTCACCGGCACCGCGAAGCCGATGTTCTGGCCGTCGGGGCGGATCGCGGTGTTGATGCCGATGACCTCGCCCCGCAGGTTGAGCAGGGGGCCGCCGGAGTTGCCGCGGTTGATGGCGGCGTCGGTCTGGATGAAGGACTCGAGGCCGGGCCCCGTCAGCTGGCGGCCCTTGGCGGAGATGATGCCCTGGGTGACCGTGTGCTCCAGGCCCAGGGGGTTGCCGATGGCCACCACCCACTCGCCGATGCGCATGGCGTCGCTGTCGCCGAGCTTGGCGTAGGGCAGGTGCTTGGCGTCGATCTTGATGAGGGCGATGTCCAGTTCCTTGTCCTTGCCCAGGATCGTGGCCTTGAAGGAGCGCCCGTCGGAGGTCTTCACCTCGATCTGGGTGTCGGAGCCGCGCACGCCGTCGATGACGTGGTTGTTGGTGAGGATCTCGCCGTCGGGGCTGATGATGACGCCGGAGCCGGCGCCCTGGACCCGCTGCTCCTCCTCCTGGGGGGCGCGCTGGCCGGGGCGCTGGGGCCCGAAGAACCAGTTGAAGAAATCGTCGCCGAAGGGGTTCTCGCCGCCGCGCCCGCGGGTCTTGACGAAGCTCGTGTTGGTGATGGAGACGACGGTGGGGTTGAGCTTGTCGGCCACCTCCGCGATGGGGGGGAGGCGGTCGAGACCCTTGGCGTCCACCGTCACGGGCTGCTCTTCCTGGGCCTTGGCCACCCAGTGGTAGCTGAGACCCATGCCTACGGCCATGCAGGCGCCGGCGAAGGCGGACAGCATGAAGAGTTGCTTGATGTGACGTTTCATAGATGGTCCTCGCGAAAGGTGCCCTGCCCGGGCCGGGAAGCGGGATTACGGATACTGGATGTTCAAAAACTGCAATAGGTTCCTGCGAGCGGGGGAGCCGCGGCACCTAGTATAGACGGGGAAAAAACCGGAGCGTTTAACGGAAGGACCGGGGGTCCGCCCATTCAGGCTTTCCAAACCGGCCCGGCCAGGGTATTCTGTCCAGTCCAACGGCGGATGTAGCTCAGTTGGTTAGAGTACTGGATTGTGATTCCAGGTGTCGTGGGTTCGAGTCCCATCATCCGCCCCAGATCGAAGGCCCCGCGACGCGGGGCCTTTTCCATGCGAGGCCCGCGGGGGTCAGGGGACGAAGGCCCGCCGGAGGATCTCCTCGGCCGCCATGCCGGCCTCGGCCTGGTGGCGGGCCGTGGCGAGGCAGAGGCCCACGTTGTGGCCCAGGCCGTGGCCCTCCAGCCGGAGGGACCCGTCGGGGAGGAGTTGGGCGGCGCAGGCGTTGCTGGGCCAGGTGGCCCAGCCGAAGGACCGGCCGGCTGCGAGCCGGAGGTCCTCCACGGGGTAGGGGCCGCTGGGCCCCAGGCGGAGGCCCCGCTGCCCGGGGGCGAGGCCGGGCCGGACCTGGCGCTTGAGGGCCTGGACCTGGGCGGGGGTGAGGCTGCGGGTCCAGGCGGCCCAGGGATCGCCGGGAACGGCGGCTCCGGGGGGCGCGTCCACCGGCCCGCGGCCCCACACGGCCGCGGGGGCGAGGGAGACCCCGCCCTGGGAGGCGCAGAACCAGATCCAGCCCGGTTCCGCCCGGGGGGCGGCGGCCGCCGATTCCCGGGCCTCCGGGGAGCCCGGGCCCCGGATCACGGCGCAGTGGGTGAGGGGGCAGAGGCTGCCGTCGGGGTGGTTGCCCCCCGGATGGGCCGCGAGCCAGGCGCCGAGCACGGCCGCCAGGGCGCGGCGGGCCTCGGCGGGCGCCCCGGGGCCCAGCTCCCCGTCCACGGCGGCGGCGATCCAGGCGGAGGCGGGCACCTTCCAGGCCACCCGCCAGCTCCTGCCCGCTGGTTCGATGCGCACCTCCCCCTCCAGGCGCGCCACGGGCGCCCCGGGGCCGAAGGTGACGCCTTCCCGCCAGGTGCGGGGCGGGCCGGGCCGGAGGGGTGCTCCGTTGACCGTCAGGTCCCGGGGGAAGCGATCGACAGGCCATACAACCGTAACCCGGGCCTCGGGGCGGTCCTCCCGCCAGCCGGGGGCTTCCGGGGGGGCGGCCGGCCGATGGGAGGGGGGCGGCATCCCCGCCAGCCAGGCCCGCAGGTACGCGTAGGCCCAGGCCTGGGCCCGGGTGGTCCCCCTGGCGAGGGCCTGGTCCAGGGCCGCCTGGTCCGCCCCCTCCGGGGGCGCGGGCCAGACGGCGGGAGGCGCGGCCTGGGTTTCGGCGGCCAGGCAGCGGGCCTCCTCCTCCCAGGGGCGGAGCCCCGCCCCGGCGAGGCGGCGGTGGACCAGTTCGTGGCGGAGGAGGGCGCCCAGGTCGCGGCGCTGGAGCTGGGCCAGGGGCCGCAGGTGGAGGGTGGCGCCCACCCAGAGGGCGGCCCGCTGGGGCGGGGCCCCCGTGGCGGCCTCGAAGGCGCCGGGGCGGGTGTGGAGCTGGACGGTCCAGGTGCCGGCGGGCCAGGGGCCCCAGGCCCGGGTCCCCTCGGCCGCGGCGGCCAGGGGCGCCCGGAGGCGGGCCTCCCCGTCCGGGTCCCCGGCGAAGACGGGCGGGGGATCCCCCGCTGCGAGCGCGTCGGCCACCGCCCGGAAGCGGGCCAGGCCCTCCGCCTTTCCCCGGCCCTCCGGAAGGCGGAGGACGAGGATCCGCCCTTCCCGGACGCCGGCCGCCCAGGCCCAGGTCCGCTGGGGGTCCGTCACCGCGGCCGCGGTGCCCGTCTTCACCCACCCGCCCCCGGCGTCGGCCAGGAGCCCGGCGGCCTGGGACCGCAGGCCGCCCTGGGCGGCGAGCCAGGCCGCGAAGGCCGCGGGGCTGGTGCGCAGCAGGGTGCCGGTGCCGATCCAGGCGGGGCCCAGGGGGCCGGCGGGGGGTTCCCGCGGGCCGAGGAAGGGGCGGAAATCCGCCGCCAGGGCGCTCCGGGCGGCGGAGGGGCCCTGCCGGGCTTCGGCCCGGGCCAGGTCGGCCCGGGCCCAGGCGAGGAAGGCGAGGTTGCAGCTGGCCTGGGCCGCGGCGGCCAGGTCCACGGGCCCGTGCCCCTCCCGGTTCCAGCAGGGGAGGCCGTCCCAGTGGCCATCGCAGCGGAAGGTGACGGCCCGGGCCGCCCAGTCGGGCCCGGACCGGGCCAGCCAGACCAGTTTCGCCAGGCTGCCCATGGGGGTCTCCCGGCCGGCCTCGCCCCAGACCCGGACGGGGCCCTCCGCCTCCGCCACCGCGAGGCCCTCCCCGGGCAGGAGGCGCGGCTCGCCGGCGCCGAGGCGGGCGGCGAGGGCCAGACCCGCGAGAAGCCCGAGCCTCATGGGTCCACGCCGCCGGGGCCCAGGACCTGCCCGCCCCTGAAGGGCGGACGGCCTTGGCGGCGGCGGGCGATCCGCGCCCGGTCCGGGTGGGCGCGCATCACTCCTCCACGTCCACCGTGCCCAGGACCACGGGGCCGGCCCCGGGGAGCAGGAGTTTCCGGAAGGACCACCGGCGTTCCCGCTCGGTGCCCGCGTCCAGGACGGCCTCCACGGTGATCAGGCCGGGCTTGCCGCCGCGCCAGACGCCGGTCCAGCGCAGGGTGTACGTGCCCGCGGGCGGGTGGGGGTGGGTGTAGCGGTTCCATTCGGCCATGCCGCCCGAGGCCGTGCGGCGGTAGGAGGCCGCCAGGGCCCCCCCGGGTTCCACCACCTCCAGGGTGCCGCCGGGGCTGTCCCCGTCGGCCGCCTGCTGGACCACGAGCCGGGCCCGGCCCGAGGCCGCCCACCAGGTCCGGACGAGGCGCTGGCCCGAGGCGGGCTCGAGGATCTCCAGCCGGTTCTCGCCGCCCAGGCAGGTGAGGCGTTCTTCCAGGGGGTAGCCGACCCGGATGAAGCGCCGCCGCTCCTCCCCGTTGAACCAGAGGATGACGGTGCGGTCCCGCCAGGCGTTCCGGGCGCGGCGGGCTTCCCAGGCGCGCTCCCGGGCCTCCCAGCGGGCCCGGCGCTGGACCTCCGTTTCCGCGGCGCCGCCCTCGTCCATGGGGTCGTCCTCGTCGGGCGCGTCATCCCAGGCGGCGGCGCCCTCCCGGGGGGGCTCGGGGTCGTTGGGGTCCACGACCTTCAGGCGGAGGGTGACGACGGAGGCGTCCATCCAGCCGCCGAGGCCGGGGGACACCTCCAGGCGCCAGGCGGACGGGTCGGGGCGGTAGGGGGGCGGCGCCGCCGCCAGGGCGGCGCAGGCGACGACGGCGAACAGGGCGGGCTTCACTGGGCACCTCCTTCGCGCACCGCGAGGTCCGCGCCGTCGCAGGTGACCCACTGGCCTTCGCTGGACATCAGGCTGAGGCGGGCCGGGCGGATGCGGTAGGTCCCGGCCATGCCGGCCCGCAGCAGGATGCGGACCCGCTGGGGGCTCCAGGGGTAGAACTTCTGCCAGAGGAAGGTCACCCGGTCCGGGTGGACCTCCACCCGGGGCTTGTCCCACCAGGCGTCGCTGGCGTCGGCGTTGGAGAAGGGCCGGCCCTCCAGGACGAAGCCCTCCAGCTTCACGCTGGGGACGAGCCCGGCGGGGATGGGGACCTCCAGGAGGGCGTAGCTGGCCTCGTGGTCACCCCCGGCCTCCAGTTCCATCCAGGCCTCGTCCCCCACCGCCAGCTTCCCGGTCCAGGGCCGGCGGACCCAGCCCCTGCGGGCGTTCCCGGTGGCCTGGGGGGAGGAGAGGGCCCAGAGGCCCCGCTTCAGGGAGAGGCGCGCCGCCCCCGAGGCGTTGGCGGCCTGCGGGGGCCTCGCGCTGCCGGGCACCTGGTAGGCGTACGTCCACACCAGGACGCCCCGGCCGGACCCGGTCAGGCGCAGGGGCTTCGGGGCCTCCATCGGCAGGAAACCGGGGCGGGGCTCCCGGGAGCCCCAGCGCCGCGGCCGGGGCGCCTCGGCGCTGGAGAAGTCCCAGGCGGGCCCGCCGTCCACGGCGGCCTTCAGGTCGCCGCCGGACCACGTCAGCGGGCGGGTCCGGGCGATCAGGGGAAGGAGGTCCAGCACCTGGGCGGTGTTCCAGGTGGACTCCCAGCCGTAGCCCTGGAAGCGCGTGGCCAGGAAGGCCTCGCCCCGGGGGATGAGGGGCGACGCGGGCCGGCCTTCCAGGAGGGCCTTGAGGGCCGCCACGGTGGGGAAGACGTCGCCGGAGCTCCACTCCAGCCAGGTCCTGCGGTTCCCCTCCCAGTGGGCGAGGCCGCCCTGGGCCTGGGCGGACTGCTCGAGGCGGTCCAGCAGGGCCCCGGCGCGGGGGTGGCGGGAGGCGACGGCGGCCTGGGCCGCCAGCGCGGCGACGTGGGCGCCCGCCCATTTGCCGGCGAGCACCTTGGCGGCGGTGGCCTCCACGAGGCCGGCGACAGGCTCCCCGGTCCGGGCGAGGGCCTGGAGGAGGAAGGCCGCGTCCCCGGCGGGATCCGCCGACTCCCCCCGCTCGGGGACGGCGCCCGGGGCGAGGGCGTCGGCCCGCCGGGCACATTCGCGGAAGAGGCTGAAGGCGGCCTGGACGCCGCGGCCGTAGACCGCGTCGTCCACGGGGTAGCCCAGGGCCCGCATGGCCGCGAAGCTCTGGAGGGCGTAGCCCGTGGTGTGCGGATTGGCCTGGAGGCCGAAGTCATGGGGCGCGTACCAGCCCCAGCCCCCGTTCGCCATCTGGTAGCCGTAGACCCGGAACACCCCGTCCCGGATGTTGCGGTCCAGGTCCACCAGCTGTTTCCAGTCCACCGCGGGCATGGCGCCCTTCTTGACGAGGGCGGCCACCTGGAGGTTGGGCATGAAGCTGGAGAGGGTCTGCTCCACGCAGCCGTAGGGGTAGGCGATGAGGTAGGGGAGGCTGGGCAGGCAGAGCTGCTCGAGGCTCCGCACGGGGGTCACCACGAGGCTGGTCTCCCCGGTCGCGCCCGGGGGCACGGGGATATCCACCGCGGCGGACCCGCCCTGGAGCTGGAGGAAGCCGCTGACGCTGGCGGGCACGAGGGGATCGGCCACGGCCACGGTGCGGCGCTCGGCGTCCTTGAGGCCCCCGCCCTCCACCCGCGCGGTGACGGTGAGGGGGCCCCTGGCGGCCGTCGAGAGGGGCAGGCTCAGCCGGTGCTCGCCCTGGTCCTGGAGGTCGAAGCCGGTGGAGGTGGTCCCGCCCAGTCGCCCATTGGTCACTTCCAGCCAGAGCCTGCCCTGGAGGGGTTTCCCGCTGAGGTTGCGCACCTGGGCCACGGCCCGGGCCTCCTCGCCCAGGGACAGGGTCCGGGGCAGGGTGAGGCTCACCTGGAGGGGCTTGGAGGCGGTCCGCTTGTCCCGGCCCACCCCCGCGCGCGTGTCGGCGGTGACGGCCGTCGCGGTGGCGCGCCACGCCGTGAGGTTGTCGGGGAGGACCAGCTGGGTGGAGGCGCGCCCGTCGGATCCGGCCGCGAGGAAGGGGACCCAGTGGGCCGTGTCCTTGAAGTTCTGGCGGACCTTGTCGGCGTCGTCGCTCTTGAACTCGCCGCGGCGGGTCTGGCGCAGGGCCCACACCGGGCGCTGGCGGCGGAGGATGTCCCAGAAGCTCCATTCCGTGCTTCCGGTGCGCAGGACGGCGTGGTGGCGGGTGGGGTTGAAGAACCGGACGATGTCGGGATGGAATTCGGGGCTGAGGGCGTAGATGGCCTCGTCCACCACGCCGACGCTGAGGTCGGCGGCGGCGGGCCGCCCCTGGTGGTCCTTGACCTGGACGGCGAGCTTCATGGGCTGGCCGGGCTGGTAGGCGTCGCGGTCCGCCTTCACCTCCACCTGGAGGCGGCGGTCGGCGCGGGGGGCGCGGATGGGCACCTCGGCCAGCTGGCGGCGGCCCTCGGACACGATCTCGAACACGGCCCAGGCGTTGGGCTGGAGCTCGGGCGTCACGGGGACCTCCACGACCGCGGTGGTCCCCTCGATCCGGCGCGCGTGGTGGCGCGCGAGGCCTTCGTGCTCCACGGTCCAGTGGAGGGTGAGGCGGGGACTGGGCAGGCGCACCAGGATCCGGGCCGTCTCGCCCGCCTGGTACAGGGTCTTGTCGGCGGAGGCGCGCAGGTCGGGGACGGCGGGCAGGGGGGTGCCTTCGGCGGCGACGGTGACCATGCACTGGGCCGTGATCCGGCGGCCCTTGGAATCGAGGGCCTCCGCCACCACGAGGTAGGCGCCGCCCTCGGCGATCGTCAGGGCGGAACGGGGGCCGCGCGCGGAGGCCACGGTCTCCCCCGGCTTGAGGGCCGAGGTCCGGGCCCACCAGTCGCGGCTCTCCTTTTCGGCCACGATGCGCGCGGCGCGGAGGGAGATGTCCACGGCGCGGAGTTCGCGGCCCTCGAGGTCGACGGCCCTGGCCGTGGCCTGGAAGGGCCTGCCGGGCGCCGCCACGGCGCGGTCCGTGCCCACGAAGAGCACCATGTCGCCCGCGGAGGCGCGCACCTGGGCGCTGCCGGAGTTCTGCTGCCCGCTTCCGTCCGTCACCTTGACGACGAAGCGGTACAGGCCGTCCTCGGCGGCCTTGAAGACGGGGCTGGCGGCGCCGCCGTCCTCGTCCAGCTCCAGCTGGCCGCTCTCCATGAGCTCGGGGGCGGGGCCCTCGTCCTCCTCGGGGGTCCACCAGCCCTGGGCGCGGGGCACGACGCGGTAGAGGAACCAGTCCGCCTTGGCCTTGCGGACGGCGGCGCCGTAGAAATAGCGGGCCGCGACCTTGAAGGCCATGGGATCGTCGAGGCCCACCTTGGGGGCGTCGGCGGTGACCGCCACGGCGAAGGCGGGCTTCACGAACTGCTCCACCTTGAATTCGGCCTGGGCGGGCCCCTGCGGGCCCTGGAAGACCCAGCGGTAGGCCCCCAGGCGCCCCTGGCCGGGGAGGACGACGCTGGCGCCGAAGGTGCAGGTCTCGGCGCTGAGGAGGCGGGCGCGCCCCTCGGCCACCTTGGTGTCCTCGGGGTCGAGCACGGTGTAGGGGAGCTCGGCCACGCCCCTGGGAACCCGGTTCTCCCCGCCCTCGACGGTGCGGAGGACGGCCTTCACGAAGACCTCCTGGCCGGGCCGGTACAGGGGGCGCTCCGTGTAGGCGTAGAGGCGCTGGCGCACGGCGGCGGAGCCCTGGCCCTCGCTGGCCAGGAGGGCCAGGTTGCGCCCGGCCTGGGCCAGGACCACCCGGCGCACGCCCGGACTGGCCTGCGTCTGGGCCTCCCCGTCCCCGCCGAAGGGGAGGGGACGGGCCTGGGCGCCCTCGAAGAGGCGGCCCTGCACGCCCGGGTAGGGGGCGCCGTCCCGGGCGCTCACGGCCCGGACCTGGAGGCTGGCGCCGTCCTGGGCGCCCAGCAGGGCCAGGTCGGTGACGAGCCAGGGCACGTAGGCGGCGTCGCCGTCCCGCAGGATCTCCACCAGGTAGACGCCGGCCTCCTGGGCCGGGAGCTCGATGCGGCTCAGGTGGCCCTCCTCGCGCTCGCCGCCGCCGTCCGCGCGCTTGGGGCTGCGGGCGATCTCCTCCGTCACCCGGGGGACCACCTCGGACACGAAGGTCAGGCCGGGCCTGCCCGCGAGGGGCACCGCCGCGCCCTCCCGGGGCTCCGTGGCGGACTGCAGGGGGGGGCGCAGGGTTCCCGCGCCCCGGGCGGCGTCCCGCAGCGCGCGGGAGGCGGTGCGGTGGACGGTGACGAAGGCCCGGCGCCCGCCCCAGAGGAAGGCCTCCCGGAGGACGTCGAGGGGATCGAGGCCGGCGCGGCTGCCCTCCAGGGCGGGATCGCCGGCGGGGGTGGCCAGGAGGCGCGCGAGGAAGGCGGGGGGATCGTCCACCCGGTGGAGGCGGAGGCGCACGTCGGTGGGGATGGGGCCCGAGGCCTCGAGCCAGGCGGCCTGACCCGGCAGGGCGGGCCGGGGCACCGCGAAGGCGCCGGTCCAGCCGCGCTCGCGCCAGGGGGCCTCCGGGGCGCGGGAGGAGGAATTGAGCATCCCCCCCAGGAGCAGGGCCGCGGACATCAGGAGCACGGAGGTGGACCAGCGCATCACAGCACCTTTCAGGGAGTCGGGTCGGCCAGCACCTTCCAGCGGTAGACACCGAGGAAGGCGGGGTTCTCGGGCACGGGGCGGAACGTGCCGTCGGGGTGGTGGAGCAGCTCGTCGAGGCGGACGCGGCGCACCTCGCCCTCCGCGCTGCCCTCGGGTCCGGTGTGGTAGAGGAGCACGGGCTGGCCGTCCACGTCGGGGCGCACGAAGGCCATGGCGTGGTCCGGCGTCGCGCGGGGGCCGCCCCGGGCGAAGAAGACGAGGTCGCCGGGGCGGGCGGCGGCGGTGTCGCGGCCCAGGTCCACGCAGGCGAGGCGCCGAAGGTACGCGCCCTTGGCGAAGGCGTTCCACCCGTCGGGGGTGGGGAAGGCCTGGGCCCAGGGGCCGGCCAGCTCCCGGGCGGGGTCGCCGCCCACGGGGGATCCGGGGAAGCCGGTGCGGGCGCGCCAGGCCTCGGTGTGCGGGGCCCAGGCCTCCCGGAAGGCGAAGCGGAGCAGGCCCGCGCAGTCGCGCTGGGCGGGCTCCCACGCCGGGCTCGGGCCGTCCAGCTGGGCCTCCAGGATCGCCACGAACCAGCGCCGGAAGGCGTCCCGGTCGCCCTGGTCCGCGCGGGCCGCGGGCATGGCGCCGGGATCGGCGGAGGGCGTCAGCGCCACGTCCCGCCGGAAACCGGGCCAGGCGGAGATCCGCACGCGGCCGGGGGCGGTCGGCGCCGCGAAGAAGCCCTCGCGGGCGCCGCCCCAGGCGGGCACGTCCCCGCCGGCGGAGGCGAACCAGGCCGTCCGGGCCAGGCCCAGGAGGGACCGGCTCTCCAGCCGGATGCGCTGGACCGGGTTGCCCTCGGCGCGCTCCACGCGCACCCGGTGGCGCACGGGCGCGAGGAGGGCGGCGGCGGCCAGGACCGCGCCCGCGGCGGCGAGGGCGCGCTTCATCGCGGCGTCGCCTCGAATCCGCCCGCGGTGAGCTCGATCTGGACCTCCCGGCGGCCCAGGGCCTTCACGGCTCCCAGGAAGGGCCCGAAGGTGGAGGCCACCTCCGCGGCGGCCTCGTCCCCGGAAGGCTCGGGCTCGCCCATCCACCAGTAGCCCCCGCCGCGGTTGGCCCGAAGGTAGGCCAGCAGCAGGACCTCCAGGTCCCGGGCCGCCCGGGGCCCGTCGAGCTCCGCGCGGCCGTAGGCGCGGGACGGGGCGTCCGCCAGGCTCGGGGCCTGGCCCAGGATGCCCGCCAGCATGGCCTTGGCGGCCTCGTCGTCGGTGGCCAGCACCAGCACGTCCCCGGCCAGGGCCCAGGAGGGCCGGAAGGCCTGGTCCGTGAGCACCCGGTGCAGGGGGACGCCCTGGGCGTAGTCCCTGGTCTGCTGCCGCCCCTTGAAGAGCCGCGGCCACAGCTTCGCCACGGCCTCCCGGACCTCGCCCCCGCGGCCCGCCTTCACGGGGAGCCCCAGGGCCAGGGCCGGCGCGAGCCCGGGCTCCAGGAACCCGCCGTACACGTCCACCTGCCGGTGGGCCAACAGGTCCGCGGCCTTCCGGGGATCCGTCTTCCGCAGGCGCTGGAAGTCCGCGAGGGCGGCGCGCTGGGCGGCCGTGAGGGGCTCCGGCGCGGTCCAGCCGTTCCAGAGGAAGGCGGCGCCGCGCAGGTCCAGAAGGCCTAGCAGGGCGCCGAGCTCCTTCTGGAGGCCGCTCCGGTCCTGGCGCCGCCGGGCCAGGGCGTCCCGCTCGCGCTCCCAGGCCTGGCGCTGCGAAGCCTGGACGGGCAGGTTGCCTTCGGGCAGGGGGGAGAGGGCGGGCATGCCGTCCTGGTCGAAGCGCAGCGCGGCCTGGAGCAGGGCCTCCGTGGGCCCCGCGCCCAGGGCCGCGGACAGGGCGCCGGTGCGGGGCGCGGCCTTGGCGATGCCCGGGTTGGCCCAGGTGGGCTGGTCCGCGCCCAGGAGCCGGCGGCGCAGCATGGCCCGCTCGAAGGCGGCCCCGGCCCCGAGGCGGGGCAGCACCCAGAGGGAGGCCTCGGTGCCGGGGCGGAGGCCGGCCAGGGCCACGCCGCACCAGGCCTGGCGCTCGGCGAGGGTGACCAGGGGGGAGGGGAAGGCCACGGCCCGCAGGGGGGCCTCCCGGTCGCAGATCCAGGTGCCCCCGGGCCCCGCGAGCAGGTGCAGGACGCCGCCCGCCCCGCGGACCTGGGTGACCTGGGCCTTGCCGCCCCGGCCGTCCTCCCAGGTGACGGTCCGGGAGCGGGCGCCGACGGTGGTGGGATTCAACTTCAGGAGGCCGAGGGCCAGGGAAACCCGGCCGGGCAGGTCGCCGGGAAGGAACACGAGGGTGCCCTCGGCGGGGGCGAAGCCCCGGGCCAGGCCGTAGTGGAGGATCCAGGCCTCCCGGTCGGCCAGGCCCTCGAGACCGCCCTTGTCCAGCCAGGGCCCCAGGTGGCGGAGGAGGAAGCCGGCCCGGGTGCCCTGGGCCAGGGCGGCGGGCAGGCCCTCGCTTCCGCCCGCCAGATCCCTCAGGCGCTGGAGCCCCGGCCGGAGGTGGGCGAGGCGCAGGAGGGCCGTGGGCGCGGGCGCGCCCTCCAGCGCGGGGGGCAGGGCGCCGCCGGCTTTGCCGGGCAGGAGGGCGGCTGAGGGGATCCACTGGAAGCGCCAGGCGGCCCCCTCCAGGTGGAGGCCCAGGCCCTGGGTCCAGGGCCGCTCCAGGCGGGAAGCGGGCTCCAGGTAGAGGAAGGGCTCCCGGTCCGGGAAGCGGTAGCCGTGCCGGTAGAGGTAGAGGGCCACTTCGTCCCGGCAGGCGTCCTTGCGCAGGCCCCGGGGGCCCCAGTCGGCCAGGGGGCGGGTGCCCAGCACCACGAGGGCCGCCCGCCGGTTCCGGGCGTCGCCCGTGGCCAGCTGGTCCAGGAGGGTGGCGTTCTGCGCCTCGTAGCCCGCCCCCATGAAGGGGGTGGCGTCCCAGAGGGGGTTCCCCTGGAGGTCGCGCTTCTGGAGGCGCCAGGTCTTGACCACGTCCCAGGCCCAGGCGCGGACCTGGGGCGCGTCCAGGGAGGGCTGGGCCAGCAGCGGCAGGACGACTGCCGCCGCGAACAGCGCGCGAACGTGACCCATCACGGTTTCCTCCAGGTTGCTGCCGACATCCTAACAGTGTGTGCGGCCAGGGAGGCGCCTCGTTCCCACCCGGCGGGCGGGGACGCCGGCCCAGATTTCCCCGGGCCCCACCCGGGTGCCCTTGGACAAGACCGAGCCGGCGGCCAGGATGGACCCGTCCCCCAGGACGCACCCGGGGAAGATCACCGCCATCAGGCCCACGGTCACGTTCCGGCCGATGACCACGGGGGCCGCGTGGAGGCGGCCCCGCTCGGCCACGTGGGCCACCAGGGTCACGTCGCCGCCGATGACGGTGTCGTCCCCGATGGAAATGAGGTTCTGGTCCGCCACCACGGCCGTGTTGATCTGGACCCGCTTCCCGATGCGCATGCCCATGAGGCGGTGGAAGGCCGGCAGGAGCGGCGTCAGCCGGATCCAGTGGACGAAGGTGAAGCGCAGGAAGAGGGTGAGGGCGTTGTAGCTGGCCCAGCGCCAGCCCTGCCAGCTCAGGTAGCTGTAGGTGCCCACCGGGGTCCCGGCGGCGAAGGTGATCCAACGGGCCAGGGGGAGCAGGACCAGGAGGGCCGCGCCGAAGACGAACCAGGCCGCGCCCAGGGCGAGGCCCAGTCCCAGGAGGCGCAGGTCCCCCCGCAGGGGCAGGTCCAGGCTCCATTCGATCACCTTGAGCGCCGGGAACGCCGCCAGGCCGAAGATCGCCGCGGCCTCCACGAAGAGGGCCCCCGTGAGCAGGACCTGGATGGGGGTGAGGAACCGCTTACGCCAGCCCGGCTGGTTCATGCGTGGCCTCCTGGAGGAATGCCCCAGTGTAGGCCGGCGGACGGTCAGATGCGGTACTTGGCCACCTTGGCCGCGAGGTTCTCGGCGACCCCGGCCAGCCCGTTGGCGGCGCCGGCGGCCTCGTCGACCCGCTCGGCGATCTGCCGGGAGGTGGCCCGGTTGTCCTCGATGCCGGCCTCCGTGGCCTCCACCTGGCGCTGGACCTCGTCCCGGGTGTGGATGCCGTCGGCCATGGCGGTGGCGATGCGCTCGGCGGACCCCGCCAGGGAGGCGATGTGCTCGCCGATGGCGCGCAGGGCCGCGACGTTCTGGTCCACCGCCTCGGCGCCCTGGAGGACGACGAGGTCCACGTCCTCGATGGTGGCCTGGATCTCGCGGGTGGACTGGGCGCTGCGCTCCGCCAGCTTCCGGACCTCCTCGGCGACCACGGCGAAGCCCTTGCCCTGGGCCCCCGCCTTGGCGGCCTCGATGGCGGCGTTCAGGCTGAGGAGGTTGGTCTGGCGCGCGATGTCCTGGATGACCGCCACGGCCTTGGCCATGCGCGCCGTGGAGCCCCGGATGGCCTCCATGGCGCGGGCGGCGGCCTCGCCCGAGCTGATGCCGCTGTGCGAGGCGGTCACGGCCTCGCCGGTGCGGGCGCGGGAGTCCTCCACCCCCGCCTCCACGTCGCCGATGATGCGGGCCAGCTTGTCCATGGACCGCGCGACCGCGGCCATGCTGGCGCTCTGGGCCTCGCCGCCCTGGGCGATCTCCCGGGAGGCGGCGCGCATGTCCTCGAGGGTCGAGCTGATGCGCAGGGAGCCCCCGGCCACCGATTCGGAGTCCTCCACGAGGCCCTGGAACACGGTCTGGAACTGCTCGTTGCTGGCGTTGTAGGCGCGGCCCAGGTCCCCGATCTCGTCGTCGGTCCCCGCGTCGATCCGGCAGGTCAGGTCCTTCCGGAGGATGCCGTCCAGCACCGCCTTCACCGGCCGGGTGAGGCGCGCCTTGACGATGGCGTTGAACACGAAGCCCACGGTCACGGACCCGGCGATGCCGATGGCCACCGTGATGAGGCGGATGCGCCAGAGGAAGTCCGTCACGTCCTGGTCGGCCATGGCCGCCGAGATCCGCCAGCCCCACGCCGCGTAAGGCCGGTCCTGGACCCGCCAGTCGAGGCCCTCCGCCCGCGCCCCGCCCAGGGCGGCGGCCACGGCCGCCGGCGCGCGGTGGGCGGGCCCGAAGAGGACGCGGCCCTCCCGGTCCTGGATGGCCAGGAAGCCCCGGTCCAGGACCTTCATGCGCCCGACCACCTCCGCCAGGTGGCCGAGCGTGGTGATGGGGATGCCCGTGTAGGCCGCGCCCACGACCCGGCCCCCGGCGTCCTTGAGGGGCTGGTACGACGTGATGTAGGGCTGGTCGAGGATGGTCACGAGACCCTGGAAGCCCTCCCCGGCGAGGAGGTGCTGGATGGCCTTGCCCTTGGGGTCCAGGAGGGTGCCCACCGCCCGGGAGCCATCGGGCTTCTTCACGTTGGTGGCGATGCGGATGAAGCTGTCGCCCCGCCGGGTGAAGAGGGTGGCGGTGCCCCCCATGTGGGTGGCCACCTCGTCCACGAGGGCGTTCTGCCCGTGCTGGGACTTGCCGCCCAGGACCAGGTCCGGGGCGGTCTCGGGCCCGACGGTCACGGGACGGCCCGGGGCCGGCGCGCCCAGGCGGCGGATCTCCAGCAGCAGCTCGCCCATGCCGGTGGCCACGCGCTCCGTCATCATGCGGTCCGTGGTGGTGAGGACCAGTTCCACGGTGTCGAGGGCCGACCGGGCCTCCTGGGCCGCGGTGCGCCGCGTGAGGTAGCCGCCGTAGGCCGAGAAGGCCCACGCCGCCGCGAGGGCCGCGGCGAAGGTCATGCCCACGGCGGGCCCCAGGATCTTTCTGGCCAGGGTGGTCGTCATGGGGACTCCCGTAGACGGCAAACCGGATGTGGGGAAGCGTCAGGAAAGCCTGATCCTAGCAGCTCCGGGAGCCTCAGATCATCCAGGCGTCCCCGCCGGCGGAGGCGGCCCGCATCCGCTCGGCCAGGTCGGCCAGCGTGTGGCGGCGCAGGACGGCCTCCATGGCCTCCCCCATCTCCCGCCACACCTCGCGGGTGACGCAGGCGTCGGACCGCTTGCAGCCCTCGGGCCCCGCGTCGCAGTCCACGGGTCGGACGGGCCCCTCCAGGGCCTCCACCACGTCCAGGGCGGTGATGCGGGAGGCCTCCCGGGCCAGTTCCAGCCCGCCGGAGGGGCCGCGCTGGGCCGTCACGAGGCCCGCGGCCTTGAGGCCGCCCACCAGGACGTGGATGTACTTGGCCGGCAGCCCCTGGTTCCGGGCCACGGCCGTCACCTGGACGGGGCCCGCGCCCTCCCGGAGGGCCAGCTCCATCATGATCCGAAGCCCGTAGCGTCCCCGGGTGGAAACCTTCATCGCCGACCTCCCCTCCCAGTATAGGGGGCAAAGGGGTTTGTTCCTATTGTCTATGGAAAAACTTGACAATACGGATCCGCCCCTCCATCCTGGGGTTCCTGGGCCACCGCCCCGAAAGGAGACCTGACATGCCCCGTCCCAACCGTGTCGACCATGCCTACGAACTCATCGGGCAGACGCCCGTCGTCCGCCTGAACCGCCTCGCCGAGCCGGGCAGCGCCACCATCTGGCTCAAGCTGGAGAGCGCCAACCCCGGCGGCAGCGTCAAGGACCGCATCGCCCTCTCCATGATCGAGGACGCCGAGGCCAAGGGCACCCTGAAGCCCGGCATGGAGCTCCTCGAGGCCACCAGCGGCAACACCGGCGTGGGCCTGGCCTTCGTCGCCGCCGCCAAGGGCTACCCCATCACCCTCGTCATGCCGGACACGATGACGCTGGAGCGCCGGGCCATCCTCAAGGCCTACGGGGCCACCCTCGTCCTGACCCCCGGCCCCCTGGGCATGAAGGGCGCCGTCGAGAAGGCCGAGGAGCTGGCCGCGGCCGATCCCCGCTACTGGGTGGTGCGGCAGTTCGACAACCCCGCCAACCCCGCCGTCCACCGCCGCACCACGGCCCTGGAGATCCTGGAGCAGGTGCCCGAGCTGGACGCCTTCGTGGCGGGCATCGGCACCGGCGGAACCATCACCGGCGTGGGCGAGGTCCTGGCCGAGAAGAAGCCCGGCACCCTCGTCGTGGCCGTGGAGCCCGTGGACTCCCCCCTGCTCACCCAGGGCAAGGCGGGTCCCCACAAGCTCCAGGGCCTGGGCGCCAATTTCGTCCCCACCATCCTGAACCGCCAGGCCTTCCAGCGCGTCGAGGACGTGGGCTACGAGGACGCCATCGCCACCGCGCGGCGGCTGACCCGGGAGGAGGGGGTCTTCACCGGCATCAGCACCGGCGCCATCGTGTTCACCGCCCTGAAGGTGGCCCGCGAGCTGGGCGAGGGCAAGACCGTGGTGGCCGTCGTCTGCGACACCGGCGAGCGCTACCTCAGCCACCCGCTCTTCGCCGAGGCCTGAGCCCGCGCGCCGTCCCGGGGGGCCCTTCCGCTGCGCGGGGGGGGCCCCCGGTGCTATGGTGTTGCAACCCGGTCCCGGGGGTGGGGGCCGCGGCGCGGGCGAGGTGGGGATGCTGGTCGAGGAGGCCGTCCAATTCCTGTCCCAGGTGCCCCCCTTCCAGTTCCTGGAGCGGGGCGAGCTGGAGGACCTGGCCCGCCACCTCGACCTGGTCTTCCATCCCCGGGGCGCCGTCATCCTGGAGCAGGGCGGGGCCACCGCCGACGCCCTGCCCATCATCCGGGAGGGCGCCGTCAAGATCACCCTCCGGGGCGGGGACGCCGGAGAGGAGCGCCTCGTCGACACCCGGGAGCGGGGGGAGACCTTCGGTCTCGTGTCCCTCCTGGGCGGGCGCCAGAAGACGACCATCGTGGCCCTGGAGGACACCCTCGTCTACCGGCTGCCCCGGGCCCGGCTCAACGCGCTGATGGCCTCGCACCCGGCCGTCACCGAGTACCTCCTGGCCTTCCACCTGGCCAAGTACGCGGGCGTCGCCGCGCGGGAGATGCAGGGGCGCAGCCCCTTCCTGGGGGGGAGCGACCGCCTCCTCTTCACGGCGACCCTGGGGGAGATCGCCCGGGCCGGCGCCGTCACGGTGCCGCCCGGGGCCCCGGTGCGGGAGGCGGCGCGGCGCATCACCGAGGCGCGGGGGAGCGCGGCCTTCGTCCTGGGCCCGGGTGGCGAACCCGTGGGCATCGTCACCGATTCGGACCTGCGGGCCCGGGTCGTGGCCGGCGGCGCCTCCCCCGAGGCGCCCGTGGCGGACATCATGAGCCGGCCCGTCGTGGCCATGGACGCGGGCGCCCCGGCCTTCGAGGCGGTGCTCGCCATGCTCCAGGCCGGCATCCACCACGTGGCCGTGACCCGGGACGGGGCCCTCGCCGGCGTGGTGTCGAACCACGACTTCATGGTGCTCCAGGGCCGGAGCCCCCTCGCCTTCTCCGAGGACATCGAGGGGCAGGCCACCCTGGAGGGCCTCGCCCCCGTCGCGCGCAAGGCCCTGGGCGTGGTCTCCTCCCTCCTGCGGGAGGGGGCGCGGGCCACGGCCGTGGTGCGGATCCTCTCCGAGCTCAACGACCGCGTGACGCGCAAGGTGCTGGCCCTCGCCGAGCGGGAGCTGGGCCCGGCCCCCGTGCCCTGGTGCTGGCTGGCCCTGGGCAGCGAGGGCCGGAAGGAGCAGACCTTCCGCACGGACCAGGACAACGCCCTCCTCTACGAGGACCCGCCCGCGGCGGACCGGGACCGGGTGGAGGCCCACTTCGCCGCGCTGGCCGGGCGCATGCGGGACGGACTGGTGGCCTGCGGCTTCGAGCCCTGCCCCGCCGGCTGCATGGCCGTGAACCCCGACTGGCGCCGCCCGCGCAGCGCCTGGGAGGCCCTCCTCGAGGCCTGGGTGTCGGAGCCCAGCCCCCAGGCCGTGCTCCGGGCCCTCATCTTCCTCGACTTCCGGCCCCTGGCCGGGGACGCGGACCTGGCCTGGGGCCTGCGGTCCCACCTGGACGCGTGCATCCGGGAACAGCCGGCCTTCCTGGGCTTCCTCGCCGCCGCGCTGGTGCGGAACCGGCCGCCCATCGGGTTCTTCGGAAACGTCTCCGTTGAACGCACCGGCGAGCACAAGGCCGGCCTCAACCTCAAGGTCCGGGGCCTCGCCCCCCTCGTGGACCTCGCGCGGCTCTTCGCCCTCGAGCAGGGGATCCGCGCCACCTCGACCTGGGAGCGCCTGGAGGCGCTCCGGGACGGGCCGACCCTCGCGGCGGACCGCGTCGACGAGCTCCAGCAGGCCTTCGAATTCCTCACCCTCCTCCGCACCCACCACCAGGCCCGCCTCCTCGAGGAGGGCCGGCCCGTGGACAATGTGGTGCCCCTCGCGTCCCTCAGCCACCTGGAGCGCACCTCCCTGAAGAACGTCTTCCGCCTGGTCCTGAAGGTCCAGGACGACGTCGCGGAGCGCTACCGGGCCTTCATCGTCTGAGGCGGCGGTGGGCTGGCGGGAGCGGATCGCGCGCCTCCTGGACCCCGGCGGGCCCGGCCTCGAGGCGGCGCGGTTCACCGTCCTCGACACGGAACTGACGGGCCTGGATCCGGCCCGCGACGGCATCGTCGCCCTGGGCGCCGTGCGCATGGAGGGCGGGCGGATCCGGGTGGGCGAGACCTGGGACGCCCTCGTGCGGCCCGGGGCGGTCCTGGACGAACGGAGCATCGTCATCCACCGGATCATGCCCGGCCGGGTGGAAGCGGCGCCGCCCATCGACGAGGTCCTCCCCGCCTTCCTGGCCTGGGCGGAGGGCACGGTGCTGGTGGGCCACTGCGTGGCCATCGACCTGGCCTTCCTGGGCCGGGAGGCCCGGCGCCTCCGGCTTCCCGTCCCGGGCCGGCGGGCGGTGGACACCCTCGCCCTCTACGGCTGGCTCCGCCAGCGCCTTCCGGCGCACCCCGCCCTCCACGCCCCCGTCCAGGCGACGACCCTCTACACCCTGGCCCGGGCCCTGGGCGCGCCGGTGGCGGGGGCCCACACCGCCCTGGGGGACGCCTACCTCACCGCCCAGGTCCTCCAGCGCCTCCTGCCGCCGCTGGCGGAGGCCGGGGTGACGGGCCTGGACGGGCTCCTCCGGGTGGGAGACCCCCGGCGGCAGGCCCAGGGGCTCCTGCCGCCGGAGGGGGGCGTCGCGTTCTGAACGGCGGGGGCCGCGCTCAGTGCCCGGAGGCGCCGGCCGCGCCGATGCCGATGAAGGTGCGCACCTTCTCGGCCTCGAACTTCTCCTCGGCCTCCTTCTCCCGCGTGAGGAGGGAGACCACGATGCCCATGAAGAAGGCCCCGAAGATGGAGAAGACGCCGGGGTTCTTCATGGGGAAGGGCGCCGGCCGCACCGCCGCGTCGGCGGTGGTCCTGGCGGCCCGCGCCTCGGCGAGCGCCGCCGGGAGCCCGCCGTCCTGGACCAGGGCCAGGTCGGCCTGCAGTCCCTTGAGCTCCGCGGTCCGCTTCACCCGGGCGGGCTCCGGCAGGCCGGGGGCGGCCAGGCCCTGCGTCGCCGCGAGGATGCGGCCCTGCAGGTCGGCCTCGGCCCGGGCCGCGTCGCGGGCGTAGCCCTCGAGCCGGACCGCCCGCGCCGACGCGGCGGCCCGCGCCTTCACCTTGCCGTCCTGGAAGACGTCCTCGTAGACCGTGGGGGACAGGGCGATCAGGGTGACCGCGACCGTCAGCCCCGTGAAGATGCTGGCGACGGCGCCGGCGGTGGTGAACCGCTTCCACATCACCGACATCACCAGGGCCGGGAAGTTGGCGCTGGAGGCCACGGCGAAGGCCAGGCCCACCATGAAGGCCACGTTCTGCTTCTGGAAGAGCAGGCCCAGGAGGATGGCGAGGATGCCCAGGATCACCGTGGACACCTTGGCCACCCGCATCTCCTCGCGTTCGTTGGACTGGCCGTGCCGGAGCACGCCCGCGTAGAGGTCGTGGGAGAGGGCCGAGGCCCCGGCCAGGGTGAGGCCCGCCACCACGGCGAGGATGGTGGCGAAGGCCACCGCCGCCAGGAAGCCGAGGAAGACGCCGCCGCCCAGGTGCTCCGCCAGGGCCAGGGCCGACATGTTGCCGCCCGCGTCGATGGCGGTGATGGCCTTCTGACCCACGAGCACGGCGGCCCCGAAGCCGATCGTCACGGTGAGGATGTAGAAGTAGCCGATGAAGCCCGTGGCGTAGAACACCGACTTGCGCGCCTCGAGCGCGTCGGGGACGGTGTAGAAGCGCATGAGGATGTGGGGCAGGCCGGCGGTGCCGAACATGAGCGCCAGGCCCAGGGAGAAGGCGTCGAGCGGCTTGGTGACGAGGCCGCCTGGCTCCAGGAACTTCGCACCGTACAGGGAGGAGGCCTTGGAGAACAGGGCCGGGTAGCTGAAGTCCACCTGGGCCATGCACAGCACCACCAGCAGGGTGGCGCCGCCCAGGAGGAGCACGGCCTTGATGATCTGCACCCAGGTCGTGGCCAGCATGCCCCCGAAGAGGACGTAGGCGATGATGAGTCCGCCGACGAGGAAGATGGCGGCCTCGTAGGGGAGGTTGAACATGAGCTTGATGAGCGAGCCCGCGCCCACCATCTGGGCCGTCAGGTAGAAGAGCACCGTCACCAGCGAGCCGATGGCGGCGGCGGTCTTGATGGGCTTCATGCGGAGGCGGAAGGCCACGACGTCGGAGAAGGTGTACTTGCCCAGGTTGCGCAGGGGCTCGGAGATCAGGAACATGACGATGGGCCACCCCACGAGCCAGCCCACGGAGTAGATGAGGCCGTCGTAGCCCTTGAGGGAGACGAGGCCGGCGATGCCCAGGAAGCTCGCCGCGCTCATGTAGTCGCCCGCGAGGGCGAGGCCGTTCTGGAAGCCGGTGATGCCGCCGCCGGCCGCATAGAACTGGGCGGCGCTCTTGGTGCGCCGCGCGGCCCAGTACGTGATGCCGAGGGTGACCAGGACGAAGGCCATGAAGAACGTGATGGCCAGGGGGCTGAGGGTGCCGATGACGGACTGCTGCGGAGCCTGCATGGTCACCTCCCCACCTTGTCCTTGATCCGCCGGACCATGACGTCGTAGCGGCTGTTGGCCCAGAAGATGTAGATCCCCGTCAGGATCCAGCTCAGGACGATCACCCCCACCGCGATCGGGATGCCGGCGGTGATGGCCGACGCCCCGAGGGTGCGCGCGAGGAAGGGCTTGTCGTAGGCCACGAGGCCGATGAAGCCGAAGTAGAGGACGAGCTCCACGATCGTGAGGACCACCGTGACGGTGTTCTTGCGCCTGACGAGGCGGATGAATTCCGGGTCCTGGAGGATTTGATGCGCGCTGGGTGCTGTCATGTCCTCTCTCCTGCCTGAAGGGGAAAGCCCCCGCGGGGGGGGCCATGGGGGGTACTGCCGGGCTGGGCGGAGCCGAGGATAGGACGGAAGGGGAGGGATAGAAAGCACTAATAAAAATTATTTCTCAATCTCAATTCGAGAGTTCATCATCCGGAAAAAGCCTTGAGGCTCAAGGGATTTCCAGGATCGCCCGCCGGGTCAATCCCAGCCCAGTTCCTCCAGGCGCGCCTCCTCGATGCCGAAGCGGTGGGCCACCTCGTGGAGGACCGTGGTGGCCACCTCCCGCTCCAGCTCGCCCCGGTTCCGGGCCGCCTCCAGGTGGGGGAGGCGGTACACGATGATCCGGGCGGGCAGGTCGCCGAAGCCCGGGACCTCCTCGTCCAGGGCGGGGCCCTCGTAGAGGCCGTAGAGGGTCTCGTCCAGGGGCACCTCCATGGCGTCCAGCAATTCGTCCGAGGGTTCGTCTTCCACGACCACGGGAATCCCCGCCAGGTAGGGTTGGAAGTCCTCCGGGATCAGGTCCAGGGCCCGCGCCACCACCGCCTCGAAGTCCTGCCGGTTCATTCTCATGGGGGCAGTGTAGCGTCCCGGGGCCCGGGACAGCCGATGTCGTTCCCGCGGCGGCATGCTGAATCCGGAGGATCCCATGCCCACACCCTGCCGCCCCGAGCCCGCCTCCCCCTGGACCGAGCTGCAGGCCCGCTTCGGTGGCGGGCCCAGGGTCCTCTACCTGGCCGGCCCGTTCCGCGGCGACGGGTCCAGGCCCGCCATCCAGCGCAACCAGATGCGCATGATGGCCCGGGCCCGGCTCGTGCAGGACCTGCTGCCCGAGGCGGTGCTCGTGCTGCCCCACACCAACTTCGCGTTCCTGGACGAATCGGGACCGGGGGGGCTGGCGGTCCGGGACCGGGCCCTGGCGGCCTGCGAGCGGCTGCTCCTGCGCTGTGACGGGCTCGTCCTCTGCGGCCGCACCCTCACCGAGGGCATGCGCCGGGAGCGGGACGCGGCCTTGGCGGCGAGTCTGCCCATCGTCCAGCTACCCGACCTGCCCGACAGCAGATGGGCCGCCCTCGCCGAGGCCCTGTGAGGGTTTGCGGGCCATGGCGACGGCCCGGTGGAAGTGGAGCCAGAGGTGGGGCCGTCCGGCCTCCTCGAGGGCGGCGGCGATGCGCCGGTCCAGGGCCTCCGGGTCCCACCGGTTGCGCAGGTAGGCCCGGGCCAGGGGGACGATGACCTCCCGGGCGCAGGTGCCCGCGGCCGCGCCGTGGAGGGCGGCGCCGTAGGCGCGCAGGGAGGGGGCCTCCAGGCCCATGCGGTCCAGCTGGTGGACGATGGTGAGGCCGACGCCCAGGTCCGAGCCCCGCTCCCGGGCCACCTCCAGGATCTGGTCCCCCAGCAGCTCGAGGTTGGGGCACGGCGGCTGGACCGAGCAGAAGCGCCGCCCCTGCTCCACGGGCTCGAAACAGGCGATCCAGCCTCCGGGCCGGATGGCGGCGGTGAGGCCCGCCAGGGCGGCCTCCAGGTCCGGCGCGTGGGCCAGGGTCAGGGACGTGAAGACCAGGTGGAAGGCGTTCCTCGGCAGGTCCAGGGCGCGGAGGTCCTGGCAGAGGAAGGAGGCCCGGGGGCCCAGGGCGGCCAGGCGCCGGCGCGCCAGGTCCAGGAGTTCGGGGGACCGGTCGAGGCAGGTGATCCGCCCCCGGGGGGCGAGGGCGGCGAGGCGCAGGGCCCAGAAGCCGGTTCCGGAACCGGCGTCGAGGATCTCCGCGTCCTCGGGCAGGGGCGGGAGCTGGGCCAGGGGATCGGCCTCCTCGAAGAGGCGGCTCTGGGCCTCCAGGCGGGCGGCTTCGCCGCCGTCGCTGTCCTGGTGGAGGCGCTCGAAGGCATAAGGGATCAAGGCGTCGGGATCGGCGCCGGAACCGGGCGTGGCGTTCATGGGACTCTCTGGGAATTGGGCGTCTGAAAAGCTCCGGGACGATCCCGGAGGGCCCCAGCATGCCACGCCCGCGTCAGGGTTTCCAGGCCCCTTCCGCCACCTCGATGTCCGCGTCCGTGCGGGCCAGGATCCACTCAGGCGGATGGGGTCCCAGGCATTCCCGCAGGAGGAACCGGCCTTCGCGCACCTCGAAGAGGCCCAGGTCCGTGACGACCAGGTCCACCTCCCGCGCCGCCGTCAGGGGCAGGGCGCAGCGCCGCCGGAGGCGCGAGGCGCCCGAGGGCTCGAAGTGCAGGGTCGCCGCCACCACGGTGCGCGCGCCGGCCACCAGGTCCATGGCCCCGCCCATGCCCGGGACGAGCTTCCCGGGCACCTTGTAGTTGGCGAGGTTGCCCTCCTGGTCCACCTCCAGCACGCCCAGGACGGTGTAGTCCACGTGGCCGCCCCGGATGATCCCGAAGCTGGCCGCGGAGTCGAAGAAGCAGCCCCCCGGCAGCACGGAGATGGGCGCGCCCCCGGCGTTCACCAGGTTCCGGTCCTCCTGCCCGGGCGCGGGCGCGGGGCCCAGGCCCATGAGGCCGTTCTCGGACTGGAGGACGATCGTCACGCCCGCGGGGAGGTGCTCCGCCACGAGGGTGGGGAGCCCGATGCCCAGGTTCACCACGTCGCCGGACCGGAAGAGCCGCGCGATGCGGCGGGCGATGACGGCCTTGTCGGGGGTGTAGTCCATGGTCACGGCTCGAGGCGCTCGGCGCGGACGAGAAGGTCCACGAAGATGGAGGGGGTGTGCACGTGGTTGGGGTCGAGCCCGCCGATCTCCACGATCTCCTCCGCCTCCGCGATGACGAGGTCGGCGGCGGTGGCCATCAGGGGGTTGAAGTTGCGCGCCGTGCCCGCGAAGACGAGGTTCCCGGCGCGGTCGGCGCGCGCGGCCTTGACGAGGGCCACGTCGGCCCGGAGGGGCAGCTCGAGGAGGTAGGCGCGGCCCTCCACCTCGATCACGGTCTTGCCCAGCTCCACCTCGGTCCCCGCCCCCGTGGGAGTGAGGATCCCGCCCAGGCCGGCGCCCCCGGCGCGGATCCGCTCCGCGAGGGTGCCCTGGGGCACGAGGACCACCTCGGTCTCCCCGGCGTTCATCTGGCGCTGGGTCTCCTGGTTGAGGCCGATGTGGCTGGCGATGATCCGCGCGAAGGCCCGTTCCCGCACCAGATGGCCGATGCCGGTGACGCGGCCCGTCCTGGCGTCGTGGATGGCCGTGTCGGTGCTGATCAGGGTGAGGCCCTTCAGGCCGCGTCCGCAGAGGGCCTGGATGAGGGTGTGGGGCGCGCCGCAGCCCATGAACCCGCCGGACATGACCACCTGTCCGTCCCGGATGCGGTCCGCGGCTTCGCTGGGGGTGAGGAGGGGTTTCTCGAGCACGCCAACAGGCTAGCGCGTCCTCGGAAAAAGAAAATGGGTCTCAAGATACATGTGCTTCTGGAGGCGCTGGCTCAGCACCTTCATGGCCGCGTGGATGCGCCCCTCGGCGCTGGCCGGGTCCGTCTCCCCCGCGAAGCCGAGCGTCAGGTCCCGGATGGAGCGGAGCAGGCCGGCCTCGGCCTCGTGGTCCCCCTCGAGCACCTTCTTGAGGGAGGCCAGGGCCTCGGGGGTGAGGCCGGGTTCCACGCCGGCCTCCCTTGCGAGGATGTAGGGGAAGAGGGTCCGCTCCTCCAGGGCCAGGTGGGCCCGCATGCCGGCGCAGAACTTCCCGATGAGGGCCCGGATCTCCAGCAGGCCGGGACTCGGCGCCTGCTCCTCCAGGGAGATCAGCTCCACCAGCGTCTCGAGCCGGGCCATGTCCACCCGGCACTCCTGGTGGCAGGAGCCCACGATGTGGCGCACCAGATCGGACAGGGGCGCGGCCTTCCAGGCTTCGCGTTCTTCCTTTTCGCCGTGCAGCACAGGGGACTCCGCAAGAATCACCCATGGTACGCAGGCGGGCGTGTGATTTTCGACAAAAAGACAATATGAAAAATTTGTAAGCACCTGATAAAGAATCATTTATTACCGGTCACCCGCCAAGAAGCGCGGTGCATCCAAGGACCCGGCGAGACGTTTCCGCCGGAGGCCCGCCCATGCTCCTGTTTTTGCCAACCCCACCACCGGTCGTCACGCTGCCAGCTCCCCTGGACCCGCCCCGCCTCCGGGTGGACCCCCCGGGGGAGGTGGACCTGGGCAGCCTGGGACCAACCGAGCGAAGGGCCCAGGCCTACCGGATCCGCAACCGCAGCGACCGGCCCATCGCCCTCCGCCTCCTGGACGTGCCCCCGGGTGTCCGGGTGGAGGGCCCGGCCCTGGAGGCCCCCCTGGCCCCGGGCGCCGAGGCCCCGCTCCGCCTGGTCTTCGACGCGGCGGGCCTGGAGGGCTTCCAGGCCCGGGACGTGCGGATCGGCACCGACGACCCCCGCCAGGGCCGGTACCACCTGCCCGTGCGCGCCCAGGTCCGGCCGGACCTGGCCGTGGACGGGACCGACCGGGACCTGGGCACCTTCCTGGCCCACGAAAGCCCCCGCTGCGTCTTCTCCTTCCGGCGGGAATCGGGGGCGCCCGCCGGCCTTCGGCTCGCCGAGGCCCCGCCGCCGCACCTGGAGCCGGACCTGGCCGAAACCGGAGGCTCGGCCCAGCTCGGCTTCACCTTCCGGGCGGACCGGGTGCCCGCGGGGGTCCGGCGCGGGGTGGACCGCCTCCGCGTCGCCACCGCCGCCCCCCTCCAGCCCGCCTTCGAGCTCACCGTCGCCTGGCGGTTCCGGCCCGCCGTGGACGCGACGCCCCCCCGCGTCGTCTTCCAGGATCCCGCGCGGCGGAGCCGCGTCCTGCGCCTCGAGGCGGCGGATGGGGGGCGGCCGTCCATCGCCTCCCTCCAGGTGATCGGCGCCGGCTTCCGGGTCGTGCCGCTCCGGGGCGGGCGCCTGCGCGTCCTCCGCGTCGGGGAGACCCCGGGCCGGGCCCTCCTGCGCCTGGGCTTCCGGGACCGGCCCGGGGTCCTGGAGGTTCCGCTGGCCTACCTGCCCTGCCGACCCCTCAAGTCCGGCGCTCCGCCACCGGGGCGGCGGCCTCCGGCTTCAGGGTGATGTGGATGACCTTGCCGGCGCGCAGCACCTCGAAGTCCAGGGTCTGCTCCGGCGGGGTGAGGTCCAGGAAGTCCATCAGGTGGGCGTCGGAGCTGAGGGTCAGGCCGTTCACCGTGAGGATGACGTCCCCGACGATCACGTCCTCGGGGGCGTAGGGGGCCTTGCTCCCCTCCTTGTAGGTGAACCCGCGGAGCCCCGCCTTGTCGGCGATGCCGCCGGGGGTCACCTCGAAGACCGCCACCCCCCGGCCGATGTTGAGGACCGGGTTCTGGTACGAGGGCAGGGCCGAGAACCCCAGCACGGGGCGGTAGGTCTGACCCCGGGCGATGAGGATGGGGACCACCTTGTTGAGGGTGTCCACGGGGATGGCCAGCCCGACCCCGGCGCTGGCCCCGGAATTGGTGGTGATGGCCGTGTTCATGCCGATGAGGCGCCCGGCCCGGTCCAGGAGGGGCCCGCCCGAGTTGCCCGGGTTGATGGCCGCGTCGGTCTGGATGGCCCCCGTGATGTGCGTGCCGAAGCTGGTGGGGATGTCGCGGCCCAGGGCGGAGATGATGCCGGTGGTGAGCGTGTGGTCCAGGCCGAAGGGATTGCCGATGGCCAGCACGTCCTGACCCACGACGAGGTCCTTGGAGGTCCCGATGGGCAGGGGCTTCATGGCGTCCAGCGGCGCGAAGACGTGGAGCACGGCGATGTCCTGCGCCAGGTTGCGGCCGATGACCACGGCCTTGTAGACCCGGCCGTCGGCGAGGGTCACCTGGAGGTTGTCGGCCTCGCCCCCGGGCCTGCCGGCGGGGTCCTCGTACGAGATCACGTGGTGGTTGGTCACCACGTGCCCCAGGCTGTCCCACACGAATCCCGTGCCCGACGCGGGGGGGATCGCGTAGACGTCCCCCCGGTTGGAGGTGTAGTAGCCGTCCGTGATGGAGTGGATGAACACCACCGAATTGCGGGCCTGGTTGAAGCTGCGGGCCCGCGCCTTCTCCTCGGCCGTGAGCGGGAGCCGCGGGAGCGGCGTGCGCGGCCGGGCCAGGCGGCGGTTGTAGTCCACCGTCTCCTGCTCCTTGGGGCTCAGCTGGGTGCGCGGATGCTCGAAGCCCTCCTGGGCCGCCAGCGGCAGGACCAGGGCCAGCGCGATCGCCACCCTCCGGAACCCCGTCCCCCGATCAGCCATGCGCGCCTCCGCAACCCTCAGACATCATGCGACAAACGCCGGCCGTCCCCAAGCAGGCACCCCGTCCGGTGGGGTCCGGACGGGGTGCCTGGGGCAGGGGGGGCTCAGGGGACGTCGGGGACCGGGGGGACCGGGGGGACCGGCGCCGCGGGGGGCGCGGGGGGTTCGGGGGGGGCGGGCGGCGGCGGCGCCAGCTTCTCCAGCCGGGCCTTGAGGCGGGCCACCTCGGCCCGGAGCGCCTCCACCTCGGCGGCCTGCGCAGGCCCCAGGCGCTTCAGGATCACCTGGTGATCGGCCGCCTCCCCCTCGCGGCCGCGGATGACGATGCGGTGGGTGCCGGAGGCGGCCAGCCCTTCCAGGCGCGCCGTGTCCCCCTTGAGGTCCTCCAGGTGCTTCAGGGCCTGGATGTCCACCTTGAGGTGCTCCAGGTCCTTCAGGCGGTGGACGTCCACCTTGAGCTGCTCGAGCCCCTTCAGGCCGGCCATGTCGGGCACCTCGACCTCCCGTGCCTCCACGTGGATGGCGGGGATGCGGACCTTCGTGGTGCGGCGCGCGGCCTCGGCCATGGCCCGCGCCTTCTCCCGCAGGTCCTTCTCCAGGCGCTCCAGCTCGGGATCGGGCTTGGCGTCCTTGCGGGCGGCTTCGGCGCGCTTGCGGAAGGCGGTGGCGGCGGCCTCCAGCTCCCGGGCGCGGCGGTCCAGGTCGGGGGCCTTCTCGGCCCGGGCGGCCGGGGCCTTGGGGGCGGCGGGTGCGGCCGGCGCCGCCGGCGCGGCGGGAGCCGGCTTCTCCTGGGCCAGGCCCAGGCCGGTGGCGGCGCCGAGGGCGGTCACCGCGAGGAGGGAGAACAATCCGGCCCGCCCCGCCGGCGAGGGCGGGAGGCTGGGCAGGAGGATGCGGCGGATGCGGTTCATGAGATGACCTCCGGTGGCCGCGGGCGCGAGCCCGGGCCGGGGTGCGATGGGAATGCGGAGCTCCTCCAGCGACGCGAGGGCGCGGGCGTAGAGGATGCGGTCACCGCAGGCGCGGACCGCCGCATCGTCGCAGCAGTGCTCGCGCTCGGCGCGGATCTGGCGGGAGATCCACCAGATCGCCGGGTGGTAGAAGAACAGCGCCTCGGCCACGGACTGGGCGAGGTTCCAGAGGTAGTCGGCCCGTCCCACATGGGCGAGCTCGTGGGCGATCACCGCCTCCAGCGCGGCCGGATCCATGGCGGCCAGGGCCGCGGCGGGCACCAGGATCACCGGCCGGATCCAGCCGAGGACCATGGGCGCCAGCGCCGTGCGGGAGCTGAGGAGGACCGCGCCCCGGCCGATGCCCATGCGCCGCGCCAGATCCGCGCAGCGCCGGGCCCAGGCCTCGGGCGCGGGTTCCGCGCCCTGGGTCCGGAGCCGCTGGATCCAGGCCCAGCCCCCGAGGAGGCGAAGGCCCATCACCGCGACCCCGGCCATCCACGTGGCCACCGCGTAGGGCAGGACGGGGGCCAGGGCCTCCCGCCAGGTGATGCCCCGGATCGCGGGGGCCAGCGGCGCCGGACCCGGGTCCAGGGGCGCGGGCCAGGCCAGGACCAGCGTGGCCAGGGCCGCCAGGGGCATGGCCGCCAGGGCCGCGCCGGCCAGCGCGTAGCGCGCCTCCGGACGCCGTCCCCGGAGGAGGCGGAGCCCGGCCCAGGCCAGGAGACCCAGGAGCGCCCCCTGCCAAAGGGAATGGACCAGGGTCCAGCCCAGGGCCTGGAACAGGGCGGATTCGGCGAGGCGGATCATGACGTCCTCCCCTCCGCGCCGTCCAGCAGCGCGCGGATGGCCTCCAGTTCCTCCCGGGAGGCGGGCCGCTCCGACAGCGCCTGCATGACCAGCTGCGCCGCAGAGCCGCCGAAGGCCCGGTCCATCAGGTCATGGACCAGGTGGGCCCGCGTCGCATCCGCGCTCTGGGCCGACCGGTAAACGTGGGAACGCTCGCGATCGTCCCGCGCCACCAGCCCCTTGTCCGTCATCACCTGCAGCAGCTTGAGGACCGTCGTGTACCCGAGGTCCTTGTCGGCCGACAACACCTCGTGCACCTGCCGCACCGTGGACGGCCCCCGGTCCCAGAGCACGCGGAGAATGGCCAGTTCGCCGTCCGTGGGTCGGGGCAGGGGATGGTTCATGGGAGGGGCCTCCAGGTCTACGAAGATATGTGTACGACGATCTTCGTAAGACGCAAGTCCCTTTTTTTCTTTCCGCCCCATTGTCGATCTCCGCATGTCGGTCGCCTCGCCTCGCAGGGCTGTGTCAACGGAGGCGGCAGGTTCCATCCAGGGCGTTTCCTGCCCGATCCATGGTTCGAAATCGCCGAGGGCCTTTCGCGGGGAGCGTTCCCAGGCTTTTGAAGGCGGGTAGGGGTCGGCTTTTCATGCGGGCCGCGATTCGGACACGCCGCGGAAGGCGGTTGGCGTCCGGGCCTTGCGCGACTGGCGTTGCGAAGGATCAAGCGGCTACCTTCTGGAGGTGAAGACGTTTGATGGTGCCGACTGGCGCATAGCCCGTTTGGGAAAGTGGAGTACTTGGGGCAGGGGATTGTTGCAACGCTTGAACCAGTTCTTCCGACAGGTCCGTGCATCTTCCCCGCGCCTCAAGGCGTCAGGGGATCCATTTCCCTGCTTGGCGCAAGGCGCCGCCGAATCGAAGGAGAATCCCATGACATCCCGCTTCTCAACGCTTGCGTCGATTGGCGCCCTGCTGGTCGCAGGCGTTTCCGTGCATGCGCAGTCGCTTCAGACAGGCGAGGTAACCGGCACGGTCCGGGACAAGTCCGGGCGGCCCGTGCCGGGCGCGAAGATCACGGCGAAATCCGGCCAGGTCTCCCGCACAGCCGTCACCAGCGCGGCCGGTGAGTACCGCCTGCCCCTCCTCAACGCTGGTCGATGGAACCTCACCGCCCTCCACGATGGATTCCAGGTGGCATCGGCCAGCCTCCAGGTCAGCATCAACGAGACGCGCATCGCCAATTTCTCGCTCGTCTCGGTGCAGGCGGTCGTGGTCGAGGTGGTCGACAAGCTCGGGGAATTGGACACGACCTCCACTCAGGTGGGGGTGAACCTCTCGGGGGAAACCCTCGCCACGATCCCCATGGACATGACGAGCATGAACGCCCTTGACGGACTCATGGCCTCCGTTCCCGGTGTGCGCGTGGCCGATACGGGCGTCTTCCAGGTCATGGGTGGCTCCAACGACCAGAACGCCTATGTGGTGGACGGCAACCTGACCAACAAGACGTATTCCAACACCTCGACATCCAACGGGGTGGGTGCCTCCGTGCAGCCGGCCCGGGAGTTCATCGAGACCGTGGAGGTGGTCACCAACGCCTTCGGGGCGGAATACGGCGTCTTCGGCGGCGTGGTCAACGCCCTCACCAAGAGCGGCTCCAACACCTTCACGGGCAGCCTCTTCTACGGCACCAACTTCCCGAAGTCCGCGGCCCTCCCCTACTATGCCGAGGGTTGGACCCCCCAGCGGGCCCGGACGGCCGAGGACGACAAGTACCACCGGTACGGCTTCACGGTCGGCGGTCCCATCATCAAGGACAAGCTCTTCTTCTTCGTCGGCTTCCAGGGCTTCCGGGACGTCGTGCCCCCCACGACCTTGGCGACGGGCTCCCTGAACTGGAACGGGCTGAAGTCGGACGACACGAAGATCTCGGGCCCCAACCAGTGGACCGCCAAGCTGAACTGGTACATCGATGCCTCGAACCAGCTCATCCTGAGCGCCACCCGCAGCCACTACCGCTCCAACACGGGCCACCAGTACAGCGACTACGGGACGCTCGATTCGGGGGCCATCCGCGAAAGCACCAACCAGAACGTCAACCTGACCTGGAACTGGCTGCCGACCTCCGACTTCTACCTGGTCGCCAGCGTGGGCAACTTCAAGAACCCCTCCAGCACGAGCCCCATCACGGGTGTCGATTACCCGGTGATGTACTACGACGGCCGCTATTTCGTCGACGGGCCCGGCAGCGCTCTCGCGAACAAGCCCGCCCAGCCGGAGTACGCCTCGTACACAACGGGCACCGGCGGCCTGTTCAACTCCCGGGGGGACAACCCCAACACCCAATACCGGGTGGACGCGTCCTGGACCCTGGGCCGGCACAACCTGAAGGCCGGTTACCTGCGCCAGGTCACGACTTATGAGGACTTCACCGGCGGAGAGGACATCTATTCCATCGGGAACTCGATCACCTCGCCGTACAGTTGGTACTTCCTGTACCGGCTCCGGTGGTCCTCGAGCTACACGAAGTACAACGGCGTGCTCCAGGGCCACTACCTGAAGGACGTGGTGACGCTCGCGCCGGGCCTCCGCCTCGACGCCGGCCTGCGGTATGACTCCTTCAACTACAAGGGCGCATTCGGACCCTACGACGGCATGCATCTGGCCGACTACGACAAGCCGGGAAGGCAGCTCCAGCCGAGGATCGGCCTCGTCTGGGACGTGGACCAGGACGGCCGGAAGAAGATCTTCGCCCACTTCGGGCGCTACTTCATGTCCATGCCCATGTCCGCCGTCTCCTGGGCCAAGACCAGCGGCATCTACTACGACATGTGGTTTCCGGGCAGTTGGACGTACAACCAGGACTACTCCGGAGGCCCCATCACCCTGGGATCGCAGACGCCGGATATGACGATGCTGCTCCTCGGCGGGACAGGGAAGCCGCAGCCTCACGCCACGGACCTACGCCTTCCCCGGAAGAACGCCTGGACCGTCGGGGCCGACTGGACGCTGGCCAAGGGCCTGAGCGTCGGTGGTTCCTGGACATTCTGGGAACTGAAGGACGTCATGGACGACAGCTACTTCCTGAACGAGGACGGTTCCGCGGCCTTCAGTGCCTTGAGCGCCACCAAGGTCATCTGGAACCCGCATCCGGGCGCCGTGACATTCGTGGACTCCGACGGCGTCCAGCACACCTGGAACAGCAACTTCCCGGAGCCCAAGAACCGCTATATCGGCCTCAACCTCCACGCCTCCATGCAGGGGGAGCGGTACGGCGTCACCTTCAACTACACCTGGACCCATCACTACGGCAACTACCAGGGCGAGAGCCAGAACTACCTCACCTACGCGACGACCGGTAACCAGACCGGAGCCGGCTCCGCGGGCCTCACCTACGACTTCGACTTCGCCAAGGGCATCGCCGACGGCAACATGGAAGGCGATCCGGTCCACGAGTTCAAGCTCCAGGGATCATGCAGGTTCGCGGTACTGGGTCACGACTTCACGATGGGCCTGACCAGCATCTATCAGTCCGGCGTCGGCCTGACTTCCACCATGAATGCCGGGGCCCGGTGGGCGGCAAGCGCCACCAGCGGCTTCGGCGGCCTCCCGACCAGCTACGTCACCGTCAACAACCTGCGTGGCGACATGGGCAATGCGCCCTGGAACCTGCTCGTCAACACGGACCTGAGCACCTCCATCCGCTTCAAGGGCATCGAGGTCCGCCTGAACGCCTCCATCCACAATGTCTTCAACAGCCGCACCGTCCTCGGCCGATGGGGCGGGAAATACGAGGGCAGCTACCAGTCCGAGATCACGGCCGACCCCAACTATGGCCTTGTGATCCGGGGCATGGCGGGACGCTCCGTTACCGCCGGGTGCTCCATCCAGTTCTGATCCCCAGCCTCCACGAAGTCGCGCCCCGGTCCTCCGGGGCGCGTCTGCGTTCGGTCCGATCCGGTGGCCAAGGCCTCCGACCCCATGAAAACTGTTAGCAATTCCGGGGGCAGGTACCGGTCGGCCATGCGTGCATGACGGCCCCAGCCCCCCAGAATTGCGGGGTTGAACAAGCTCGTTCGCAGCGGAGCCGGCGCGCTCGTTATGCGGAATTCGGGGTGGGTCGGGCTCCCTTGGGCATGCGGAGGGCCCCGACGATGCCCTGCATGGTCCGCAAGGTTCTCTGGCGACAGCCTGGTCCCGGGCTGCCGACCCATTCGGGCCAGACCCTTCCCAATCCGGGCAGGGACGCCAGGCACGGGATGGTGGTGATGGGCGCAGTAGGGACGGCAGTCATGCTGGTGTCCCCTCGGGTGGCGCCCGCGGCCTGGGCAGGTGCTTGCGGGCCATCATCGAGCCACAGTCGGGGCACAGCATGTCCCGGCATTCGACGATGGCGATGAGCCGATCCTCCACGCCATCGTCGGGAGCGGGCTTTCGCCAGAGGTCCGGGATGGCCTGGTCGCCGAGGTGGGCCTTGGCCTTCTCCAGCAGCTTGGGCGAGGCGTATAGGCCGTAGTGCCTGACCTTGGTGAACTGCTCCGGAAGCACATGGAGCAGGAACCGGCGTAGGAAGGCCACCTCCGGCAGGGTGGCCGTGGCCTTGCCCTTGGTCCGGAAAGTCACCTGGCCATCGGCAACCTCGAGGAGTCTCGAATTGGAGATCCCCACCCGGTGAACGTAGCGGCCCAGGTAGGCGAGGGCGTGCCAGGCCTCCCGGTAGGGGCGCTTGGCATAGACCACCCACTTCCGCTTGGCGAGCCTTGCCATGAGCACATTGAAGGCCACCCCCGTCAGGCCCAGTTCGCCCCGCTCCTGAGCCTCGCGCAGTAGGGCCATGAACTTGCCCTTGAACAGGGCGCCCAGGCGATGGACGTGGAACAGGAATTTCTGGGAGGTCGGGACCCACCGGCTCCCGTCCAAGGCGATGCCGCCGGCGGAGACCAGGGCATGGGCGTGCGGGTGGTAGCGGAGGTCCCGGGTCCAGGTGTGGAGCACGAACGTCACCCCCAGGGTGGCTTCCAGGTGGGTGTGCCCCAGTTCCAGGAGCGTGGCGCTGGCCGCCTGGAACAGGATCCCGTGGAGCAGGCGCGCGTGGCTCATGGCGATCGGGCGCAGTTCGGACGGCTCGGTGAACACCAGATGGAAGTGCGCTGCCGCCAGGAGCCGCCTGGCCCGGGCCTCGATCCACTTCTCCTGGGCCAGGTTCTGGCATTTCGGGCAATGCCGGTTGCCGCAGGAGTTGTAGCTGGGGTGCTCCCGGCCGCAGTCCGGGCAGACGTCCACATGACCGCCCATGGCGGCCGTGCGGCAGCGGCTGATGGCCCGGAGGACCTTCGTCTGGCGATGACCCAGGGATGCGTCCGCCTCCAGTTCAGGGAGATGGCGCCTGACGATATCCGCAATGTCGAACCGGGGTCGGGAGTAGGCCACCGCCTACGGGACCAGGTCCTCCAAGGGACTCCGGACGGCAGCGATCTGGCTGGCCGAGACCTGGGTGTAGATCTGGGTGGACTTGATGGACTTGTGGCCGAGCAGGACCTGGATGGTCCTCAGGTCCGTGCGGTTCTCCAGGAGGGAGGTGGCGAAGCTGTGCCGGAGCATGTGGGGCGTGACCACCTTCCCGATGCCCGAGGCCGCCGAGGCGCACAGGAGGGCGCGACGGGCCGTCTCCGGGCAGAGGGGACGTCCGAAGCGGGTTGAGAACAGCAGGGGTGGCGTGGGGCGCTCGTACTTCCAATATTCCCGGAGCATATCCAGCAGGACGGAGCGGAGCATGACTAGGCGCTGGCCCCCACCCTTGGCATGTCGGACGTGGATCACCCCCCGCAGGGCATCGATGTCCTGGGTCTCCAGGCCGATGGCCTCGCTGATCCGGAGGCCCGTGGCGTAGATCAGGGCGAAGAACACGCTGTACTTGGCCACAGTGAAGGACTTGAGCACCCGGCCCACCTCGGCCGCGGTCAGGATGGTGGGCAGCGGGGCATCCTTCCTGGGCATGGAGATGAAGGCCACCTTGTCGGGCTGGCCCAGGGTTTTCCGGAATAGGAAGGCCAGCGCCGAGTAGTGGCATAGCAGGCGTTCCGGGCCGATGGGCTGGGCCTGGAGGTGCTCCACCCAGCGGCGGATTTCCGCCTGGGAGGCACGGTCGGCCGACTTGCCGACCATCTCCTGGAACCGCCGGATGGAGGCCAGATATTGCTGGATGGTTCCTTTGGCACGCCCGGCCATCCTAAGATCGGACTCGAGTCGCGACAATACGGGGTTGTGGCTCATGATGAACCTCCTTGAATGTGGGGTACGGTGCTGTAACACCGCCACATTCAAGGAGCCTCATTTCAGCCAATTCCGCTAGCCGGTTCCGAATCCCTCACGCTGCCGGCGCGATCCTCCTCCGGCTGCGAGCGCAGCCTTCGTTCAACCGGCCCCTTGCGGGGCCGGTTTTCATGGAGCCCCCAGGGGGCGACAGTCGAGAAGGCACTGCCTTCCCGACGCCATAGGGGGCTATGCCCCCGATGGAAGGGCAGCGGCCGCTCCCCTCGGATGATTCAGGCAACTTTGCGGACGCTTCACTTGGGCAGCTTCTTGCGGTAGGCCTCGAGGGTGGCCTGGTAGCCCTCCACCAGGTCCTTGGTGAAGTGGCCGTCGCCCGCCTCCAGGCCCTTGCGGGCGAGGCCGAGGG
Organism: Mesoterricola sediminis; assembly: GCF_030295425.1. Classification (NCBI taxonomy): domain Bacteria; kingdom Pseudomonadati; phylum Acidobacteriota; class Holophagae; order Holophagales; family Holophagaceae; genus Mesoterricola; species Mesoterricola sediminis. Next base: position 4,137,705 of record NZ_AP027081.1, on the reverse strand, counting down.
CCTTCTCCTGGGAGGCGAAGGCGTCGGCGGCGCGGCCCATCCGGTCATAGATGATGCTCAGCCAGTTGAGGATGAGGGCGTCGGGCAGGCCCGGGCTGTAGGTGCCCTTGGCGAGCACGTCCTGGTACTCCTCCACCGCCGCCTCCAGGACCCGCGGGTCCAGGTCCCCCGACTTCACCTTGAGGACGGTGTCGGCGACGATGAGGCCCATCTTCGGGTCCGCTGCCTTCAGGGCCTTGCCCAGGTCCAGGAAGCGTCCGGCGTCGGACCTCACATAGACCCGCAGGCGCATGGCGTCCAGGCTCCCCTTGAATTCCGGGCCCAGCTTGGGGCCACCTTCGTCGATCAACCGCAGGGCCTTGGCGTAGTTGCCCACTTCCACTGCGCTGTTGACGCCCATGGAGATCTGCGAATGCAGCTTCATCTGGGGCGAGAGCTCCTGGTCGCGCTTGACTTCAGCCTGCAGCTTCCGGGCGGCGGCGCCCATATCGTAGGTCCCGGCCTCCACCTGTGCGAGCACCTCGTCCAGTTCCATGGGGTTGCCGATCCACACGACCTTTCCGCCCTTGACGAGGAAGCTGGCGGGGATGCCCTTCTGGCCCGCGGCCTCCATCCACTGGCGCGTCATGTGGAGGGTGCGGGTGTCCATGGCCACGTTGTAGTCCATCCGGTCGCCCATTTCTGCCACGAAGGCCTTCACCTTGGGCAGGAATTCCTCGTAGGGCTTGTCCAGGTAGCCGGATTCCCATACGTTGACGCCGATGAAGTCGATCCGCCCGCGGTGCTTGCGGGCCAGTTCGGAAAGGTGGGGCATCGCCACCCGGCACGGGGCGCACCAGGTGGCCCAGAACTCCACGACGTACATGCGGTCGGGACTGAATGCGGCGATGGGGCCGCCCTTCACCCATTTCACGGTGAGGGCGGGGGCGGGATCCCCGATGGCGAGGGGCTTGATGGGCGCCGTGGGGGGGGCCGCCAGGAGGACGGTGCCTCCCACGGCGGCGGCGAGGGTTTCGCGGATATGGGTGCGCATGGGCTTCACCTGGAAAAGGCCCCGGGCGGGGCGGGAGGGGCTAGGGCCGGCTCGCGGCGGCAGCTTCGTACGTCTTGAGGGCGGCCTCGTACTCGGCGAGGAGGGAGGGGTTGACCTGACCCTTGAACTGGCCTGCGGCAAGGGCGGCCCGGGCGGTCTCCAGGGCCTTGCCTTCGCTGGCTGCGGCCCCCTTGGGGTCGTTCATGTGGGCCTTGCAGGCGGCAATCAGGTGGTGGATGGCGGGCGTCATAACGCCGGGTACGGCGAGGAAGGGTTCCAGGATCTCCAAGGCGAAGGCGTAGGCCTCGGGGACCAGGCCCTTCCGCTCTGCGATCTCCAGGGCCAGGCCGCGCCCGACGCCGGGCTCCCTGGCGCTCTCGGCCCGGGCGAAGGCGAGGGCCCGGCCCGCGTCGAACTTCAAGAGGGTAGAGGCCTCGAGGGTGAGGAGGGCCTGCCGGAAGGCGGGATCCACCTGGTCCCTGCCCTTCTCGATCAGGTCCAGGGCCCGGGGCAGGTCCCGGGCGGCGACCGCTTCGGTCACTGCCTTGTTCAGGGCGATGTAGGGGCCCACCATCTTCTGGGACTTCTCGGCCTCCTCCTTGAACTTCCGGGCGCCGGCGGCCATGTCCCAGGTACCCTTGAGGACGGCTTCAAGCACGCCGTCCAGGTCCTTGGGGTGGCCGATCCACACGATTCGCCCCTTGTTCACGACGAAGGTCGCGGGGATGCCGTTCTGCCCCGAGGCCAGCATCCAGGCCTGGGCGGAGGGGGTGCCGTCAACGTCCATGGCCACCCGGTAATCCATCTGGTCGCCCATCTCGCCCACGAAGGCCTTCACGGCCGGGAGGGCTGTGGCATAGGGCTTGTCGCCGGTCTTCTCGAAGACGTTGAGGCCGATGAAAACGGCCTTCCCGGCATGCTTGCGCGCGAGTTCCGAGAGGTGCGGCATCGCCGCGCGGCAGGGGCCGCACCAGGTGGCCCAGAATTCCACCACGTAGGTCATGGTGGGATCGAAGGCGGTGACGGGGGCTCCCTTGATCCAGGCGACCTTGAGAGCGGGAGCCGGGTCACCGACGCCCAGGGCGGGTGCCTGGCTGAAGGCGGGCGCGGCCCCGAGGGCCACGAGAACCGGGGCCAGGCGGCGCAGGATCAGGGTGCGTGGGTTCATGGGGGACTCCTTCCGTCGGGCGCGGCCCGAAGGCCGTCAGCATCCAGCCTCCACCCGCAGGCGACCCTGGAAGGGCTCCAGTTCTGAACGTCGCAGGTACGCCAGTGACTGTCAGTCCAGGGACTTGCGCGCCTGCACCAGACGGTCCACCGCAAGGCGGAGTTCGGCCTCGTCGGCCTGGGCGAAACCCATGCGGAAGCAGGGGAGGGGCTCGTCCAGGCTGAACCAGGCCGGCGGGTTGAGGCGGAGACCCTGGACGCGCGCCGCGTGGACCCATGCGTCGGCGTCGAGGCCCTCCCGGACCTTCAGCCAGAGCCCCATGCCCCCGGTGGGGAGTTCGAAGGTCAGATCGCCGCCCAGGCGCACCCGCAAGAGGTCCGCGAGGATGTCCCGGCGGTGCTCGAAGATCCTTCGCGTGCGCCGGAGGTGGCGGGACAGTTCGCCATCCCGGATGAGGTCGCCGATGGCCCATTCCAGGGCGGCATCCCCCTGCTCCTCCAGGTGCTGTTTGACGTTGGCGAGGAAGGGTGCGAGGGGAGCCGGGACGACGAGGAACGCGATGCGGAGGCCCGGCGCGATGAGGCGGGAGAGGGAGCCGAGGTGGATGACGAGGCCTTCCCGGTCCAGGGCCAGGAGGGGCGCGGCGCGGCGGTCGCCGAACGTGATCTCGGCGTCGTAGTCGTCCTCCAGGATCGCCACGCGGTGGGCCGCCGCCACCTTCAGAAGGGCCTCGGCCCGGTCCTGGGCCAGGGTGGCGCCCGTGGGGAACTGGCGGCGCGCCGTCAGGTAGAGAAGGCGGATGCGCTCCGCACGGCACCGGCGATCGATGCCTTCGACGTCCAGGGCACCGTCCCGGGGCGGGATGCCCTGGATGGTCATCTGGGCCCCCGCCTGGAAAACGTCCCAGGCGGAGCGGTTTCCGGGCGTCTCCACGAGGACGGTCTCCCCCTGCTGGAAGAGGGCATGGGCCAGGAGGGAGATGGCGCTGCGGCTGCCCCGTGTGAGCAGGATCCGGTCCGCGTCCACGGCTACGCCGTGCCGCTCTGAGATCCAGGCGGCGATCTGCTCGCGCAGGAGGGGATCGCCCAAGGGATCGCGGCCCTGGAGCATGGCGGCCCCATGGCGGGCCATGGCCCGCTGGTAACCGCGGGAGATGGCCTCCCCGGGCGCCAGGCGTGGGTCGGGGGCACCGTCCGCCAGGAGCAGGGCCCCGGTCTGGGACGTGGAGACGGGCCGCATCAGGCTGGGCAGGTCGAAGCCCAGTTGGGTGCAGGGGCCGGGGGCCTTGGGGGCGGCGCGGGCGCCGGAGGGGAGTTCGTCGGCCACGACGGCGCCCTTGTAGGGCTCGGTGACGATCCAGCCCTCGGCCTCCAGGCGCTGGAGGCCAATGACGACCGTGCGCCGGTTCACGCCCAGCATTTCCGACAGGGCCCGGGTCCCCGGGAGGAGGGTGCCCGGCCCGAGGCGCCCGTCGAGGATGGCCGCCCTGACGGCATCGGCCACCCGGGCGTAGAGCGTGCCGGAGCCTGCGGGGATCTGGAGGAGGAGGTCGCGGGGGCGCATGGCGTCACCTTGGGGTCTGGAAGCGGCGGGCCTCGCGGAGGAGGGGGGCCAGGCGGGGCTGCAGGTCCGGGCAGAGGTGAAGGGCCCGCGTGAGGTCGCGCATGGATTCCTGGGCAGCCCGGCGCCGGGCGGCGCCCTCCAGCTCCCGGGCGAGGCAGAGGCCCAGTTCGCCTCTGAGGGCGGCCACGGGGCCCGGCCCCTGCACCGTGAGGCTGGCGCGGAGCAGGTCGGCGAAGGGGATCCGCCGCTTCATGTGGGCGAGCACCGCGTCCAGGTTGGCGATCCCCTCTCGCGCCTTCTGGGCGCTGCCCCGGCCGGCCCGGGCCCAGGCAAGGGCCACCTGCCCGGCCAGGATGCGGGCGCGCAGTTCCGTGATGAGGTCGCCGGAAGGGTCGGGACGCGCCAGTTCCGCCAGAGGGGAGAGGAAGACGCCGGGGTCCTGGCCCGCGGCCGGGGCGTGCTCGCCCAGGAGGAGGCCGGCCTGGGTCCAGGAATCCCCCGCCGCAACCGCCTGGCCCTGAGCCTTGACCCGTTCCGGCGCCTCGCGGAAGGCCTGCTCGAGGTCGTTCCAATCCGCCTTTGAGCCCCGGGCCCGCGCCCGGAGGAGGGCATCCTGGAGCTTCGACCGGACGGGCTGGGGTTCCTTCTCGAATTCCTGGGCGCGGGCCGCCTCGAGGCGCTCCAGGTCGACGTCCATGCCCCGGCCTGCCTGGACCCGGTGATCAGCTTCCATGACGGCCAGGGTCCACGGCTTCCACGCCTCGAACCCCACCCCGGGCGTGCGGAGGATGGGGCCGGGATCCTGGCCCTGGAACCCAAGGCACTGCCCGAGGACGAGGAGGTACAGACGGGCGTTGGGGATCCTGGACCAGTCCTGGCGGCAGGCCAAGGCTTCCCGGGCGAGGGGCATCAGGTCCTTGTCCCGCCAGGCGCCCTGGGGCCCGTACAGGAAGACCGCGAGGAGGACCTCGTCCCAGGGCCCCGGCGGCCTGGCCCCGATGCGGCGGATCTCGGCCCGGAGGGGCTCCACGGGGCCCGCGTCCTCGAGGATATCCCGCACCATGCAGCCGATCCGAAGCATGCCCAGGCGGGTGTCGTCCGGAGAGATCGCCAGGCCCTTTTCGACGCTGTCCCGGGCGCGGACGCGCAGCGTTTTCATGGGGGCGGGGTCCAGGCCGGGGAGATCCAGGGCGAGGTCGCAGGCATAGGCCAACCGGGCGTGGAGGCCGGGGTGGCTCGGCGCGCTGGTGAGGCCCTCATCCAGGAGGTCCCGGAAGAGCTTCCACTGGGCTTGGAGTTCGCCCAGCGACCTGCGGGGCTTCTCGTCGCTGATTGCATGGCGGACCACAAAGGCCCGCGCGTCCAGCTCCTCGAGCAAGGCCTCCAAATCCTGGGGCATCTGGCGCCGGTAGGCGGCGGCCATTTCCACCGCCCGCTCTGGCTGGGCGGGAGCCTGCGCCGCCCTTTCGGAGACCTGCATCTCCACCTGGTCCACCAGGTGCGCCATGCGGGTCTGGTCAGAGTTCCGGTGCCCCTGGAGCATCTGGCGCGCCGGTTCCAGGAAGCGGATACGCAGGGTCTCCTGGCCCGCGGCGGTGTTCGAGCCCGCCGAACGGTGGAGGGCGTCGAGGGCCTCCCGGTACGCGCGCAGGAGGGCGTAGGCATACCAGGTGCGGGCCCCCTCCGTGCGGAACCCTGCGTCCCATGCGGCCTTGAAGTGGGCCGCGACCTCCGGGCCCTGGGCCTCCCGGAGCAGGGCCAGCTGGCCCAGGGCCAGGTGGGCCGGGCCCGCCACCAACCGCCCGCCGCGGTCCAGCTCGCCCTGGATCTCGTCCGCAATGGCGCGGACCTGGGCCAGTTCCGGGCGGATATCGTGGGGCGGGCGGCGGTAGGCCCGCTCCAGGCCCACCCGGGCCTCCTCCACCCGCTTCTGGAAGTGCCGGTCCCAGTCGGTGCGTTGGGCGGTGCGGGCCTCCCGCCAGGCGCCCGCTCCCAGCGCCAGGACGAGGAGCGCGGCGCCAGCGAGGATGGCGCGCGTCGTGAAGCGGTTGCGCTGGGCGCAGCGCAGGGTCCGGTAGACCAGGCTCCGTCCCATGACGCGGAGGGGGAGGTGGCGCAGGAACCGGTCGAATTCCTGGGCCAGTTCCGCGGCGCTGGCGCAGCGCTGGGCGGGGTCCTTCCGCAGGCACTGGTGGACGAGCCGGGCCAGATCCTTCGGGAGGCGCGCCGCGCACCGCTCCAGGGGGAAGGGCTCGGCCTGGACCATGGCCACCAGGAGGGTTTCCAGATCCGGCGCCTCGAAGGGTGTCCGGCCGCCCAGGAGCACGTAGGCCATCATCCCGATGGCGTACACATCCGTTGGCGGGCCGATGCGGGCGGGATCCCCCGCGAGCTGCTCGGGGCTCGCGTAGGGAGGCGTGCCCAGGGGACAGACGTCCGGCGGCTCGCCAGAGGTGCGCACCACCATGCCGAAGTCGCTCAGGAGGGGGGTGAAGGTCCCATCCTCGTTGGCCTGAATGAGGATGTTCCCCAGCTTGAGGTCCAGGTGGAGGAGGCCCCGCTGGTGGGCGGCGTGCACCCCCAGGGCGATGTCCCGCAGACAGGCAACCTTGGCCCGCAGGTCCATGCGGGGGGCCAGGTCCGCGAGGGAGGGGCCCTCCACGAGCTGCATGACGATGAAGCCACGGCCGACCTCGTAGACCCGGCACACGTTGGGGTGCTCCACCTGGGCCTGGGCCCGGGCTTCGGTGAGTGCATGGCCTGCGCCCTCCTTGAGGGCCTTCAGGGCTACCCAGCGCTGGAGGAGGGTGTCAAAGGCCTTGAAGACCGTGCCCGCGGATCCCTCGCCCAGGAACTGGAGGTTCACGTAGCGTTCACCCAGCCCCTGCAGTTCGGCGATGGGCGCCGGGCCCTGGAAGAGCGGGTCCAGCCAGGAACCAGCCTGTCCTCCCATGCGCTCCCAGGGGATCCGGGCGAGGACGCGCTCCGAGATCTCCCCGGTGCGGGTGAGGGAGGCGAGGTCCGTGATCCAGGGGCCGGTTCCCGCAGCGGGACCGGGACCGGGCGGTTCCGGCGGGCGGGGCGGTTCCCCTTTCCCGGGGACGGGCTGGTCGGGAGCCATGGGGGGGGATCGGATCCTGCGGCGTGCGCCGGGATGCTCTGAAGTATAACCTCCTTATACGGGCGGGACGGACTCAGGGTCGGAGGGCCCCGGCCAGGGTCTTCTCCAGCTCCGCCTCCCGCAGGGCCGCGCCTTTCGCGACCAGCCGCCCGTCAGGGCCAATGAGGAAGAGGCTGGGGTAGCCCGTGACGCCGTAGGCTTCCACCATCGGGTCCTTGTGGCCGGGGCGCTCATCAAGCAGACCGTGCCGCCAGGGCATGGGGAATCCGGGTTTCCTGCGGAAGGCCGCCACAGTCTCGGCCTTGGCCTCCTTGGCCACGGAGAGGATCTCCAGACCCTTGTCCTTGAATTTGGCGTACACCGCGTGGGTGGTGGGCAGTTCCTTCACGCACCAGCCGCACCAGGTGCCCCAGAAGTCCAAGAGGACGTAGCGTCCCCTGAAGTCGGCCAGGGTGTGGAAGCGGCCGGGGTTCTCGAGGTCGGGCACGCGGAAGTCCGGGGCGGGCTGGCCGAGGGTGGTCTTGAGGCTGCCGGCCACCATGGCCGCCACCATCTTCACCAGCTGGGAGGCGGGGGCCAGGGCCTGGGCCTGGTCGACGGCGGCCTTGGCGTCCTGGGGCCGGCCCTCCTCCTCCAGGAGGCGCATGGCGTCCAGGGCGAGGAAGGCGGCCCGGACTTCGGGAATCCCTCGGGCGCGAAGGGCGGCCACATAGGGCTTCGCCTCAGCGCCCAGGACCTGCTCGAGGTGCGGCGCGAATTCGGGCGCGATCCTCCATGCTTCGGAGGCAGGGGAGATCTCCTTCAGGATCCGGTCCTTGAAGGCGGAGGGGAGCTGGCAGTTGGCGGCCAGGACGAATTCCTGGAGCATCGCCGCCTCCCGGCGCGCGCCCACGGCGCCTTCGGCGCGGGTCCGGAAGGGTGCCAGGACCGCCGGATCCACCTTGAATGGTTCCTTGGCGCCCCCGGCGCGATGGGCCTGGGCTGCCTTCTGGATCCCGGCGAGCACATCCGCCGATTCCTTCGCGAGGGAGGCATGGTCCACCGGGCCCAGGAAGCGGGCCAGCGTGCCCTCCAGATCCTTGTGGAGCGTGTCGTGGTCCGCTGCAACCCTGCCGTCGGGACCCACGAGGACCATGGTGGGAAGGGTGTGGACACCGTAATCGTGGGAGATCGCGTAGGGGCGGGTGCGGGTCTTCGGGTCGTAGACGTTGACCACGTGGTGCCAGGGCATGGGGGTTCCGGGCTGCCTTCGGAAGGCCTGGACGACCTCCGGACCCTTGTCGTCGGCCACGCTCAGCACCACCAGCCCCTTATCCCGGTATTCCGCATGGACCTTGTGGAGGTCGGGGAGCATGGCTTTGCAGGGCCCGCACCAGGTGGCCCAGAAGTCGATGAGGAGGTACTGGCCCTTGAAGGTCTCCAGGGTGGTCTCCAGTCCGGGATTCTCCAGGGTCCTCACCCGGAAGGCGGGGGCCGGGGCCCCCACCTGGACGCGCACCGCAGCGTAGTCCCGGGCCGTGGCGGTGACCTCGGCCTTCGGGAACTCCTCCTCGAGCCGGGCCAGGGCCTTGGCGGCGGCGGCTGTGTCCTTGGCCTGGTGGGCGGTCATGAAGGTGCCGAAGAGGAGGCCTTGCCGGACCTCCGGCACCGTGGTGCGGTCGGTGAACCGGGCCAGGAATGCCTCCGCCTGGGCCGCATCCTTGAAGTCCTGGGCCAGGAGGCCAGGCCCATGGGGCAGGAGGATCCAGAGCGGGGATTCCATGGGGATGGTCCGCAGGAAGGCCAGGTCGCGGGCATCCAGGGGGACGCGCTTCTTGACGTCCATCACCTTGAAGGCACAGACGGCCATCCCGAGGGCCATGCGGGCTTCCGGACGCTTCTCCTGGTCGAGACGCGCGCGGAAGGCCGTCTGGTCGGCTTCCAGGGAATCCGGGAAGGCCTGGATGGGCTTGCCTTCGGACAGGTGGGCGTAGACGGCCTTCTGGTAGGCCTCCAGGCGGGTTTTGGCCTCCTGGAGGATGGACTGGACGGTGGGCGATGGGGGTTTGGTGGCCAGCAGGGTGGGCGCCAGGCACAACAGGACGACAGCGGGCTTCATGGGGGACTCCGGAGACGTGGGAACCAGGCGGGCTTGGCCTTCCCAGTCCATTTTCCGCCCGGCCTCCCGGAGCCCAGGGGTCCAGTTCCCGCAATGGGTTCCGCACCAGTCAGGGCGGGACCATCCCGCAGCCCCCCTGGGCGATCCAGGCGGTGAGGAGCCCGACGGCCTCCTGGTCCACCAGGACCGTGCCGGTGGGGGGCATGCGCTGGAGGGGCGAATGGGAGCGCATGCGGGCCAGGAGGAGGCTCTCCTCCGGAGAACCGGGGGCGATGGCCAGGGTGCCGGCGCGGCGTCCGGGGAGCTGGCTGTGGGTGGGCCGCCCCAGGGCCGTGGAGAGCGCGCGGGAGCCCCCTTCCCGGTAGCGGAAATCCAGGTCCACGTGGGGGATCGGGTTCCCTTCGCGATGGCAGGATCCGCAATTGACGTGCAGGTAGCCCAGGGCCGCGCGGGCGCGGGGGTCCGCGGCCTGGATCCGCGGGGCGAGGTCCGGGGGGGCGGGGCGCAGGAGGCCCCGGTCCGCCAGGGTGGCCAGGGTGGCCTGGCCCGGGCGCAGGGGCTCCCCGTGGAGGGCGCCGGAATCCCGGTCCACGCTCAGCTGCAGGGCGTCGAAGCCCAGGGGCCCCGGGGCCGGATTCTCGTGGCAGGCGCGGCAGTCGGCGTGGCCGGGGATGGTGTGGTACACCCCCGGGGCGATCTCGGCCGCCCGGGGCAGGCCCTGGGGTCCCACCAGGTCCGCGTCGGACTGGTCGTCGCGCCAGGCGTAGGCGGCGTAGGTCCACGTGGTCGCCGAGGAGCGCCAGAGCATGCGCGTCTCAACCTTGCGCCCGCCGAAGCTGAATTCCTTCCAGAAGCGGGTGCCCACGGGGAACACCCAGGCCCCGGGGTCCGTTCCGTCGATGGCCGCGCCCCGGGGCAGCAGCACCCACCGGGCCTTGGCCGCGCCGTCGGACCAGAGGGGATACTGGGGCGCGTAGGCCAGGACCCCCGGGGCGATCCCGCCGGCGGGCCCGTAGAGGCCCGTCCGGGACAGCCGCTGGGGGGCCGCGTCTCCGGCGGGGATCCGGACCAGGGCGGCCAGGACGGCGAGGGTCATCCAGGGGGGGACCACGGGCGGGGCCTCAGGGGTGGGCCGGCGCCGAGGGGTCGGGCACGGCGTTGGCGATGGGCCGGATGGACCGGAGGAAGGCGAAGATGGCCTTGAGGTCCTCGTCCGTGGCCTGGCCGATGCCCTGCCAGGGCATGGGGGGCAGGATCGGGCGCCCCTTTCCGGCGTGCTTGCCGGCGCGCAGGGAGGTCACGAAGTCCTGCTCGGACCAGGCGCCCAGGCCCGTCGCCGTGTCGGGGGTGAGGTTGGCGGCGTAGCTCACGCCCCAGGGGCCGGCGAAGGCGGTGTTCGTGACCGCGCCGTGCCAGGCCCAGGGATCCTTGGGATCGAAGGCGGGGGCCGGGGGCATGACGAGGGCGGAGGGGTGGCCCGAGAGCATGCGGGCCAGGTCCGGCTCGGGGCCCCGGTCCCCCATCTTCATGGGGGTGTGGCAGTCGTTGCAGCCCATGAGGGTGACGAGGTAGGCGCCGCGCTTGACGGGGGTGGGACCGGCGGCCCAGGCGGGGACCAGGCCGAGGGCGAGGACGAGGAGGGTTCGGTGCATGGAGGCTCCAGAAGGGGAGGTGGGGTTCAGGCCAGGGTGGCGGCGGGCTCGGTGCGGCCCACCAGGTCCAGGGCCGCGGCCAGGATGGCGGCGGGCTGGGGGCTGAAGGCCTGCTCGAGGAGGAAGCTGGAGGGGGCGGGGGCGTCGGGGCCCGTGAGGCGCAGCACCGGGGCCCGGAGGCTGGCAAAGGCCTGCTCCGCGACGAGGGCGGCCACTTCCGCGCCCACGCCGCAGAGGCGCCCCGCCTCGTGGACGACGATGACCCGGCCCGTCCGGCGCGCGCTGGCGAGGATGGTGGCTTCGTCCAGGGGCTTGAGGGTGCGCAGGTCCAGCACCTCCGCGGAGACGCCCTGGGCTTCCAGGGCCGCGGCGGCCTCGAGGCAGGCGGGGACGGTCTTGGCGTAGGCGATGAGGGTCACGTCGGTGCCCTCCCTGCGGACGGCGGCCACGCCCAGGGGCACGGTGACGTCGCCCTCGGGCACCTCGCCGGGGGCGAAGGCCAGGGCCATGTCGGTGAAGAAGATCACCGGGTTGTCGTCCCGCACGGCGGATTTCAGCAGGCCCTTGAAGTCGGCGGGGGTGGAGGGCATGACCACCTTCAGGCCGGGGCTGTGGACGAACCAGGCCTCCAGGTTGTGGTTGTGCTGGGCGCCGACGGTCCAGCCGCCGCCCGTCATGGCCATGACGACCATGGGGAACTTGAACTGGCCGCCGGACATGTATCGCAGCTTGCCGGCGCTGTTGACGATCTCGTCCATGGCGAAGCAGAGGAAGGGCGCGAAGAGCAGGTCCGCGATGGGCCGCAGGCCCGTGGCCGCGGCGCCCGCCGCGGTGCCGGCGATGATGCCCTCGGCGAGCGGGGTGTTGCGGACCCGGGCGCGGCCGAAGGCCTCCACGAGATCCGGGCGCTTGGTGGCGACCCCCTCGCCGAGGAGGATGACCCGCGGGTCGCGGGCCATCTCCTCGCGGAGGGCCTGGTGGATGGCTTCCTGGACGTTGGCGGGAATCATGGGTGTCTCCTCAGGCATACACTTCGGTTGTGAGCTCTTCGGGCGCGGGCATGGGCGAAGCCGCGGCAAAGGCCTCTGCGGCGTCCACGACGGCGTCCGCCTCCGCCTCCATGGCGGCGATATCTTCCGGGGTGGCCTCGCCGCGCTCCAGCAGGGTCCGCTTCATGCGCGCGATGGGGTCCTTGCCCAGCCAGTGCTCCAGCTCCTTCGGGTCCGCCCCGGCCGCGGGCTCGGGCTCCATGTGGCCGCGCAGGCGGTACGTGTAGGTCTCCAGCAGGAAGGGGCGGGAGGTCTCCCGGACCTTGCGGGCGGCCTCGAGGGCCGCGGCGTGAACGGCCTCCACGTCGTTGCCGTCCACGGTGAGGCCCTCGATCCCGTAGGCCGCCGCGCGGGGCGCGATGAAGGCGCCGCGCATGGTCTCGTCGCGGTGGACGAAGGCCTGCCAGTGGTTGTTCTCGCACACGTAGAGCACCGGCAGGTCCCAGACCGAGGCCAGGTTCACGGACTCGTGGAAGATGCCCTCCGCCGCCGCGCCGTCCCCGAAGAAGCACGCCACGATGCCCTTCTCCTTCAGCATGGACTTGGAGAGGGCCACCCCCGTCGCCAGGGACAGCTCGCCGCCGACGATGGTGGAGGTGAGCAGGACGCCCAGCTCCTTCGCGGAGATGTGCAGGGTGCCGCTCTTGCCCTTGCAGTAGCCGGTGGCGCGCCCCATCACCTCGGCCAGCATGCGGCCCGGATCGGCGCCGCGGGCCAGGAGGTGGCCGGCGCTGCGGTGGTTGGTGAGGATGCGGTCCTCCTCCCTCAGGGCGGCGACCACGCCCACCGCGGCGGCCTCCTGGCCAACGCAGGTGCACACGTGGGGGAACGGGCCCTTTCCGCCCAGTTCCACGATCTTCATTTCGTAGGCCCGGATGAGCAGCATCTGCCGCAGCATCTCGATGGGGCCCGCAACAGGGTTCGACGACGACACGGCGTCCTCCTCCTCGGATCCGCAGCGGCCGCGCACCATGCGCTGCCTCCGGCTGCGGAACAGGGTGAGGATGGCGTCCGCGGGGCGGGGGCGCTTCTTCAAAGTTCCTTAATAAGGAAATTTTAAGAATCCGCTATGGAAAACATAGGGATGCCGGATTTTGCCATGCCCTAACCTGTCCAGGACGGGCGTCGACCCGCATTCCCGAGGAGCATCCCATGACCCACGCCGCCGCCACCCTGGCCCTTCCCGCCGCCGGGGCCCGCTACGACATCTACGCCGACATCCACAAGGCCCTGCGCGGGCTCATGTGCGACACCCTCGCGAGGCTCGGCTCCCTCGATCCCGGGGATCCCGTGGCCTGCGGCGCGGTCCTGGACCAGGCCCAGGACCTCCTGGACCTCTGCCGGGGGCACGTGGAGCACGAGAACGCCTTCCTGCACCCCGCCATGGAGGCCCGCGAGCCCGGGTCCTCCGCCGGCACCGGCGAGGACCACGCGGGACACCTGGAGGCCATCCGGAGCCTCGAGGAGGCCCTGGAGGCGGCCACCGCCTCCGGGCCCGGCCGGGACGCGGCCCTGAGGGCCCTCTACCGGCGCATGGCCCACTTCGTCGGGGAGAACCTCCTCCACATGGCCGAGGAGGAGGAGCGCAACACCGGGGTGCTCCACGCCCGCTACTCGGACGCGGAGCTGGAGGCCCTCGAGCGAGACCTGGTCGCCACCATCCCCCCGGCCGAGATGGGGCTCATCCTGTCCTGGATGCTGCCTGCCCTGAATCCCGCCGAGCGCCTCCGCAAGCTGGAGGACATCCGCGCCGGGGCCCCGGAGCCGGTCTTCCGCGGCGTGCTGGGCCTGGCCCAGGCGCGCCTCCCCGAGGGCGAATGGCTGCGGCTGGAGCGGGAACTGGCCTAGCCGGGAACCTGGAACTCCTGGAGCCGGAGGGCGCGGTCCACCTGCAGGCGGAACCGGCCCCGGCCCACCCGCTCCATGCGCACGCAGGCGCCCTTGTCCACGAGCCTGCGGCCCAGGAGGATGAGCCGGGCCTCCAGGTTGTCGCTGAGGTCCGGCAGGCGGATCCGCGGGTCCAGGCGCAGTTCGCGGTTGGAGAAGATGCACTGGCCCCGTTCCGTGTGGTCCTTCAGCAGGGTCCAGAGGATGCTGCCGGCGACGCCCTTGATCAGGTAGTCGTCGCCCAGGAAGACGCTGTCGTTCTCCGCGTAGTACCGCACCAGCACCGGCCCCTCCCCGGGCGCCGGCCCGGGGCAGGGCTCCGGCGCCGGGGCTTCGGGGGCCTCCTCCGGGGCCGCGTCCAGGGCGGCCTGGATCCGCTCCATGGCCATGCCGAGCTGGGCGGCCAGCAGCACCATGGCGTCCTCGTCGTCGTAGGAGAAGCGCAGGTCCAGCGGGCTCTCCACGTAGAGGACGCCCAGCAGCCTGCCCTGGCCCCGGATGGGCACCGCCAGCTGGCTGGAGGACTCCGCGAGGCCGGGCAGGGGGATCTGCTCCTCCAGGAGCGCGCCCAGGCCGTGGGCCTCGGCCCGGGCCGCGATGGCCTTGCCGTAGACGTACTCCTCCGTCATCCGGCCGATGCGGATGGGCGTCCCGGCCTGGGCGCACACGCCGATGACGCCGTGGCCCAGGGGGATCTCCGAGCCCGCGCCGGAATCGGGGTACCCCCGGCTGGCCACGGTGTAGAGCTTCCCGCCGCTCCCGTCCAGGAGGAGGATCATGCTCTGGTTCATGCCGAAGGCCTCCTCCAGGCACGCCAGCGTGCCCGCGAAGAGGGTCTCCAGGTCGCAGGCCGCCCCGACCCGGGCGAAGGCGGCGCGCAGGGCCGTGAAGAGGTTGGGCCGCTGCGGTGGCGGGAGGGCCGCGCCCGGGACCTGCTCGAACCCCAGGACCCGGTACACGTCCGCCCCCAGCAGCCGGAAGACCCCCCCCATGCCCGTGTGGGAGGCGATGCCCGAGAGCTTGGCCCGCATGCTCTCGAACACGGGCCCCTCCGTCTCGGTGCGCAGGTAGCGCAGGCGGAACCGGAACTGGGCGGCGGTCAGGGGGTGCACCGCCAGGAGCGTGACCTGGGGGTTGGCCAGGATGTTCCTGCGGGTCTTGTTGAAGAACTGGTACGAGAGGGCCACGTGTCCGGGATCGATGTACTGCGCCTGGGACAGGAAGATGGCGTTGGGGATCCCGTCCGCGGAGCAGGTGGCCGCCAGGCACGGCACCACGCCGTCGAGGCACTCGCGGAAGGCGTCGGGTCCCAGGGTCACGGCAGGGCCTCCAGGGGCGCGCCGGCGTCCTTGCCGGGGGTCTGGAGGAAGCCGGAGGTGGGGGTCACCGTGAGCCGGAGCAGGTCCTCGGGCCGGAAGGCGAGCAGGGTCCGGACGAGCTCCTCGGGGAAGCCCAGGGGCCGCACCTCCTCCACGAAGCGCCGCTGGTAGGCCTCCACCCGCCGGGCATCCCCGGGGCGGGGGCCCGTGACCTGGGCGTCCACCCCCTTGAACTGCCAGGACTGGTGGGTGCTGGGCTGGCTGAACACCACCGCCAGGGTCCCATGGGCCTGGATGTCCTTCACCAGGGCCCGGGCCTGGGAGGCGAGCACGAAGAGGGTGATGCGCCGGCGGTCCGCGGAGACCAAGCAGCCGAGGGCCCGCGCCAGGCTGGGCTCGTTCGCGGCGGAGCGGGAGGCCAGGCCTATGGAGATTCCGCCAGACAAACGCTCGGCGGTGGGCGGGTCGATGAGGGGGGCGGGGGAACGGGGCATGGGAAAGAAGACCGGGGTCGGCCAGCAAGGTTCAACTATCAAACCAGCAAGCGACTGAGAATCAAACTTGAATTTCCAGGCATGTCCGTTAGTTTGCTTGGACGGAAGCTTCCTTCCGGGGCCTGCCCTGGCGGCTATCTTGGTAGGTGCCGGCCGTTCCTGGCCGAACGAGGCCCCCATGTCCCTCCGCGCCTGGCTCCTGACCCCCCGGGGAACCGATCCCCTGCCGGATCCGGCGGCCCTGCCGCGGCTGCTGGGGGAGGGGGTCCCGGTGTGGCTGGACCTGACGCTTCCGGACGTCCCGGACCTGGGCCCCCTGCGCGCATGCTTGCCTGGTCACCCGCTCAATTGGGAGGACGCGGGCAAGCCGGGTCAGCGGCCCAAGCTGGAGGATCATGGCGATCACCTGTTCCTCATCGTCCGCAGCCTGGACACCCGGGAGAAGCGTCTGGCCCGCCAGCTCCAGACCCTCCAGGTGGCCTGCTTCCTGACCCCCCGTCTCCTGGTGACCATCCGCAGCGGCCCCCTGGAGGTCCTGGACCAGGTTGCGGCGCGTTTCGCCTCGGGCCAGTCGCCGGTGCCCCCCGGCCCCGACGCCGTCCTCCACGGCCTTCTGGACGGCATCGTGGACGCCTTCGCGCCGCACCTGGAGCAGTGGGAGCTGGAGGTGGAGCGCCTGGACCAGGAGGCCCTGAGGGACCCCCGGACCCCGGTGCTGGAGCGCATCCTCTCCATCCGGAAGCTCATGGTGAGGCTGCGGCGCCTCGCGGCGGGCCAGGCCGACCTCGTCCTGCACCTGGCCAAGGGGAGGGAGGGCATGGTCCAGCCGGAGGTGCGCCCCTACTTCCAGGACGTGCACGACCACCTCATGAACGTCCTGGAGGGCGCCGACAGCCTGCGGGACTCGGTGACCATCGCCGTGGACATCTACCTGAACAGCGTCAACAACCGCCTCAACGAGATCATGAAGATCCTGACGGTGATGAGCTCCATCATGCTGCCCCTGGGCCTCGTGACGGGCGTCTTCGGCATGAACTTCCTCCGCATGCCCGGGCTCCAGCACCCCGCGGGCTTCTGGTGGACCCTGGCCGGCATGGGCCTCCTGACGGCCGGACTCCTCCTGGCCTTCCGGCGCTACCGGCTCCTCTGAGCCCGCCGGGGACGGCTTGTTCCAGGTCGTCTGTTCCCAGGGTTTGGAAGCGCGTTGCGCCCCGTTAAAACCCTCCGGAAATGTCACCAGTTTTCAGGAGCCTCCTTCCGGGAGGCCGGGGTCCAATGGCAGGTGCGCGGCGGCTTGCGCGGCGCCCCTCCAACCCCCTTCCGCGAGGTCCAGCGTGTCCCTCTCCTCCAGATCCCTCCTCGTCCCCGGCCTCGTCGCGTCGGCCTTCGCGCTGCCCCTGCCGGGCCAGACCCTCCGGATCGGCGACAAGGCGCCGGCCCTCGCCGGAATCCACTGGATCAAAGGGGCGCCGGTGTCGGCCTTCGAACCCGGGAAGCTGTACGTGGTGGAATTCTGGGCCACCTGGTGCGGTCCCTGCAAGGCGACGATCCCGCACCTGACGGAGCTGGCCGCGAAGTACAAGGGTCGGGTCCAGGTCTGCGGCATCAGCATCAAGGAGAAGCGGAAGGGGCCCCAGGACACCACGTACCTGAAGGGGGTGGAGGCCTTCGTCCGGGACCAGGGGGACCGGATGGCCTACACCGTGGGTGCGGACGGGGTGGAGGGCCGCATGGCGGCGACGTGGTACGAGGCGTCCTCGCCCCAGGGCATCCCGACGGCCTTCGTGGTGGACGGCCAGGGGCGGATCGCCTGGACCGGGCACCCCAAGGACCTGGAGCGGGTGCTCGAGGCCAGCCTGGCCGGGACCTGGGATCTGCCGAAGGCGGCCCGGGACCAGGGGGTGGCCAGGGCCCAGCAGAAGAAGGACGAACCTTTGCTGAAGGCCTTCTTCGAGGCCCTGCGGAAGGAGGATTTCGCCACCGCCGACAGGGTGGGCGGCGAGCTCTTCCCCGCCAGCAGGCCGGCGGAAGCGTCATTCGGGTACGTCTATTACACCGCCCTCACCCACACGGACGCGGCGCGGGCCACCGCCTACGCGAAGCGGCTGGCGGAAGGCGTCTACCGCGGGAGCGCGCCCGGCCTCGCCATGCTCCTGGACGCCATGGCCCGGAACCCCAAGGAGGATCCCGCCGCCCTGCTGGCCCTTGCGGCCCGCGCCGCCCAGGAGATCCGGGCGCCCGGGGACCCCTTCTTCCTGGCGGCGCTGGGCCGGGTCTACGCCCGCTGCGGCCAGCCGGCGGAGGCCCTGCGCTACGACCGGGAGGCCCTGGCCGCCGCCGAAGCCCAGCCGGCGATCGACGCGGCCTTCAAGGCCACCCTCCGCGCCCGCGTCGAGGCGGCCGGCAAGTAGGCGGCCCCTCCGGGAGGCCGGCCCGGGCCGGTTAGACTGGGGCAGCGCGCCCGGGCCGCCGGGTCCGGGCGCGCGCGAGGAGCCCCCTTGATCCAGATCTACATCGATGCGGATGCGTGCCCGGTCAAGGAGGAGGTGTACCGGGTGGCGCGGCGCCACCGCCTGGGGGTCGTCGTGGTGGCCAACGGCTTCCTGAACCTGCCCCGGGATCCCCTCATCCGGCGGGTGGTGGTGGGCGGGGGGCTCGATGCGGCCGACGACTGGATCGCGGAGCAGGTGGACGCGGAGGCCCTGGTCGTGACGGCGGACATACCCCTGGCGGACCGCTGCCTGAAGCGGGGCGCCCGGGTGCTCGACCCCCGGGGGCGGCCCTTCACGGAGGCCTCCATCGGCGACGCCCTCGCCAGCCGGGAGCTGAGCGCCTTCCTGCGGGACATGGGCGCCGTGGGCGGGGGCCCCCGGCCCTACGGACCGCTCCCGCTTCCTGGGGGCCCTGGAAAACCAGATCCAGGCCCTGCTCAAACTCCAGCGCGCCCGCCCGGATCGACCCTGACCCGGTTCCGCCCCGCCGCCTTGGCCTGGTAGAGCGCCTTGTCGACCTGGAGGAGGAGTTCGTCGAAGGTGGCGCCCTCCTCCAACCCGGCGACGCCGATGCTGATGGTGAACCGCACGGGGACCCCCTCGTCGGAGGGGGTCGTGAGCCCCTTCTCCACGTGGACGCGCAGGCGGTTCGCCAGGATCTCGGCCCCCTCCGGACCGGTGCCGGGCAGGATGGCGAGGAATTCCTCCCCGCCCAGGCGGCCCACCACGTCCGTCTCGCGCACGCTGGCGACCATGGCCCGGGCCAGGGTCTGGATGACCCGGTCCCCCGTGGGGTGGCCCCAGGTGTCGTTGATGGCCTTGAAGCGGTCGATGTCCACCATCAGGAAGGAGAGGGGGTACCGGTTGCGCAGGGCCTTCTTCACCTCCATGGCGCCCATCTGGGTCAGCTGGCGCCGGTTGGCCACCCCCGTCAGGGGATCGGTGATCGCCAGCCGCTTCATCTCGTCCCGCTGGGCACGGGTATGCAGGTGGCTGCGCAGGGTCAGGACCGTCAGGCAGACCATGGCCAGGTAGCCCGCGGCCAGCTGCCAGGCCCGGTGCCGCCATTCCTCCAGGGCCTGGGCCTTGTCGAACCCGACGATGATGCTGATCGGGATGCGCTCCACCCGGCTGATGCCGTAGATGCGCTCCCGCCCGTCGTTGGGGGAGGTGTTGGTGAAGGTGGCGCTGCCGCCCGAATTGCCGAACCTGGGCTGGGCGGAGAGGTCATGGAGCTTGCCGCCGATGGCCGAGGGCCGGGGCGGATTCCGGGCCAGCAGGGCGCCCTCCCCGTCCACCATGGCCAGGGTGTCATGGCGCTGGACGGGGAACGCCTCCAGCCATTCCTGGGCCGTGCTCAGCAGGATGGCCGCGAGGGCGCCGCCCTGGAAGGACCCGTCCGGGGAAGGCAGGGGCCGCGACACCAGGAGGGCCGGCAGGTTGTTGGCGGATCGCTGGGCCGGCACATATTCCACGTGCAGCCGGGGGTCCAGGAGCCATCCCGCTTCTTCCCGGAGGCGGGAGTGGGATGTGTGGCCGACCAGGCTGGGATCGGCCGCCGCCACGTAGACGCCGCGGCGGTCCACCAGGCCCAGGCCGTAGACCCCGGGCAGGGTTTTCAGTTTCCCGTCCAGCAGGGCGGAGAGTCGCTCCCGCTCAGCCGCGCCGGTCCGGGCCCGGTCCAGCTCGGCGGGGCCCACCCGGGTCGTCACGTCCCGGAGCACGAAGTCCGCGCTGAGGAGGGTCGTCCCGAACCACTGGCACATGAACTTGCTGGTCTGGAGGGCCAGGGCGGCGCGCTCGGCAAGGATGTTGGATCGGCTGGTCATCAGGTCCGTGACCAGCCACACCCCGATGCCGCCAAAGATCACTCCAACCAAGCCATAGGCCAGGAGGACGGACCTCCCCCAGCGCTGGATGGCCCGGATGGGCGTGGACATGGCCTGCTCCTGAATCCATCCTACCCGCCCCGTTCCCACCCCGGAATTTGGCCGTCCGAGGGCGCGCCGCGCGGTCCTTCAGGGTGGAGAAAAGCCTTCCGGGGCGGCGGATGCGAGGCGCTCGACGCCCGGATCGGGGACCCGGCGCGCCGGGCAGGCCCAGAGCGTGCCGGTGCCTGGTACGCGGAGGTTGCTGTAGGGTGGAGGGATCCCCCCAGGAGTTTCCATGTTGCTCTTCCCGTTGACCGCCCTGGTCCTGGCGGCGCCCCCCGTGCCTGGGGCGCCGAAAGCCTTGAACGCGATGTGCGAGGAGGCCGTCGCCAAGTTCCGGGAAGGCTCGCTGGGCGCGGGGTTCGCGCTGCTGGACGCGGCCCAGAAGGCCTACCCCGGAGCTTCCCAGCCGCACGCCTTGCGGGCCCAGGTCTACCAGGCGATCGCCAGGAAGGCGGCGCCCCCCGCGGCGGCCTATTTCCGGGTGCGGACCGAGGACGAGTTGGAGGCCGTCTATCTGAACCCGTCCCTTTCCAGGGACGGCAGGGCCCAGGTCCAGGTGGAGCTGGAGGCGGTGCACGCCCATGCCTTTCCGTCCGTGACCTCCCGGGATCCCAAGGCCCTGGCGGCCTTCGAGGAGGGGGAGCGGAGCTTCGGCGCCCGGGACTTCCAGAAGGCCCGGGAGGCCTACGGGAGGGCGCTGGCCCAGGATCCCGGGTTCGTCCTGGCGATGCTCTACCTCGGGGACACATACCACAGCGAACGCCATCCCACGGAGGCGCTCACCTGGTACCGCAAGGCCGCCCAGGCCCAGCCGGCCTTCCCCAAAGCCTGGCGCTTCCTGGCCGACGGTTGTGCTGCGGCCGGCCGGGCCCAGGAGGCCGAGGAGGCCCTCCTGTCGGGACTCGAGGGGAATCCTGGCAACCGGTTGCTCTGGCTCAAGCTGGCGGATCTCCTCGACGCGCAGGGCCGGGCCCCGAAGAAGCTGGTGTTCGACCCACCGTTCCGCCCCTCCTGGGGTCCGGAGGGTCAACTGACCCTCCAGGCCACCGTCCCGGACCCGGGGGCCGAGGGCCTGGCGATCTGGGCGCCGCTCCTCACCGGTCTTCACGGAGGGGCCCAGGTGAAGGTGGAGCATCCCGGCCCGGGCGCTCCACCCCTGGAGACCCCCTTCCAGCTGGCCCGCTTCTTCTGGACCCTGGCCCTGGGCGCCCTGGAGGCCCAGGTCCAGAAGACCGGGACGCCCGTCCAGGACCGGTACCTGGCGGCCTTCCTGCGCTTCAAGCAGGAGGGCCGGCTGGACGCGGCCCTCTTCGTGCTGCGCTTCCAGGAGGCTTTCCGACCCGATTTCGAGGCGTGGAAGCGGGCTCACCCCGGGGAAGTCCAGACCTTCATCCGGACCTACGGCCTCCGCCCCTAGGGAGACCTTCGGGGGGGCCGGGACCCCCGCCGCTCAGAAGATGGACCAGCCCGTCCGGGTGGTGAAGACGTCCAGGGCTTCGAGCCCGGCGAGGGAGTTGCCCCGGGGGTCCAGGGCCGGCGCCCAGGTGGCGAGCACGCCCCGGCCGGGCAGGACGGCCAGGAGTCCGCCGCCCACGCCGCTCTTGACGGGGAGGCCCACCCGGTAGGCGAAGTCGCCGGCGGCGTCGTAGGTGCCGCAGGTGAGCATGACCGCGTGGATGCGCTTGGCCTCGCTGCGGGTCAGCAGGGGGCTTCCGTCGGCGCGGAGGCCGTGCCGCGCCAGGAACAGCCCGGCCCGGGCCAGGTCCTCGCAGGTCATGCGGAGCGCGCAGGTGCGGAAGTACGCGTCCAGCACCGTCTCCACGGGGTTCTCCAGGTTCCCGAAGCTGGCCATGAAGTGGGCCAGGGCGGCGTTGCGGCTGCCGTGGGCCGCCTCCGAGGCCGCGACCTCGGGGTCCATGTCCACCGCCGGATTGCCCGATTCCGCCCGCAGCAGCTCCAGCACGGCCCCGGCCGCGTCGCCGGCGAGGGAGAGGAGGCGGTCCATCACCACGAGGGCGCCGGCGTTGATGAAGGGATTGCGAGGGATGCCCCGCTCGTGCTCGAGCTGCACGAGGGAATTGAAGGGGCTGCCGGAGGGCTCCCGGCCCACCCGCGACCAGAGCCGCTCCCCGTCCCCGGCCACCACGAGGGCCAGGGCGAAGACCTTGCTGATGCTCTGGATGGAGAAGGGCGTCCGCCAGGCGCCGGTGCCCTCGATCGGGCCGTCGATGGGCGCGAAGGCCATGCCGAACTGGCGGGGCTCCACCCGGGCGAGCGCGGGGATGTACGAGGCCACGCGCCCCTGGTCGAGGAGGGGATCCACATGCTGGGCGATGGTGTCGAGGAGGGCCTGGATGGACATGCCTCCATTCTACGGGTTGACGGCCTGGATGGGATGACATAATGTTATAACAAGTTGGAGTTCTCCCATGCTCGATCCGGAAAGCCGCCTGCCCCTCTACCACCAGGTGGAGACGCGCCTGCGGGAGGACATCCAGGCCGGGCGGCTGCGGGTGGGGGAGGCCATCCCCCCCGAGCGGGAGCTCATCGCCCAGTTCGGGGTCAGCCGCATCACCATCCGGCAGGCGCTCGCCAACCTGGCGGCCGAGGGGCTGCTGATCCGGCGCCAGGGGCGCGGCACCTTCGTGGCCGGCACCCGCGACCGGGCGTTCACGGAGTCCCTGGCGAACCTCACCGGCCATCTGGAGGAGCTGCAGCTCCGGGGCCTGGATCCGGAGGTGAAGATCCTGGCCCTCGCGCGCCGGGCCCTGCCCGCGGACGCGGCCGCTGCGCTGGCCCGCCCGGAGGGGGAGGAGGCCGGCTTCGTCCGGCGCCTGGTGTGGGTGGGGCACGCGCCGCTCATGCTGTCCGAAATCTGGCTGCCCGCCTCCCTGGGGGTGGAGCTCACGCCGGACCAGGCGGCCGCGGAGGGCATGGCGCCCCTCCTCACCCGCCTGGGCCAGCCGCCCCGCTTCGGGCGCCAGCGCATCGGCGCGGAGCCCGCGGCGCCGGAGCCGGGCCGCCTGCTGGAGGTGCGCCCCGGGGACCCGGTCCTGCGCGTGACCCGCGTGCTCTACGGGGAGGGGGAGCGGCCCCTGGCCTACCTGCGCACCCTGTACCGCGCGGACCGCTACGAGTACGCCATCGAACTTCGCCGGTTGAACGGGAGGCACTGACCATGACGAGCCTGCTCATCTTCGGGTTCTCGATCCTCGCCGGGATCGTGGGCGCCATGCTCGGTCTGGGGGGCGGCATCATCCTCGTGCCCCTGCTCACCCTCGGCTTCGGGGTGCCCATGCGGACCGCCGTGGCCGCCTCGACGGTCTCCATCATCGCCACGTCGACGGGGGCGGCGATCTCGTACCTGTCCGAACGGCTTTCCAACGTGCGGGTGGCCATGTGGCTGGAGATGGGCACGGCCACGGGCTCCCTCACCGGCGCGCTGGTGGCGGCCTACCTCAGCCCCCGCCTCCTGTCGCTGCTCTTCGGGGGGCTGCTGGCCTTCTCCGCCGTCAACATGTTCCGGACCCGGCACCACGAGCTCCCCCACGGCGTGAAGCCGGACGCCATCTCCCGGCGCCTTCGCCTGGGCGGGGTCTTCGAGGACCGGGTGGCCGGGGTCTCCGTGCCCTACGAAGTGACCAACAGCCTGCCGGGTCTCGGCCTGATGTACATCTCCGGCGCGGCCGCGGGCCTCCTGGGCATCGGGGCCGGGGTCTTCAAGGTGCCGGCCATGGACCAGGTGATGAAGCTGCCCTTCAAGGTGTCCACCGCCACCTCCAATTTCATGATCGGGGTGACGGCGGCCTCCGGGGCGATCGTCTATTTCGTGCGGGGGGACGTGGATCCGGCCCTGACCGCGCCCGTGGTCCTGGGTGTGCTCCTCGGGGCGCTCCTGGGCTCCCGCTTCCTCCTCCGGCTCAAGAGCTCCTTCGTCAAGAAGCTCTTCGTGCCCGTGGTGGCCTACACCGCCTTCATCATGATCTACAAGGGACTGCGATGACCCCCGCCGACGCCCCGCCCCAGCCCGTGGAAGTCTTCCTGGTCCGCGCCCTCCGGGCCGGCTCCATCCTGTCCGCGACCCTGCTCGTCCTGGGCCTGGGCTTCCAGGTGCTGCACCGCGCGGGCCCGGCGAACCGGCTCACGGTGGCCGGCCTCCTGATCCTCCTGGGCACCCCCGTGCTGCGCGTCGTCGTGGCGGCGGTCGTCTTCGCCCGTCAGCGCGAATGGCTCTTCGTGGGCTTCTGCACCGTGGTCCTGGCCGCGCTGGCCCTGGGCTACAAGCTGGGCGCGGTGGGCTAGGGCCGCGTCCGCTCCCCTCGGAGGATTCAGGGCTGCTTTGCGGACGCTGCACTGGGCGCGTTCCCCATCCTTTCCGGTTCCGGTCGTTCCGGTTTCGGGGCGACCCACGGGCAGACCAGCTTCCCATCCGGATCGAATCCGAAGCTGAACCTGTCGGCGTCCTGCTTCGATTTCAAGAAACCTGGGGCGTTGCCAACCAGGTCAAGCTCGGCCTTCATGACTTCTCCCGGGAGGGGGTCCACTTCCACCCACTCGATTTCAGGGAACAGGATGAGGGCGCCCCGCTGCTCTTTCTCTCCCCTCTCATCGGCATGAGCGTCGCTGGCTTGGGGCTCGATATCAAAATGCTTGTATGATTCGTTAGTGGCAGATTCGCTCCGCTTGGCCACGAGCAGGTGGCCGTTGGGAAGGGGCTGGATACCAAGAATGACATTTGGAAAGGGGTGAACCCCGCCAACAAACGCGTCGCCCAGGCGATTCAGGTTGAGGGTCCTGCTGGGCCTGGTCGCTCCGTCCTTGATGACCCACACTATTCCCGACTTCAAGGAAACGAGGACGAACGCACCCGGCACCCGGATGGGGTCATCCAACAAGGGAAACAAGCCCGGCAAGTTCTTGTTGCCGAGCGCGAAAACGGGCTTGCCGTCCTTCTTGAATGGAACCATTGCAGGATGACCGTTGAACGTTACTTCAATCAGGCTTTCAAGCCTCAGTGTTCCCTTGTCTCCGCGCTTCCACCACGAAAAACAGGAGGCCTCCCCGTCCTTGGTGAACCCGCTCTCGACATTGATCCCCAGATACAAGTCGGGTTCATATGACTGGAAAAGCCTCATTGGAAAACCCCATTGGCCCGGGGTGGCCCCGATTTCGATTTCGTGATCTTCCCAGGGGCCATGAGAGGGGATGTAATAGGACCCGTAGTAAAATTTCTTATCAATTAGTCTTACCTCGGTAATGCAGTCAAAGGCAATGGTCATCCCCAAGGAATCCCTGCGCAAACTGAAGGTCTTATAAAACCCACCCTGTTCACGGCTTCCAATGCGTGCAGATAAGCCCAAATTTTCCACCACCGCGAGCGATCCGTGATCCCAGGTCAAAACGGGTTGACGGTTTGCCTTCGGCATCGCACTCAATTGAGCGAGCAGGGGTGTGCAAATCCACCCAATCGAAAATCCGAGGATCCATCGACGCATTGATCTACATCCTATGAAAAGGGTTCCTCGTTGGCACCTTTGAAAACGGCTGATATCGATCAATCGTGCCTCAGGCTGCAATCCACGATGCATCCTGTTCGCTTGATGGACGCTGCACCGATACCTGGTTCTGTTGGATTTTTTAAGCAATCATCTATATATGTGTTATGGCATTCACAAACGCATTGTGCTCCCAAATCGTGAGGGTACTTCTGGGCGCAGTCGACTTTAGCTGCATCACCTCCTCCAGCATAAAGGGGGTCATCAGGAAAGTACTTCTGTTGAATGCCGGGATGTCCACCAGTAGGGGGTTCAATGATGCCAGAATACAAAGGAACGACCAAGGCGATAACGAAAATCGATGTATTAATTTTGAGTGACACATAACATCCAATTTATGAGTGCAATTTCAGCTCACATGATAATTACAGTCCGAGTCCCGTCAAGTGGCAGGGCCGCCGCATGACCCATTCAGGAATGAGCTGCACCTGAATTCGCAAGCGGGAATCCGAGGAGCGCAGCCATCCGGTCGTCGGGGGACATGGCGGCCTGCATCCGTCTGAACGCTTACTTTCCTCTTAGCCTGCGGCCACGCGGTTCCGCCCGGCGCCCTTGGCCGCGTAGAGGGCCTGGTCGGCCCGGGAGAGCAGGGCGTCCAGGGTGTCGCCGACGGTGAGCTGGGCGGTGCCGAGGCTGGCGGTGACGGGCAGGAGCGCCTCCGCGTCGAGGCGCATCGGGGCGTCGGCGAAGGCCTGGCGGACCCGCTCGGCGGCCGCCGCCAGGGCCGCGGGGGAGGCATCGGGCAGGAGCATCGCGAATTCCTCCCCGCCGATGCGGGCCACCAGGTCCGTCGTCCGGAGGGCCTGGGTCATGCGTTGGGCCGCTTCGCAGAGGACCCGGTCCCCGGCGGCGTGGCCGAACTGGTCGTTGATGCGTTTGAAGTGGTCGATGTCCAGCATGATGAGGCCGAGGGGGTGCCCGTTCCGGGCGGCGAGCCCGAGCAGCCGGCGCCCGGTGTCCATGAAGGCGCGACGGTTGTCCAGCCCCGTGAGCGGATCGTGGACGGCCAGGGCCTGGATCTCCTGGACCTGGGCCCGGGCCTGGTGGAAGAGCCGGTTCAGGAGGACCTTGAAGTAGGCGAAGATGACGAGGATGGGGACCAGGATGGCGTAGTAGTCGAGCAGGGGGAACGCCTGGGCATAGGTGGCCCGGGCGATCAGGGGCACCGCGAGGGAGCCGGCCACTTCCAGGGCCGTCTGGCGCAGGGTGAAGGGCATGCTGAGGAGCGCGCTGATCAGGCCGGGGAAGACCAGGAGCCACAGGTTGGCCCGGACGCCGCCCGGCAGGCCCGGAAGGGCCCAGATGACGGCCACGTTCATGGCGGAGACCGTGCCGAAGAGCAGCCAGGGCAGGACGCGGCGGCTCAAGCCGATCTGGATGGCCACGGGGTAGAGGAGGCCGGCCAGGGTGGAGCCGGCGAGCCCCAGGATCGGCCGCCGGCCGAGGTCCCGCTGGAGGTGCCCGAAGAACAGGGCCAGGGCGGGGGGGACGAAGGTGGTGAAGTAGCCCAGGCGGATGGCGAAGTCCCGGAACGTCAGGAATCGGATTTCGGCATCATCCGCGGCGGCGGGGGGGGACGGCACCATGGCGCCTCCGGCAGGCTGGACGCTAGTGTGCATGAATCGGACCAGAAGGGAAGGAAACGATTGGGCCTGGGGTAGACTGGAAGGCCAACCGGAAAGGAGGTCGTGATGAGCCAGCCTGGCGAATGTGCCCCAGCCCACGCGGAACCTCCGTCCGGAGGTCTCCGCGACGAAGCCTGAACGCCCTGGCGGATCGCGTCCCGCCGGGGATCCGAAGCCGATGCCGTCCCTGGAGCCGATCATGCGCCGAACCTTCCTCCGCCGGGCCCTGCCCCGGGCCTTCGCGGGCCTCCTGGCCCTGAGCCTTCCCACGCCCCGCCTCCGGGCCGCCGACGATCCCGGGGCGACCCTGTTCGTGCACGGGCAGACCACGTACGTCCTCCAGGGCCACGGGGCCTTCCCGTCCCCCTACGCGGGGCCCGCCAGCTTCGCCAGCCGGCGGGAGGTCGCGGGCAGCTTCAGCGCGACCCTCTGCCTGGGCTGGCGGCCCTGGACGGGGGGCGAGGTCGTCGTCACCCCGGAGCTGCTGGGGGGCAAGGGCGACAGCCGCGTGCAGGGCCTGGCCGGCGCCCCCAACGGCGAGATCTACCGGGTCAGCGATCCCAAGGTCGCGCCCAACCTGTCGCGGGTGTTCCTGCGCCAGACGTGGGCCCTGCCGGGGGCCGGGGCGCGGGAGGCGGAGGGGGGGCCGCTGGCCTTCGGCGGTTCGCGGCACTCCCGGCGCCTGACGCTCACGGCCGGCAAGATGGCCATGAACGATCTCTTCGACCTCAACGGCTGGGCCGGGGATCCCCGCACGGCCTTCCTGAACTGGTCCTTCATGGACACCGCCGCCTGGGACTACCCGGCGGACACCCGGGGCTACAGCTGGGGTCTCGTGGCCGAGGTGGCCTGGGAGGCCTGGTCGGTCCGGCTGGGCAGCTTCCTGGAGCCGCGGGCGGCGAACCAGATGGCCTTCGATCATCAGGTGTCCCGGGCCCACGGCGATGTCCTGGAAGTGGGGCGGGAGCACCGGTGGGGGGACCTGCCGGGGCGGGTGGCCGTGCTGGTGTTCGCCAACCACGCGCGCATGGGGGTGTACCGGGACGCCTTGGCCCTGACGCCTCCGGCGGTGGACGCCACCCGGGCTCCCGGGCGCACCAAGTCCGGCGCCGGCCTGAATGTGGAGCAGGATCTGGCGGAGGGGACCGGCGTCTTCCTGCGGGCCGGCTGGAACGACGGCCGGACCGAGAGCTGGGCCTTCACGGAGGCGGACCGGTCCCTGGCGGCGGGCCTTTCGGCGGCCGGGAAAGCCTGGCACCGCCCCCAGGACCGGTTGGGGGTCGCCTTCGCCGCCAACGGCCTGAGCCGGGACCACGCGGCCTACCTGGCCCAGGGCGGCCAGGGCTTCCTGCTGGGCGACGGCCGCCTGGCAGAGGGCGCCGAGCGGATCCTGGAGGCCTTCTACGCCGTGGCCCTGGCCCCCGGGATCACCGTGACCGGGGATGCGCAGCGCCTCTGGAACCCCGGCATGAACCGCGCGCGGGGGCCGGTCCAGGTGTTCGCGCTGCGGGTGCACGGCGCGTTCTGACGGCCCGGGGCGCCATGAATAACCATTGACCCCGTCGGCGATTGACGGCGTAATGGGACCCTTCCCCTTCTGGACCGCCATGTTCCTGTCCGCCATGGGCCCTGCCGCCCCCCCTCCGGTGCCCTCCTCCCGGCCCGCGGAGGGCGGCGCCGAGGTGGGGCCGTGAAGCTGCGGCTCCGGAAATTCCCGGCCTGGATGGCCCCCGCCTTCGTGGCGGCCTGCGGGGCGGTGATCACCTTCGCCATCTGGCGGTCCGCCCGGGCCGACGCCATCCAGGACGGCAAGGTCCAGGTGGAACTGGAGATGCAGGACGCCATGGGCCGCATCCGCCAGCGCATGGACGCCTACGCCCAGATCCTGCGCGACGGGCGGACCCTCTTCCGGTTCGCGCCCATGGACCGGGCCCAGTTCCGGGCCTACGTGGACGGCGTGGATTTCGACCGCGCCTTCCCCGGGATCCAGGGCGTGGGCTTCGCCGCCTGGATCCCGCCGGGGAGCAAGGCCGTCCACGAAGCCCGGGTGCGGGCCGAGGGGTTCCCCGACTACGCCATCCGGCCCGACCCGGGGGCGGGTCCCGCCACGGCCATCGTCTACCTGGAGCCCCTGACCGGCCGCAACCTGCGGGCCTTCGGCTACGACATGTACACCGACCCCGTGCGCCGCGCCGCCATGGACCAGGCGGCGGCCCAGGACGACATCGTCGTCAGCGGCCCGGTGACCCTCGTCCAGGAATCGGGGAAGGACCTCCAGGCGGGCTTCCTCATGTACCTGCCCGTGCGGCGCCCCCAGGACCTGCCGTCCACGCCCCGCCCGGCCGCGGATCGGCAGCAGGGTCTCCTGGGCTGGATCTACGCGCCCTTCCGCATGGCCGACCTCTTGGAGGGTACCCTGGGGCCCCTGCCGGAGGACCTGGCCGTCACCCTGCACGACGGCCCCGCGGACGGGGCCGGCAGCCTCCTTTTCCAGGCCGGAACCGCCCCGGTGGGGGCCACGGCGCGCGGGCGTCTGGAGGTCGGCCATCGGACCTGGACCGTCACCGCGTGGCGCCGGGAGCCCGGCGTCCTGGAGCGCCTGCGGGGCCGCGAGGGCGTCGTGATCCTGACGGGGGCCCTGGCGACCCTCCTCCTGGCCACCCTCGCCTGGGAGCTGGCCCGGGCCCGCGACCTGGCCATGTCCCGGGCCCAGGCCGGCGAATCCATGTTCA
The DNA here is from genome assembly GCF_030295425.1 of Mesoterricola sediminis. Lineage (NCBI taxonomy): Bacteria > Pseudomonadati > Acidobacteriota > Holophagae > Holophagales > Holophagaceae > Mesoterricola > Mesoterricola sediminis. The sequence goes on along the minus strand of NZ_AP027081.1, from coordinate 4,107,983 downwards.
AGAGCCTCCTGGACGCCATCCCGGACGTGGTGTTCTTCAAGGGGCTGGACGGGCGGTACCTGGCCTGCAACCCGGCCTTCCAGGAGCTGGAGGGGCGGACGCGGTCGGAGATCGTCGGCCTGCGGGACGAGGACCTCTATCCTCCGGAGATGGCGGCGGGGTTCCGCCGGGACGATCACCGGGCGCTGGAGGGGGGCGGCCCCATCCACATCGACGAAGTCCACCACTACCCCGATGGCCGGGTGCTCCACGTGGACACCCTCAAGTCCCCGGTGCGGGATGCGAACGGCAAGGTGCTGGGCGTGCTGGCCGTGGGCCGGGACGTGACGGAGGCCCGCAACCTGCGGGACGAACTGGCCCGCCTCAGCCGGGAGCAGCAGGCCATCCTCGATTCGGCCAGCGTGGGCATCACCCACGTGAAGGACCGCCACTTCGTGTGGACCAACCGCCGCATGGCGGGCCTGGTGGGCTGGTCTTCCGAAGAGCTGGAGGGCAGCTCCGTGCGGCGGGTGTATCCCGACGAGGCCGCCTACGAGGCCCTCCGGGCCCAGGCCTACCCGGTCATCCTGGCCGGCGGCGTCCACAAGGCCGAGGTGGCGATGGTCCGCAAGGACGGCACGCCCATCTGGGTCTGGCTGTGCGGCTCCCTCGTCGATCCCCAGGACCCCGCCCGCGGCAGCATCTGGACCTGGGAGGACATCACGGAGCGGAAGGCCACCGAGCACAAGCTCTCCCTGAGCGAGGCCCGCCACCGCATGCTCTTCGACGAGTCCCCCGACGCCTACCTCCTCATGACGGGGGGCCGCTACACCGCCTGCAATCCCTCGGCCCTGTCCCTGCTGGGGGTGGACCGGGCGTCCCTCCTGGGGCATTCCCCGGTGGATTTCTCGCCGGAGGTCCAGCCGGATGGCACCCCCAGCGTGGACCTGGCGCGCCGCCACCTGCGCCGGGCATCGGAGGTGGGGGTGATCCGCTTCGACTGGACCCATGTCCGGCCCGACGGCACCTCCTTCATCGCCACCATCGCCCTGTCGCGCTTGCCCGTCCCCGAGGGCAACACCTTCCTGGTGAGCATGCGGGACGAGACCCCCCGCATCCAGGCCGAACGCCGGCTCACCTACGCCATGGAGGCCACGGGGGAGGGCATCTGGGACTGGGAGATCCGCAGCGGCCGCGTGACGCACAACGTGCGCTGGTGCCGGATCCTGGGCCTGGACGAGCGCTTCCTGGAGCACCCCTTCGACACCTTCTCCGCCTGGATCTTCCCCGACGACCTGCCCGCGCTGCAGGACCGAATCCAGGCGAGCCTGGACACGGGGGCGCCCTACCTGAGCCGGCACCGCCTCCGCCGCACCGATGGCGAGACGGTCTGGGTGCTGGACCGGGGGCAGGTGGTGGAGCGGGATGCCGCCGGCGCGCCCCTGCGCATGGTGGGCAGCATCGCGGAGATCACGGACCTCATGAACGCGGAACTGGCCCAGCGCCGCGCCCTGGAGGAAGCCGGCCGCCTGAACAGCCTGCTCCAGGAGGAGACCCAGCGCGCCAACGCCGCCAGCGTCGCCAAGTCGGAATTCCTCGCCAACATGAGCCACGAGATCCGGACCCCCCTCCACGGCGTGCTGGGCATGGCCGAGCTCCTGGCCGGAACCTCCCTCTCCCCGGAGCAGCAGGATTACGTCCTGGCCATCAACCGCTCCGGCGAGGCCCTCCTGGACCTGCTCAACGACCTCCTCGATTTCTCCAAGATCGAGGCGGGTCAGCTTTCCCTGGCCAGTCTGCCCTTCGACCTGGAGGAACTGGTCTTCGAGGTGGCGGAGCTGTTCCGCGCCCGGCTCCGCAACCGGCGGGTGGAGGTCCTGGTCGACTACGATCCCGCCACCCCGGCCCGGGTGGTGGGGGACGCGGGACGCGTCCGCCAGGTGCTCAACAACCTGGTGAGCAACGCCATCAAGTTCACGGAGGAGGGCCACGTCTTCATCGGCGTCGAGCGGGATCCGGACGGCCCCTTCCGCCTCACCGTGCAGGACACGGGGATCGGCATCCCCGAGGAAAAGCAGGGGCGCCTCTTCCAGCCCTTCGTGCAGGCGGAGTCCTCCACGGCCCGCCGCTTCGGCGGCACCGGCCTCGGCCTCGTGCTGGTCAAGCGCATCCTGGCCTCCATGGGCGGCTCGGTCCGCCTGGAGAGCCGGCCCGGCCTCGGCACCACCCTGTTCGTGGAACTCCCCCTCCAGGCCGATCCCGCCGCGCCCCCCGAACCCCGCATGCCGGAAGACCTGGCCGGGAAGCGGATCCTCATCCTGGATGACAACCCCCTGGACCAGAAGCTGCTGGCCCGGCAGCTGGAGGCCGCCGGAGCCGAACCGGCCTGCGCCGCCTCGGCCCCGGAGGCCCGGGCCCTGCTGGCGGAGGCCCTCGCGCAGGGGACCCCCTTCGACGCCGTCACCGTGGACTTCCACCTCCAGGGCCGGGAGGACGGCAGCGCCTTCGCCCAGGCCCTCCGGGAGGATCCCCGGTTCTCGCCCCTGGCCCTTGCCCTGCTCACCGGCACCGCCGTGGGGGACGGCTCGGTGCGCAGGGCGGGTCCCTGGTTCGACGCCTACCTGTTCAAGCCCATCAACCGGAAGAGCCTCGTCCATGCCCTCCGGGCCGCCCTGGGCCGCGAGCCGGGCCGCCCCGAGGTGGTGCGGCAGTCCCTCCCCGACCCGATCCGGCGCGGGGCTGAGCGGCCCGTTCAGCGCCTGACCGGACGGGTTCTCCTGGCGGAAGACCATGAGGTCAACCAGGCCATCGCCCGCAAGTTCCTGGAGGAGGCGGGCCTGGAGGTGACGGTCGCCCGGGATGGCCTGGAGGCCCTGGCCGCGGCGGAGCGGACGGGCTTCGATCTGGTCCTGATGGATTGCCAGATGCCCGAAATGGACGGGTTCCAGGCCACCCGCCTCCTCCGGGAGCAGGAGGCCCTCACCGGCCGGCGCGTGCCCGTCGTCGCCATGACCGCCAACGCCATGGCCGGGGACCGGGCCCGCTGCCTCGACGCGGGCATGGACGACTACCTCACCAAGCCCATCACCCGGGAGGCCATGCTCACGGCCGTGGGCCGCTGGCTGAAGGGGGAGGCCCCGACTCCGGTGCCCGACGCCGCGGGGAGCTTCCCGGCCCCCGACCCCGGCCTCGCCCTGGACGCGGTGCTCTTCGACAAGGTCTGGCAGGTGTTCGGCCGCGACGCGGTGGCGTTCCGCGAGGCCATCGTGGATCCCTTCCTGGGGCGCGGCATCGCCCTGGTGGAGGATCTCCGGCGGGCCGCCTCGGAGGGCGACGGCCGAGGCCTCGCCTTCGCCGCCCACGCCCTCAAGGGCTCGGCCCGCACCATCGGCCTCACCGCCCTCGGCACCGCCTGCGAGCGCCTGGAGGCGGCCGCCGAGGCCGGGGACCCGCTCCCGGTCCCCGGCCTCGCCGACGCCGCCACGGAGGCCTTCAAGGCCGCCCGGGCCTTCCTCGAGTCCCTGGGCGGCGTGGAGGAGCCCCGCTGAGGCCCTCCCTCACCCGAGCGCGTCCCGGTGGACCCCGGCGACGGCCCGGCCCGAGGGGTCGGCCCGTCCCGCGAAGCTGGGATCCCAGGCCAGGGCCGCCGGGGTGCTGCAGGCGACGCTGGCCTCGAAGGGCACGCAGTTGACGGCCGTCGCCATGGGGAAGTGGCTCTCGAAGATCTGGCGGTAGAGGTAGGCCTCCTTGGTGAGCGGGGTCTTCACGGGGAACCGCTCCGCGGCGCCGCGCATCATGCCGTCCGTGACCTCGATCTCCGCGTGGGCCTTGAGGCTGTCGATCCAGCGGTAGCCCACCCCGTCCGAGAACTGCTCCTTCTGGCGCCAGAGCACCTCGTCCGGGATCCAGCCGTCGAAGGCCTCCCTCAGCAGGTGCTTCTCCATGCCGCTGGCGGTGTTGCGGGGCAGCTTCGCCGCCGGGTCCATGGCCATGGCCACGTCGAGGAACTCCCGGTCCAGGAAGGGCACCCGGGCCTCCACGCTCCAGGCCGCCGCGGACTTGTTGGCCCGCAGGCAGTCGTAGAGGTGCAGCTTCGAGAGCTTGCGCACCGTCTCCTCGTGGAGGGCCGCCCCCGAGGGCGCCTTGTGGAAGTACAGGTAGCCCCCGAAGATCTCGTCGGCGCCCTCGCCGGAGAGGACCATCTTGATGCCCATGGCGCGGATCTTCCGCATCATGAGGAACATGGGCGTGGAGGCCCGGACCGTCGTGATGTCGAAGGTCTCCAGGTGGTAGATCACGTCGGAGAGGGCGTCCAGCCCCTCCTGGACGGTGAAGTGGATCTCGTGGTGGATGGCCCCGATGTGCTCCGCCACGCGGCGGGCGGGAGCCAGGTCCGGCGCCCCCTCCAGGCCCACGGCGAAGGAGTGGATGCGGGGCCACCAGGAGGGGCCGCGGTCCTCCTCCTCCACCCGCGCCTCGCGGTACTGGGCCGCCACCGCCGCGATGATGGAGGAGTCCACCCCGCCCGAGATCAGGAGGCCGTAGGGGACGTCGCACATGAGCTGGCGGTGGACCGCGGCCTGGAGGGCCTCGCGGATGGCCGTCGGATCGGCAGGGCGGTCCGGCACGTGGCCGGGTTCGGCCCAGGCCGGCGTGTAGTAGCGCTGGAAACCCTTCTCCCGCTCGCTTCCCAGCAGGTAGCACCCCGGCGGGAATTCCTGGATGCGCTCGCAGGTGCCGGCCAGCGCCTTGAGCTCGGAGGCGGCGTAGAGGTTCTCGTTCCGGTCCCAGCCCAGGTACAGGGGCACCACCCCGAGGGGGTCACGGGCGATCAGCCAGGTGTCCCGGCGGGGATCGTAGAGGACGAACGCGAAGATCCCGTTCATGCGGTTGAGGAAGGCGCGCGGCGAATCCTCCTCGTAGAGGTACAGGATCACCTCGCAGTCCGAGCGGGTCTGGAACAGGTGGGCGTCCCGCAGGCCCCGGCGGAGCTCCTGGTGGTTGTAGATCTCACCGTTGACCGTCAACAGGCAGCCCGTCCGCACATCCTCCAGCGGCTGGGCCCCGTGCTCCACGTCCACGATGGACAGGCGCTCGTGGGCCAGGATGGCGCGCCCGTCGCTGCGGATCCCGCTCCAGTCGGGCCCCCGGTGGCGCAGCTTCCGCGCCATGGCGAGGGCCTGCCGCCGGAGCTCGGCGGGATGGGACCGGGCCGGGTCGATGTCGAGGATGGCGAGGATTCCGCACATGGGCGCTCCTGAAAAAAAAAGCCCCACGTCGGGACGTGGGGCGAAGGTCGGGATCCCGCGGATCACCTGCTCCACCCCGGGGGAGGATGATTGCTGGCGACGTTGGCGAGGACGAAGGTCATCCGGGGAGTATCGTTCCCGGTCCCCCTTCCGTCAAGGCGCCCCCCCGGTTGTGGCGGAGCGCCGACCCGTGCGAGCCTGTTACGCGGGGAGGGCTGCGTGCGGGTCGGGATCCTGGGCTTCGGACAGTTCGGGCGGGCCCTGGGCGGCCTGATGGAGGAGGCCGGCGTCCCCTACCGCGCCCTGGATCCCCGCGCCGACATCCCCGCCCTGGTCCAGGCCTCGGACCTGCGCGGCCTGGTGGCCGAGGCCGACCTGGTGGCGCTGGCGGTGCCGGTGCTGGCCCTGCCGGGCGTCCTGGACACGGTGGCGCCCCTCCTGGAGCCCGGCCAGGTGGTGTTCGACGTGGCCAGCGTGAAGGTGCTCCCCGCGCGGTGGATGGCCGAACGCCTCGGCGACCTCCCCCGGGCCGGCGCCCATCCCCTCTTCGGGCCCATGAGCCTCGTGCGCGCCGAGCGCCCCATCCGCACCGTGGTCTGCCCCGATCCCGCCTGCCCCGGCGCGGCGGAGCGCGTCTCGGCCCTCTTCGGCGCCCTGGGCTGCGAGGTGCTCGTCCAGACCCCCGAGGACCACGACCGGGTGATGGCGACCACCCACGCCCTGACCTTCTTCCTCGCCAAGGGCCTGCTGGACGCCGGCGCCGGCGCCGACCTGCCCTTCGCGCCGCCCTCCTTCCACGCCGTTCAGCGCACGCTGGAGACGGTGCGCGAGGACGCGAGCCACCTCTTCGCGGCGATCCAGAACCTCAACCCCTTCGCCGCCGAGGCCCGCACGCGGCTCCTGGAGGCCCTCGGCGCCATCCACGCGGGCCTGGAGGCCGCGGGACAGGGCGGGCCCGTGCCCGCCGCCCTGGCCCTGCCGGACCTGGGCCAGCGTTCGCCGGCCCTGCAGGAGATCCGGGAGGGCATCGACGCCGTGGACCGGGACCTGGTGGCCCTCCTCGCCCGGCGCGCCGAGCTGAGCCGCCGCGCCGGCCGGGCCAAGGCCGCCCTGGGCGCGCCCGTGCTGGACCCCGTCCGCGAGGCCGCCGTGATGGCGGAGCGCCGGGCCTGGGCCACCGCCGCCGGCCTGGATCCCGAGACCGCCACCGACGTCTTCCAGACTGTCATTCGTGCGAGCAGACGCGACCAGGGCCAGGCCTGAATTCGTTATGGGCCTATTCGAATTGAAACCGGCGGGCCGTAGGACCGCCCCAAGCTGATAGGGTTCGGCCAGGGAGGCCGGTCCATGCGCTCGGATGCGGTGAAACAGGGTTTGGAGAGGGCGGGCCACCGGAGCCTGCTGCGGGCCGCCGGCGTGGCCGAAGCGGACCTGGCCAAGCCGTTCATCGGCATCGCCAATTCGTACACGGACCTGGTGCCCGGCCACGCCCACCTCCACGGCTTCGCGGCCCTCGTGAAGGAGGCGGTGCGGGAGGCGGGAGGCGTGCCCTTCGAATTCAACACCATCGCCGTGGACGACGGCATCGCCATGGGCCACGACGGGATGCGCTTCTCCCTGCCCAGCCGGGAACTCATCGCGGACGCCGTGGAGACCATGGCCCAGGCCCACTGCCTCGACGCGCTCGTGTGCGTCTCCAACTGCGACAAGATCACCCCCGGCATGCTCATGGCCGCCGTGCGCCTCGACCTCCCCACGCTCTTCGTCACCGGCGGGCCCATGCTCAAGGGCACCCGGCCCGACGGCGGCCCCGCGGACCTCATCACCGTCTTCGAGGGGGTGGGCGCCGTGCAGAGCGGCCTCATGACGGAGGAGGAGCTCCGCCGCCTGGAGGCCTCGGCCTGCCCCACCTGCGGCTCCTGCTCCGGCATGTTCACGGCCAACTCCATGAACTGCCTCCTGGAGGCGGTGGGCATGGCCCTTCCCGGCAACGGCACCATCCCCGCCACCGATCCCCGGCGGCTGGACCTGGCGCGCGCCGCGGGCCGGCGGATCCTCGACCTCCTGGCCACGGGCCCCACCCCCCGGCAGCTGGTGACGCAGGCCTCCCTGGACAACGCCTTCGCCCTCGACATGGCCATGGGGGGCTCCACCAACACCATCCTCCACACCCTCGCCGTGGCCTTCGAGGCCGGCCTCGACTACCCCCTGGCGCGCATCAACGCCATCTCCGCCCGGACCCCCTGCATCTGCAAGGTCTCGCCTTCCGTCAGCGACGTCCACATCCAGGACGTGGACGCCGCCGGCGGCGTCCCCGCCATCCTGAAGGAGCTCTCCCGCCGGGAGGGTCTGCTGGACCTCGCGTGCCCGACGGCGGCCGGGGGCACCCTCGGGGACCTCGCCGCCGCCGCCCCGGACCCGGACGGGACCGTCATCCGGCGGCTGGAGGACGCCTTCTCCCCGGACGGGGGCCTCGCCGTGCTCTTCGGGAACCTGGCCCCCGGCGGCGCCGTGGTCAAGAGCGCCGGCGTGGACCCCGGCTGCCACGTGTTCGAGGGGTACGCCCGGGTCTTCGAGGGCCAGGACGCCGCCCTGGCCGCCCTGGGCCGCCGGGAGGTGCGGCCGGGGGACGTGGTGTTCATCCGCTACGAAGGGCCCCGGGGCGGACCGGGTATGCCCGAGATGCTCTCGCCCACCTCCATGATCAAGGGCCAGGGCCTGGGCCGCGCCGTGGCCCTCGTCACCGACGGGCGCTTCTCGGGGGGCACCGCCGGCCTCTGCATCGGCCACGTGAGCCCGGAGGCCGCCCAGGGCGGACCCATCGGCCTGGTGCGGGACGGCGACCCCGTGCGCATCGACATCCCGGCGCGCCGCCTGGACCTGCTGATCCCCGACGGCGAATGGGCGGCGCGCGAAGCGGCCTGGACGCCCCCGGCGCCGCCGCGGCGGAACGGCTGGCTCGGTCGCTACCTCCGGATGGTGACGAGCGCCGACCGGGGCGCCGTCCTGGATCCCGAACGCCGGTGATTGCCCCCGGTTATCGGACCGGTAGGTTTGTGGATAGTCGTGGACGCTCCCGGCCGCGGCCGTGCCTAATGGACCTCCGCGCGCCCAGCGCGGCGAGGAGGAGTCCCCCATGAAGGCCCGGATCGCAGTGCTTCCAGGAGACGGCATCGGCCCCGAAGTGGTCCGCGAGGCCCTCGGGTGCCTGGACCGCATCGCGGACCTGGGCGGCCACACCTTCGTCTGCCAGGCCCTGCCCGTCGGCGGCGCGGCGCTGGACGCCTGCGGGGATCCCCTCCCGGCCTCGACGCTGGAGGCCTGCCTCGCCTCCGACGCGGTGCTCCTGGGCGCGGTCGGGCACCCCCGGTTCGACGCCAACCCCAACCCCCTGAAGCCCGAGACGGGCCTGCTCCGCCTGCGGGCGGGCCTCGGCGTCTACGCGAACCTGCGCCCCGCCTTCGTGCACCCGATGCTCGCCGGCGCCTCGCCCCTGCGGGAGGAGATCGTCCGCGGCACCGACATGATGATCGTCCGGGAACTGGCCGGCGGGCTCTACTTCGCCGAGCCCCGGAGCCTCACGGCCGAGCGTGGCGTGAACACCCTGGCCTACGCCCGGTTCGAGGTCGAGCGCATCGCCCGCGCCGCCTTCGAGGCGGCCCGGGGCCGCCGGCGCCGCGTGACCAGCGTCGACAAGGCCAACGTGCTCGAATCGAGCCAGCTGTGGCGGACGGTGGTGAAGGAGGTGGCCGCGGACTATCCGGACGTGGCCCTGGACCACCTCTACGTGGACGCCTGCGCCATGGCCATCGTCACCCGCCCCGCCTCCTTCGACGTGATCCTCACCGACAACATGTTCGGGGACATCCTCAGCGACGAGGCCTCCGTGCTCACCGGCGGCCTCGGCATGCTCCCCAGCGCCAGCCTCGGGGGCGCGGTGGCCCTCTTCGAGCCGGTGCACGGCTCCGCCCCCGACCTCGCGGGGCAGGACGTGGCCAACCCCTTCGGCGCCATCCTGAGCGCGGCGATGCTGCTCCGGCACGCCCTGGGCCTGGCGGCGGAGGCCGCGGCCCTGGAGGCGGCGGTCTACGACGTCCTCGCCAGCGGCCGGGGCACCCGCGACCTGGCCGTGCCCCGCGCCACCCTCGGCACCGCCGAGGCGGGCGAGGCCGTCCGCGCGGCCCTCGTGCCCCGGCTCCAGGGGATCCCCGCATGAAGACCCTCTACGCCAAGCTCTGGGACAGCCACGTCGTCGAGGACCTGGGCGACGGCAACGCGCTCCTCTACATCGACCGGCACCTGGTGCACGAGGTCACCAGCCCCCAGGCCTTCGAGGGCCTCGACCGGGCCGGAAGGCCCGTTCGGCGGCCCCAGGCGGCCCTGGCCGTGGCCGACCACAACGTCCCCACCCGCGACCGCGCCCTGGGCGCCGCCGGCATCGGGGATGCCACCAGCCGCCTGCAGGTGGAGACGCTCGAGGCCAACGTCGCCCGGTTCGGCGTGCCCTACATCCCCCTGCGGGACCCGCGCCAGGGCATCGTCCACATCGTGGGGCCCGAGCAGGGCTTCACCCTCCCCGGCACCACCGTGGTGTGCGGCGACAGCCACACCAGCACCCACGGGGCCTTCGGTGCCCTGGCCTTCGGCATCGGCACCAGCGAGGTCGAGCACGTCCTCGCCACCCAGACCCTCGCCCAGCGCCGGGCGCGCACCTTCCGCGTGGACGTGCGGGGCGTCCTCCCCCCGGGCGTGGGCGCCAAGGATGTCGCCCTCCGCCTGATCGGGGACATCGGCATGGCCGGGGGCACCGGCCACGCGCTGGAATTCACGGGCGAGGCGGTGCGCGCCATGGGCATGGAGGCGCGCATGACCCTCTGCAACATGGCCATCGAGGCCGGCGCCCGGACGGGTCTCGTGGCCCCGGACGAAACCACGTTCGCGTGGCTCGAGGGCCGGCCCATGGCGCCCCGGGGGCCCCGCTGGGACGACGCGGTGACCCGCTGGCGGGCGCTGCGGTCCGACGCGGGCGCGGCCTTCGACCGGGAGCACCTGCTCGACGTCTCGGACCTGGCCCCCCAGGTCACCTGGGGGACCAACCCGGAGGACGTGGCCGCCATCACCGGGCAGGCCCCCGACCCCGCCGCCCAGCCGGACGCGGCCAGGGCCGAGGCCGTGGCCCGGGCCCTCGCCTACATGGGGATCCGCCCCGGCCAGCCCCTGGCGGACCTGGCGGTGGACGTCGTCTTCATCGGTTCCTGCACCAACGGGCGCCTCGCCGACCTGCGGGAGGCCGCGGCCGTCCTCCGGGGCCGGAAGGCGGCCCCCGGCGTGCGGGTCCTCGTCGTGCCCGGCAGCGGCCTCGTCAAGGCCCAGGCCGAGGCCGAGGGCCTCGACCGCGTCTTCCTGGAGGCCGGCTGCGAATGGCGCGAGCCGGGCTGCTCCATGTGCCTGGCCATGAACGAGGACCGGCTGCGCCCGGGCCAGCGCTGCGCCAGCACCAGCAACCGCAACTTCGAAGGCCGCCAGGGCAGGGGCGGCCGCACCCACCTCGTCTCGCCGGGCATGGCCGCCGCCGCCGCCGTCGCGGGGCGCCTCGCCGACGTGCGCGACTACCTCTGAGGCCGCCATGGAACCCTTCACCGTCCACAACGGCACCGCGGCCGCCCTCGTGCGCGGGAACATCGACACCGACTTCATCATCCCCAAGCAGTTCCTCACGACGATCTTCCGGAGCGGCCTGGGCCGCCACCTCTTCCACGACGAACGCTACCTGGAGGAGGGGGTGGAGAACCCCGCCTTCGTCCTGAACCGCCCCGAGGCCCGCGGCGCCACGGTCCTCCTGGCCGGGCCCAACTTCGGGTGCGGATCCAGCCGGGAGCACGCCCCCTGGGCCCTCCTGGACTACGGGTTCCGCGTCGTGATCGCGCCCGGCTTCGCCGACATCTTCCGCACCAACAGCTTCAAGAACGGCCTGCTGCCGGCCGTGGCGCCGCCGGAGACGATCGCCGCCATCCAGGCCGCCGGAGGCCCGGTGACCGTGGACCTGGCGAACCTGGAGATCCGGGCCGGGGGAGGCGCCTGGCCCTTCACCTGCGAAGCCTGGGGCCGGGCGGCCCTCCTGGAGGGCCTGGACGAGATCGCAGGCACCCTCCGGCGCCTGCCCGCGATCGAGGCCTACGAGGCCGCCCGCGCCGCGGCGGGGTGGATGGTCTGAGGGGGCCGGCGGACCTGCCCGGTCACGCCGGCGGATAGGCCCGGTCGATGATCTCCAGGAAGGCCTTGCCGGCCAGGGAATGGTTCCGGGCCGCGCGATGGACGAGGCGGACGTCGCGGCCGATGGCGAGGCCGCGGACCTTGGGGGACACGAGGGTCCCGGCCTCCAGCTCGGCGCGCATGCTCATGCGGGGGATCAGGGCGATGCCCTCCCCGGCCTTCACGAAGTCCTTGATGGTCTCCAGGCTCGAGAGCTCCATGACGATGCGGAGCGGCACCCGCTCCCGGGCGAAGAGATCGACCAGGTGCATGCGGGCCGGGGTCTGGGCCAGGTGGGCGATGAAGCTCTCCTTCCCCAGATCCTCCAGGTCGACGGCGGCCCGGGCGGCCAGGGGGTGGCCCGGGAAGAGGGCCAGGGCCAGCTCGTCCCGGAAGAGGACCCGGGATTCCAGGTCCTTGTGGGGCGGCGCGTAGGAGAGGAACCCGAAATCGAAGTCCTGGTCCACGAGGAGCACGGGGATGGAGGACGAGGTGCTCTGGACGACCTCGAGCTTGATGGCCTGGTACGCGTGGCGGAAGGCCCGCAGGAGCGGGGGCAGCACGTAGTGGCAGACGCTCTCGCTGGCGGCGATGCGGATCACGCCGCGCTTGAAGTGGCGCAGGTTCTCCAGGGTGTGGAGCGCGTCCTGGCGCAGCTGGACCATGCGGGTGGCGTGGTCCAGGAGGGCGGCGCCGGCGGCGGTGAGGGTCACCTTGCGGCTGGAGCGGTTGAGGAGGGGCAGGCCCACCTCGTCCTCCAGCCTTTTGATGGCCTGGCTCACCGCCGGCTGGGACCGGTTGAGACGCTCCGCGGCCCGGGAAAAGCTCCCCTCCTGGGCGAGGCTGATCAGCACTTCCAGTTCTGGGAAATCCATCCGGTCGCCGCCTCCAGTATTTATCGATTATACCTTCGCCGGATCCGGGGCGAGCAGGTCCACGGGCTCGAGGAAGGGCATGGCGCGCCGGAGCTCGCGGCCCACCTGCTCGATGGCGGACGCCCGACCTTCTGCACGCTGGGCTTCGAACCAGGTCCGGCCCTCCCGGTTCTCCTGGATCCAGGCCGCCGCGTACGTGCCGTCCTGGATCTCGCGCAGGATGCGCTTCATGGCCTCCCGGGAGGCGGCGTTGATGACCTGGGGGCCGCCGGTGTAGTCGCCGTACTCGGCGGTGTCGCTGATGGAATGCCGCATGTAGGTGAGGCCGCCGCGGTACATCAGGTCGACGATCAGCTTGAGTTCATGGAAGCACTCGAAGTAGGCGATCTCCGGCTGGTAGCCGGCCTCGACGAGGGTCTGGAACCCGGCCTGGACGAGGGCCGAGACCCCGCCGCAAAGCACGGCCTTCTCGCCGAACAGGTCGGTCTCCGTCTCCTCCGTGAAGGTGGTCTCGAGCACGCCGGCGCGGGTGGCGCCCAGGCCCTTGGCGTAGGCCAGGGCGAAGGCCCGGGCGCGGCCCGAGGCGTCCTGGTGGACCGCGAAGAGGGCCGGGACGCCGCCCCCCGCCGCGAAGACCTCCCGCACGCGGTGGCCGGGGCCCTTGGGGGCGACCATGCTCACGTCCACGCCCTCGGGGGCCTTGATGAGCCCGTAGCGGACGTTGAAGCCGTGGGCGAACATCAGGGTCTTGCCGGGCGCGAGGCCCGGGGCGATGGCCTCGTCGTAGAGCTTCGCCTGGCCCGTGTCGGGGGTGAGGACCATGATGGCCCGGGCCCAGGCGCAGGCCTCGGCCGGCGCCATGACCTGGAAGCCGTCGGCCTCGGCCCGGGCCCGGGAGCGGGAGCCCTCGGGCAGGCCCACGCGCACGTCGGCGCCGCTGTCCCGGAGGTTCTGCGCGTGGGCGTGCCCCTGGGAGCCGTAGCCCAGGATGGCGATGCGCTCGCCGCGGATGAGGGACAGGTCGGCGTCGGATTCGTAGTGGAGCTTTGCCATGGGTTCTCCTTTCAGAACGAGGCGGCGGGATGGAGGGCGGAAGCGGGGTCCCCGCTGGAGCGGACGGCGATGACGCCGGTCCGGCCGAATTCGAGCAGGCCGTAGGGGCGCAGGCTCTCCACGAAGGCCCGGATGCGCTCCGGGGCGTCGCAGCAGGCCAGCACCGCCGACTCGGGGCCCACCTCCAGGATCTCGGCCCGGAAGATGGCCGCGAGCTGGAAGAGCCCGGGCCGGTCGGCGGGGCCTGCCGCGACGCGGATGAGGGCCGTGTCGCGGAGGAGGGGGCCCGCGTCGGTGAAGTCCTCGACGCTGTGGACGTTCACGAGGCGCTCCAGGAACGACTTGGCGGCGCGCGCCGCGCGGTCGTCCAGGTCCGTGACGAGGGTGATCCGGCTCACGTCGGGATCCAGGGTGGGGCTCACCGTGAGGCTGTGGATGTTGAAGCCGCGGCGGCGGAAGATGGAGGCCACGCGGTCCAGGACGCCGGGCTCGTTGTCGGTGAGGGCTACAAGGATCCGCTGCATGGGGCCTCCGTGGGCGGGGGGGTGTGGATGGTCGCCGAGATGCCGGCGCCGGGGGGGACCATCGGGTAGACGCCGGCTTCGGGACTGATGACGAATTCGATGAGGGTGGCCCCGCCGCCGGCGCGGGCCTCCCGGATGGCCTCCCGGGCCTCGTCGAGGGTGCGGGCCGAGGCGGCCTTGAGGCCGTAGGCGCGGGCCAGGAGGCCGAAGTCCGGGGCCAGGAGGTCCACGGAGGCGCGGCGGTCGCCGTAGAAGTGGGTCTGGAACTGGCGGACCATGCCCAGGTAGCTGTTGTTGAGGACCGCCACGTTCAGCTCGAGGCCCTCCTGGGTGAGCGTCATGAGCTCCTGGACGTTCATCTGGGTGCCGCCGTCCCCGGCCACCACCCAGACCTCGGCCTCGGGGCACGCCAGCTTCGCGCCGATGGCGGCGGGCAGGGCGAATCCCATGGTGCCGAGCCCGCCGGAGGTCAGCAGGGTGCGGGGCCGGCCGTGGGGGACCACCTGGGCCTCCCACATCTGGTGCTGGCCGACGTCGGTGACCCAGATCGCGCCGGGGGCCTGGGCGCTCAGCTCGCGCAGCACGGCGGTGGGGCTGAGCCCCTCGCCCTGGGGATCCGGGGGCCAGGCCGGGGCGTCGTGGGCGGCCCTGAGTTCGGCGATGCGGTCCAGCCACGCCCCGGAATCCAGGGCCGGGACCGCGGGCGCGAGCCGCTCCAGGACCTCCCGCAGGTCGCCCAGGAGGGCCACGTCCACCGCCACGTTCTTCCCGACCTCGGTGGGGTCCACCTCCACGTGGATCTTGCGGGCATAGGGAGCGAAGGCCTTGAGGTCGCCGGTGACGCGGTCGTCGAAGCGCATGCCGAAGGCGAGGAGGAGGTCGGCCTCCTGGATGGCCTGGTTCGTCCAGGGGGACCCGTGCATGCCCATGAAACCCACGTAGAGCGGGTGCCCGGGAGGGAAGGCGTCCAGGCCCAGCAGGGTCGCCGCCACCGGGGCCCCGGCCTTCTCGGCGAAGGCCAGGAGGGCCCGGTGGGCGCCGGAGAGGGTGACCCCGTGGCCGGCCAGGATGAGCGGGCGCCGGCTCGCGGAGATGAGGGCCAGGGCCCGGGCCAGGTCGGCCTCGGGCACGGGCGGCGGCAGGTGCCGGGTGTGCCGGCGGGGCTCCGCCCCCTCCCAGTCGAACACCGCCTCCCGGGTCTGGGCGTCCTTCGTGATGTCGACGAGGACGGGGCCGGGACGGCCCGCGTTGGCCAGGGCGAAGGCCTCGCGGAGGGCGGGGGCGATGCCCTCCGGCTCCCGGACGAGGAAGTTGTGCTTGGTGATGGGCAGGGTGACGCCGGTGACGTCCACCTCCTGGAAGGCGTCGGAGCCCAGCAGGGGCGAGGCGACCTGGCCCGTGATCGCCACCAGGGGCACCGAGTCCATCATGGCCGTGGCCAGCCCCGTGACGAGGTTGGTGGCGCCGGGGCCCGAGGTGGCGATGACGACGCCGGTGCGCCCCGAGGCGCGGCTGTAGCCGTCGGCCATGTGGGCCGCGCCCTGCTCGTGGCGGGCCAGGATGTGGCGGATGCCGCTGGCTTCGAGGGCGTCATAGGTGGGGAGGATGGCGCCGCCGGGGTAGCCGAAGACGAGATCGACCCCTTCCCGGGCGAGGCATGCGCAGAGGATATCGGCCCCCTTCATCCTCATGCGGCACCCCCCGCCTGGGCGGCGGCGGGCTCACGCTCCGCGGGGGCCAGGCGGTTCACGCCGCTGAGCACGGCGCGCAGGGACGCGGCCACGATGTCCCGGTCCTCGCCCACGCCGAACCTGGCCGGGCCGTTCCCCGCGCGGATCCGTACGTAGGCGACGGCCTCGGCGTCCTGGCCCGCGTCCAGGGCGTGCTCGCTGTAGTCGCACACGGCCAGGGGCAGGCCGAGCCAGCCAGCGAGGGCGCCCACGAAGGCGTCGATGGGCCCGTTGCCCGTGCCCGCCAGGTCCACCTCCCGGGCCCCGTCGCGGAGCTTGAACTGGAGGGCGGCGCGGCCGCCGGGCTCGTGGCGGGCGTGGAAGTCCAGCAGCTCGATGCGGCCCGGGGCCAGGTACTCCCGCTGGAAGGCCGCGAACACCCCGTCGGGGGAGAGCTCCTCCCCGGTGGCGTCCGTGATGCGCTGGACGGCGCGGCTGAATTCGGCGGCGAGGTCCCGGGGCACCTGGAAGCCGAAGGCCTGCTCCAGCACGAACGCGATGCCCCCCTTCCCGGACTGGCTGTTGATGCGGATGATCGGCTCGTACTGGCGCCCGATGTCGGCGGGATCGATGGGCAGGTAGGGCACCTCCCAGAGGGGGTTGGCCTCCGCCTCGAGGGCGGCGAGGCCCTTCTTGATGGCGTCCTGGTGGCTGCCGCTGAAGGCGGTGAAGACCAGCTCGCCGGCGTAGGGGTGGCGCGCGGGCACGGGCATGCGGGTGCAGTGCTCGTAGGCCTCGATGACCGAGGGCAGGTCTCCCAGCTCCAGGCGGGGGTCGACGCCGTGGGTGTAGAGGTTGAGGGCGAGGGTGACCAGGTCCACGTTCCCGGTGCGTTCCCCGTTCCCGAAAAGGGTCCCCTCGACCCGGTCGGCGCCCGCGAGCATCGCGAGCTCCGCGGCGGCCACCGCGCAGCCCCTGTCGTTGTGGGGATGGACGCTGAGGACCATGCGGTCCCGGTTCCGGAGGCGGCGGCCCATCCACTCGATCTGGTCCGCATAGTGGTTGGGGCCGGCCATCTCGACGGTGGCGGGCAGGTTGATCAGCACCCGCTCCCCGGGGGCGGGGGCCCAGGTCTCGGTCACGGCGTCGCAGACCTCGGCGGCGAAGTCCAGCTCGGTGCCGGTGAAGCTCTCGGGGGAGTATTCCAGGTCCACCCTGCAGCCGCGGAGGAGGGAGGCCGCCTCCTTCACCCAGCGGGTGCCGCGCAGGGCCAGGTCGAGGATGGCCTCCCGGTCCTGCCGGAAGACCACGCGCCGCTGCAGGGCGGAGGTGCTGTTGTAGAGGTGGATGATGGCCCGGCGGGCGCCCCGGAGGGCCCCGGCCGTGGCGGCGATGAGGTCCTCCCGCGCCTGGACGAGGACCTGGATGGTCACGTCGGCGGGGATCCGGTCCTCCTCGATGAGGAGGCGCACGAAGTCGAGGTCGGTCCGGGAGGCGGAGGGGAAGCCCACCTCGATCTCCTTGAAGCCCAGTCCCACCAGGGTGTCGAAGAGCCGGAGCTTGCGCTCGGGGCCCATGGGCTCGACGAGGGCCTGGTTGCCGTCCCGCAGGTCCACGCTGCACCAGCGGGGGGCTTGGGTCAGGGTCCGGCCCGGCCATTGCCTGTCAGGCAGATGGATGGGGGGGACGCCTCGGTATCGACTGGGATTCATCAGGTGCTCCGGAAAGGGGGTCTGGTTCCGGAGCGGCCTGCCTCATCAGCCCCCTCCGGTCAGCGCGGGAGAGGGATGAGAGCCATGAATGATGGATGTGCTCAGTCCTCCCCCGCGCCGCTAATAAGCAGCAGGCCAAGGTGGAGGTTCAGTACGTTGAGCGAGAACATCAGAGGGCCAGTCTGCGATCCAAAGGCTTCCCGGTCAATGTGCCATCCTGGAAATTTATGGCCCTATCATCAAACCTGGGGTTGGCCCGCCGGAAGCCTCAGCCGTTCCAGCTGTACCCTTCCCCGTCCAGGGTGAGGATCCAGGGGTGGTCGGACTCGCGGCCGAGCTTGCTGCGGAGACGCGTCACATACACGTCCACGGTCCGGGGACTGGCGGGCCTGCCGTCGGGTGGCCAAGCCTTCTCCAGGAGCTCCGCCCGGGGCACGGGCCGGTCCGGCGTCCGGATCAGGTGGCTGAGGACCCGGAACTCCTGGGGGGTGAGGTCCAGCACCTGGCCCTCCCGCTCGACCCGCATGGCGGCCCAGTCGATCGTGAATGGCCCATGAACCGAGGTGTCCGGAGGCAGGGCGGGAGACGGGCGGGCGCGGCGCAGGAGGGCCCGGATCCGGGCCTCCAGTTCGTCGACGGAAAAGGGCTTGCCCATGTAGTCGTCGGCCCCTTCCCCGAGGCCCTCCAGCTTGTCGCCCAGTTCGCCGCGGGAGGTGAGGAGGATGATGGGCACGGCGTCGCCCTTGTCCCGGAGGTGCCGCAGCGTGTCCAGGCCATCCGCGCCGGGGAACATGCGGTCGAGGAGGATGAGATCCGCCCGGTGGACGGCATGGAGGGCGAGCCCCACCTCGGGGTGGGACGCCACGGTCACGGTCAGCCCGCGGCCCTCCAGGACTTCCTGCACCATCGCCGCCAGGATCTCGTCATCTTCGATGAGCAGGACCCGGGCCGCCGAAAGGTCATGGCGCACAAAATCATTCATGATCCCAACGATAGCAGACCCTCGCGCGCGCCTCGCGGGGGTTTTGGCCGGCCCCGGGGCTCCGGCCACCCCCTTCCGTTCCCCTTCATGCCAAGTGCGGGCGGCGCCTGGGGTTACCCTCGCGCCGCCCGCACCCGCCGGAGCGGTCCCCTCAGAACTGGGACCAGAGGAGCTGGTTCGTGACCTCGTGGTGGAACTGGATCTCGCAGGCCTTCACGATGGCCCCGAGGGCCTTGGGGCAGCGTTCGGCCTGCATGAGCTTCAGTTCGGCGAACTTGGCGTGCACATCCTCCCCGAGCTGGTCGGCCAGGAGCCGGGAGGCCTTGAACAGGCGGATGGCGTCCTGGATGTTGTCCGGCAGGAAGCGGGTGCGGGGACGCTTGGTCGTGTCCTCGGGCTCGGCGCCGGGGCCCTCCAGGCCGGTGCGGAGGAGGGTGTAGTAGAGGAGGTAGGGGTTGGCGTCGGGGCCCACCGAGCGCACCTCGATGCGGGCGGAGTGCTCGTTGCCGAGGGGGATGCGGATCATGGAGCCCCGGTCGGTGGGGGAGACCTTGATCTGGTTGGGGGCCTCGAAGTGGGGATCCAGGCGGCGGTAGGCGTTCACGCTGGGGTTCAGCACGAGGCAGAGCTCACCGGCGTTGGCGAGGAGGCGCTGCAGGAAATCCCAGGCCCGGGGGGACAGGCCGTCACGGCCGCCCGCCTCGTGGAAGAGGTTCCGGCCGTCCTTGGCCAGGCTGAGGTTGGAGTGCATGCCGTTGCCGTTGACGCCGGCCACGGGCTTGGGGAGGAAGGAGGCGGTCAGGCCCATCTGGGCGGCGACCTGCCGGGCCAGCAGCTTGTACAGCTGCACCTGGTCGGCGGCGATGTTCACTTCCGCATACTTGTAGTTCATCTCGAACTGGGAGGGGGCCACTTCGGGGTGGTCCTTCTCGTTGCAGAACCCGAGGGCGCGCTGGGCCTCCGCGGTGCGGTCGATGAAGTGCCGGAGCTCGTCGGTGGGGAGCGAGTGGTAGTAGCCGCCGGTGGAGATGAACTCGAAGGCGCCGGTCTCGTGGTAGTGGCGCTCCGCGTCCCGGCCCTTGAAGAGGAAGCCCTCGATCTCGTTGGCCGCGTTCATGACCACGCCCTCCCGGGCGTAGAGGGCCTCGGTGGCCTCCCGGAGGCGGGCGCGGAAGTCGGCGCGGTAGGGGGTGCCGTCCTTCTCCAGCACGAAGCCGAAGACGAGCACCTTGCCGGGGCCGAAGACGTCGGAGGGGAGCCAGTAGAAGGCGGGCCAGTCGATTTCGAGGCGGAGGTCGCTCTCGGCCTGGGCCGAGAAGCCCCGGATGGAGGACCCGTCGAAGGTGAGGTTGTCCGAGGACTTCAGGAGGAACTTCTTGTCGTAGTCCAGCATGTGGAGCCGGCCCTCGATGTCCGTGAAGCAGACCGTGACGGCCTTGATCCGCTTTTCCCCGGCCAGGTAGGCCATGCGCTCCTCGCGGACCTTGTCGGCGGGCACCCGGTCGAGGCGCTGCTGGCGCGCCTGGAGGTTCATCTCCTCCAGCGTGTCGTACGGGATTTCCAGAAAGTCCCTGAGAGCATCGGCGGCCATGGCATCTCCTTGAACGGGAAGCCTAATTTTCGGCTTCTGAAACCTAATCATGCACCGTTTTAGTCTAAAAACAATGAAAATTAATTTTTATGACCCCATTCGGGAATCCGCCGGCGCCCCTTTCGCATTCGCTCAAATTCCGCCATTCTGGGAGGATGCCGCATCCGATGGACCCCTACTTCGCCCCGCCCGAAGGCCGCATCTTCAGTTGCTTCCCCGGCGCGGAGGTGCGGAAGGGGCAGCAGGAGATGGCCCAGCTGGTGGCGGACGCCATCCAGGAGGGGCAGGCGCGCTTCGACGCCTGGCGGAACCGGGGCGCGGAGCGGGACGCCCGGCCCGATGCGGTGGTCCAGGCCATCGAGGCCGGCACCGGCACCGGCAAGTCCCTGGGCTACCTGGTGCCCGCCCTCGCCATGGGCCGCCGCCCGGTGGTGGTGGCGACGCGCACCAAGCAGCTCCAGCGGCAGCTCCTGGAGGACGACCTGCCCCGGGCCCGGGGGATCCTGGGCCGGGACGTGAAGGCGGTGCTCGCCAAGGGGCGCGCCAACTACCTGTGCAGGACCGCCTGGGAGGAGCTGGAGGCCCATCCGCCCGCGGAGCTCGCCCGGACCGACCACGCCCTGTGGATGGCCCTGGGCCGCTGGGCCCGGGAGAGCGCCACCGGCGACCGGGAGGAGCTGGGCGCCTACGGCGAGGGCGAATCCGAGCTCTGGGACCGCATCAACGCCCGGGCCGAGCGCTGCACGGGGCGCCAGTGCCCGCGCTACGAGGACTGCCACCTGACGCGCCTGCGCCAGGAGATCCTGGAGGCGGACCTGGTCGTCGCCAACCACGCCCTCCTGCTGGCGGACCGGGTCCTGCGCGAATCGGCCTTCGGCCAGGTCCTGCCCGACGCCCCGGTCCTGATCCTGGACGAGGCCCACGAGGTCGAGGAGCAGCTCACGGAGAGCTGCTCGGAGCAGTGGTCGAACCGGGCCATGACCCTCCTCTTCAAGGACCTCGCGGACGAGGCGGGGAAGGAATCCGACGCGGCCCTGCTGGACGCGCGCCTCAAGCCGTGGGAGGACGCCTGGGGCGCCCTGCTGGAGCGCGTGCCTCTGGAATCCGGCACGTACGGCTTCGAGGACGAGCGCGTGGACATGGGTCCCCTCGCGGACGCCGTCGCGGCCTGGGTCGAGGCGGGGCAGGCGGTCTGGACCGAGGCCAAGCGGCTCGCGGCCCGGCGCGTCGACGGCAAGGCGGAGGACATGGCCTGGCGCAAGCTGGCGGAACGCATCGGCCTGGCTTTCGACCGCATGGAGCGGATCTTCGCCCAGCCCGAGGGGTGGGTCTCCACCCTCACGCGGGAGGGCCCGCGCATGATCCTCTTCAAGGCCAACCCCGTGGACGTGCGCCAGTTCTTCCACCAGCACCTGCGCCGGGGCTTCGAGACCGTGATCCTCACCAGCGCCACGCTCCGCGACGGCCGCGGGTTCAACGGCCTGCGGCTGCGCCTGGGCCTCACGGAGGAGGAGGGCACCCGGAGCCGGCACGTGGAGAGTCCCTTCGACTTCGAGCGCCAGGGCCTCCTCTTCATCCCGCCCGGCATGCCCGCGCGGCGCCCGGGGCGCGACGCCATCGGCGATCCCCAGTGGGTGGAGGCGAGCCTCGACGCCATGGAGCGGCTCATCCGGGCCAGCCGGGGCCGGGCCCTCGTGCTCTTCACCAGCCGCAAGATGCTGGCGGCCTTCCGCCCCCGGCTCGAGTCCGCCCTGCCGGAGGTGACCTTCTTCGTCCAGGGGGAGGGCATGACCCGCTCGGCCATGATGGAGCGCTTCAAGCGGACCCCCCAGGCGGCCCTCCTCGGCCTGGCCAGCTTCTGGCAGGGCGTGGACCTCCCCGGGGACGCCCTCACCCTCGTCATCGTCACCGCGCTGCCCTTCGCGCCCCCCGACGACCCCGTCCTCCAGGCCCGGGTCCGCGAGGCCGACGCGAAGCACCAGGGCCTGGGCTTCATCGGCATCCAGGTGCCCCAGATGACCCTCAAGCTCAAGCAGGGCATCGGCCGCCTCATCCGCACCCGCACCGACCGCGGCGCCGTGTGCATCCTGGACCCCCGCCTGATGCTCCCCCACGAGGACCCCGGCGGAAAGCGCTACGCCGCCCAGGTCCGGGCCGCGCTGCCGCCCTTCCCCCTGAGCCGCGACTGGGAGGAGGTGGAGGGCTTCCTGCGCGCGCTCTGAATCTGGGGTGGTGGGGATGGTGGACCGGGTGGGCCGGGAGGTTCCCGCGTTCCCGCCGCGTCAGAGCAGGTCGAGGGTCGCCGCGATCTCCATGCGCAGGTCGGGGACGCCGGTGCCCTTCTCGGAGCTGACCCAGGCGATGTCGTTGGGCAGGAGGCCCAGCACCTTGGCCACGTCCCGGCGCTGCGCCAGCTGGCGGCTGGGCTTCACCTGGTCGGCCTTGGTGGCGACGATGCGGCAGGGCAGGTCCGCCTCCCGGAGCCAGTCCACCATCTGCAGGTCCAGTCGGGTGGGTCCCACCTCGGCGTCCACGAGGACGTAGACCATGCGGAGGGTGGCCCGCCCCCGCAGGTAGCCCTCGATCATGCCCTGCCAGGCCTCGCGCTCCTTGGCGGGGCCGGTGGCGAAGCCGTAGCCCGGCAGGTCCACGATCCAGCGGTCCGGCCCCGTCAGGAAGACATTGATGAGCCGGGTGCGCCCGGGGGTCTTGGAGGTCTTCGCCAGGCCCCGCTGGTGGCAGAGGGCGTTGAGGAGGGAGCTCTTGCCGACGTTGGAGCGGCCCACGAAGGCCACCTCGGCATGGCAGACGCCCAGCGTCTTCACGCTGGAGGCCGAAACGAGGAAGCGGGCATCCTTGAGGGGCTGGGCCATGGGCGGGTCCTTCGGGCGAATGGGCGCCCCTCCCAGGGTATCAGACGCCAGCCGCCGGCCGGCTACGCCACGCCGGTGGCGCCCTGCCGGATGAGCTCGGGGAAGGTGTTGACGAAACTGGCCCCATAGCCGGGGTTCTCGATGCGCAGCTTGCCGGAGTGTTCGTTGCCCACGATGGTGCGCACCCGCACGTGCTGGCCCAGTTCGGCGTCCTCCATCAGGAACCCTGCGACGCGCACCACCTGGGGCGGACGGGCCGCTTCGCGGCCGAGGCTGGAGATCCGCTCCCCGGGGCGGGTCACGATCCGTTCAACTTCCACCCAGGTACCCTTGGCGACGATGCACATGGGTTTCCCTCCAATGCATTCAACCGTTCAGACCGTCCAGCGGGTGCCGGTTACGGGAAAGCTGGTTTCGCCCTCGATCATGGCACAAATTGACAACCAAACTGTGATTTTTTTGTGCAATGTATACAGGTGTTCCAACTTCATCGAAGGGGCTCTCCGGGGCCCCTTGACCAAGTGTTCAATAGCGATTTGTGGGCTAGCGACCGCCAGCCTCCGAAACCTCGCGCGCCGAGGCTTCCTTTGACGCTATGTAAAAAGGGGAAGGGTCCCCGGATTCTCGGCCGGCGGACCCAGCTGGACGGTGCTCGCCGGGGCCGGGTAGTCGTAGGCCAGGCGCCCGTGGTCCAGGCCGATGAGGCGCTTGCGCATGCGCTGGATGAGGCTGCGGTCGTGGGTCGCCACCAGCACCGTGGTGCCCTGGCCGTTGATGCGCTCGAAGAGGGCCATGATCTCCTGGGCCAGGTCCGGATCCAGGTTGCCGGTGGGCTCGTCGGCCACCAGCACGAGGGGGTCGTTGACGAGGGCCCGCGCGATGGCCACGCGCTGCTGCTCGCCGCCGGAGAGCTGGAGGGGATAGCTGGCCAGCTTGTGCTGGAGGCCCACCATCTTCAGGGCGCGGAAGGTGCGCTGCTTCTGCTCCGCGTGGCTCACGCCCAGGATCTTGAGGACGAAGGCCACGTTCTCGAACACGGTCATCGTCCGGATGAGCTTGAAGTCCTGGAAGACGACCCCCATCTTGCGCCGGAGGGCGGGGATCTCGCCCAGGGGCATGGACGCGAGCCGGTGTCCCGCCACCCGGATCTCCCCCGTGGTCGGCACCTGCTCCCGGAAGAGGAGCTTGAGGAGGGTGGACTTGCCCGCGCCGCTGGGGCCGGTCAGGAAGATGAACTCGCCGGCCTCGATGTGGAAGCTCACATCGGCCAGGGCGGTGTGGATCCGGCCGTACTGCTTGCCGACGTGGGTGAGGGTGATCATCGGCTCAGCATCCCACGACTTCGGTGTACCAGGAACGGGCCCGCTCGGGGGTGATGTCCCCGTGGAACAGGGCCCGGCCATCCCGGAAGACCATGATGGAGATCTCTCCCTCCTTGCCGGCCAGGGAGAGGGGGGTCAGCTTCCACGCGCTCCCGGTCCGGCGCTCCACCCGGGTCCGGATCCCGTCCAGGTCGAGGGCGCCCGGGGGGTTCACCCGGATCTGGACGCCGTCGAGGCCGCAGAGGCGCGAGGCCTTCACCGTCCACCGGGCGTTCAGGAACTCCGTCACCCGGTCCGTGCAGAAGCGGCAGCGGGTCGCGGGAAGGGTGAGGAACTGGCGCTCGTTCCGCCAGAAGTCGAACCGGGCCAGGTCCGGCTGGGGCGCCTCCCCCGTGAGGAGCTTGAGGCCCTCCAGGGCCGCCCAGCTGCCGACGATGCCCACGGCCGGTCCCAGGACGCCGGCGGTGTCGCAGGTGTCCACGTCGCCGCTCTGGGGGGGCTCCTCCATGAGGCAGCGGAGGCAGGGGGTGCGGGGCGGCTGGATGGGCCAGACGAGGCCCTCGCCGCCGATGGCCCCCGCGTAGACCCAGGGGGTCCCGTGGAGGATCGCGTAGTCGTTGATGAGGTACCGGGCCTCGAAGTTGTCGGTGCCGTCCATGATCAGGTCGTAGCCCGCCAGGAGCTCCCGGGCGTTGCCGCTGGTGAGGTCGGTGACGGCCGGGATGACGTCGATCTCCGAATTGGCCTCGCGCAGGCGCGCCGCGGCCACCTCGGCCTTGGGGCGGAACAGGTCCCGCTCCTGGAAGAGGATCTGGCGCTGGAGGTTGGAGGTCTCGACGATGTCGCGGTCGATGAGGGTGATCAGGCCCACCCCGGCCCGCGCCAGCCAGCTGGCGATCACGCTCCCCGTGGCGCCGACGCCCACCACGGCCACCCGCCGCGTGCGGAGCCGGGTATCCGCCTGGGGACCCAGGAAGATGCGCTGCTTGGCATAGCGATCGGACATGACACCATCATAGACAACAAGGGACGGATCCGATCCGTCCCTTGTCGCGGAAAGAAGCCTGGGTCTACTGGCCCTGCTGGGCGGCGGACATGGCCTTCTCGTAGTCGGCCTGGAGGCGCTGGCCGTCGGAGATGGCGAACTTGTAGATGTACTCGAAGCGGTCGGCACCCTTGGTGAGGCCCACGATCACTTCGTAGACGCCCTCGCCGCCCACTTCGAAGGGGGAGGCGATGACGTTGAAGGTGCCTTCCTTGGCGCCCTCGGGGATCTGGACGTCGCTGTCGCGGATGATGTCCTTGCGCTCACCGCCGGGGGAGACGATGGAGAAGCTGAACTTGAACTGGCCGTCCATGCGGGAGAAGCGGGTGTAGAAGCACACCTTGGGGAGGACGAAGGGCACCTGGGGCACGACGATGTGGTGGTCGTAAAGGCCCATGAGGCTGGTCTTGCCGCCAACTTCCTGGCGGATGTCGTCGCAGAGCAGGGTGAATTCGTGCTTGGGCGCCTTGATCTGAACTTCTTGCATGAGGTCTCCTGGGTGAACCTTCAGTCTACCGCTTCAGTGTCGCCGGACCAAGCAAAGTGCTCAAGGCCAAGGGGCCGGGTTAATCTGGAGAAGTCCAAAGGAAGATCCCATGCTGTCCCGCTGCTTCTGCGTCCTTCTGTGCGTCCTCGGCCTCCAGGCCCAGGAGGCCCGGATCCGCATCCTGGGCACCTCCGACCTGAAGGCCCAGGTCCTGCCCCAGGACCCCTTCACCCTGGCCCCCGTCCCCGGCGGCTGGGCCCGGCTGGGCACCCTCGTCCGGCTGCTTAAGGCGGAGGTTCCGGACAGCCTGCTGGTGGATTGCGGCGACGGCACGGGAGGCTCCCCCATGGCCTACGTGTGGTCGCGCCTGCACCCGGACCGCCCCGAGCCGGTCACCGCCGTCCTCAACGGCCTGGGGGCCACCGCCATGACGGTGGGCCACCTGGAGCTCATGGGCGGCTTCAAGCAGATCCGGGCCATGGAAGAGCAGGCCAAGTTCCCTTGGCTGGCCGCCAACGTGCGCTTCGCCGCCACCGGCAAGCTGGCCTTCACCCCCTACCAGAAGGTGGAGGTGGCCGGCGTCCAGGTGGCCATCCTCGGCCTGGTGGCGCGCCCGCGTCCGGCCCTGCCCGATCCCCTCGAAGGCCTGGTCGTCGAGGATCCGGTGGCCTGCGCCAAGGAGATGGTCCCGGTCCTCCGCCAGAAGGAGAAGGTGGACGTGGTCATCGTGGCCCTCCACGGCGGCGCGGCGGAGACCTGCGCCGGGGACCCGGAAAGCCCGTCAGCTTGCCTGGCCCAGCAGGTGAAGGGCATCGATCTCATCCTGGCCGGGCACACCGGCGTCCTCACCCAGGCCCACCCCGGCGGAGTGCCCGTCCTCCAGCCCGGGTCCCGCGGGGCCGCCGTGGCCGTCGCCGATCTGACCCTCCGCCGGGCCCGCGGCCGCTGGGAGGTGGGCGCCGTGGCCACCCGCCTGGAGCGCCCCGCCGCGGACCTGGAGCCGGACCCGGGGGTCCTCCAGGCCACCGCGGAGCTGCGCGCCTTCACGGACGCCTACCTGGACACCCTGGCCACCCAGCTGGCCACGGACCTGGACGGGCGGTGGGGCCGCATGGAGGACACCCCCCTGGCCCACCTCCTCCACACCGTGCTGCGCCAGGCCACCGGGGCCCAGGTGACCGCCGTGCCGGCGCCTTCCAAGACCCTGTTCATCCCCAAGGGCCCCACCTCGGTCCGGCAGTTCTACGCGCTGTCGCCCACCGACGATCCGGCCGTGCGCATCCAGGTCACCGGCCGCCAGCTCCGGGCCTACCTGGAGCACGCGGCCAAGTTCTTCAGCTACAGCCACCACCCCGATCTCTTCAACCGGCAGGGCGGCCCCGGCGAGTTCGATACCCTGGAGGGGGTGACCTACGCCCTGGATATCAGCCGCGAACCCGGCGCCCGGGTGGTCACCCTCACCGTCCAGGGGAAGCCGGTCAAGGACGACCAGGTGTTCAGCCTGGGCCTTCCCGCCCGCAGGCTGGCGGGGGCCGGCGGCTATGTGGAAGCCATGGGCTGGAAGGGCCGCCCGGAGGCCGTGACCGCCGAACCCCTGCGCAACCTCCTCCTCGCCCACGTCCTCGCCAAGCCCAGCCTGTCGGTGGGCACCGTGGACACCTGGCGGATCATCCCCGCCCTGGACCGGGAGCGGGTGCTCGCCCAGCAGCCCTAGCCGCCATGCACATCCTGGCCATCTCCCCCGGCGAGGGCTTCGCGCCCGCGCGCTGGGCCCGGGTCGCGGCCTCGGGCGTGGACGCCCTCATGATCCGGGAGCCCGGCCTCGAGGCGGGGGACCTGCTGCGGGCGGCCCGGTGGCTCCGCGCCGGCTGGCCCGACCTGGAGGTATGGGTGAACGGCCGCCTCGACGTGGCCCTCCTCGCGGGGTGCGGCCTCCACGCGCCCGAGGCCTACCCGGAGGTGGACCCCGCCCGGGTGCCCCTGTCCCGGCCGGTGCACGATCCGGCCCAGGTGGCCGCGCGGCGCGGGGCGCGCCAGCTGATCCTCTCCCCCGTCTACCCCGTGCCCGGAAAGAACCCCCCCTGGGGCCCGGCGGGCCTGCGTCGGGTCCTGGACGGGCTGCCGCGGGGGGCCTTCCGCGTCCTGGCCCTGGGGGGCATCGACCCCGCCAACGCGGGGTCCCTGCGCCACCCGCGCCTGGATGGCGTGGCCCTGATCCGCGCCCTCTGGGCGGCCCCGGATCCCGGGGCCGCGGTGCGGGCGCTGCGGGCGAGCTGGGCGGAGCCCCGGTAGGGGCGGCCCCTCAGAGGCCCGCGAACCGGTCGGTGGCGGCGACGAGGGCGCGGCTGTTGGGGGGATCGAAGGCGCTGTGGCCGCTGTCGGGGGTGATGACGAAGTCGGCCTCGGGCCAGGCGCGGTGCAGGGCCCAGGCGCTCTCCATGGGGCAGACGACGTCGTAGCGGCCCTGGACGATGACGGCGGGGAGGTGGCGGATGCGGTCCACGTCCCGCAGGAGCTGGTCCTCGGGATCCAGCCAGCCGTGGTTGGCGAAGTAGTGGCACTCGATCCGGGCGAAGGCGAGGGCGAACTCGTCCTCCCCGAAGTGGCCGGTGAAGTCCGCGTCGGGCAGGAGGCGGCTCGTGCTCCCCTCCCAGGTGCTCCAGGCCTTGGCGGCCGCGAGGCGGACCGCGGCGTCGGGGCTCGTCAGGCGGCGGTGGTAGGCGGCGAGGAAGTCGCCCCGCTCCGCGGGGGGGATGGCGGCCTCGTAGGCCTCCCAGGCGTCGGGGTAGAGCACGCTGGCCCCCCGCTGGTAGAACCAGTCGATCTCCTGGCGGCGCAGGAGGAAGATGCCCCGGAGCACGAGTTCGGTGCAGGCCTCCGGGTGCTTCTCCGCGTAGGCCAGGGCCAGGGTGGAGCCCCAGGACCCCCCGAAGACCTGCCAGCGCGCGATGCCCAGGTGCGTCCGGAGCCGCTCGATGTCCTCCACCAGGTCCCAGGTGGTGTTCGCCTCCAGGCAGGCGTGGGGGGTGCTCTGGCCGCAGCCCCGCTGGTCGAAGTTCACGATGCGGTACTTGTCGGGATGGAAGAACCGCCGCTGCTTGGGGTCGCTGCCGCCGCCCGGCCCCCCGTGCAGGAACACCACGGGCCGCCCCTGGGGGTTGCCGCTCTCCTCGTAGTACAGCTCGTGCACGTCGGAGACCCGGAGCCGCCCCGTGGCGTAGGGCTCGATGGGGGGATACAGCCAGGTCTGGGGATCCTTGGCGGGATGGGCGGGCATGCGTGCTCCTTCGGGGATGGTCCTGCCCCCTTAGATGCCGGACCGCGGGCCAGGGGTTCCGTTATAGTGGTTTGCAATTTCAAATCATGTCGAGGTGAGGCTTGCTCTACCTGCTCATTGCCGTGGCCGGGGCGTGGATCGCGTGGGAGGCCCTCATGCGCCGGGAGCGGGCGATCCTGGAGCGCCTCGGGGCCCTCGAGGCCGAGGTGGCGCGGCTCCGGCGCCCCCTGCCGCCCCCCGCCGCGGCGCCGTCCCCGGCGGCCTCCGCCGCCACGCCGTCCCCGGCGGTCCCCGCCGCCACGCCGTCCCCGGCGGTCCCCGCCGCCACGCCGTCCCCGGCGCCCCGCGCCGCGGCGCCATTCCCGGGGCTCCCGGCCGCGCCGGCGCCCAAGGTCCGCGGCCTGGACGACACGGTGGAGGTCGAGGTGCCCGCGTGGATCCGGGAGCTGCCTCCGCCGCCGGCCGCGCCCGCCCAGGCTCCGGTCCCGGCCTCCGCTCCCGTTCCCTCCCCGGTCCCGGCAGCCGCGCCGGTCCAGGCCCGCGCCCAGGCGCCGGGTCCGGTCCCCGCCCCCGTCCGGAACCCGGCTCCCGCCCCCGCGCCGGGCTTCGACTGGGAGGGCCTGGTCGGGGTCCGGCTCTTCTCCTTCGTGGCCGGGGTCGCCCTCCTCGTGGCCGCCATCGCGTTCCTGCGCTACAGCATCGAGCACGGCTGGCTCAGCCCGCCGGTGCGGATGGCGATCGGGATCGGGGTGGGCCTGGGCCTCCTGGTGGGCTGCGAGACCCGCTGGGCCCGGGCCTACCGGGTCACGTCGGAGGCCCTGGGGGCGGCGGGGGCCGCCACCCTCTTCGCCACCTTCTACGCGGCCTCGACCCTCTGGGAGCTCCTCCCGGCCGCCGCGGCGTTCCCGCTGATGGCCCTGACGGCGGCCGCGGCGGTGGGGCTCGCGATCCGGCGGGATTCCGTGGCGGTGGCCCTCCTCGGCCTCCTGGGGGCCTTCGCCACGCCGGTGCTGCTGGCCTCGGGCCAGGACCACCCGGCGACCCTCTTCGGCTACCTGGCCCTCCTCAACGTGGGGCTGGGCTGGGCCGCCCACCGCCGGGGCTGGCCCTTCCTGGGCGCCCTCTCCCTCGTCCTCACCGCGGGCTACCAGCTGGGCTGGGTCATCCGGTTCCTGGACGAGAGCAAGCTCGGGACCGGGTCGGCCATCTTCCTCCTGTTCCCCGTGCTGGGCTTCGGGACGGTGATCCTGACGGGCCGGGACCGGGAGGGGCAGCCCCCCCTCTTCCGCCTCGTGGCGGCCCTCTCGGCGGTGCCGCCCCTCCTCTTCGCGCTGACGCTGGCCCTGGAGCCCGCCTACGGCCGCCACCCGGGCCTGATGTTCGGGTTCCTCCTCCTGGTGGCCGCGGGGCTGGCGGTCATGGCCCTCGCGCGAGGCCCGGCGTGGCTCCACGCCCTGGGCGCGGGCGCCGTGCTGGCGGTCTGGGCCGCCTGGATCTCGGTGAGCTGGCAGCCCGGAGCCTGGCCCTGGATCCTGGGCTTCGTCCTGGCGTTCCAGGCCCTCTACCTGGCGGCGCCCCTCGCGGAGGTCCGGATCCCCGGCACCCGGCCCCTGGCGGGCTCCGGCCGGCTCGCGGTCTTCGCGGCGCCGCTCCTCGGCTTCGTGTACCCGGCCCTGGCGGCCCTGGCCCCCGGAGGCGGGGACCTCCTCCTGCCGGCCGCGGCCCTCGCGGGGCTGGCCCTCTGCGGCGCCCACGCGCTCCGGTTCTCGGAAGGCTGGGTCTGGCGCATCGCGGCCGTGGGGGCCGTGGCGGGCCTCGCGGCCTGGACCGGCCGGTACGGCGCCGCGGACACGGCCCCCGGCGCCCTGGGGGCCTGCGTCGCCACCGGCCTCGTCCTCCTGGGGGTTCCGGCCCTCCCCGGCCGCGGCGCCGTCCGCGCCTGGCCCGCGGGGCCGCGCCTGGAGGGCTTCCTGGGGCTGGCGCCCCTGCTCATCGTGCTGGCGATCGCGGCGGACGGCCACATCCAGCCCGGGCCCGGGCTCGTGGTCGCATCCCTGGCCCTGCTGGCGGCCGGGGCCGCGGCGGCCTCCCTCCGGACCGGCCTCGGCGCCCTCGCCGCGGGCGGGTTCCTGGGGGCCCAGCTCGTGCTGGGCGCCTGGATCTGCTTCGCGCCCCCCGCCCACCTGGGGATCGCCCCCTGGGCGGCGCTGGGCTTCGGCGCCGGCGCCTTCGCCACCTTCGAGGCGGGCCGGTCCCGGGGCGACGCCGGCTTCCCCTTCACGGCGGGCCTGGCCCTCCTCGGGGGCTTCGCGGCCCTCCTCTGCCTGCGGGAGGTCGCGCCCGCGGCGTTCCTGCCGGCGCAGGTCCTGGTCCAGGCCCTCCTGGCGGCGGGGCTCCTGGTCCTGGCCCGCCGCACCGGCGCCCAGGGCTGGTCCGTGGCCCTGGCGGCGGCCGGCGCCGTCGTGATGCTGGGCTGGGGCGGCCCGACCCGGGCCCAGGCCTGGCAGGCGCTGGCCGTGGCCGCGCCGTTCTACCTGCTCCAGGCGCTCAACCCCCTCCTCCTGGAACGGGAGGCGGGCCGGGACCGCCTGCCCTGGATCGCCTTCGCCCTGGCGTCCGCGGTCTTCTTCCTCGCGGCCCGCCCCGCCCTGGGCACCCTCGGGTGCGAAGGCGCCATCGGCCTCCTGCCCCTGGCCCAGGCCGCCCTCACCGCGCCGCACGTGCTCCGGGCCCGGGCCCTCGCGCGCGACGGCGGGTCCCGGACCCCGCTGGCCCTCGCGGCCGCGGTGGTGCTGGCCTTCGTCACCGTGGCGATCCCCCTCCAGCTGGACCGGGAGTGGATCACCCTGGGCTGGGCCCTGCTGGCCGCGGCCCTGGTCTGGCTCCACCGGCGGGTGCCCCATCGCGGGCTCCTCCTGTGGGCCGCCGCGCTCTACGCCGCGGTCTTCGTCCGCCTCGCCCTGAACCCGGCGGTGCTGACCTACCATCCGCGCGCCGAGATCCTGGTGTTCAACTGGTACCTCTACACCTACCTGGTGCCCGCCCTCTGCTGCTTCGCGGGGGCCTGGCTCCTCGCGCGGGACGGGGAGACGCCCGATCGCCTCCTCCGCATCCTGCGCGGGGCCCTGCCCGCGGGCGGCGCCGTCCTCCTCTTCCTCCTGCTCAACATCGAGATCGCCGACGCCTTCAGCGCCGGCGGCGCCCTCGCCTTCAACCTCACGGGGGGGACCCTGGCCGAGGGGCTGGCCACCACCATCGGGTGGGGCGTCTACGCCATCGTCGCCCTCGGGGCCGGGGTGGTCCTGCGCTCCCGGGCGACGCGGATCTCGGCGATCGCCCTGCTCACCGTCACCGTGCTCAAGGCCTTCCTGGTGGATCTCTCCAACCTGCGGGGCCTGTACCAGGCCGCCTCCTTCCTGGGGCTCGCCGTGTGCCTGGCGGGGGTGGCGGTGATCCTGCAGCGCTTCGTGCTGCGGGGAGGTCCGGAGGCCTGAATCAGCCCACGAATGTCTGGAGCACGCCGTTGCTCACCAGCATGCCCCGCGGGGTGAACCTCAGCCGCGGGCCGTCCCATTCCAGGAGGCCGCCCCGGGCGAAGGCGCGCATGCGGGCCTCCCAGGCGTCCACGAGGGGAACGAGGTTTTCCGCCTCGGCCCGGGCCCTCAGCGCGGCCCAGTCGACGCCGCGGTGCATGCGCAGGCCCAGGAGGGGCACTTCCGCCAGGGCCTCGGCGGCATCCAGCTCCTGCGCCTCCGGCTCGCCCCGGCCCTCCGCCCAGGCCTGGATGACCGGGGTCTCCGTCCAGCGCCGGGAGCCCAGGTGGGAGGCGGCGCCCGGTCCCACCCCCAGGTAGGGCCTGCGCTCCCAGTAGCGGGTGTTGTGGCGCGAGGCCTCGCCGGGCCGGGCATAGTTGCTGATCTCGTAGGGCTCCAGGCCGAGGGCGGGCAGCTCCCGCTGCAGGGCCTCGAAGACGTCGGCGACCTCGTCGTCGCTGGGGAGGACGAGGCTGCCGTCCTCGACGCGGGCCTTGAGGGGGCAGGCCTTGTCCAGGTCGAGCAGGTAGACGGAGAGGTGGGAGGCGCCCGCCGCCACGAGGGCCCGGGCATCCTCCAGCACCCGGTCCAGGCGCTGGCCGGGGATGCCCACCATGAGGTCGGCGCTGATGCGGCGGAAGCCGGCGCGGCGCGCCAGGTCCAGGGCCTCCAGGGCCTGGGCGGCGCCGTGGATGCGCCCCAGGTGGGCCAGGAGCGTGTCGTCCAGGGCCTGGACCCCCAGGCTGAGGCGGTCCCACCCGAGGGCCCGGGCGGCCTCCAGCCAGGGCAGGTCCACGGTGCCGGGGTTGGCCTCCAGGGTGGCCTCGTTCAGCGGGCCGAGGTCGAAGGCGGCCCGGATGGCCGCAGTGAGCCGGGCCAGCTCCTCCGCGGCGAGGATGGACGGGGTCCCGCCCCCCAGGTAGAGGGTGTCCACTTCCGGGCGGCCCAGCCAGCTGCCCCAATCGCCCAGGTCTCCGACCAGCCGATCCAGGACCGCGCCCTTGAGGGCCCCGTCGCGCGTGGTGACGAAGGAGCAGTAGGTGCACCGGTCCCTGCAGAAAGGGATGTGGACGTAGAGCCCGAGGGGCTCCCGCGGCGCCTCAGTCGAAGTGGGTGTCAAGGGCCTCGCACCAGAAGTGGTAGATCATGAGGTGGACTTCCTGGATCCGGGCCGTCACCCGGCTGGGGACGACGAGGCAGTCGTCGGCCAGCTCCCGCAGGCGCCCGCCGTCCCGGCCCAGGAGGCCGAGGGTGCGCAGGCCCAGGGCCTTGGCGGCCTCCACGGCGCGGATGACGTTGGGGCTGTTCCCGCTGGTGGAGATGCCGATGAGCAGGTCGCCGGGCCGGCCCAGGGCTTCCACCTGGCGGCTGAACACCTGGTCGAACCCATAGTCGTTCCCGATGGCGGTGAGGGCCGAGGTGTCCACGGTGAGGGCGATGCCGGCCAGGGCCCGCCGCTCCTTGACGTAGCGCCCGCTGAGTTCGGCCGCGAGGTGCTGGGCGTCGGCGGCGCTGCCGCCGTTCCCGCAGACCAGGATCCGGCCGCCGCGCCGGAGCCGCTCGGCCATGTCCGCCGCCTGCGCCAGGATGTGGTCGGCCTCGGCCTCGAAGAAGGCCTTCTTCAGGTCGACGGCGTCCTGGACGTGCTGGAGGAGGAGGTCGCGCATGGGGGCTCCGCGTGGCTTTCCAGTTTGACGCCAAAGCGCCTGGATTCAAATATCCCACCCGGCCCGTTCCGGGGATAATGGGGCAGGAGGAACCCATGGCCCCTGACGACCGTTTCGCGTGCCTCGACATGGACGTCATGGAGCAGCTGCTGGGCCTGGACGACGGCGCCGTGGGGCTCCTGGAGGAGATGATCGGCCTCTACCAGGAGGACACCCCGGGCCGCCTCGACGCGGTGGGCGACGCCCTGGGCCGGTCCGAGTGGTCCGACATGGCCGACGTGGCCCACGCCATCAAGGGGTCGGCGGGCACCATGGGCGCGCCCCGGGTCCGGGCCCTCGCCGCCCAGCTGGAATCTGGCGGGCGGACCGGCACGTGGGAGGGGGATCCGGCCGCGATCCTGGCCGCCCTGCGCGCGGCCTACACCGAGAGCCTCGGGGCCCTGGAGGCCTTCGTCGCCTCCCGCCGCTGAGGGCCGCCCGGGCGGAACGGCCCCCCTCCGCGGCGCGGAGGGGGGCCCGCCGGCTCAGCCCTTGAGGGTCGCCATGTCGATGACGAACCGGTACTTGACGTCGTTCTTCAGGAGGCGGGCGTAGGCCTCGTTCACCTTGGCGATGTCGATCATCTCCACGTCGGAGGTGATGCCGTGCTTGGCGCAGAAGTCGATCATCTCCTGGGTCTCCTTCATGCCGCCGATGCAGGATCCGGCCACGGTCTTGCGGCCGCCGATGAGGCTGCCGCCGTAGAGGGCGGGCTCCAGGGCCATGAGGGCGCCCACGAGCACCATGACGCCGTCGACCTTCAGGAGGCCGGCGTAGGGGTTGAGGTCGTGGCCGTTGGGGATGGTGTTGAGGAGGAAGTGGAAGCTGCCGGCGTGCCGCTTCATGGCCTCGGGGTCCGTGGACACCAGCACCTCGTCCGCGCCGAGGCGGAGGGCGTCGGCGCCCTTGGCGGGGGAGGTGGTGACCATCACGACGTGGGCGCCGAGGGCCTTGGCGAACTTGACGCCCATGTGCCCGAGGCCGCCCAGGCCGATGACGCCGACCTTCTGGCCGGAGCCCACGTTCCAGTGGCGCAGGGGGCTCCACGTGGTGATGCCCGCGCAGAGGAGGGGGGCCGCGCCGCGCAGGTCCAGCGCGGGGGGGATGTGGACGACGAACCGCTCCTCGGCGACGATCACGTCGGAGTAGCCGCCGAAGGTGAGGGTCCTGCCGTCCCGCTCCTTGCAGTTGTAGGTGAAGGTGGGGCCCTCCAGGCAGTACTGCTCGAGGTCGGCCTGGCACGAGGAGCAGGTGCGGCAGGAGTCGACCATGCAGCCCACGCCGGCGAAATCGCCCGGCTTGAGGCGCGTCACGTGGGCGCCGACCCGGGTGACCCGGCCGATCACCTCGTGGCCCGGGACCATGGGATAGAGCGAGTTGCGCCAGTCGTTCCTGGCCTGGTGGAGGTCGGAGTGGCAGATGCCGCAGTAGAGCACCTCGATCTGCACATCGTGGGGCCCTGGCTCCCTCCGCTCGAAGGTGAAGGGGACGAGGTCGGAGGCGGGGTCGTGCGCTGCGTAGCCTTTGGCCTGGATCATGGATCCTCCGGAAGTGGGACCTGGATTATGACACGCCCTAGTCGCTGAGCTTCACGCCGGGGGTGCCCTTGGGCGGGGGCTGGTCGCTGATCTGGGTCCGCCCGGAGGCGTCCACCCAGTGGTAGATGCGGGTGTTGCCCCGGGGCGGCTCGGCGGGCCGGGGCTGGGCCTCGGGGAGGGCCTTCTCCTCGACCTGGAAGCCGCCGCGGCCCTTCTTGAGGAGTTCCATGGAGCCCGCGGCCCTCGGGTCCGCCTGGACCAGGCGCTTGGTGAAGAGGTTCATCACCCGGGGCACGTAGGCCCGCGTCTCGGCGAAGGGGGGGATGCCCTTGTACTTGATGACGTTGGCCTCGCCGGCGTTGTAGGCGGCGATGACCCGGGGCAGGTCGCCCTGGAAGGCGTTCATGAGCCAGCGCAGGTACTTCACGCCGCCGGTGATGTTCTGCCGGGGGTCGAAGGGGTCCAGCACGCCGAAACGTTCGGCCGTCTGGGGCATGAGCTGCATGAGGCCCAGGGCGCCTGCCCGGCTCCGCGCTCGTGTGTAGAAGGCGCTTTCGGCCTGGATCACGGCCCGGGCCAGGAAGGGGTCCACCCCCTCCTCGGACGCGATGGTGTCCACCAGGGTGAGGAGCTCGGGGCTCTTCAGCACCTTGGCCATCTGGGTCGAGGTGATGGCCAGCCGGATCTGCCCGACGCCCACCCGCTTCAGGGTGAGGCCCTGGCCCTTCACGTACGAGGGCGGCAGGTTGTTGATGATCGTGTTCCCGTTCTTGTCGAAGTACGTGTAGAGGTAGGTCTGGCCCGGCTTCCCGGCGGCGGTGGCGGCCAGGGAATGGAGGAGGAGGAGGGGCAGGAGGCGTCTCATGGGTCGGCCCGTCCCCTATTCTAAGGGGGTTGTCACCGGTCGGCCCCCTCCCGGGGGGACCAGGTGATGTCCGGCACGGCCGCCACGGCGTTGGCGGCCCGGGCCAGCGCGAACAGCCAGTCACTCAAGCGGTTCAGGTACACGAGCACGTCCGAGGGGATGGGTTCGGCGGCCGCGAGGGCGACGGTCTCCCGTTCGGCGCGCCGGCAAACCGTGCGGGCCCAGTGGGCGTAGGCGGAAGCCTGGCAGCCGCCCGGCAGCACGAAGGCGGTAAGGGCGGGGGCCAGGGCGGTCAGGCGGTCGATGTCCGCCTCCATGGCGGCGATGGGCCAGGTGCCCCGGTCCAGGCGCTGGCCCAGCAGATCGGAGCGGTCGGCTGGAGTGGCGAGGGTGGCCCCCAGGGTGAACAGATCGTGCTGGACCCGTTCCAGGTGGCCCCCCGATTTCAGGGCCGGGGACAGGTGCGGGGCCAGCACCCCCAGGAGGCTGTTCAGCTCGTCGAGGGTCCCGTATGCGGCCAGACGGAGGTGCGACTTGGACACCCGCTCGCCCCCGAAGAGCCCGGTGGTGCCTTCATCGCCAGCGCGCGTATAGATCTTCACGGGGTCCCTCACTCGTGCCGCTTGCTCCAGGCCACGGTATCGGCCCGCCACTCGGACAGGGAGGCCATGTCCCGGGCCTCCAGGATGCCCTTCAGCTGGGCCTGTTCGGCCAGCTCGGGGAAGGTGGTGAGCACCTCCAGGGGTACGCCCGCCTCGGCGAAGGCGGCCTCGGCCTGGGGGAGCCCGTAGCTGAAGAGGGCCAGCACGCAGAGCACCTGGGCGTCCTCGTGGCGGAGGGCGTCCACGCACTTGATGCTGGAGCCGCCGGTGGAGATGAGGTCCTCGATGAGGACCACCCGGTGCCCGTCGGTGTGGGGGCCCTCGACCTGGCGCCCCATGCCGTGCTTCTTGGGCTCGGGCCGCACGTAGGCCATGGGCAGGCCCAGGTCGTCGGCGACGAGGGCGGCCCAGGCGATGCCGGCGGTGCTCGTGCCGGCGACGAGGGTCGGCGCGTGCTTCCGGGCGGCCTCGGCGAGGGCCGCGCGGATGCGGCCCCGCAGGGGGGGGAACCCCAGGAGCTGCCGGTTGTCGCAGTAGATGGGGCTCCTCAGGCCGGACGCCCAGGTGAAGGGCTTCCGGGGGCTGAGGCGGACGGCGCCGGCGTCGAGGAGGCCGGCCGCGAGATCGGATGCGAGCATGGGGGCTCCTACTTGACGACGATGCTCACGAGCTTGCCGCCCGGAGGCACGACCACCTTCACGATCGTCTTGCCGGCCAGGTGCGGCTGGGCCTCGGGGCAGGCCAGGGCGGCCTCGCGGCGGGCCTCCTCGCCGGCGGAGGCCGGGACCTGGACGCGGCCGCGGACCTTGCCGTTGACCTGGACCACCACGGTCACCTCGTCGGCGGTGAGCCAGCCCTCCTCGGCCACCGGCCAGGAGGCGTGCATGCAGAGGCCCGCGTGGCCGAGGGTCTCCCAGAGCTGCTCGGCCAGGTGGGGCGCGGCGGGGCTGAGCATGAGGGTGAAGACCTCCAGGGCGTGCTGCATCACGGGGCCCCGGTGGGGCGCGTCCGCGGGCAGGTCGGCGAGGGCGTTGGCCATCTCCATGAGGCTGGAGACGAGGGTGTTGAACTGGTAGCGGTGGCTCAGGTCGTCGGTGACCTTGTGGAGGGTCTGGTGGACCTTCACCATGAGGGCCTTCTCCTCGGCGGTGAGGACCTCCTTGGCGGGCACGGGCTCCTTGCAGGGGGCGTGGTCCTCGACCATGCGCGCGGCGCGGCGCAGGAACCGGGTGGCGCCCTCGATGCCCTCGAAGCCGGTCCAGTCGATCTCCTTCTCGATGGGGGCCGCGAAGATCATGAAGAGGCGGAGGGCGTCGGCGCCGTACTTGGCGATGACCTCGTCGGGGTCGACGATGTTGCCCTTCGACTTGGACATCTTGAACCCGTCCTTGAGCACCATGCCCTGGCAGATCAGCTTGCGGAAGGGCTCGTCGCCGGGCGCCAGGCCCAGGTCCCGCATGATCTTGTAGAAGTAGCGGGCGTAGATGAGGTGCATGGTGGCGTGCTCGATGCCGCCGATGTAGAGGTCGACGGGGCTCCAGGCGTCGGCCTCGGCCCGGGCGAAGGGGAGCTCGGTGTTCTTCGGGTCCAGGTAGCGCATCCAGTACCAGCTGGAGTCCACGAAGGTGTCCATGGTGTCCGTCTCGCGCCGGGACGGCTTGCCGCAGCGGGGGCAGGCGCAGTCCAGGAAGGTGCGGGAGGTCGTCAGGGGCGACGCGCCGGTGCCGGTGAAGGCGACGTCCTCGGGCAGGAGCACGGGGAGGTTCTCGGGCTTCTCGGGCACGACGCCGCAATCGGGGCAGTGGATGGTGGGGATGGGGGTGCCCCAGTAGCGCTGGCGGGAGAGGCCCCAGTCCTTCAGCTTGAAGGTCACGGCCTTCTCGGCGCGGCCGCCGAGCTTCGCGACCATGGCGTCCACGGCCGCCTCGGAGGTCAGGCCGTCGAACTCGCCGGAGTTCACGAGGATGCCGGGCTCCCAGGGGTCCGTGCTCTCGATGACCTTGGGGATCGGGAGGCCGTACTTCTCCGCGAAGGCGTGGTCGCGCTCGTCGTGGGCGGGCACGCCCATGACCGCGCCGGTGCCGTAGTCCATGAGGACGTAGTTGGCGGCGAAGATGGGCACCTTCTCGCCCGTGAAGGGGTGGATCGCCTCGAGCCGGGAGCGGTGGCCGAGCTTGATGTCGCTCATGAGGCGGTCCTCGCGGCTCATGGCGGCGACCTGGTCGCAGAAGGCCTTGAGCCCGGGGTCGCTCTCGGCGGCCTCCACGATGAAGGGGTGCTCCGTGGACAGGGCCATGAAGGTCACGCCGAAGAGGGTGTCCAGGCGGGTGGTGAAGACCTGCACCTGCTTCCCGTCGGCCAGGTCGAAGGTGAGGCGGGCGCCTTCGGACTTGCCGATCCAATGGCGCTGCATGGCCTTGACGTTCTCGGGCCAGTCCAGCTGGTCGTGGCCGGAGAGGAGCTCGTCGGCGTACTTGGTGATGGCGAAGAAGTACTGCTCCATGGGCTTCTGGACGACGGGGTGGCCCGTGCGCTCGTCCTTGCCGTCCACGACCTGCTCGTTGGCCAGGACCGTGCCCAGGGCCTCGCACCAGTTGACGTTGCGCAGGGCCCGGAAGACGTCGCCCCGCTCCCACATCTTGAGGAAGAACCACTGGTTCCAGCGGTAGTACTCGGGGAGGAAGGTGGCGATCTCCCGGTCCCAGTCGTAGCTGATGCCCATCTTCTGGATCTGGCCCTTCATCTCCTGGATGTTGGCCCGGGTCCACTTGGCGGGGTGGATGCCGTTCTTGATGGCGGCGTTCTCGGCGGGGAGCCCGAAGGAGTCCCAGCCCAGGGGGTTCATGACCTTGTCGCCCCGCATGCGGCGGAACCGCGCCACGACGTCGCCCAGGGTGTAGTTGCGCACGTGGCCCATGTGGATGCGGCCGCTGGGGTAGGGGAGCATGACCAGCATGTAGAACGTCCGGTCCGAGGCCTTGATCTCGGCGGCGCGGGGGGCCTTGAAGGCGCCGGCCTCCATCCAGCGCTGCTGGATCCTGGGTTCCTGCTGGAGCGGTTCGAAGGGCATGGCGGGTCCTCGCGGGTAAACCTAGAGTTTACCGGATGGGTCCCCGGCCCGCCATTCACCCCCGCCGGTCCTGTTCCCTCGCCAGCTGCCCGCAGGCCCCGGCCACGTCCTGGCCGCGGCTGCGGCGCACGCTGGCGGTGATGCCCTTGGCGGAGAGGATGCCCAGGAGCTCCGAGATGCGGGCCTCGTCGGGGGGCTGGAAACCGGAGCCCTCGTGGGGGTTGAAGGGGATGAGGTTCACCTTGGCCGGGAACCGGGAGGCGAAGGCCGCGAGGCGGCGCCCGTCCTCGGGGGCGTCCGTGACGCCCTTCAGAAGCACGTATTCCAGGGTGATGCGCTCTCCGGCCTCCAGGGGGAAGGCCGAGAGCTCCGCGGCCAGGTCCTCCAGCCCCCAGACCCGGTTCACGGGCATGATGCGGGACCGGTAGTCGTCCGTGGTGGCGTTGAGGCTCAGGGCGAGGCGGGGCCGGGGCCGGAAGGCGCCGAGGCGCCGGATGCCGGTGACGAGGCCGGAGGTGGAGACGGTGATCCGCCGGGGAGGGATGGCCAGGCCCTCGGGATCGGTGAGCAGGGCGAAGGCCTTCATGAGGTTGTCGAGGTTGTGGAGCGGCTCGCCCATGCCCATGAACACGAGGTTGACGGGCCGGCCCTGGGGGTGGGCGTGGGCGTTGAGCATGGCCAC
The DNA here is from genome assembly GCF_030295425.1 of Mesoterricola sediminis. Taxonomy (NCBI): domain Bacteria; kingdom Pseudomonadati; phylum Acidobacteriota; class Holophagae; order Holophagales; family Holophagaceae; genus Mesoterricola; species Mesoterricola sediminis. The sequence goes on along the minus strand of NZ_AP027081.1, from coordinate 4,067,096 downwards.
CACCTGGCCCACGATCTCGCCGGGCGTCAGGTTGCGCCGGATGCCCATCTGGCCCGTGGCGCAGAAGGTGCAGCCCATGGCGCACCCCACCTGGCTGGAGAGGCAGAGGGTGGTCCGGTCCTCGTAGGGCATGTGCACCCCCTCCACCACCGCGCCGTCCTCGAGCCGGAAGGCGTGCTTGGTGGAGCCGTCGGCGGAGGTGGCGCCGTCCACGAGGGCCGGCCATTCCAGGCGGACCTCGGCCTCCAGCCTGGACCGCAGGCCCTTGGAGAGGGAGGTGAAGGCGTCCCAGCCGGTCCAGCGCATGCGGTAGAGGCCCTGGTGGATCTGGACGGCGCGCCAGGGGCGCTCCCCCAGGCCCGCGACGAGGGCCTTGAGGGCCTCCAGGTCCATGCCGGCGGCGTTGGGCCGGGGGCCCGGGGCGAGTTCGGGGGCGGGGGCGTCCCAGTTCACATCGAGATCCGGAAGGTGCGGAGGAAGGCCCGGTCCTCCTCGGACCACGGGGCCGCCTCGGGTTCGGGCGCGCCGGGCTCCTCGGCCTCAAGGGCGGAGCGCGGCTGGAGGGCGATGGTGGCCTCCATGACCAGGGCGATGTCGTAGCCCCATTCCTGGACCTCCCGGGCCAGGGTCCGGACCTCCGGGTCCTGGGCCAGGGCGCGGACCATGGATTCGCCGAGGCGGTCCACGAGGGCCTTGAGATTGTCCGGAATGTCCATGGCCGCCTCCGTCCCCATGGTACTGCGGGGGCGGCCGGGGGTCACATGCGGAACCACCGCCGGATGCGGTCCAGGAACTCCTCGTGGAGGCTGGCGGCCCGCGGGGCCTCCTCGGGGCGGGGCTCCCGGGAGGCCATCAGGTCGGCGAGGCCCTCGATGATCTGGGGGTTGCGCTTCAGGCAGGCCTCCAGGGCGGCCTTGGGCATCTCCACGAGCTCGCAGGGGGCGGCGGCGACGATGGTGGCGCTGCGGGGGGACCCGGTGAGGAGGGAGCCCTCCCCGAACCAGTCGCCCGGCCCCAGGTCGGCCAGCACCTCCCAGAAGAGGCCGGTGTAGGGCTCCGTCCGTTCGGCAACCCGCACCACCTGGAGGGCGCCGGCCATGACCATGAACAGGGATTCGCCGGCGTCGCCCTCCCGGATGATGCCCTCCCCGGGGACGGCGCGGCGGAGGACGATGCCCTGCTGCAGCTCCGTCGCCCATTCGGCCGGGAGGTTCATCTTCCGGAGGAGGTCCTTGACCGTCCCCTCCTTCATGACGAGGGGGGGCACGTGGGGCGTCGTGGCCCCGTGGGGGCCCAGGAGGGGCACGCCGAGGCGGTTGAGCACGGTCTGGGCGAGGCGGACCGCCAGGAAGTTGCCCGCTCGTCCGTTGCGCCAGCCCAGGCTCCACCAGCGCAGCTCCAGGACGACGCCGCCCATGTCGAAGCTGTGGGAGACCACCTCGGGCTTGCGATGGGGGTGGTGGGGGATGCCCCCCAGGGCCTGCTCCAGGGCGGCCAGGGTGCGGTGCATGCCGGCGTGGGGCTGGACGGTGACCTTCAGGGTGCGCCGGTGCAGCCCCGAGGGGGCGTAGAGGTTGGTCACCACCGCCTGGGCGAGGATCCGGTTGGGGATGACCGTGGTGTCGCCGTTCTCGGTGATCATCTGGACGCAGCGCCAGGTCATGGTCTCCACCTGGCCCACGAGGGTCTCCTGGCCCGGGCCGCCGCGCAGGTTGCCGGTCACCTCGATCCAGTCCCCCACCCGGAAGGCCTCGTCCAGCTGCATGGAGATGCCCGCGAAGAGGTTGCCCAGGGTCTCCTGGAGCGAGAGGCCCACGACGGCCGCCGCGATGGCGCCGGTGCCCAGGAGGGCGCCGGGCTGGACGCCGGCCATGCGGTTGAGGAGCAGGACGGCGGCGGTGACGTAGAGGGCGAAGACCACCAGGTCCCGGGCGAAGCCGGGGACAGCGGTCTTCCGGTCGCTGAGGAGGGGGTCCAGGAGGAGCCAGGTGAAGAGGCGGATGCCCAGGTAGGCGCCCACCACCGCGAAGAGGGCCGTGGCGGCCCGGATGAACGGGGGATGGTGCTGCTGGGTGCCGAGGGTGAAGGCCCCCAGGCCCAGGGCGGCCAGGAGGAGGGCGTAGGCGGCGACGCGCCGCCGGACACTGACCGCCGTTCTGAGATCCCGGAACATGGGGGCATTCTACCGGACTCGGCCGGTCCCTCCGCCCTTTAATCCGCCGCTCAGCGCTTGCGGAAATGGCTCCAGACGAACCAGGCGACGCCCGCCAGGATGACGGCGCCGATGACCAGGTCCAGGCGGTGGAACCACACCCCGAGCGTGTCCCACTTCTCGCCCAGCTTGTAGCCCACCCAGGCCAGGCCCAGGCACCAGGGCAGGCTGCCGGCGAAGGTGTACAGGTGGAACTTGGTGCGGTCCATGCGGGCGATGCCGGCGGGGAGGGCGATGAAGGTGCGGATGACGGGCAGCATGCGGCCCGCCAGGATGGCCCAGTGGCCGAACCGCTCGAAAAAGCGATGGGCCTGGTCCAGGTGATCCAGGTTGAGGAAGATGTAGCGTCCGTACTTCTCCACGGCGCGGCGGCCGCCCCAGGCGCCCAGCTCGTAGGCGGGGATGGAGCCCAGGTTGCAGCCCAGGGCGCCGAAGATCCCGGCGATCCAGATCTGCGCGGCGGGGTTGCCGGCGCCCAGGCCCATGAACGTCATCTGCCCCTTGAAGGCCAGGAACCCGGCGAAGGGCATGATCACTTCACTGGGGAGGGGGATGCAGGCGCTTTCAATGCCCATGAGCAGGGTGACGCCCAGGGGGCCCATGGCGGCCATGACGGCGGTCATCCACGCGACGACAGGTGCGAGCAATCGGTGAAGCAATCGAGACTCCTGAACCCCTAAGCGTAACCTGGAATAGACTGGATCCATGAGCGAAGACCTCGTCCGCAACCGCAAGGCGACCCACGTGTACACGATCCTGGACACGTGGGAGGCGGGCATCGCCCTGGTGGGCACCGAGGTGAAGGCCCTGCGGGGCGGCCACGGTCAGCTCCAGGACGCCTACGTGGACGGGGAGAAGGGCGAACTGTGGCTCAAGCAGGCCAATATCAGCCCGTACGCCTTCGGCACCTACGCCAACCACGACCCCCTGCGCCCCCGGAAGCTGCTCCTCAACCGTGCTGAAATCACCAAGATCCTCGCCCGGGTGGACCGCAAGGGGCTGACCATCGTTCCCCTGGCCATCTACCTGAACCCCCGGGGCCGCATCAAGGTGCGGATCGGCCTGGCCGAGGGCAAGACGATGGGCGACAAGCGGGAGGCCCTGAAGGAGCGGGAGAACAAGCGCGAGCTGGACCGCATCCGCAAGGGGGACCGGGAGTAGGGGCTCAGTGCCTCAGCTTCAGCAGGTCCTGGAAGATGATCAGGGCGAAGAGCCCGACGATGAAGATGAAGCCGCCGGTGAGGATGCGCTCCTTCACCCGGGCGGACAGGTCCCGGCCCCGGATCTTCTCGATGATGAGGAGGAGGGCATGGCCGCCGTCCAGGAAGGGGATGGGCAGGGCGTTGAGGATGGCCAGGTTCATGGAGATGAGGGCCAGGAGGGCCATGAACTGCATGAGGCCGGCCTTGGCGGCGCGGCTGCCGACCCGGGCGATGGTGATGGGGCCGCCCACCTCCTTGACGCTTACGCGTCCGGTGATGAGCTTGCCGAAGTTGCCCAGGATGTCCACGCCCAGGCGCCAGCTCTCCCGGGTGGCGAAGGTGGTGCCGGTCCACAGGTCGCTGGCCTTCAGGGGGCGCTTCTCGAAGGTCCAGGCGGTGGGTTCGAAGTTGACGCCGATGCGGGCCGAGCCCGGGTCCCCCTGGGGCACGAGGGAAAGGGACACCTGCCGGCCGTCCCGGTCCAGGACCACGGGGAGGGACTTGCCCGCCTGGCTCCGCACGTAGGGGATCACCTCGTCGCTGGCGTTCCCGGGGAAGCGCAGGTCCCCCAGGACGCGGATCTGGTCCCCGGCCTGGATCCCGGCCTTGGCGGCCGGCAGGTCCTTCACCGCCTCCAGCACCATCAGGGGGCTGGACTGGGGCTTGGCGGAGACCACCCGGGCGCTGTGGACGCCCAGGAAGAAGAAGACCACGACCGTGATGAGGATGTTGGCGAGGATGCCGCCGCCGTAGAAGGCGAGGCGCTTCCAGGCCGGCTGGGCCAGGAAGCCGTGGGGGTCCTCGGCGTCCGGGTCCTCGGGGTTGTAGCCCGCGAGCCGGACGTAGCCCCCCAGGGGGAGCAGGGAGAGGCGGACGTCGGTCTCCTTCCAGGCGAAGCCCGCGACGCGGGGACCGAAGCCCAGGGAGAAGACCTCCACGGGGAGGCCCATCCACTTGGCCACGAGGAAGTGGCCGAGTTCGTGGAAGAAGATGAGGCTGACCAGCAGGATGACGGGTCCCCAGAACCCGACGCCGGGGATGAGGGACACGAGGGCCAGGGCCGGTACCGTGAAGAGAAGGCGCTTCATGCTGTTCCTGTGGGAGCGTGGTGGCGGATCCAGGTGGCGGCCGCCGCCCGGGAGCGCCGGTCGACTTCCATCACCTGATCCAGAGTATGGGCGGGTTCCGCCGGAATGCCGTCGAGGACCGCGGCCACGCAGGCCTGGATGGCCCAGAAGCCGAGGTGACCGGCCAGGAAGGCGGCCACGGCCTCCTCGTTGGCGGCGTTGAGGATCGCCGGGGCGGTGCCCCCGGCCTCGAGGGCCTTGTAGGCGAGGCCCAGCAGCGGGAACCGCGCCAGGTCCGGGGTCTCGAAGGTCCACTGGCGGGAGGCCTCCCAGTCGTAGGGGGGCACGGGGCCCGGGATCCGGTCCGGGTGGAGGAGGGCGTACTGGATGGGCAGCTTCATGTCGTTGGCGCAGACCTGGAGCTGGTAGGTGCCGTCCTCGAAGCCGACCATGGCGTGGACCTGGCTCTGGGGGTGGATGGTCACCTGGATGGCGGCGGGGGCCAGCCCGAAGAGGTGGGCGGCCTCGATGACCTCCAGCCCCTTGTTCATGAGGGTCGCCGAATCGATGGTGATCTTGGGCCCCATCTTCCAGGTGGGGTGGTTGAGGGCCTCGTCCACCGTGGCGGCCTGGATCCGCTCCAGGGACCAGGTGCGGAAGGGGCCGCCGCTGGCGGTGATGCGCACCTCCCGGACCGGGACCCGGCTTCCCGCGAGGAGCTGGTGGAGGGCGGCGTGCTCGGAATCCACGGGCAGGAGCTCCCCGCCCCCGGCCTCCAGGGCCTGGCGCATGAGGGCGCCGCCCACGACGAGGCTCTCCTTGTTGGCCACGCAGACCCGCATGCCGGCGCGCAGGGCGGCCTCGGTGCTCGCCAGCCCCGCGGCGCCCACGACGGCGGCCAGGAGGGTGTCGGCGCCCGATTCCAGGGCGCAGGCCTTCAGGCCCTCCATGCCGTGCAGGACGTCGGCCTTGTGGTCGAGGTTGGCGGCGATCCAGGCGGCGTCCTCGGCCCGGGAGACGGAGATCAGCCGGGGGCGGAAGCGCCGGGCCTGGGCGAGCATGAGGTCGCGGTTGCGTCCGGCGGCGAGGGCGGCCACCTCCAGGCGCCCGGGGTGGGCCGCCACCACGTCCAGGGTGGAAGTGCCGATGGATCCCGTCGACCCGAGGAGTGCGATCCTGCGCATCGTTCAGTTCAGCCCGTGGACGAAGTGGACGTAGGCGTAGAACACCGGCGCCGCGAAGGCGAGGCTGTCGAGCCGGTCCAGCATGCCCCCGTGGCCGGGGATGGAGATGGAGCCCATGTTGGAGTCCTTGACGCCGGCGCTGCGCTTCCAGGTGCTCTCGGCCAGGTCGCCGAGCTGGCCCGCCGTGCCCAGGAGGAGGCCGATGGCGACGGCGTCCACGGCCGTCCACTGGACGCACACGAAGGCGCGGATCACGAAGGCCGCCGCGACGTTGCCGGCCAGGTTGCCCAGGGCGCCCTCCCAGGACTTCTTCGGGCTGACCCGCCTGGCGAGCTTGTGGCGCCCCAGGAGGCTCCCCACGAAGTAGGCCGTCGTGTCGCCCATCCAGGTGATGAGGAAGAGGGCGAGCACGAGGCGGCCCCCGGTGTTGGAGAGGGTCGTCTCCGTGAACATGAAGAGCTTCATGATGAAGCCGGTGCCCAGGCCCATGTAGAGGGCGCCCATCCAGGTGATGGCCTGGCTCGTGAGGGCCTTGTCCAGGTCGCGGTCGAAGAAGAGGGCCCCGAAGTGGATGACGATGGCGCCGAAGGCGAGGACGGCCCAGAGGGGCAGGGGGTCCGTCACGTCGCGGCCCACCAGGAAGAAGTGGACGAGGATGCCCCAGGCCGCGAGGGTGCCGGCCGGGAAGGAGGGGTTGTGGCCGAGCTTCCGGCCCATGAGGGTCAGCTCGTGCACGCCCATGGCCGCGGCCAGGGCCAGGACCCCGAGGAAGACGGCCTTGGCCCAGGGCTGCGCGCCCTGGTAGAGGAGGGTGAAGAAGAACACGGCGAAGACGAGGGCGGAGCCGACGCGGACGGCCAGGTTGGCCTTGTCGATGCCGGGCCTCGTGGCGGGGGTGGCGGCGGTCATGGGGCGGTCTCCGGTCATATGCCGCCGAAGCGGCGTTCGCGCTGGGCGAAGGCTTCCAGGGCCTCCCGGAGCTGGGGGCCCCGGAAGTCCGGCCAGAGGCATTCGGTCATGTAGAACTCGGCGTAGGCTGCCTGCCAGAGCAGGAAATTCGAGATCCTGAGCTCCCCGGAGGTCCGGATGAGCAGATCGACGTCCGGCACGCCCGCCGTCCAGAGGCGGGAGGCCAGGGCCGCCTCGTCCACCTCCCCGGGGGCCAGGCCGTCCTCCACGCATCGGCGCGCCGCGTGGGCCAGTTCCAGCCGGGACCCATAGTTGACGGCCAGGTGGAAGACCATGCCCGTGTGGTCCGCGGTCTGGGCCTCCAGGGCGCGCAGATCGGCCAGAATGCCGTCCGGCAGGCCCTCCTCGCACCCCAGGTGGTGGAACCGGATCCCCCGGCGCCGCAGCTTGGGGAGGAACATGCGCAGGTACATGCGCAGGAGGGCCATGAGCATGGCCACTTCCGGGGCGGGCCGCTTCCAGTTCTCGGTGGAGAACGCGTAGAGCGTCAGGTGCTCGATCCCCAGGGCGCTGGCCTCGTCCAGGATGTCCTGGACGGCCCGGACCCCCTCCTTGTGACCCTTGATGCGGGGCCAACCGCGCTGGGCCGCCCAGCGTCCGTTGCCGTCCATAATGAGCGCGACGTGGCGGGGGAGGCTCAAGACAACTCCAAGGGGGGCTCCGGAGGGAAAGGGTGTGCTGCGGATTCTAACATGGGTGCACTTCAGCCCCTCTGGAAGGCATAAAATGCATACGGGCGAGCGTTTCGGCCCGGCGGTTGCGGTAATCTGGTCGCATACTGGGGAAACGGCGCATACGCATGGTCCAATTCAACACCCGAGCCAATGAGATCCTGCTCAAGCTGGTCTATTACGGGCCGGGTCTCTCGGGCAAGACGACGAACCTCCAGGCCCTGCACGCCATGTGCGCCGAATCCAACCGGGGCGAGATGTTCTCCGTGAACACGCAGGAGGACCGCACCCTCTTCTTCGACCTGCTGCCCATCAACCTCGGCTACATCTACGGGAACGCCATCCACCTGCAGATCTACACCGTCCCCGGCCAGGTGCAGTACGACGCCAGCCGGCGCGTGGTGCTGGGGGGCAGCGACGGCGTGGTCTTCGTGGCCGATTCCAGCGAGTCCAAGATGCAGGAGAACGTGGACTCCCTGTCGAACCTCTACCACAACCTCAACGCGAACCGGCTGAACATCAAGCAGATCCCCTTCGTCCTGCAGTACAACAAGCGGGACCTGGGGGACGCCATGCCGGTGGGCGTCATGAACCGCCGCCTCAACTTCCGGTCGGTGCCGTACTTCGAGTCCGTCGCCAACCGCGGGGAAGGGGTGCTGGACACCTTCCTGGCCATCACCCGGGAGACGGTGGGCACCACGTTCCGGAAATACCACCTGGACAAGAAGATCAAGGATTTCGATGAGATGCTCAACCTCATCGAGTCCAACATCCGCGCCAGCATGCGGGAGTTCCCCCGGGCCGAGGCCGAACCCGCGCCGCCCCAGCCCGAGTCCACGATCCTCCGCCACGCGGGGGTGAGCATCAACGAACTGGCCCCCGGCAAGGTGGCCGACGCCCAGGACCTGCTGGAGGACGCCCTCAAGTCCAACATGGAGACCGCCCGCCTCTACTCGGAGCTGCGGACGGCCCAGGAGTCCCTGGAGAAGAAGAACCAGGAGCTCCACACCCTCTATTCCCAGCTGGAGCGGGCGAACCAGGACAACCTGAAGACCCGGCGCTACCTGGAGGGGCTCGTCCAGAGCGTGGGCGAGGCCATCATCAGCTTCAGCGCCGACGGCCGCATCCTCACCTGGAACGCCGCGGCCGAGCAGATCTTCGGCTATCCCCGCGTGGAGATCGTGGGCCGCTCCATCCACCAGCTCACCCCCCCCGCCCGGGGCGGGGAGGTCGAGCAGGCCATGGCCGTGGTGGCCGGGGGACAGATCATCCGGGACGTGCCCACGAGCCGCCTGCGCAAGGACGGCACGGAGTTCCCGGTGCTCATCACCTACGCCCCCATCCGGGGCGCGGATGAGCGGGTGCTGGCCTACTCTGCCCTCATCCGGGACGAAGCCGACCGCAAGCGCCTGGAGGTCCAGCTGGGCGAAGCGGAGCACGTGGGCACCCTGGCGCGGATCCTGCCGTCCATGTTCAACGAGCTGTCCAATCGCTTGGCGCCGCTCGTCCTGCACCGGGACCTGTACCTGCAGGAGCTGGGGGACCCCCTGGCCGCGGAGCGGGCGGGGAGGATCTTCGCGTCCATCGATCACATCCAGGCCCTGCTGCGGCCCCTCCTCATGGTCTTCTCGCCCAGCGCGCCCCGCCTCGAGGCGGTCCAGCTCAACACCCTGGTGCAGGAGGCCCTCAAGCGCATGGAGCCCGAGGCCGCCGCCGCGGGCGTGGCCCTGGACCTGAGCCTGGACCCGGCCCTGCCGGAGGCGGCCCTGGACCCGGCCCTGCTCCGGGAGGGACTCGTCTGCCTGTTCCGGGTGGCCATCCGGGCCTCGGCCCGGTCCGCGGGGAAGCGCGTGCGCGTGGGAACCCGCCGGACGTCCGCTGGCCTCCAGCTCGTTTCCCAGGACACCGGTCCGGCCCTGCCGGAGGAAGCCGCCCGCCGGGTGTTCGACGTCGCCCAGGCGGCCGACGCCGACTCCCTGGGCACCAGCGTCATCGCCGCCGTCGCGCGGGCCCACGGGGGCCGCGTCTCGGTGCGCAGTCAGGAAGGCCTCGGCAACGCATACCTGGTGGAGCTCCCCATGTCCGAAGCAGCCCCCTCCTCCCCGAACGTTCCCGCCCTCGAGGGACATCGCGTGCTGGTGGTGGACGATGAACCCTTCCTGCTGGAGTGCCTCAACGACGCCATCACCTCCTGGGGATGCGAGGTGGTGTCCTGCTCCCTGGCCGCCGAGGCCATCCAGAAGCTCCAGGGCGACACCTTCGACCTCGTCGTCTCGGACATCCGCATGCCCGGCCTGAGCGGCATCCAGCTCTACGGGTGGATCCAGGAGCACCAGCCGGCCATGAGCCGCCGCGTCCTCTTCACCACCGGCGACTCCTTCGACCCCGAGACCCGCGCCTTCCTGGAATCGTCGAACCTGCCCCACCTGGGCAAGCCCTTCGATCTCAAGCGCCTGAAACAGTCCCTCGCCGACCTGCTGGCCTCGGCCTCCTAGCCCTGGCTCGCCCAGCGGCGCACGAGGTCCCAGGCGTCCGCTTCGGCGCAGGGGCCGTTGAGGATGACCGCGAAGACCCGCCGGCGGCCGTCCAGCATCTGCAGGTAGCCGCAGACGCTGGTGACGCCGTTGAGATGCCCGGTCTTGCACCGGATGCGCCGGGCCAGGTCCGGGTCCTTGATGTGGAGCCGGAAGGGCTCGCCCCCGATGATCTTCAGGGAGCCGACCATTTCGGGGCCCACCTCGAAGTCGTTCCAGGCGGCCCGGAGGACGATGGCCAGGGTCCGCGCGGAGAGGTGGTTCTCCTTGGAGAGGCCCGAGCCGTCCGTGAGGGCCACCTTGTCGGGACCCAGGTCCAGCATGGTCTGGTAGAAGGCCTGGATCTGCCGGATGCCCTGGGTCCAGGTGCCGCCGCCGAAGCGCTTGACGAGCATCTCGATCATGAAGTTGTTGGAGAACTTGTTGATGTCCCCCACCAGGTCCCGGAGGGGCAGGGAGGGGAAGGCGAGGAGGCGCCGGCCCTCCGAGCCGGAGGGGCCGCCCTCCACGGTGATGCCCGCCTGGCGCAGGGTGCGGGCGAGGGTTTCGAGGGCGAGGCGGTCGGGGTCCTTGACCAGCCGGCCGTCCTCCTTGTTGAAATTCACGGAGAAGGGGAGGATGGGCGGGGTCGTGTTGCTGGAGGTGCCCTCCCAGCCGTTCCCGTAGCGCTGGTCGTCGAAGGCGCCCTGGTCGATGCGCAGCTTGCCGGACACGGTGCGGACCCCCCGGGCCTTCAGCTCCTCGGCGAGGAGCCACAGGCGCTCGCCGGTGAGGAAGGGGTCCCCGGCCCCCTTGAAGACCAGGTCCCCGGCGACGGTGTCGCCGCGCAGGTCGCCCCACACCTCGGTCTCGATCCGGTAGTTGGGCTTCCAGGTCTTGAGGAGGGCGTAGGTGGACAGGACCTTGGTGGTGCTGGCGGGCACCAGGGCGAGGTCCATCTGGTGGCCCTCCAGGAGCCGGCCCGTCTCCAGGTCCCACAGGCCCGCGGAGGCGCGGATGTTCCGGGCCTCCATGCGCTGGACCCAGGCGCCCATGGGGTCGAGGGCGGCCGCGGGCAGGGCGAGGAGGAGGCACAGGGCGAGCAGGGCGCGTCGGATCATGGCGTGGGGCGTTCCGGGGTCACGGGGTGGTGGACTTGGTGTCGCCGCTCTTGGCCGGCGCCTCGGTTGCGTCCTTGCCGGGGGTCCCGGTGGCCGGGGCGGCCAGGAGGTTGGCGGCGGGCCCGGCCAGGCCGAGCATGTTGCCCGTGGCGGAGAAGGTCCAGTCGCTGATGAGGGTCTTGCCGTTGTAGATCTTGAACGCGTTGTCCGTGCACCGGCTCCGCACCCCGACGATGGGCAGGCCCGTGGTGTCGCCGGAGGCGCCGGGCTGGACGGCGGTGATGAGCTCCCATTCCCCGTCGGCCACCATGGGGTCCGTGTAGATCTGGCGGATGACCCGGGGCCGGAGCTTGCCCAGGTCGTCCAGGCTGAGGGGATAGCCCCCGGTCCGCGCCTTGTAGGCCCGGATGGCGCCGGCGATGGACTGGCCCCGGAAGATCAGCTCCGCCTCGCGGTCCCGCTGGACCTCGGTGGAGAGGGTGGGCTGCACGGCGGTCAGGAGGATCCCCATGCCGACGATGATCGCCAGCAGCATGGCCAGGATGAAGCCCCGCGACCCTCTGTGCTCGTCCCCGCCACGCGCCATGCCTGACCGGCCCTCCTGACCCATTCTAGGAGCCTGGCCGCGATAGGGAAGGGCGATCCGCGCCGCCTCAGTGCCCCAGCAGGTCCAGGAAGGCGGCCACCAGGCCGGGATCGAAGTGGGTGCCGGAGAGTTTCCGGATCTCGACGAGGGCCTCGTCCTCTGGCTTGGCAGCCCGGTACGGCGTGGGGGACGTCATCATCTCGTAGGCCTCGACCAGGCGGATGATGCGGCTGCCGATGGGGATCGCCTCCCCCTGGAGGCCCGAGGGGTAGCCCGATCCGTCCCAGTTCTCGTGGTGGTGGCGGATGATCTCCAGGACGTTGAAGGGGAAGTACAGGTCCTTGAGGAAGGTGGAAGCCAGCAGGGGGTGGGTCCGCACCTGGGCCAGCTCCTCGGAGCTCAGGCGCGGCTTGTCCAGCACCCGGTAGTCCAGGAGCAGGGTGCCCACGTCGTGGAGGATGGCCGAGATGCTGACGGCCTCCACCTCCGCGGTGGAGAGTTCCAGGCGGCGGGCCAGGTCCCGGCTCCGCTCGGCCGTGTTCACGCTGTGCGCCCGGATGGCCGGAAGGCGGCCCTCCGCCGAGGACAGGATCCGGTGGCTGACGGAGAGGAAGGCCTGGTGGTAGCGCTCGTGGAGGCGGACCTCCTGGAGGTAGAAGCCGAGCATCCGGGAAACCTGACGAACGTCCTCCTGCTCCTGCGCCGTGAAGGGGCGGTCCTCGATGCGGAGCAGCATCAGCAGGTTGTCCTCGCCCACCTCCTCCTCCAGGAACACGGGCAGGACGGTGGCGAAGTGCCCGGCCACGGGATCCCGCTCGGGCCATTCGGCCTTGAGGAGCAGGCGGATGTCCTTGCGCTTCAGGCGGGAGACCTGGGCCAGGGTCTGGCCGATGAGCTGGTGCTTCAGGTCGTTGGAGAGGGGGAACCGGCTGTAGGCGAGGAGGGGCCTCACGTCGGCGGGGTCGCTGAGCCAGAGGGCCACGGCCGTGGACGGGGCCAGCCGGCAGAGGAGGTTCGCCGTCTCCCAGAAGAAGGTCTGCTGCTCCGGAAGGAAGGCCTCGGGGTCGCCGGCCAGGATCTCCTTGAACGGATCGCCGGGGGACGAGGTGCGCGCGAGGGCGGTGGCCGATCCGGACGTGCCCGTGCCGCCCCAGGCCGGCGCCGTGCCGGTGCCGGCGGCGGGTTCGATGCGCGCCAGGGCCGCCGGGGGCGGGGCGTGGACGCGGAGGGCGGGGACCTCCTCCTGGGCCGTGGCCTGGGGCTCCAGGGCCGGGGTGTCGCCGGGCCAGGTCTCCAGGTCGTCGGCGGGGCCGAGGGTGCGGAGGGCTTCCACGAAGTCCTCGCAGATGGACTGGATCACGGGGTCCTGCCGTTCCGGCTCGAAGGCGCCGCCCCGGGGCGGGTCGCGCTGGATCAGGAGGCCCCGCCACTCGCCGCGGTCGTAGACCGGGGCCAGGTGGAAGCGCGGATGCTCGGATCCGGCGGAGAAGGCCTGGAGTTCCCGGGAGCCCCGGCTGTCGTTCACGGCGAGTCCCCGCTTCTCGCGGCTCACCATGACCAGGAGGGGGTCCAGGGGCGGAAGGTGGGCCGGCGGCGGCATGTTCCGGGGCCACCCGTAGTGGACGGCCAGGTCGAAGCCCCGGGTCGCCGGGTCCAGCATGTAGAAGGCGGCCTTGGTGGTGCCCAGGTCCTCCAGGCAGCGGTAGAGCACCTGCGCCAGGCGCTGCTGGAGCGGTTCATTGAGCCCTGGGGGGAGCGCCGGCATGGACATGGACCTCGCGCTTGGGGAAAAACGGCATCCGTGTGATCACCGTATCCTACGCGATGACGGCCTTCCCGTCCATGGCCCAGGCGCCCGTCTAGAGGCGGACCACCATCGTCGCCTGGGGGCCCCGGGCGCCCTGGGCGATCTCGAACTGGACGCGGGCGTTCACGTCCAGGGTCCGGATCCCGCCCTTCAGGACGGCGGACTGGTGGACGAAGATGTCGGGGCCGCCCTCGTCGGGGGTGATGAATCCGAAGCCCTTCTGGGCACTGAAGGATTTCACGAAGCCAGCCGTCATGGTGTCCATCCCCGGGCGGGGGGTCCGCCCAGAACCCAGCCTAGACAGGGCCCTTGATGGGTTCAATCATGTTAATTTCATGCCAAAAAAAGGGGGCGCCCATCACAGGCGCCCCCCGCGAAACGATCCGCGGATGCTACAGCTTCACGACGTTGGTGGCCTGGGGCCCCTTCTGGCCCTGGGCGACCTCGAAGCTCACGCGCTGGTTCTCGGTGAGGGTGCGGAAGCCGCGATCCTGGATGGCGGAATGATGAACGAAAAGATCGGCGCCACCTCCGTCGGGGGTGATGAAGCCGTAGCCCTTTTCAGCGTTGAACCACTTGACGGTGCCTTCGGACATTGAAGCCTTCTTCCTGCGGGGCGTCGCCCCAGTGCCTGGTGGGTATGTCAGGGTCCTTGCCAGGCCAAGGATCCAGGGGGAGAGGGACCTCCCGGTGCGCGATGGACAACCTGCCTTCGGCAGATGCCCCCTGGAGGTTAGCACGGCCCCCCAGGCCCAACAACACAATACGGCGAACAAAAAAGCGGCCTCCGGGCCCTTGGGCGGGGGGGCCGCTCATCGACCTACAGCTTGACGACGTTGGTGGCCTGGGGCCCCTTCTGGCCCTGGGCCACGTCGAAGCTCACGCGCTGATTCTCGGTGAGGGTGCGGAAGCCGCGATCCTGGATCGCGGTGTGATGGACGAACAGGTCGGCGCCACCCTCATCGGGGGTGATGAATCCGTAGCCCTTCTCGGCGTTGAACCACTTGACGGTGCCCTGAGCCATTGCAACTTCCTAGAAAAAGAAACCTGGGGGGGTGGCCGCCAGACGTCCCCCAGGCGGGACGGACTGGCACCTTGGGGAGCCTTTGGGGGAAGGATCCCAGGGTTGGAGAGATGAGAAATAGGGTAGAGGCATGAGAATAATATAGGAATCAGAAAAGTTCCCCAAGTTTTAAAAAAATATTCTGAATGCGGATGGGGGGTGCGGCCCATCCCTGGGGCGCTGGGACCGACGTCACACCTTGCCGCGCACCGCCTTTCTCTCGGGAAGGCGCGCTCCTAGACTTGACGAAGCCCTATGCTGCCTTTGAAAAGGATGCCCCGATGCTCCGAGTCTCCGAACGCGCCACGGTCTTCCCCGACTCCCCCATCCGGAAGCTGGTCCCCTACGCGGACCAGGCCCGCGCCCTGGGACGTACGGTCTATCCGCTGAACATCGGCCAGCCCGACATTCCCACGCCCCGGCCCTTCCTGGACGCCCTCAAGGCCTATGACCGGCAGGTCATCGCCTACGGCAAGTCCGAGGGCGAGCAGCCCTACCGGGAGGCCCTGGCGAAGTACTACGCCGGCTGCGACATCGAGGTCTCCGCCAACGACATCGTGGTGACCCAGGGCGGGAGCGAGGCGATCCTCTTCGCCTTCCAGGTGGCCACCGAGCCCGGCGACGAGGTGCTCGTCTTCGAGCCCTTCTACACCAACTACAACGCCTTCGCCCTGATGTGCGACATCAGCCTGCGCCCGGTGCGCACCCTGGCCTCCACGGGCTTCCACCTGCCCCCGGACGAGGCCATCCGGGCCGCCATCGGCCCCCGCACCAAGGCCATCCTGGTCTGCACGCCCAACAACCCCACCGGCACCGTGTTCACCGAGGACGAGATGCGCCGCCTCGGCGCCATCGCCAAGGACCTCGGCCTCTTCCTCATCAGCGACGAGGTCTACCGGGAGTTCTGCTACGAGGGGGTCCACACCAGCGTCATGCACCTCAAGGGCCTGGAGGACAACGCCATCCTGGTCGACAGCGTCTCCAAGCGCTACAGCGCCTGCGGCGCCCGCATCGGGTGCCTCGTCACCCGCAACCGGGACGCCCGGGCCGCGGCGGTGCGCCTCGCGATGAGCCGCCTCTGCCCCGCCAGCGTGGAGCAGGAGGCCTGCCTCGCCATGGCCCAGCTGGGCATGGACTTCTTCGCGCCGCTCCGGGACGAGTACCGCCGCCGCCGCGACGCCACCTACGAGGGCCTGATGCGGATCCCCGGCGTGACCTGCCTGGAGCCCAAGGGCGCCTTCTACATCATGGCCGAGCTTCCCGTCGAGGACTGCGAGTCCTTCGCCAAGTGGCTGCTCACCGACTACCACCATGACAATTCGACCGTCATGGTCGCGCCGGGGCCGGGCTTCTACGCCCGGGGCAAGTACGAGGAGAAGGGCCAGGGCCTCAACCAGGTCCGTCTGGCCTACGTGCTCGAGACGCCCAAGCTGAAGGCGGCCATGGACATCCTGGGCCGCGCGGTGGACGCCTACATGGCGGCCAACCCCAGCTAGCCCCCCTTCATCCACCCGAAACCGAGATTTGGGAGAAGCCATGCGGCCTGAGCATCCTGTCGTCATGATCACCGGCGCGTCCAGCGGGTTCGGGGAGGCCGCCGCGCGCCTCCTCGCCGCGGACGGCTATGCCCTGGCCCTGGGGGCCCGCCGGGTGGAGCGCGTCCGCGCGCTCGCCGAGGAACTGTCCGCGAAGCACGGGGTCCGCGTCTTCGCGGGCGCCGTCGACACCCGCGACACCGCCAGCGTGGACCGCTTCGTCGCGGCCAGCGTCGAGGCCCTCGGGAGCCTGAACGTGGTGCTGGCCAACGCCGGCCTCGCCCGCGGCGTCGATCCGATCGCCTCGGTGCTCGAGGAGGACTGGCAGGCCATGCTCCACACCAACGTGGAGGGGGTGATCCGGACCCTCAAGGCCACGCTGCCCCACGTCCGCAAAAGCGGCTGGGGCCACTTCCTCACCATCGGCTCCACCGCGGGGCACTGGGTCTACGAAGGCGGCGGCGCCTACTGCGCCAGCAAGCACGCCCTCAAGGCCCTGACCCGCACCCTCCGTCTGGAGCTGTGCGGCGAGCCCATCCGGGTCACCGAGATCGATCCGGGCATGGCGGTGACCGAATTCTCCATGGTGCGCCTCCAGGACGAGGGCAAGGCGGACGCCGTCTACCGGGGCGTGGAGCCCCTGCGGGCGGAGGACGTGGCCGAATGCGTCCGCTGGGCCATCGCCCTTCCGGATCACGTGAACATCGACGAGATCATCGTGAAGTGCCGGGACCAGGCGAGCCACAACGGCACCAAGGTCCACCGCCGGGCCTGAAAACTTCAACAAGGTTGATCCTGGATGTCTGGAAATTCCAGGCCGCTTGCCTGTGGCACGGCGTCCGGGGCGCGGAAACTGGCCTTGGGGCCGGGGTCCGTGGCATCATAGGACGCGTATGCCAGCACCCTCCTCCATCCTCCTACTCCACGGTCTGGGAGGAAGCGGTCTCGGAACCGTGAAGCTCCTTGAAGAGCACCTCGTCGCCAGCGGCTGGGACAAGGCCGTCTACCTCCGGCCGACCCTCCAGGCCGTCCATCTGCCCCCCGAGGGCAAGCCCATGGACCGCGTCTTCGTGCAGGCCTGGGACGAAATGAACGCCTTCCTGGGCACCCGGGTGCCCCACCTCACGGTGGGCTTCAGCTTCGGGGGCCTCCTGTCCGCCTTTTCCCCCTCCCCCCTTCGCCTCTCCGTGTGCAGCCCCTGGGCCCAGCTCAGCGCCGACGCCATCCAGCGCGCGGCCGCCAAGCCGGGGTGGCGGATCCTCCACGGCGGCGAGGATGACCGGGTCCCGCCCGGCGATCACCTGGGCATGCTCCCCGAATCCCTGCCCCTGACCCTCGATCCCGCCGGCACCCACGACTTCGACGCCTGGATGCCCCGCATCGTGGACTGGGTCCACGCCAGCTGGGACGCCTTCCAGGAAGCCCGTTAGGTCGACGGTCGCCCCCTGGGGGCCCCATGCCGGGCCCCCAGACCCCCGGCGAGGGCCGCTCCCACCGCGTCCGGATGCTTCCAGAGACTTGGCGGGCGCGGCCCTAGGCCTCCGTCTGCCGGACCAGGCGGTGTGATAGGGGCCAGACGGCGAACGCGAAGCACGCGGCGGCGGCCCAGCCCAGCCGGTACCCGGAGGGGCCCAGCCACCGGCAGCCCTGGCCGATGATGGCCCCGATGAGCAGGGAGCCGATGCCGATGCCGGAGTCGAAGGAGAAGAGGGTGGCCCCGAAGGCCGCGCCCCGGCGCTCGGGGGGCGTGATGTCGAGGACGTGGGCGTTCACGAGGGTGTGGACCATGCTGTAGCCGCCCCCGTAGAGCAGGGCCGAGAGGGCGTGGCGGGCGGCGCCGCCGGGCAGGGCCGCCAGGAGCGCGAGCCCCACCGCCGCCGCCAGCACCATGCCGGGGAGCATCCGGGTGGGTCGCTTGCCGAAGCCGCGGCGGGACATGAAGATCCGCATGAGGACCATGCCGAGGGCCATGCAGGAGAGGAAGGCGGCCTCGGTGGGCACACGCCCGAAGAGGGGAGGGAACCCCTGGCGGATGGCTTCCTGGGCGGTATACGTGCCCAGGGCCCCGTAGCCCAGGGCCGTGGCGAAGAGGACGAGGCAAGGCACGGCCATCTCGCCGCCGGGCAGCTCCAGGGGGCGGCGCGCGCCGCCGTGCCCTTCGTCCTTGGGCAGGCCCAGGGCGAGGAAGGCCAGGGCCACGAAGAGGCCGGCGAGCACCAAGGCCACGGGCGGGAAGCCCCAGCGCTGGTGGAGGGCCAGGCCCACGACGGGGCCGAAGATCACGCCGCCGGGGCTCGCGAGGCCGTACAGGGACATGCCGTCCGCCCTCCGGTCGGGAGGCAGGACGTGGCCCAGGGTGGCCATGGTGCCCGTGAGCAGGCCGGACCACACGACCCCGTGGGGAAAGGCGAGGGCGTAGAAGGCCCACCGCACCTGCAGGACGCCGTAGAGGCCCAGGAAGAGGCCGAACCCGGCGGCGCAGGCCACCACCATCCGCCGCTGGCCGATGCGGTCGCCCAGGGGCCCGGTGAACAGGGCGCCGGTGGCGGAACCGGCGGTGAAGGCCGTCATGAACCGGCCCGACTCGGCGATGCTGGCCCCCATGTCCAGGAGGCGCAGGGGCACGGTCGGGAAGAGCTGGAAGGCGGCGAAGAAGGTGATGAAGGTGATCGCGCAGACCAGCAGGAAGCGGGGGGTGATGAGGGGGGCGGACATGGGTCAGGCCTTCGCGGGCGTTCGCCAGGTGTTCCAGGCGAGGGTGATGGTGGCGGCCTGGACCGCCATCACGAGGGCCACGCAGGCCGTCCACCCGCCCAGGCGCCAGAGGAAGCTGGGCAGCTCCGCGCCCACGCTCCCGCCCACGTAGTAGCAGGTGACGTACATGCCCACCGCCAGGGCCCGGCCCTGGTCCGTGGCGCGGCCGATGAAGCTGGTGCTCGCGGCCTGGGCGACGAAGACGCCGGAGCAGCAGAGGGTGAGGCCGGCCACCACGGCCGGCAGGCTGGGGACGAGGGTGAGGAGCATGCCCACCATGGCGCTGCCCAGGGCCAGGGCGATGGCCAGGCGGTGGCCGCTGCGGTCGATGATGCGCCCGCAGGGCGGGGTGACGACGGCGCCGATGAGGTAGGACAGGAAGAGGGCGCTGAGGGCCAGGGGGCGGAGGTGGAAGGGGGGGCCCGCCAGGTGGAAGGTCACGTAGGTGAACGTGGCCATGAGGCTGAAGAGCACGCCGAAGCCCACCGCGAAGGTGGCGAGGAGGCGGGGGTTGCGCAGGTGGGCGGCCATGGCGGTCCAGAGGCGCTCCCCCGTCCCGGCCCCGGTGAACCGCCGCTCCGGGGGCAGCCAGGCCTGGAGGGCCAGGGCGGCCACGCCCCCCAGCGCGCCGAGGACGACGAAGGTCCAGTGCCAGCCGCCGAGGGTGGCGATGACGCCCGACAGGAGGCGCCCCGTGAACCCGCCGATGACCGTCCCGGTGACGTAGATGGCCATGGCGCGGCCGGCGCCCTCGGCCCATTCGTCCTGCACGTAGGCCACCGTGGTCGCGAAGACGCCGGGCGTGAAGAGCCCCTGGAGGAAGCGCCAGAAGACGAGGGAGCCCAGCCCGGTGGCCGTGGCGTCCAGGAGGGTGGCGAGGGCGAGGAGGGAGGCGGAGGCGACGATCACCCGTTTCCGGCCGAGGCGGTCCGCGATGGAGCCCACCAGGGGCGCGGCCATGGCGACGCCCAGGGTGGAGGCGGTCAAGGTGAGGCTCACCTGCGCCTTGCCGGTGTGGAACAGCCGTTCCAGCATGGGAAGGAGGGGCTGGGTCGCATACAGGCCCAGGAAGGCTGAAAAGCCCGCGAACGCGACCGCCAGGCTTCGCCGGGTCCGCGCCCCGGCTGCCGAATCTCTTGCCATCACATCACTTCGCTTTGGGTTCTTCCTGGGTGGCCAGGGTTTCCTGCTCGTCCCGGGGCAGGCGCCACACCCAACGGCCGGTGGTGCGGTCAAAGATGTCGAAACAGGCCATCCAGTTCAGGATGCCGGTGACCATGACGTACGAGGCCCCGTACTCCTGCACCAGGTTGCGCACCGGCTCGGTGCCCACGCCCCCGAAGAGCCAGCCGTAGACGGCGTAGATGGGGCCCGTGCCGGCGGTGGCCAGGGCGCCCAGGGTGGGCATCCACTGGAAGGGGGCGAAGGTCGGCACGTACACGCCGCCCCGGATGCCGTCCACGGCGCCGAACTGGAGCTGGAGGAACCCCATCAGGAGGAAGACCGCGGAGACCCCGAAGAGGGCCTTGGCGCGGCCGCGTTCACCGATGATCCAGTAGCCCAGGCCCGGCACGAGCCAGTTGAGGAGGACGGGCTTCCAGGAGGCCTTGAAGGCCTTGGGGCCCCGGAGCGGGGCGGGCAGCTTGGGAAGGGGCTTCGCGTCGGCCATGGTTCCAGTCTACCGGAAAGCGGGAAGCCCCGGGCGTTTCCGCCCGGGGCTTCCCGGTGAGGCACTGAGGTTCGCCTAGTCGGTGGCGAAGGGGAGCAGGGCGATGTTGCGGGCGCGCTTGATCGCCTCGACCAGCATGCGCTGGTGGAGGGCGCAGACGCCGCTGGTGCGCCGGGGCAGCACCTTGCCGCGCTCGGGGGTGAAGCCGCCGAGGGTCTTCACATCCTTGTAGTCGATGAAGGTGGACTTCTCGACGCAGAACTTGCAGAACTTGCTGCGCCGGCCGCCAAAGACCTTCTTCTTCTTGGGCTTGCCCTTTCCGTCGGTACGCCGCTTCATCCCATCACCTCTTCAAGGGTGCGTTCCTTGATCCCGGCCTGGGCCTTGCGACGGCCCTCGCGCTCGTAGCGCACCTTCTGGCGCTCGGCGGCCTTGGTCTGCTCGTCCATGCGGACGGACAGGTACTTGATCACGGAGTCGTGGTTGCGGAAGCGGCGCTCGAGCTCGGCGATGAGGGTGGGACCCGCGTTCATGTCGAACAGGGTGTAGTAGCCCTCGCTGAACTTCTGCACTTCGTAGGCCAGCTTCTTGCGGCCCCACTTCTCGGTCTTGAGCAGTTCGCCACCCTGCTCGGCAATGATCCCCTCGAAGTGACGGACGAGCTCTTCAGCCTGTTCGTCGGTCAACGTGGGGGAGGCGATGAAGATGGTCTCGTATCGACGCATCATTCCTCCTCGTGGATGTGAAGCCCCGGACTGGATCCGGAGCAAGGAGGTTCCCGGCGCTCGGGAACGCGAAGGGAAAGGATCTCAGGAAATGCCAGCAAATTCAAGGCCAGGTTTCCCGGGGACCGGTTGTGCCCGCCGTCGTGGCCACGCTCGCCCGTTCCCTGGTTCAATGGAGGCTTCCCATCCGACCGAGGTCCCATGCTCCATCCCCACGTGCCCGACTCCGTCCGCGGCTTCACCAAGCACCTGTTCGCCACGTTCCTGGGCCTCCTGATGGCCCTGGGGCTGGAATCCTGCGCCGAGCACGGGCGGGAACGGCGGATGACCCGGGCCTTCCTGGAGCGGGTCCACGCGGAGCTGGTGCGGAACCTGGAGACCGACCGGGAGATGGCCGTGTCCATGCAGGCCTGCCAGACCGCGGACGAGGAGGCCCTCCGGCAGGTGCAGGCCGCCCTGGACGCCCGGAAGCGCGGCCTGCCGCCGCCCCGCATCACCGCCAAGAGCCGCCGGCGGGATGTGATCTTCTCCACCTCCGCCTGGAGCGCGGCCAAGGCCTCCGGCATGCTCCGCAACGTTCCGCCGGCGCTGCTCCAGGAGCTGGCGTCGGTGTACGACGCCCTCGAGCTCTGCCAGGAACTGGACCGGCGGCACCTCAGCGCGGGGCCCATGGACACCCTGTGGGCCCGGTTCTCCGACGACTGGAACACCCTCCCGGACGCGGAACTGGAGGGCCTCCTGCGGGGCATCGCCTACACCCGGGGCGTCTCCGCCAACTGGAAGCGCGCCTTCGAAGGCTTCGCGCCGGACCTGGAGAAGGCGGCCCGAAGCGTCGAAGCGGCGCTCTGAGGCGCCTCCGGGGATTCGATCAGGCCGGGGGCCGGAAGCCGGCCTTCCCCGCCAGCTCGGCGGGGGAGCCGGCCCGGGCCAGCTGGTCCATGAAGGCGGCGAAGGGCGCGTCCATGGCGTCCAGGCGCGCCCATTCCGCGTCCGTCCACTCCCCCAGCACGAACTCGACCAGGGGCCGGGTGAAGGGGCCGATGCCCAGGCGCAGCCGGGCCACGTCCGGGGTGCCCAGGTGCTCCATCACGGACCGGAGCCCGTTGTGGCCCCCGTCGCTGCCCGTGAGCCGGAAGCGGCCCTCGCCCAGGGGCAGGTCCTTGTCGTCGTAGAGGACCACCATGCGCTCCGGGCCGAAGCCCGCCTTCACCGCCTCGGCGCAGACCTGGCCGCTGTGGTTCATGTAGGTGCCCGGGACGAGGGCCAGGAAGGGATGCTTCAGGCGGTACAGCGTTCCAGCGCTGAACTGGTGGACCACTGCGGGGTTGGGGCAGTGGTCCTCCATCCAGCGCTGGAGCATGATGCGCCCGAGGTTGTGCCGGGTGGCGGCGTATTCCGCGCCCGGATTGCCCAGGGGAACGAGGACGGGCAAGGGCCTACTTCTTGGCCTTGGCGGGGGCGGCGGGGGCCTCGGCCGGGGCGGCCTCGGCGGCAGCGGCCTCTTCCTCGGCCTGCTTGCCGACCACGGAGCAGATCACGTTGTGGGCGTCGCCCAGCACGGTGAGGTGGCTGTCCAGGTTCAGCTGGTCCAGGCGGATGGCGTCGCCGACCTTCATCTTCTCGACGTTGACGTCGATGTGGGCGGGGATGAAGCTGGGCAGGCACTCGACTTCGATCTCGCGGTGGGTGAAGTCCATGATGCCGCCTTCCTTGACGCCGATGGCCAGGCCCTTGAGGACCACGGGCACCTTCACGCGGACCTTGTGGTCGGGATCGACGCGCATCAGGTCGACGTGGGTCAGGCGGCGGGTGACGGGATCGCGCTGGACGTCCTTGATGATGACGTGGCGCTTGATCTCCGTGCCCTCGCGCTGGAGGTGCAGCAGGGAGTTCATGCCGCTCTCGCTGGCGATGACGCGGGCGATCACCTTCGGGCTGATGGTGATGGCGACGGGGGCCTCGTTCAGGCCGTAGATGACGGCGGGGATCATCCCCTCCTTGCGCAGCTTGCGGCTGGCGGACTTGCCGGTGTCCTGGCGAAGCGCGACGGTGATGATTTCCTGGCTCATGGTTCCTCCTACCTGGCCGGTCCTTCCGGCCCTCTCGTTGGTGGGATGCCCCGGGCGGGGCGTTTCGAGACGAACGCCCAGAATACCCGGAAAATAAGTGCAAATCCACGGCTTTTGTCGCGCGGGCCGGCGGGACGGCGGCAGATTTGACCCGGAATTTACAAGGTTTCGTTGACGGGCCTTGAGATAATCCCACCATGAGCCGATCCGCGCCCCGTCCCGAGCACATCCTCAACCGGGAACTGAGCTGGCTGGCCTTCAATGAGCGCGTGCTGGAAGAGGCCGAGGATCCGACCCTGCCCCTCCTGGAGCGGGTGAAGTTCCTCGCCATCGTCTCCAGCAACTGGGATGAGTTTTTCATGGTTCGAGTGGCCGGCATCTGGCGGCAGATCGACGCGGGCATCACCCAGCCCACCGCCGACGGGCGCACCCCCCGGCAGGTCCTGGAGGAGGTGTCGCGGCGCATCCACGACCTGGCCCGGCGCCAGCACGAGCTCTTCCACGGGGTGATCAAGCCCCGGCTGGGCCGGGAGGGCATCTCCATCCTGAAGCCTTCGGAGCTGGACCCGGCCCAGGCGGACTTCGTCCGGGCCTACTTCGAGAACAACCTGCTGCCCCTGGTGACCCCGCTGGCGGTGGACACGGGGCACCCCTTCCCCCGCCTCAACAACCGCATGCTCGTGCTCATGGCGGAGCTGGAGGCCGAGACGCTCTCCGGGGAGGACGCCTTCCCCGTCTCGGAGCTCGCGGTCATCCCGATCCCGACCCCCGTCTCGGCGCGGTTCCTGCGGCTGCCCTCGGAGCCGGGCCGGCACGTGTTCCTGATGCTGGAGGACGTGGTGCGCATGCACCTGGACCAGGTCTTCCGCGGCTACCGGATCCGCAACTGCCACGCCCTGAGGGTGACGCGGGACTCGGACCTGCCGGTGGAGGAGGACCCGAACGAGGACCTGATGAAGACGGTGGAGGAGCACCTCCGCAGCCGGCGCCGGGGCGCCGTCGTGCGCCTCCAGTACGAGCAGGGCCTCAGCCCGAACCTGCTGGAGATGCTCATCGAGGAGCTGGAGCTGAGTCCGGAGGACCTCTACCCGAGCGAGGGCTTCGCGGCCTTCTCGGACCTCTTCCAGCTGTACGCCCAGCTGGACCTCCCGCACCTCAAGGACGCGCCCATGCCGCCGCTGCCGGTGCCCCAGCTGGAGGCGGCCGGCAGCGTGTTCGAGGCGATCGCGAAGCACGACATCCTGCTCATGCACCCCTACCAGAGCTTCGACGACAGCGTCGTGCGGTTCGTGCGGGAGGCCGCGGACGATCCCAAGGTGCTGGCCATCAAGATGACCCTCTACCGCATCAGCACCTCCAGCCCCATCGCCGCCGCCCTTGAGCGCGCCGCGGAACGGGGGAAGCAGGTCGCGGCCATCGTGGAGCTGCGGGCCCGGTTCGACGAGGAGGGCAACATCGCCTGGGCCCGGCGCCTGGAGAAGGCCGGGGTCCACGTGGTCTACGGCATGCTGCAGTACAAGACCCACGGCAAGGCCTGCCTCGTGATCCGCCAGGAGCCCGAGGGGATCCGCCGCTACTGCCACCTGTCCACCGGCAACTACAACGAGCGCACGAGCCGCCTCTACTCGGACCTGGGCCTCTTCACGGCCCGGCGCGAATTCGGGGAGGACCTCTCCAACACCTTCAACGTGCTCACCGGCTACACCCGGCCGCCCGCCCTCCACCAGCTCATCCTGGCCCCCCAGCACTTCCGGCCGGGCCTCTACGCCCGCATCGAGCGCGAGCGGGAGCACGCCAAGGCGGGCAGGCCCGCCCGCATGATCCTCAAGATGAACGCCCTGGTGGACCCGCCCATGATCCAGCGCCTCTACGAGGCCTCCCAGGACGGGGTGCAGATCGACCTCCTGGTCCGCGGCACGTGCTGCCTGCGCCCCGGGGTGCCGGGCCTGTCGGAGAACATCCGGGCCGTGAGCATCATCGACCGCTACCTGGAGCACGCGCGCGTCTACCACTTCGCCAACGGCGGCGACCCCGAGACCCTCCTCGCCTCCGGGGATCTGATGCAGCGCAACCTGGACAACCGGGTGGAGATCGCCTTTCCCCTGGTGGACCCCATCGTGGCCGAGCAGGTCCTGGAGATGCTGGAGCTCCAGCTCCACGACACGATCAAGGGGCGGGTCCTGGCCCCGGACGGATCGGTGGCGCGCCGGGGCCTCGATCCGGCCTGGCCGGTTCTCCGGAGCCAGTACCGCAGCTACGAGCACGCCCTCCTCCAGAGCGGGGTCCGGGCGATCACCCAGAAGCTCCCGGATGCCCTGGACGCGGACATCTGAGCGCCGAACCTGGGCAGCAAGGCCTTTCCGTGGCAGTCTATAAGGCTGGAGACCGTCCAATGGGATCGAGAATCAGTCGCGCCGCCATCTATGATGTCCTGAACGCCTGGCAGGTGCCCGGGGTGAACGCCACCCTGGTGTCCCTCAAGGCGGTGAAGGCCATCGACGTGGAGGAGGGGACGGTCACCCTGCACCTCCAGCTCCTCGACGCCTACCAGGACCGCGCCGACGCCATCCGGGAGGCCCTGGCCAAGGCCGTGGGGGCCATCGACGGCGTGGAGCGCGTGGGCGTCCAGGTGGAATGGGAGCGCACCCCCCAGGCCGACTTCAAGAACCTGCTGACCACCGTGAAGAAGTGCTTCGTGATCGCCTCCGGCAAGGGCGGCGTCGGCAAGAGCACCGTGAGCTCCAACCTGGCCGTGGCCATGGCCGCCCAGGGCTACAAGGTGGGCCTCCTGGACGCGGACATCCACGGCCCGAGCATGGGCATGATGTTCGGCATCAAGGAGGGGCCCGACGCCACCCCCGACGGGAAGATCATTCCCGTCGAGAAGTTCGGCCTGAAGCTCATGTCCATCGCCTTCCTCATCGACGAGGACCGCCCCGTCGTGTGGCGCGGCCCCATGCTCAACAAGGCCCTCACCCAGTTCCTGGGCGACGTCCTCTGGGGCGACCTCGACTTCCTGTTCATCGACCTGCCCCCGGGCACCGGCGACACCCAGATCTCGCTCATCCAGAACGCCAAGGTGGACGGGGCCGTCATCGTCAGCACCCCCCAGGACGTGGCCTTCCTCGACGCCCGCAAGGCCATCGGCCTCTTCAACACCGTCAAGGTGCCCATCGTCGGCGTCGTGGAGAACATGAGCAGCTTCATCTGCCCCGGCTGCCGCCAGGAGACCCAGATCTTCGGGCACGGGGGCGTGAAGGCCGCCGCCGAGCGCATGGGCCTCCCCTTCCTGGGCGAGATCCCCATCGACCTGGCCATCCGCCAGGGCGGGGATGAGGGCACCCCCCTCGTGGCCGGCCACCCGGACAGCCCCCAGACCGAGGTCTTCATGGCCATGGCCGCGAGGCTGGCTGGGAAGTAGCGAAGAACCGGCGCTACGAGATGAGATCCATCAGCCCCACCGCCCCGTCCGCGGCGCAGGCGCGCCAGGCCGGGATGCGGTGGGTGTAGCCGAGGCTGCGCAGGTGGTTCTCGTCCAGGCGGGCCGTGGCGAACACCTCGTGTTCCGGGTCCTCGGCGAGGATGGCGTTGGCGGCGTGGACGGCCAGGGCGGGGGTGAAGGCCGCCGAGGTCTGGCCGCAGATCTCGTGGTGGAACCCCGCGGCGTCCACGATCGCGGGGGGCAGGCCCCAGAGGCCCAGGAGGAAGGCGCCGACCTCCCCGTGGGTCGCGCCCAGCACATGGAATTCGGCGGCCTCCAGGTCCACGCCGTCCTGGCGGGCGGTGTCCAGCACGCGGGCGTAGGCTTCGGGGAACCGGGAGGCCAGGACCAGGATGCCCACGTCGTGGAGCAGGCCGGCCGTGAAATAGTCGGCGCACCGGGCGCGGGTCACGCCCTCCTCCGCCGCGATCTGCCGGGTGAGGGCCGCCACGGTGACGCTGTGGCGCCAGAGGTGGCCGAGGCCGAAGTGGGGGAGGCGGAAGGCGCCCGTCTGGGTGAACAGGCCGTGGGCGAGCACCAGGGACCGGAGGAGGTCCACGCCGAGGATGGAGATGGCCTCGGCCGGGGTGCCCACGGCGTGGCGAAGGCTGAAGAAGGCGGAGTTGGCCAGCTTGAGGGTCATGGCCGTCATGGCCATGTCCTTGCCGATGGCGGTGCCCAGGTTCTCCACCGTGGCCCGCTCGGATTCCAGGAGGCGGGTGATCTCCTGGTAGAGGGTCGGTACGCTGGGCAGACGGCCGACCCGGGTCACCAGCTCCCGGACGTGGTCGCTGCGCACGCCGGCGCCCAGGGCGAAGGTGCGCCGGAGGGCGGATTTCAGGAGCTCCGGATCGCAGGGCTTGCGCAGGAACTGATGGGCCCGGTCCACGACCTCCATCGCCAGTTCCCGGTCGCCGCTGGCGGACAGGACGAAGCGCACGGTGGACGGGTGCCGGACCTGGACCCGCTGCAGGAACTGGGCGCCCTGCATCCCGGGCAGGTAGAGGTCGGCGACGACGGCGTCGAAGGGGCCTCCGGCCAGGGCCTCGAGGGCGGCCTCGGCGGTGCCGACGAAGGCCATGTCCCAGGTTCCGGCCATGTCGGCCATGGCCTCCCGGAGGGCCTCAAGCAGGAATGCGTCGTCCTCCACGAAGAGGATCCGCCTCCGGTCGTCCATGGTTCGCCTCCTTGAAAGGCCGCTGGCCCCCGGGGGAGGTCAGGACGCGTCGCCGTCCTGGCGGTGCAGGGTCTTGACCACATAGCGGGGCCGGTCCCGCACTTCCTGGTAGATCCGGCCGATGTACTCGCCCAGGAGCCCGAAGGCGAGGAACTGGGCCCCGACGAAGAAGAAGAGCACGGCGAACAGGGTGAACACGCCCTGCACCGTGCCCTCGGGGTGGAGGATCCGGTAGGCGAGGAGGAAGACGCCGAAGCCGATGCCCAGGAGCGAGACCAGCAGGCCGAGGACGCTGAGCATCTGGAGGGGCAGGAGGGAGAAGCTGGTGAGCAGGTCGAACTGGAGGTTGACGAGCTTCCAGAGGCCGTACTTGGAATCGCCGGCCGCCCGTTCCGCGTGGGCCACGGGCACCTCGGCGATGCGCTTGGCGAAGCTGTTGGCCAGGGCGGGAATGAAGCTGCTGCGCTCCTTGCAGAGCAGCATCGCGTCCACGATCTCGCGCCGGTAGGCCCGGAGCATGCAGCCGTAGTCGTGGAGCCGGACGCCGGTGGTCTTCCGGGTGACGGCGTTCACGAGCTTGCTGGGGAGGGTGCGGAAGAGGCTGTCGTTGTCGGTCCGGCCCTGGCGCCAGCCGCCGACGACGTCGAAGCCCTCCTCGATCTTGGCGACCAGCTTGGGGATCTCCTCGGGGGGGTTCTGGAGGTCGGCGTCCATGGTCACGACGACCTTGCCCCGCACGACGGAGAAGGCGCCGAAGATGGCGGAATGCTGGCCGTAGTTGCGGTTGAACTCCACCACGGTCACCCGGGGCTCGTCGCGGGCGATGGCGATGAGCATGTCCAGGGAGGCGTCCCGGCTCCCGTCGTCGGTGAAGACGACCTCCCACTCCCGGTCCTCCCCGACGAAGTTCTCCCTGAGGACCTTGGAGAGCCTGGCCCAGAGGTTGCCAATATTGGCTTCTTCGTTATAAATGGGGATGACGATGCTGAGGTAGGGAACCATCCGGGACTCCGATAAGGCCATTCTACCCGTAACGCCGAGGGACTTGCAGGAGCCCGCCCATGAACGAACCCAAGATCCTTCTGGTTGAAGACGAGCTGAGCCTCGCGGAGGGCATCAAGCTCAACCTCGAGCTGGAGGGCCTTCCCTGCGTCTGGGTGACGCGCGGCGACGAGGCCCTGAAGCAGATCCTGACGGGCCAGTACGACCTCGTCCTGCTGGACGTGATGCTGCCGGGCATGGACGGTTTCACCGTCTGCAAGGAGGTCCGCGATGCCAAGAACTACACGCCCATCCTCTTCCTGACCGCCAAGAACACCGAGGACGACCGCGTCCGCGGCTTCGAGACGGGCGGCGACGACTACCTCGGCAAGCCCTTCCAGGTCACGGAACTGCTCCTGCGCATCCGCGCCATCCTCCGCCGGGAGGACTGGTACCGCAACCGCAGCCTCAGCGGCCGCCAGCGCTTCGGCTCCCACTGGGTGGACTTCGAGAACTTCTGCGGGGAGGGGCCCCACGGGCCCTTCGTGCTGGGGGTCAAGGAGTGCATGATCCTGAAGCTCCTCATGGAGCAGCCCGGCCAGGTCGTGAGCCGGGCCGAGATCCTGGACAAGGTCTGGGGCGAGGAGGCCTACCCCACCACGCGCACCGTTGACAATTTCATCGTCCGCATCCGCCGGGCCATGGAGAAGGACGCCCACATCCCCCGCTGGGTCCACACCGTCCGGAGCGTCGGCTACCTCTTCGATCCGGAAGGCACGCCCCGCAAGGGCGAAGACTAGGCCCGAGGCCCATGGTCCCCCCCCTCCCCCGGGTCCTGGCCGACGCCCCCGCGCCACGGACGGCCCTCTGATGGAGGCCGGGAGCCTGTTCGCCGCCATCGCCGCCCTCCTCGTGGGGGGGGCCGCGGGCGCCGCCCTGGCGCGGCCGCGCCGTGGCCGGCCGGCCCCCCAGGCGGTCCCGGCCTGGTCCCAGGAACTGCAGGAGGCGCCCCTGGGCGTCCTGGTCGTGGTCGACCGGACCCTGGTGCGGGCCAACCCCGCGGCGGGGACCATCCTCGGCGCCCATCCCGGCATCCTGGAGGGTGCCCACATCCGCGCCTTCCTGCTGGACGACGCCGCCTTCGAGCTGTTCCTCCGGCGGGTGCGCCAGACCCTGGCCGAGGGCCAGCCCTTCCAGGAGGACGTCCGGCTTCGCCGGGTGGACGGCAGCCCGTTCTGGGCCCACCTCACCTGCGCGCCCGCGGTGTCGGGCCGCCCGGAGGAGGGCACCCTGTGGTTCATGGAGGACGTGACGGGCCGGGTGGAGGCCCAGCTCGACCTCACCGAGGTCCTGGCGCTGAACCAGAAGCTGATCTCCTCCTCGCCCACGGGCATCGGCCTGTACCGGGCGGCCGATGGTGCGTGCGTGCTCGTCAACGCTGCCCTGTGCCGGATCCTCGGCGCGGGGGAGGAGGACCTGCTGGGCCAGAACTTCCGGCGGGACCCCGCCTGGCGGGAGAGCGGCCTCCGGGACGCCGCCGAGGCCGCCCTGGCCGGGGCCGCCGACCAGCACCTGGAGGGCCGGTACCGGTCCGCCTTCGGCCGGACCTTCTGGGCGGTGGCCCACCTGGTTCCCTTCGAAAGCCGGGGCGAGCGGCTCCTGCTCTGCCTCCTGGACGACGTCACCGAGGGCCGGGAGGCCGCCCTCGCGCTCAAGGCCTCCGAGGAGCGGCACCGGGTGGTCGTCGAGGCCCTCAGCGAGGGGCTGGGGCTCGTGGACCTGGAGGGGCGCTTCACCTTCTGCAACACCCGCCTCGCGGAGATGGGCGGCTACCGCCCCGGGGACCTGGTCGGGCGCCACTACGGCGAATTCATCTTCGAATCCGACCGCGCCATTCTCCTGGAGAAGGCCTACCTCCAGCGCCGGGTCGCGGGCGAGACCTTCGAGCTGGGCCTGCGCACCGCCGGCGGCGCCATCCTGCCCACGCGGATCTCGCTGGCCTCGGTGGTGGACGCCCAGGGGGTCCCGACGGCCCTGGCGATCCTGGCCACGGACATCTCCGTGGCCAAGCGGGCCGAGCAGGACCGGGAGCGCCTCGTCGCCGAGCTGGAGCAGAAGAACAAGGAGCTCGAGACCCTCCTCTACGTCGCCTCCCACGATCTCCGGTCCCCCCTCGTGAACATCCAGGGCTTCAGCCAGCGCCTGGCCCGGTCCCTGGACGAGCTGCGGCGCCTCCAGGAGGCCGGCCCGGACCTCGCGGCCTTCCGGGCCGCGGCCGCCCCGCACCTGCAGGAGCGCATGCCCGGGTCCCTGGAATTCATCCGGGCCTCCGGGGCCAGGATGGACGCCATCATCAACGGCCTCCTCACCCTCTCCCGCGCGGGCCGGATGGTGCTGCGCGCGGAGGTCCTGGACATGGACGCGGTGGCCCGCGCCTGCGCCGCCGCCCTGGCCTACCAGCTCGAGTCCGCGGGCGGCACCCTGGAGATCGGCGAGCTCCCTCCCTGCAAGGCGGACCCGGTCCAGACGGCGCAGATCCTGTCGAACCTGCTGGACAACGCGGTGAAGTACCGCGACCGGGAGCGGCCGCTGCGGATCTCGGTGCGCGGCGAGGTCCTGCCGGAGGCCTGCGCGTACACCGTCGAGGACAACGGCCTCGGCATCCCCGCCGAGCACCGCGCCCGGGTGTGGGAGATCTTCCAGCGCCTGGACCCCCAGGGCCCCGTCCAGGGCGACGGCCTCGGGCTGACCCTCGTGCGGAGGATGGCCGAGCGCAATGGCGGCCGGGTCCTCCTGGAGCCCACCGAAGGCCCGGGATGCCGGTTCCGCCTGGAACTCCCCCGGGCCGCCACCTGAGGTCGCCATGCAGCCCCCCCTGCCGTTCGAGACCGTCACCGTCCTCATCGCCGAGGACGACGAGGGCCATGCCGTCCTGATCCGGGAGCACCTGGAGGAGGCGGGGCTGGCGAACCCCATCCTCCGGTTCCGGGACGGCCAGGAGGCGCTGGACTGGTTCCAGGGGCCGGGGCGGGGGGAGCGGTGCATCCTCCTTCTCGACATCAACATGCCCCGGGTCGACGGCATTGAGGTGCTCCGGCGCCTCAAGGCGGACCCCGCCACGCGGACCACGCCCGTGATCATGCTGACCACCACCGACGATCCGGCGGAAGTGGCCCTCTGCTACGGGGCCGGGTGCAACCTCTACCTCACCAAGCCCCGGAGCTTCGAGGCGTTCTCCGAGGCCCTCCTGCGCCTGGGCCGGTTCCTGCCCGTGATCCAGGTGGCCGAGCCATGAGCGCCGGACCGGAAGGCGCGCTGATCCTCGCCGTCGAGGACGACCTCGGGCTGGCGGAACTCATCCGCGAGGAGATGACCGCCCGGGGCTGGGGCTTCCTGCACGCGGCCACGGGGGCCGCCGCCCTGGACCTCCTGGCGGCGCACACCCCCGACCTCGTCCTCCTGGACTTCTCCCTGCCGGACATGAACGCCCGCCAGCTCCTGGCGCGGACGGCGATGCCGCCCTTCCTCGTCACCACCGGTTCGGGGGATGAACGCACGGCCGTGGAGATGATGAAGCAGGGGGCCCGGGACTACCTGGTCAAGGATGCCCACTTCCTGGAGGCCCTGCCCGGCGCGGTGGAACGGGCCCTCCTGGCGGTCCACACGGAGCGGAGGCTGGCGGAGGCCCAGACCCAATTGCGGGCGGCCGACGAGCAGCTGCGCCATGCCCGGAAGATGGAGAGCCTGGGCCGCATGGCCGAGGGCATCGCCCACGATTTCAACAACCTGTTCCAGGCCATCCAGGGCAACCTGGAACTGGCCGCCGACCCGGACCAGCCGCCGGAATCCACCCGGGCGGCCGCGGGCCGCGCCCTTCGGGTGCTCGCCAAGGCCGCGGTCCTGGCGCGCCGCATGCTCGACTTCACCGGCAAGGGGTTCCTCCACACCGAGGCCCTGGACGCCGCGGCCCTGGTCCGGGAGGTGCTGGATGGGCAGATCGCCTTCCCCGGCGCCGCCGCCGTCCACCTGGTGGAACCGGGTCCCCTGCCGCCCGTGGAGGGGGATGCGAGCCAGCTCCGGGAGGTCCTGGCGGGCCTCGTGGCCAATGCCCGGGAGGCCCAGGGCCCCGGCGGCGCCCCCATCGAGGTCGCCCTCGCCCACGTCGTACCAGCTGACCTGCAAGGGGGCCAATGGATCCACCGGCCCGACACCGAGGCGCCGATGGTTGCCCTCTCCGTGCGGGACCAAGGGGGGGGCATGACGCCGGACGTCCTGGACCGGGCCTTCGACCCGTTCTTCTCCACCCACCGGCCGGGCCGGGGCCTCGGCCTGTCGGCGGCCCTGGGCATCCTGAAGGCCCACGGGGCGGGCCTCTGGATCGCCACCGCCCCGGGGGGCGGGACCTGGGTGCGGGCGCTCCTGCCGCAGGCCCGCGCGGCCGACCCCGGCCCGGCGCCGGCGGACACGGACGCCCATGCGGGCCGGAAGGCGCTGCTCCTGGTGGACGACGACGAGGATCTGCAGGAGACCCTGGCCGAATACCTGCGGGACATCCTGGGCTACGACCTGATCCAGGCCCGGGACGGCGCGGAGGCCGTGGAGGCCTGGCGCCTCTACGGCGCCCAGGTGGGGCTCATCCTCATGGACGCCACCATGCCCCGCATGAATGGCCCCGACGCCTTCCGCCTCATCCGCGAACTGGACCCGGGGGCCCAGGCCGTGCTGTGCAGCGGCTTTTCCGAGGCCGCGGGGGCCCGGGCGGCCCAGGACGGGGGCTTCCTCGCCTTCCTGAAAAAGCCCTTCTCCCTTCGGACGCTGCAGGAGACCGTCAAGCGGTACGTGCCCTGACGCCTCCGGAACCTTCCGGCGGGGGCCGCCACCCCTGCTCCGTCCATCGGCCCCGCGGCGCGGGGCGGTCCGGCGGGAGGGGGGCGGGGTGTGGTGACGCAGGCGGGTTCCGGCAGCCTATTCCGGCCGGAGGCCCTGGAGCACTACCTGGAGGCCGAGGAGGGGCGGGCCCTGGCGCGGGTCGCGCCGCCCGGGGCCTGGAGCCTGCTGATCATCCTCCTGGCGGCCCTGGGAACGGCCCTGGCGGCGGCCTGCCTGGGGCGGGTGGAAGTGAAAGGGCGGGCCCGGGGGATCCTGCATCCCGAAAGCGGCATCCCCAGGGTCCTCTGCCAGGTGGATGGGACGGTCAGCCAGGTGGTGGTGCACTCCGGCCAGCGGGTGGCGGCCGGCGCCGTGCTCCTGCGCCTCGAGGCCCCCGCCCTCGAGGCGCGCCTGTACGAGGCGCGCCGGGCGGCTGAATCCGTGCGGGCCGCGTTCCGGGAGGCGAGCCGCCACCAGGACGCGGCCCATGCCCGCCAATGCGCCACCCTGGCCCGCCGCCGCGCGGGCCTGGAGGCCCAGTGCCGGAGCCAGGCGCGCTCCGTGGCGCACGTCGGCCGGCGCCTGGAGGCCCTCGCGCGCCTGGGGGCGGAGGGGGTGATCAGCCCCGACGCGGTGGAGGCGGCCCGGGAGGACCTGGCCCAGGCCCAGCGGGCCCTCCAGGGCGCGGAACAGGGACTGGACCAGGCGGTCCAGGAGCAGGCGGGCCTGGACCACCAGCGCCAGGAACTGCTCTGGCGGCGGGAGCAGACCATCCGCAACGCCGAGACCCAGGAGCGGGCCCTGGCCATCCTCCAGGCCCAGACCGTGGTGCGGGCCCCTCGTGAAGGGATCGTGGAGGCCCTCCTCGTGAAGCCCGGCGACGTGGTCGCGCCGGGGCGCCCCCTGGGGAAGGTGGTCCCGGACGGGATCCCCCTCCATGCGGTGGCCTTCCTGGACGAGAAGGACCGGGCCTTCGTCAAGGCCGGGGACGCGGCGGTGCTGGAGATGGACCAGCTGCCCTACGCCGAATACGGCACGGTGTCGGCGCGGGTGCTCCGCGTCAGCTCCGACCTGGCCGCCCCCCACGAGGTGGCCGAGGCCCTGGGGGAGGGCCCGGCCCTCGCGGGGCCCGCCTTCCGCGTGGAACTGGTCCTCACCGACGCCGGCGCCGCCGCCAGGGCCGGCGTGCCCCTGCGCAGCGGCATGCTCCTGCGGGCCCGCTTCACCCTGCGCCGCCAGCGGGCCATCACCCTCGCCCTCGAGCCCCTGCGGAAGTGGCTGCGGTGAGGGTGCCCTTCGTGCCGCAGATGGAGGCCGCCGAATGCGGGGTGGCCTGCCTCGCCATGGTGCTGGCCGCCCATGGCCGCCACGTGGGCCTGGCGGAGCTGCGCGAGGCCTGCGGCGTCTCCCGGGACGGCACCAGCGCCCTCGCCATCCTCCGCGCCGGCGAACGCTACGGCCTGGAGGCCGCCGGGGTGCGGGCGGAGCCGGCGGACCTCCGCACCCTGCCCACGCCCGCCATCCTCCACTGGGGCTTCGACCACTTCGTCGTCCTGGAGCGCGCGGGGCGCCGCGGCGCCGTCCTCGTGGATCCCGCCTCGGGGCGGCGGCGCGCGGGCCCCGCGGAGCTGGACCGCGCCTTCACGGGGGCCGCCCTCGTGTTCGAGCCCGGGCCCGGGTTCGCCCGGCTCCGCCGGCCGCGGCCGAGCCTCGCGCGCTACCGGGCGGTGCTGCGGGAGAGCCTCCCGGCGCTGGCCTTCCTCCTGCTGGCCGCCGCGGCCCTCCAGGTGGCGGGCCTCGTCGCGCCCGTGTCCACCCGGATCCTCCTGGACCACGTGATCCTGCCCCGCCGGGAACCCTGGCTCTGG
Organism: Mesoterricola sediminis; assembly: GCF_030295425.1. NCBI lineage: Bacteria > Pseudomonadati > Acidobacteriota > Holophagae > Holophagales > Holophagaceae > Mesoterricola > Mesoterricola sediminis. Next base: position 4,031,573 of record NZ_AP027081.1, on the reverse strand, counting down.
GGGCTGGGGGCGGCGCTGGGCGCGGCCGGGCTGGCCTCGGTCCTCCTGACCTGCCTGCAGGGGCGGGTGGCGGCCACCCTCCACGCGCGCATGGACGATGCCCTCATGGGCGCCTACCTGGAGCACCTCCTGCGCCTGCCCTGGGCGTTCTTCGCGCGGCGGGAGCCGGGGGACCTCCTGGCCCGGGCCGGAAGCCTCGCGGCGGTGCGGGCCTTCCTGGGCGGGAGCCTCGCCCGCGTCTTCCTGGACGGCGCGCTCCTGGCCGCCTACGCCGGGCTCATGGTGGCCTACCACCCGCGCCTGGGCCTCCTGGTGATGGGCCTGGGCGCGGCCCAGGCGGCCGCGAGCCTCCTGCTGCGGGCGCGCACGCGCCAGATGGCCGCCTCGGAGGCCGCGGCGGCGGGGCGTGAGGCGGGGGCCCTCCTGGAGGCGCTCACGGCCTTCGAGACCCTCAAGGCCACCGGGGGCGGGCCCCGCATGGTGCTCCGGTGGACCCACCGCATGGCGGCGCGGGTGGAGGCGGGCCTGGGCCGCCGCCGCCTGGAGCTCGCGGCGGGAGCGGCCCTGGACGCCCTGGCCGGGGCCGGCGCGGCGGCGGTGTTCCTCCTGGGCGGCCGTGAGGTGCTGGCGGGGCGCATGACCCTGGGCGTCTTCGTGGCCTTCCTGGCCCTCCAGGGCCTCTTCCTGGCGCCGCTGGGGGCCCTCCTGGAGGCCTGGGGGGAGGTCCTGCAGCTGGGTGTCCACCTGCGTCGCCTCGACGACGTCCTGGAGACGGCTCCCGAACCCACGGGCCCGCGGGACCCGGGGCGCCTGAAGGGCGCCATCCGCCTCCGGGACGTGGGCTTCCGCCACGCCGCCGGGGCCGCTCCCGTGCTGCGGGGGATCAGCCTGGACGTGCGCCCCGGCGAGAAGATCGCCCTGGTGGGCCCTTCGGGGGCGGGGAAGTCCACCCTGGCCCGGATCCTCCTGGGCCTCCAGGTCCCCACGGAGGGCTCGGTCCACTTCGACGGGGTGGACCTGCGGGAGCTGGACCTGGCGGCCCTGCGCCGCCAGATGGGGGCCGTCCTCCAGGACGACACGGTCTTCGACGACACCTTCCGCGCCAATGTGGCCCTGGGGGTGGACGGGGCCGCTCCGGAGGCCCTGGCCCGGGCCGCGCGCCTCGCCTGCGTCGAAGGGGTGATCCTGGCCCGCGCCGGGGGCTGGTCGGGCAGGGCGGGGGAGGGCGGCGCGGCCCTGTCCGGGGGCCAGCGGCAGCGGCTGTGCCTGGCCCGGGCCCTGGCGCGGGAGCCCGCCATCCTCGTCCTGGACGAGGCCACGAGCAGCCTGGACCTGGCCACGGAGGCGGAGGTGCACCGCAACCTGGCGGCCCTGGGGTGCACGCGCATCCTCGTGGCCCACCGCCTGGCCACGGTGCGGGACGCCGACCGCATCCTGGTGCTGGCGGAGGGGCGCATCGTCCAGGAAGGCGCCTACGGCGACCTGGAGGCGCGGCCGGGGCCCTTCCGGGACCTGGTGCGGGCCGCCCATGCCTGAGCGGGGCTTCGCGGGCGACGAGGCTCTGGCCTGCCTGCTGCGCCTGCGGGGCCGGGAGGCGGACCGGGACGCGCTCCGGGCCGAGGTGGGGGCGGACCCCTCCCCCGAGACCCTGGCGGAGGCCCTGGGCCGGCGCGGGTTCCACGCCCGGCCCGTCCTGCCCGGCCCCGGGGGCCTCGCGGTCCTGGACCTGCCCACCCTGGCCCGCCTGCGCGAAGGCGGGTGGATTCTGCTCCGCGCCCGGAAGGGCGGCCGCTACCTGCTCCTGGGCCCGGGGGGCCGGACGGCCCGGCTCGACCGGGACAGCCTCGCCGGGTCCCTGGACGGCACCGTCCTGGACCTCACCCCCGGCCTGCCCGGGCGGGGTGGGCTCTGGCGGCGCCTGGGGGGCCTCCTGGCGCGGAACCGGAACGCCCTCGCCCTCGTCGCGGGCTGCGCCCTCCTCCTCCAGGCCCTGGGCCTCGTCACGCCGGCGCTCACCCGGGTCGTGCTGAACCGGGCCCTGCCGGACGGCGCGGGGGGCCTGCTCCTGCTGGCCTCCGCGGGGAGCCTCCTGGGGGCCATCTTCCACGCCTGGATCGGCTACGTGCGGGGCCGGGCCCTGCTGCACTTCTCCCAGCGCATGGACCTGGGCGCCGAGCGCGGCTTCCTGGAACACGTCCTCTCCCTTCCCTACGCGGACCTGCGGACGCGGGCCCTCGGGGAATGGCTCCAGGCCGCGGGCGGGCTCTCCGCGGCCAAGGACCTCCTGCCGGAAAAGACCCTGGGCGCGGTGCTGGACGGCTGTCTCGCCCTGGTCCTCCTGGGGGCCATGGCCCTGCTCCTGCCGGGGCCGGCGGCGGCGGTCCTGGGGGGCTCCCTCGCCGTCGCGGCGATCGCCCTGGCCGCGGGCCGCATCGAGGTGGCCTACCAGGCGCGGCAGGTGGCCCTGGGCGCCCGGGAGCAGAGCCTCCTGGCGGGCCTCATCCACGGGGCGGCCACCCTCAAGGCCTGCGGCGCCGAAGGCCAGGCCCTCTCCCGCTGGCGGGCCGTGTTCCGCAAGGGCCTGCTGCTGGGCCTGGGACGGGCCAGGACCGGGCTCTGGGCGGAGGCCGCGGCGGCGACCCTGGCCCGGGTCCAGGACGTGGGCCTGATGGCCTGGGGCGGCCTGCGGGTGGTGCGGGGGGAGCTGGACCTGGGCACGTTCATGGCCTTCCTGCAGCTGGCCACCGCCTTCTCCGGCGCCTTCCTGGGCCTCGCGGGCACCTGGCTGCGCCTCATCGTCCTGGCGCCCCAGCTCCAGCGGGCCTCGGCCATCCTGGAGATCCCCCGGGAGGAGGTCCCGCCCCCGCGGGTCCCCGATCCTTCACCGGCCGCCGTGGAGGCTCGGGACCTCTGGTTCCGGTACGGGCCCGGCTCCCCCTGGATCCTCCAGGGCGCGGCCCTCCAGGTGCCCGCCGGCGGCAGGCTCCTCCTGGACGGACCCTCGGGCTGGGGCAAGTCCACCCTCCTGCGGGTCCTGGCGGGCCTGGAGACCCCGTCGCGGGGGGAGATCCTCGTCGGGGGCCAGCCCCCCTCCCGGATGCGGGACCGGATCGTGTACCTGCCCCAGTCCGTGCAGCTCTATGGGGGCTCCCTCCTGGACAGCCTCCGGGCCCTTTCGGCGGGGGCCGCGACCCCGGCGATCCTCCGGGCCGCTGAAGCGACCGGCTTCGAGGCCTTCGTGGCCACCCTTCCCCTGGGCTGGAAGACCCCGCTGCCCCAGGGCGGCCGGTCCCTGTCCGGCGGCCAGCGCCAGTGGGCCGCCCTCACCGCCGCCCTGGCCGCGGGGAAGGGGGTCCTGCTCCTCGACGAGCCCCTGGCCAACCTGGATCCCGTCTCCGCCGCCGCCCTGGGCCGGGTCCTGGCCGAGGGCCCGTGGACGGTCATCACCGCCGAGCACGGGCGGACCCGGAGCCAGACCCCCTAGGCGGCCGGCTTCGGGCCGCGGAACGAACGGCTCCGGCGGCGCATCTCCCGGTAGGACGGACCGTGGCCATGCCCCACCTTGACCCTTTCATATCCGATGGCCCAGGCGCAGCGGGGCTGGGCCTGGGCCAGACCCTGGCCCTGTGGGGCCTGACCCTTTCGTTGAGCTGCCTGCTCATTGCGGCCGGCGCGGCCTGGGGATGGAATTCCCAGGCCGGGTCCGACGTCCAGGAGGGCCTCGGCATGCTGGCGGCCTCGGCGGTGGGGCTGAGGGGCGCGGGCCTGTCCTGGGGCGGGGCCTGGGGTCCTCCGGCCGGAGGCTGGAGGGCCGCAACCGGCCAGGTTGGTGGCAGTCTGTTCCTGTACCTGGCGGTGGGGATTCCCACCTCGGTTCTCCTGCCGGATTCCCCGGAAAGCCGGGGGGTGGGGAACACCCTCCCAGGCATCCTCCTGGTCGCCCCGGTGGCCGAGGAGCTCCTGTATCGCGGGGACCTCCAGCCGGCGCTGCGCCTGCGGTGGGGACGGTTCGCGGGGATCCTCCTCCCCGCCCTCCTCTTCGGCCTCGGCCATCCCGGCCTTGCCCGATTCGCGCATACGGCCGTATTCGGCCTTCTGTGCGGCCTCCTCCGGGAGCGCACCGGCTCGCTCCTGCCCTGCATCGCGCTCCATGGGGCGACCAACGCCCTGGCCGTCGCGGCCCAGTCCGATCCGAGGCTCCTCGGGGTGGGGCTCCTGGGGGGCCTGGCGGCAACCCTGTGGGGCCTGGCGGGCGCCCGCGGATACCTGCGGGTCCTGGCCAATGAATAGCTAGCAAGTCCTTATCCTGCAGTTTCCTTTGCATCCTGTTTATCCCCGTTTGAACCACGCAGCGGGTTGCCTCCACCTTGGGGCATGGAGACGGACCATGCCCATCCAGGACCCGCTCACGCAACAGATCATCGGCTTGTGCTATCGAATCGCGAACACGCTGGGGCACGGGTTCATCGAGAAGGTCTATGAGAACGCCCTGGCCTTCGAACTCCGCAGAACCAAGCTGGCCTTTGCCCAACAGCAGTCGATCGAGGTGTTCTATGAGGGCGAGAAGGTGGGCTTGTATAAGGCCGATCTCATCGTCGACGGCCAGGTCATCGTTGAGGTCAAGGCAATCCGGGCCCTAGGCGAGATTGATATCGCTCAAGGCTTGAACTACCTGAGGGCTACTGGCCTTCCGACATGCCTTCTCGTCAATTTCGGACAAGCCAAGATCGAAGTTCGCCGGTTGGCCATGAACCCTGGCCAGGGCGCCGGGAGCATGGAACTCGATGCCAGCGACGTCCAGTAACACGACCCACGACCCATCCCGGCGCTGGCCCTGCTGTAACAGGGATTAACGCAGATGCAGGGGATGAAGTGGGATCGCTTCGCCTACAACCTTCTCCTTCACCCATGTCAGGGAACGCCTTGGGTTTGCCGACAGCGCCCAGTTCCCCCCTCACGCAAGAAGGCCCCTCGCGGAGCCTTCTTTCTTGGGATCCGTCCCGGGCGGGAGCACCCTCCAGGAGGGTGGCCAATTAAGCGAGCGTGTCCCTGACAAGAATCCGGGACACGCTCGCTTAACTGGCCGGGCTAGTGGATCCCCGCGTCCTTCACCACCAGTTCGTTGAGCCGCTTAAGGAAGGCGCCGGGGTCCGGCAGGCGGGAGCCCTCGGCCAGGAGGGCCTGATCGTGGAGGAGCTGGCCGTAGGCCTCCACCCGGGGATCGGCGGCGTCCCGGGCGTGGACGGCCTGGAGGGCCTTCACGACGGGGTGGGCGGGGTTCAGCTCCAGGATCCGGTCCTGGTGGCCGGGGGCCTGGCCCAGCTTCTGGAGGAGGCGCTCCATGTGGGGATCCAGGGCGTCGTCGTCCGCGGCGAGGCGCGAGGCGCTCTCCACCAGGTTCTGGGAGAGGCGCACGTCCTTCACGCCCTTGAACCGGCCCTTGAGGGCGTCCAGCAGCCCCTTGAAGGCGGCCTGGGCCTCCTCGGCCAGGGCCTTCTCCTCGGGCTCGAGCTCGGGCTGGTGGCGGTCGGCGGCCTTCAGGGGCGTGCCCTTGAAGTCGGCCAGGCCGGGGAAGACGAAGGCGTCGATGGGATCGGTGAGCAGCAGCACGTCCCAGCCCTTGCGGCGGAAGGCCTCGAGGCTGGGGGAGGGCTCCAGCACCGCGCGATCCTCGCCGGCCAGCCAATAGATGTCCTTCTGGGCCTCGGGCATGGCGGCCTGGTACTCGGCCAGGGTCGTGGTCTTGCCGGGTTCGGTGCGCAGGCTCTCGAAGAGGAGGAGATCGGCGATCTGCTCCCGGTTGGCGTAATCCCTGGCGAGGCCCTCCTTCAGGATGGGGCCCAGCTCCGAGAAGAAGGTGCGGTAGGCCTCGGGGTCCGAGGTCCTCAGGTCGGTCAGGGCCTGGAAGACGTTCTTCACGAGGCTCTTCTGGATGCGCTCCAGGAGCGGATTGTGCTGGAGCAGCTCCCTGCTGACGTTGAGGGGCAGGTCGGAGCAGTCCACGACCCCCTTCACGAAGCGCAGGTACGGGGGCAGCAGGGCCTCGCAGTGGTCCATGATCTGCACCCGGTTGACGTAGAGCTTCGGCCCGACCTTGGGCTCCGCGAACTGCAGGTCCCAGCTCTTGCGCCGGGGGATGTAGAGCAGGGCCCGGAACTCCAGGGCGCCCTCGGCGGCGTAGTGGATCACCTTGGCGGGATCCTCGAAGTCGCCCGAGATCTGCCGGTAGAAGGCGTTGTGCTCCTCCTCCGTCACGTCGGTCTTGCCCCGCAGCCACAGGGCCTTGCGGGAGTTGAGGGTCTCCTCCTCGACCTTGCGGTCCTCGCCCTCGCCCTTCTCCACGTCCATGACGACGGGGTGCTCGATGAAGTCGGAGAACTGCTTGACGATGGCGCGCAGGCGCCAGGACTCCAGGAACTCCTTCTCGTCCTCCTTGAGGTGGAGGATGACGTCGGTGCCGCGGCCGGCGCGCTCGGCGGGTTCCACCGTGAACTCGCCCAGGCCGTCCGATTCCCAGCGCACCGCCTGGCTGGAACCCGCGGCGCGGGAAAGGACCGTCACCCGGTCGGCGACCATGAAGGCGGAATAGAAGCCCACCCCGAACTGGCCGATGAGGCCGGGCCGCGCGGCCGCGTCCGCGGCCTTCAGGCTCTCCAGAAAGGCCTTGGTGCCGGACTTGGCGATGGTGCCCAGGTTGTCCACAATGGCGTCGTGGTCCATGCCCACGCCGTTGTCGGACACGGTGAGGGTGCGGGCCTCCCTGTCCACGGCCAGGCGGATCCTGAAGTCCCGGTCCCCCTCCAGGAGGTGTTCGTTCTGGAGGGAATTGAACCGGACCTTGTCGATGGCGTCGCTGGCGTTGCTGATCAGCTCCCGCAGGAAGATCTCCTTGTGGGAGTAGAGGCTGTGGGTAATGATGTGCAGCACCTGCTGCAGTTCGCTCTTGAAGGTATGCTTTTCGGACATGGCGCGTCTCCGCTGGCAGAGGGTGAAAATCTACCAGGAATCCGCGTCATTTTACAAGTCCATTCAATTCCAGGATTCCTTCCACATGAGGGCGCCCGTCTGGGTGGAGATGGCCACCTGGGTCTTTTCCACGGGGCACTGGAAGATGTAGACGAACTCGTCGGGAAGGGCCGGGTGCATGGGGCGCATGAGGGTGACCTTCTCGAAGCCGTGGGTGTAGCCGTGCTTCTTCAGCTCGCCGATGGCCTCGTCCAGGCCCACGGCGATCCAGGCATGTTCGATGGGCCGGGCGTCCGTGACGATCACATCCGAGTACTCGAAATTGGTGAAGACGCCCCGGAGGCAGTCGGCCCAGCACTGGCGGTGCTGGGCGGCCTCCATGGCGCCCGGTCCGGGGTTCCGTTCCAGGATCTTGTACTGGAACCGCCAGTGCAGCACGTCCACACCCCGCTGCAGGAGGCCGGGGGAGACGGGGCCGGGGTCGCCGATGATCCGGTAGAGTTCCGTCTTCCGGTTCTCCCCTGAGCTGGAGAGGCCCGTGGACACGAAGTGGCGGGCCTCGGCCTTGAGGCCGTTCAGGTCCTGCAGGGTCTGGGCGCCCAGGGGGAGGGCGGCGGCGAGGATGGCGAGGGCTGCGTGACGGAGCATGGTACCTCCATGGGGCCAACCGCTGGTGCGGTTGGCCATCGGCTAGGTTGGAAGGGGAACCCCGCGCCCCACGGGCCAGGGTCCCGCCCAAAACCTAGGCCGTAGCGGGGTGCGCGCACGGGTAATTTTGAGGGGAAGGCCCCTGTTCCCAGCCTTATAAATAGCGGAGGCCGGCAAGCCGGCCTCCGCGCGCAGGTTCGATGAACCCTACTTCTTCAGCCACTGGTCCAGCCAGCCCAGGACGTTCTGGTGCCACTGGAGGGAATTGGCGGGGCGGAGCACCCAGTGGTTCTCATCGGGGAAGATGAGCAGCTTGGAGGGGATGCCCTTGCGCTGCAGGGCCGTGAAGGTGGAGAGGCCCTGGGCGTAGGTGATGCGGAAATCCTTCATGCCGTGGATGACGAACATGGGGGTCTTCCAGTTCTTCACGAACTCCACGGGGTTCTGCTTGACGTAGCTCTGGGGGTTCTCCCAGGGCAGGCCCTTGTGCTCCCATTCGGGGAACCACAGCTCCTCGGTGTCGTAGTAGGCCATGCGCTCGTCGAGGTTGCCGTCGTGGCACACGAGGGTCTTGAAGCGGTCGGTGTGGCCCGCGATCCAGTTGATCATGAAGCCGCCGTACGAGGCCCCGAGGGCGCCCATGCGGTCCTTGTCCAGGAAGGGGTACTTGGCGAGGGCGAAGTCCAGGCCCTTCATGAGGTCCTCGAAGGGGGCGCCGCCCCAGTCGTCGCGGATGTCGTCGGTGAAGGCCTGGCCGTAGCTGGTGGAGCCGTGGAAGTCGATCATGACGGCGGCGTAGCCGGCGCCGGCGTAGACCTGGGGGTTCCAGCGGTAGTGCCAGTCGTTGCCGAAGGTGCCCTGGGGGCCGCCGTGGATGAGGAAGGCCACGGGATACTTCTTCGCGGGATCGAAGTCCGCGGGGGTGACGATGTAGCCGTAGACGGTATCACCCTTGGCGCCCTTGAAGGAGAACTGCTCGGGCCTGCCCAGCTTCGTCGCGGCCAGGAGACCATCGTTGAAGCGGGTCACGCGGCGGATGTCCTTGCCGGCCGCATCGGTCGTGTAGAGCTCCGTGGGGCCCTGGAGGGAGTGCATGCCGTAGAGGATGCGGCCGTCGTGGGTGAACTCGATGCCGTCCAGGGTGCCCTGGCCCACGATGATCCGGGCCTTGCCGGTGGCGGGGTCAACGGCGAAGAGGGCCCGCTGGCCGAAGTTCTCGGCCTCGGCGTAGATGACCTTCCCGTCCGGGCTCCAGGCGAAGTTGGCCACGGAGCGGTCGCCGCGGGGGGTGTCGTCGGCCTTGAGCACGAACTTGCGCTCCTTGCCGCTCGCCATGTCCCGCAGGACGAGGTCGAAGCGGTCCGCCTCGAAGCCGGGGCGGCTCATGGCCACGTAGGCCAGGGTCCTGCCGTCGGGGCTGAAGCGGGGCTGGGCGTCCCAGGCGGGGTTGGTGGTGAGCTTCGCGGGGGCCTTGGAGCCGTCGGCGGGGACGGCGAAGAGGTCGAAGTTGGTGGACCAGGCTTCCTGGCGGCCCATGTCCCGGGCCGAGAAGACCACGGTGGTCCCGTCGGGGGAGACGGCGAAATCCTCGGCGCCCCCGAAGGGCTTGGAGGGGCAGTCCGCGTCCATGGCGGGCATCAGGTCCACGGCCTTGCCGGTGGAGACTTCATAGCGGAACACGTGGTTGCGGGTGCCGTCCGCCCAGGTGTCCCAGTGACGCACGAAGAGGCGATCGAAGACCATGCCCGTGGCCTTGTCGGCGGCGCGGGCGTCCATGCGCTTCTTGGTCTCCTCGGGGGAGGTGCCGGGGAAGACGGCCATGCCCAGGAAGAGGTGCTTGCCGTCGGGGGCGACGGTAAGGGCGTCCACGTCCAGGGGCAGGTTCGTCACCTGCACCGCCTCGCCGCCGTCCATGGGCATGCGCCACACCTGGGCCGAGCCGGAGCGGGCGGAGACGAAGAACAGGGCCTTGCCGTCGGGGGCCCAGCGGGCCTGGGAATTGCTGGTGCCCGGGGCCGAGACGCGCCGCTTCCAGGCGCCGTCCACCGAGGCCAGCCAGAGCTCGTGGGAGCTCTTGTTGGCGGCCACGTCGGGCTTGGAGACCGAGAAGGCCACCACCTTGCCGTCGGGGGAGACCTTGGGATCGCCCAGGCGCTCCATGGCCAGGAGATCGTTGATGGAGACGGGATGGGTACCCGCGGCCAGGGCGGGTACCGTCATCGCCCCGCAGAGCAGGGACAGGATCAGGGGCCGGAACATGCATCCTCCTCGCCAGCCCGGGGTGGGTTGGCATCGCTACATGATACGTGAGGCCTGGACGGGGACCCAAACGGCAGGCCACCTTGTGACCAAGGCCCGGGGCATCTGGCTAAAAAGGTGACAGGCTCCCAGGTGTCTTGGGCTGAACCGCGAAGCCGACGCCGCGTGACTTGGCGTACGGGTTCTTAGCTTTCCCTTGCCAGCACGAAGGATCGGGACAAGGTGGTTCGGGTGATTCGATCTGCCTACACCTAGTACTCCGCCGGAAGGGCGTTGAGCTGGGCCAGGGTGTAGACGGGGCCGTCCTTGCACACGTAGCTGCTGCCGGTGTTGCAGCGGCCGCACTTGCCCAGGCCGCACTTCATGCGGTTCTCCAGGGTCGTGTAGATGGCGTCGGGCTGGAAGCCGAGCTTCGCCAGGACGGGGAGGGTCAGCTTGATCATGATGGGGGGGCCGCAGACGAGGGCGACGGTGTCGGCGGGGCTGGGGGCCAGGGCCTCCACCACGGGGGGGACGAAGCCCACCTTGCCCTTCCAGTCGGGGGTCTCGCCGCCGGGGTCGACGGTCACCACGAGGTTCACGTCGGGCCGGGCCTCCCACTCGGCCAGTTCGTGCTTGTAGACCAGGTCGGCCACGCTCCGGGCGCCGTAGACGATGGTGATGTCCTTGAACCAGTCCCGCAGGTCCAGGCAGTTCCAGATGACGCTGCGCAGGGGGGGCAGGGCGATGCCGCCGGCCACGAAGACCAGGCTCTTGCCCTTCCACTGCTCGATGGGGAAGCGGTTGCCGTAGGGGCCGCGGAAGCCGACGACGTCGCCCTCCTCCTTGTCGGCGAGGGCGGCGGTGACGCGGCCCACTTCCCGGAAGGTGCACTCGATGTAGCCCTTGCGGGTGGGGCTGGAGGCGATGCAGAAGGTGCTCTCGCCCTCCCCGAAGGCGCTGTAGAGGCCGAACTGGCCGGTCTGGAAGTCGAAGGCGTCGGCGGCGGCCTGGTCCACGAACTCCAGGCGGAAGGTCTTGACGCCCGGGGCCTCGCGGGTGACCTTCGCGATGCGCATGAGGTGAGGGAGGTAGATGTTGGTCTCGCTCATGGCCGCTCCTTACGCCTGCGCCGCTTCCAGGAGGTGCTCCTGGAGGTCCATGTCCACGGGGCACGCGCGGGTGCACTTGCCGCAGCCCACGCAGCCGAGCCTGCCGTAGCGCTCGGGGTAGTAGGAGAACTTGTGGTAGACCCGCTGTCGCCAGCGCTGCGCCTGGCTCTCTCGGGGGTTGTGGCCCGAGGCGTGCAGGGTGAAGAGGGCGGTGCCGCAGGTATCCCAGGTCCTCAGCCGGCGGCCCTCCCTCGCGTCGGCCTCCTCCACGAGGTCGAAGCACACGCAGGAGGGGCACACGAAGGCGCAGGCCCCGCAGCCCAGGCAGCGCAGGCTCTGGCGCTCCCAGAGAGGATCCTCGAAGCGGCCCTGGAGCGAGGCGGTGAGGGCGGCGTGGTCGAAGGCCATGGGCAGGTCGGCCACCTTCTTCTCCAGGCCCGGGTCGGGCCGGAAGGCGTCGGGGCAGAGGGCGGCGAGGGCCGCGCCCTTCTCCGTGACCAGCTCGGCGAGGAAGCCGCCCTGGACGGGGGTGAGGAGGATGTCGCTGCCGGCGGTGGAGCCCGGGCCCCCGCCGACGGAAGTGCAGAAGCAGGCGTCGTCGGCCCGGGTGCAGGCCACGGCCACGATGGCCAGGGCCTCGCGCCGGGCGTTGAAGAAGCGGTCGCGGGTGTCCCAGTTGAAGACGGCGTCCAGGGCCCCGAAGCCCGCGGCGTCGCAGGGCCGGACGCCGAGGAGGACCGTGGGCTCGGCCTTGGGGGCCACGTCCCGGAGGTCCACGCCGCCGCCGGACAGGGAGTATTCGAGGATCCGCTCCACCTTGGGGAAGACGGTCTCCTTGGCGCTGAGGGCGGTCTGGAGGCCTTCCAGGTCGATCTCGGCCGCGGCCTCCACGGGGTTCAGCTCGGCCCGCCCGTCCCGGGCGGTGGGGGCCAGGACGCGCCGTCCGTCGCGGCGCAGGGCCTTGACGAAGGTGTCCAGGGATTCGGATGGGAGGAAACGGGTCTCGGCCATGGCGCCCTACCGGATGAAGGTCTCTTTGTCGTCGGGACGGAAGGTGGAGAGGGCGTAGTCCAGCTTCGCGCTGGTCCCCGCCCGCTGCCCGAACTGGGCATGGACGCTCTCCTGGCAGTGGAAGGCCAGGAGGTGCACGGGGATGCCCACGGGGCAGGCCCGGCCGCAGTCCCCGCATTCCACGCAGCGCCCGGCGAGATGCATCGCCCGCACCATGTGGTATTCCAGGTTGCCCAGGGCGTGGCTGGCCACCGGCACCCACTGGGGACGGTTGCAGTCCATGGTGCAGTGGGCGCAGTAGCACATCGGGCAGGCGTTGCGGCATGCGTAGCACTTCACGCAGCGGGAGAGCTCCTTCTGCCAGTAGGCCCAGCGCTCCTCCCGGGACATGGCGTCGAGCTTCGCGAGCAGCTCGCGGTCGGCGGCCTTGAGCTCCTTGGCCTGGAGGGCCAGGTGGGCCTCGACGTCGGCGGCGCAGGGGAGCTCCGTGACGGTGCCGTCGGCGGCCACGGCCAGGGGCAGGACCTCCTCCTCCTTGACCTGGCGCTCCGCCATGAGCTGGAGGAGGGCCCGCAGCGTGTCGGGGGCGGCGGCCACGGCCACCCGGCCCATGCGCTTCACTTCGCGACGGGTCAGGTAGGCGGCGAGATTCTGGGTGCAGCGCTCGTCGAAGACGAGGGTGGAGGCCTTTGCGGCCTCCCGCACGAAGGCGGGACGGACGGTGCCGCGCCGCCCGGCCTCGAAGCCGATGACGGCCTTCACGGCGCCGGTCTCCAGGAGTTCGCGGGATTTGGTGATCAGGTCCATGGCGTCACTCCACGCCCGCCAGGGCGAGTTCCTTGTAGTCCTGGTAGGGGCCCAGCTCCCGCACCGTGGTGGTGACCTCGTTCACCAGTTCCGCCCAGCGGGCGCCCTCGGCGGCGGAGACCCAGGAGAAGGTCACCCGGCGCGTGTCGATGCCCATGAAGTCCATGAGGCCCCGGTAGACCATCCAGCGCCGCCGGGCGTGGTAGTTGCCGGAGGTGTAGTGGCAGTCGTTGGGGTGGCAGCCGGAGACGATGATGCCGTCGGCGCCCCGGGCGAAGGCCTTGGCCAGGAGCATGAAGTCGATGCGGCCCGTGCAGGGCAGCCGCAGGACCCGGACATTGGGCTGGTACTTGATGCGGCTGGTGCCCGTGAGGTCCGCCCCGGCGTAGGTGCACCAGTTGCAGACGAAGGCGGTGATCTTGGGTTCGAAGGACATGGCGTCGCCCCTAGAGGGTCATGAGTTCGGCGAAGATCTGCTCGTTGCTGAAGCCCTGGATGTCGATGGCCTTGGTGCGGCAGGTGGCGACGCAGGTGCCGCAGCCCTGGCAGAGGCCCGCGTTCACCTTGGCGACGACCTTCAGCACGGACCCGTCCCGGCCCTTGATCTCCTCCTGCTCGATGGCCTGGTAAGGGCAGGCGCTCTGGCAAAGGAAACAGCCGACGCAGTACGAGAACTGCGGGGCCGGGAGGCGGTTCACGACGGCCACCACGGGCTCCCGGGTCAGCTCGTCCCGGGCGAAGAGGGCGGCAACCTTGGCGGCGGCGCCGCTGGCCTGGGCCACGGTCTCGGGGATGTCCCGGGGGGCCTGGCAGGCGCCGGCCAGGTAGATGCCGGCCGTGTTGGTCTCCACCGGCTTGAGCTTGGGGTGGCTCTCCGCGAAGAAGTGGTAGGGGTCGTAGCTGACGTGGAGCTTCTGGGCGAGCTCCTCGCTGCCGTCCTGGCTCTGGACCGCGGTGGCGAGCACGACCATGTCGGCCCGGACCTCCACGGGCGCGCCGCCCTGGAGGGTGTCGGCGCCCTTGACGACGAGCTTGTCGCCGTCCCGGTAGATGCGGGAGACGCGGCCGCGCACGTACTGGACGTCGTCCTCCTCGATGGCGCGGCGCACGAACTCGTCGTAGTCCTTGCCGCCGGAGCGGATGTCCATGTAGAAGACGACGGCCTTGCCGTGGTGCACCTTGTGCCGGTAGAGCATGGCGTGCTTGGCCGTATACATGCAGCAGATCTTCGAGCAGTAGGGCACGCCCTTGGACCGGTCGCGGCTGCCGGAGCAGGCCAGGAAGACCACCGTCTCGGGCTCCTTGCCGTCGCTGGGGCGCTTCATGGCGCCCAGGGTCGGGCCGGAGGCGGAGGCGAGCCGCTCGAACTGCAGGCCGTCCAGGATGTCGGGGTCCTGGCCGTAGCCGTACTCGGGGAACTTGTCGGTGCGCATCACCTTGAAGCCCGTGGCCAGCACGAGGGCGCCCACCTCCAGGGTGACGAGCTCGTCCTCCTGCTCGTAGCGGATGGCGCCCGTGGGGCACATCTTCTCGCAGACCTTGCACTTGCCGGCCTTGAAAAAGGTGCAGTTGGCGGTGTCGATGACGGGCTTGTTGGGCACGGCCTGGGGGAAGGGCACGTAGATGGCGGTGCGGTTGCCGAGGCCCTCGTTGAACTCGTCCTTGATCTTCTTCTGGGGGCACTTCTGGATGCAGAGCCCGCAGCCCGTGCAGAGCTTCTCGTCGATCTTCCGGGCCTTGCGGCGGATGGTCGCCTTGAAATTGCCGATGAAACCCTCGAGCTTCTCCAGCTCGGAATAGGTCATCAGGGTGATGTTGGGGTGGCGCGCGGCCTCCACCATGCGGGGGGTGAGGATGCACTGGGAGCAGTCCAGGGTCGGGAAGGTCTCCGAGAGCTGGCTCATGTGGCCGCCGATGGAGGGGGACTTCTCGACCAGCACCACCTGGTGGCCCGCGTCGGCGATGTCGAGCGCGGCCTGGATGCCGGCGATGCCGCCGCCCAGGACCAGGGCCCGCTTGGTGACGGGGACCTTGATGGGGTGGAGGGGCTGGTTGTGCTTGACCTTCTCGACCATGACCCGCACGAGGTCGGCGGCCTTCTCCGTGGTGACCTCGCCCTTCTCGTGCACCCAGCTGCAGTGCTCGCGGAGGTTGGCCATCTCGCAGAGGTAGGGGTTCAGGCCGGCCTGGGCCACGGCGGCCCGGAAGGTGGGCTCGTGCATGCGGGGGGAGCAGGCCGCGACGACCACGCCGGTGAGGCCGTGCTCCTTGATGGCCTCCTTGATCATGGTCTGGCCCGGGTCGGAGCACATGTACTTGTAGTCCACGGAATGGACGACCCCGGGGACGGAGCGGGTGCATTCGGCCACCTTGGCGCAATCGACGGTGGCGCCGATGTTCTCGCCGCAGTGGCAGGTGAAGACGCCGATACGGGACATGGCTGCCTCCTCAGGCTCTGGCCGGCATGGCGGGGACCATGTGGCGGTGCAGGCCCAGCTTCTCCGGATCCAGGTCAAGGGCCAGGCCCAGGGCCTGGGTGATGTAGAGGACGGGGATGTCGAGTTCCCGGCCCAGGTGGGCGTTGATCTCGGGCCGGCGCATGTCCAGGTTGGACTGGCACATGGGGCAGGCCACGAGGACGGCCTCGGCCCCGGCCTTCACGGCCGCGTCCAGGACGCGCCCGGAGAGCTTGGCGACGATGTCGGTGCGGGTGACGGAGAAGGAGGCGCCGCAGCACTCGGTCTTGTGGGACCAGGGCAGGGGGACGGCCCCGGCGGCCTCGGCCAGCAGGTCCATGGAGCGGGGGTCCTCGGGGCGATCGAAGGCGACGACGCGGGGAGGACGGACCAGGAGACAGCCGTAGTAGCAGGCCACCTTGCGTCCGAAGGGGGTCTTCACCCGGGCCTGGATGGTATCGCGCAGGCGGTCGAGGACCTCCAGCACGTTCAGGACCCGGACCCGAGTGGCGGCCGGGGCGCCGGTGATGCCGGCGATCTCCTCCGCGAAGGCGGGGTTCTTGGCGAGGGCCTGCTGGGCGGAGACGAGGCGGTTGTAGCAGGCGGCGCAGGGGGCCAGGACTTCGTCCAGGCCCGCCTCGGCGGCCTGGGCCAGGATCCGGGCGGGAAGGGCGGCGGCCAGCTTGGCGTCCAGCACGTGGGCGCTGGACGCGCCGCAGCAGTTCCAGTCCGGCACCTGGACCAGGTCCAGGTCCAGGGCGGCGGCCACGGCCCGCACGGATTCGTCGAATTCCCGGCTGGAGCCGAGCAGGGAGCAACCGGGGTAGTAGCCCATGCGCATGGCGTCACCTCCCCTTTCCGAGGGTCCGGGCAAAGATGCCCTTCAGGGCGTTGCGGCCCTTGATCAGGTGGGGCAGGAGGGGCAGCTTCCCGCGGACATACATCTTGGGGGCCAGGGTCACGTCCTTGAACAGGTGGCGGCTCCGGGCCTTGTAGTCGGCCACCAGGCCGATCTCGTAAAGGCGGCCGGTGGTGCGCACGGAATCCATGAAAGCCACGTGGAAGGCCACGATGTCCCGACTCCGGGGGTGGGCCAGGCCCGCCTGGAGGGCCTCGTGCCGCACGTGGTCCATGACCTGGGCGACCTCCACCTCCTGGGGGCAGCGGGTGGAACAGGTCTCGCAGGTGAGGCAGAGCCAGATCCCTTCACTGGCCATCACCTGCCGGTCGAGCTCGGGGTCGCCCATCTGGAGGAGGCGCATGGCCCGGCTGGAGGTCAGGTCCATGTCCTCGGCCACGGGGCAACCGGCGGAGCACTTCCCGCACTGGTAGCAGTGGTTCAAGTTGACCCCGAGGTCCCTGCGCAGACGGGCCTTGAGGGTGTCGGGTTCGTGTGAAGGGCTGCCCATAGGCCTCTCCTCCAGGCGGAAAGTCGGGATCGAATGGCTGGAAGCCAGCGGCCGGGGGGTGGCTCGGTCCACAGGCAGGTTAGGCGCCGGTCCGGCCAGGTTTCCCGCCGCGCCGCCGCCCCTCGATTCTAGCGCCGGGAGCCGGGAAGTGCGAACAATCGTTCTAAAAATATCGAAAGTAACATGACTATTTTTATAGGTTATTTTGGGAGGGTGGACAGAATGCGACGCTTTTCCCGACCCTGGCTGCGCCGGCGCTGGAAGCGCCTGGCGGGGCTGGGGGTGACCCTGGGCGTGATAACTTGGTTGTGCATGAGTTCCTGGCCCCTCTCCCTCTCCCTGCTGCGCCTGTACCCTAAGCGGGCAGGCAGTGCTGCGGCCGGTTGGGCCGCGGGCCGGTCTCTTCCGGGCCCCCTCCGCCGCGCGGTGCTCACCCGTTTCGTGCGGGCCTACGGGGTCGACATGGCCGAGGCCGAACTGCCCCTCGAGGCCTACCCCAGCCTCCAGGCCCTCTTCACCCGGCGCCTCAAGCCCGGGTTGCGCCCCCAGGAGCTCCTGGTGCCGGGGGCGGTGAACAGCCCCGTGGACGGCAGGATCATCGCCTGCGGCCGCATCGAGGCCGGGCACGCCATCCAGGCCAAGGGCCTCCCCTACGCCCTGCAGGACCTGCTGAAGCACGACCCCATGGCCATGCGGTTCGAGGGGGGGCACTACCTCACCCTCTACCTCTCGCCCCGGGACTACCACCGCATCCATGTCCCCTTCCAGGGGAAGGTCACCTCCGTGGGCCGGGTCGAGGGCGAGCTCTGGCCCGTCAACGACGCGAGCACGGCCCATGTGCCGCGCCTCTACGCCCGCAACCGCCGCGCGACCTGGGTCGCCACCGGGACCGGCCCCGACGAGGGGCTGGAGGTGGCCGCCGTCGCCGTCGGGGCCACCCACGTGGGGGGCGTCCTCCTCGATCCCCGGTGGCTGGGCGGGCGCGAGCTGCCCCGGGACGGCGCCTTCGGGGTGGACGACCTGCCCTGCCGCGCCGGGGACGACCTCGGCACCTTCCAGTTCGGCAGCACCGTCGTGCTCCTGATCGGCGGTCCCGGCGCCGGGCGCTGGCGGCCCCTCCTCACGGAAGGCCCCGTCCAGGTCGGCCAGCGGCTGGGGTCGTACCCGTGACCGGCCCGGACGACGCCATCTTCCAGGACGCGGAACCCCTCTGGGAGGCCGGCGGGGATCTGGCCGGGGCCCTGGAGGCGATCCTGGCGGCCTCGGGCGAGGTGATGGACATGGCCCGCCTCCGGGAGGTCACCGGCCTGGGCGAGGGCACCCTCCGGCTGGGCCTGGAGAAGCTGGGCGAACGCCTCCAGCCGCCCTGCGGCATGCGCCTGCTCGAGGTGGGCGGAGGCTGGCGGCTCGCGGCGGCGCCCGAGTACCAGGCCATGGTCTCGCGCCTCGTCACCATCACCCGGAGCGGCAAGCTGACGCCGGCCCAGGTGGAGACGCTGGCCATCATCGCCTACCGGCAGCCGGTGACGATCCCCGAGATCAACGAGCTGCGCGGCGTCACGAGCTGCGCCAACCAGGTCAAGAGCCTCCTGGAGCGGGAGCTCATCCTCCCCGCCGGCCGGAAGTCGGTGGTGGGGCGGCCCATGATGTACGCCACCACCCGGAAGTTCCTCGTCCATTTCGGTCTCAACAGCCTCAACGACCTGCCTCGCCTGGCGGACTTCGGGGAGGGGAACCTGGAGGCGCAGGCGCTGGCGCGCCTGGAGCCCGCGCTGCCCGAGGGCGGCCTCTTCGAGGGGCTGGACGAGGACATGGGCCCGGAGGACTTGCAGGAGGGGCCGGATGACGGCAGCGACGTTTAAGGGCTGGACCCGCCCGGGGCCCTTGCCGCCCGGGGGCCTCGAGCCGGAGGAGGGGGAGACCCTCGACTACATCTGCGGCCACTACCGCATCTTCCAGTACCGCCGGGGCCACCGCTTCTCCACCGACGACATCCTCGCCGCGTGGTACGGCACCTCGTGGTGCCCCCGCGCCGACCGCATCGCCGACCTGGGCTCGGGCATCGGGAGCGTGGCCGTCTCCATGGCCTGGCGCTGTCCCGGGGCCCGCATCCACACGGTCGAGGCCCAGGACATCTCGGCGCGCCTGGCCCGCAAGACCATGGCCTACAACGGCCTCGAGGACCGGGTCACCATCCACGAGGGGGACCTGCGCGACCCCTCCGTCCTCGCGGGCGAGGCCCCCTTCGACCTGGTGACCGGGACGCCGCCGTACTGGCCGCTGGGCACCAAGGTGGAGGCCGCCCATCCCCAGGCCATCCCCGCGCGCCTGGAGGTGCGGGGGGAGATTGGGGACTACGCCAAGGCCGCGGCCCGGATCCTGGCGCCGGGCGGGATATTCGCCACGGTCTTCCCGCTGGACCAGATCCCCCGCGCGGAGCGGGCCTACCGCGAGGCCGGCCTGCTGCTGATGCGGCGCCAGGACGTGATCTTCAAGGACGGGGACCCTTACGGGCTGGGCCTCTTCGCCGGCTGCCGGAAGGAGGACCTCCCCGAGGGCTTCGACGCCGCCGCGGGCTTCCCGGTGCGCGCCCCGGACATCACCATCCGCCGGCGGGACGGCAGCGTCGACCCGACCATCGCCATGGTGAGGCTCTGCATGGGCTTTCCGCCGGGACTCGCCGTTCCGGCATGACCTTTTCTTGATAACCTGCCTCTGTCAAGAAACCACTTGAGGCGCACATGGACCGGGGAACGCTGATCGGCTTGCTGCTGGGCCTGGCCCTCCTGGTCACGGCCATCTCCATCGGGCCCAACCCGAGGATCTTCCTGCATCCGGAAAGCCTCGTCGTGGTGCTGGGGGGCGTCATCGCCTCCACCATGATCCGCTTCCCCCTCTCGAACGTGCGGTCCGCCTTCGCCGTGGCCTCCCGGGCCTTCCTCACCCACACCCGCACCAGCCGGGAGATCGTCAACGAGCTGGTGGGCCTCTCCCAGCGGGCCCGGCGCGAGGGCGTCCTGGGGCTGGAGAAGCACCTGCCCTCCGACGCCTTCATGGCCCAGGGCATCCGGATGGTGGTGGACCGGGTCTCCCGCGACCACATCCACGACGTGCTCGCCCAGGAGATCCAGACGACCTTCGAGCGGCACACGCTCGGGCAGGAGATCTTCCGGTTCATCGCCTCGGCGGCCCCCAGCTTCGGCATGGTGGGCACCCTCATCGGCATGGTGCACCTCTTCGTGAGCCTGAAGGACCCCAGCGGCATCGGCCACGGCATGGCCCTCTCCCTCCTGTCCACCCTCTACGGCGCGGTCATCGCCTACCTCATCGCCCTGCCCATCTCCGGCAAGCTCGAGCTCCGCTCCCGCGAGGAGCTCCAGACCCGCCGGCTCATGCTCGAGGGCATCCTGGGCATCCGGGACGAGATGAACCCCGGCCAGCTGGAGGAGGCCCTCAACGCCTTCCTGGCCCCCGAGTTCAGGACGCGCAGGGCGGGCGGATCCAATGGCTAAGGTCCTCGGACGCTTCCAGCGCCGGAAGGACGACTACGAGAGCCTCTGGCTCATCACCTTCGCCGACCTGATGGTGCAGCTCATGGCGTTCTTCGCCGTGATCTACGGCCTCACCAGCCAGGACCAGCGCAAGATCAAGGACGTGCTCCTGGCCCTCCAGGTCGAGCTGGGCGCCAAGGGGGAGGGCATCCTCCCCGGGCACCAGGGCATCGCGCCGGAGCAGGCCGGGGACCTGGAGAAGCTCCTCGCCGACATCCGCCCCGTGGAGGGGCAGGACGCCGGGGTCCGCCTGCAGGTCGTCAAGTTCCGGGGCGGCGTCCTCTTCCCCGAGGGGAGCACCGCCATCGATCCGACCTACGAGGCCATGCTGCGCAGGATCACGGAGATCACCATCCAGTACCCCGGCTACACCCTGGTCTGCGAGGGGCACACCGCCCAGGGGGAGCGGGGGCGGGCCCAGGACCCCCTCGACCTGAGCGGCCAGCGGGCCCAGGCCGTGGTGCGGGCCCTCGCCGCCCTGGGCATGGACCCCGCCATCCTGGCCGCCGAGGCCCACGGCGACAGCCAGCTCGAGGGCAATCCGGACACGCCGGAGGGCCGGGCCCTGCAGCGCCGGGTGATGTTCCGCTTCCAGCGGCCCTCCGAGCGCAAATGAAGCGGGGCGGCCGAAGCCGCCCCGCTCCAGTCGCGCCAGGCGCGCTACTCCTCGGGATCGTCGTAGTCGGCGTTGTGCCAGACGTCCTGGACGTCGTCGTTGTCCTCCAGGAGGTCGACGAGCTTGAGGAAGCTCTTGAGCTTGTCGTTGTTCATGTCGACGCGCACCGCGGAGGCGCGGATGATGCCGGACTCGATGACGGGGAGGCCCGCGGCGTCGACGGCGTCCTTGACGACCTGGTAGTTGGCGGGATCGGTGGTGATGACCCAGGCGCCGTCCTCGTTCTTCACGTCGTCCGCGCCGGCCTCGAGGGCCACTTCCATGACCTTGTCCTCGGAGACCTCGGGGTCGACGACGATCTGGCCCTGCTTGGCGAACATGTAGGACACCGAGTTCGCCGCGCCCAGCTCGCTGCCGAACTTGGCGAAGTAGGAGCGGATCTCGGGGGTGGTGCGGTTCTTGTTGTCGGTGAGGGCGTCCACCAGGATGGCCACGCCGCCGGGACCGTAGCCTTCGTAGGTCACCTCTTCGTAGCTCACGCCCTCGAGTTCGCCGGTGCCCTTCTTGATGGCGCGCTCCCAGTTCTCCTTGGGCATGTTGTTGGCCTTGGCCTGGTCAACGGCCAGGCGCAGCCGGGGATTGGCGGCCACATCCCCGCCTCCCAGGCGGGCCGCGACCGTGATCTCCTTCAGGACGCGGGTGAAGATCTTTCCCCGCTTGGCGTCAAGGGCGCCCTTCTTGTGCTTGATCGTGGACCATTTATTGTGGCCGGACATCGTCTACTCCGTGAGGTAAGGGAAATCAGCCCCGGATGGCGCGCTTGGACACCCGGGCGAAGGGAGGCGGTTCCTGGCGGATCACGGGGCGCTCCAGCATGAACTGGTACCACTGCTCGCCATAGACCTTCATCTTCATGGGCTTGTTGTTCTGGAGGGCGTTGCGGTTGGTGACGAGGCGCTCGTCGCCCTCGCAGACCTTGATGCCCTGGTTGAGGATCGCGATGGCCTCGTCCCGCTCCTTCATCTCGCAGAGGACATAGGCGTAGATGCCATAGAGGAGGCTCTCCTTGCGCCCGGCCTTGAGGGCGAGCTTGAAGGTCTCCCGGGCCTGCTTCTTCTCCCCGCGCTTCCACTGCAGGATGCCCAGCATGGCCTTGGCGATGTAGTGCTGGTAGCTGGCGGCCTTGAGCAGGGGCTCGGCCTCCTCGTGCTTCTTGCGCACGTACTGGACGACGCCGATCTGGCCGTCGATGGAGCCCTTGATCATGAACTGGTAGGGGGCCAGGGCGTAGCCTTCCTTCATGACCTCGATGGCGGGATCGA
This sequence comes from Mesoterricola sediminis, assembly GCF_030295425.1. Lineage (NCBI taxonomy): Bacteria > Pseudomonadati > Acidobacteriota > Holophagae > Holophagales > Holophagaceae > Mesoterricola > Mesoterricola sediminis. The sequence continues at coordinate 4,009,437 of NZ_AP027081.1, read as the reverse complement.
ACTGCTGCTTCTTCATCAGCTCGCCCGCTCGGTTGAAGATGGCTTCCAGGCGCTGCTGGATGACCCGTCCCCGCCAGATGAACATGGCGATGCCCGCCACCAGGCCCAGGGGAAGTCCGACCCAGAGGGTGACCTTCAGAAGGGCGAAGACGAGGACAACGGCGATGGCAACGCCAAGGCCCATCAGGAGGTTCAGCACAGGGGCTCCCGTCGTAGGCCGGAAAACGGCCGAACGCCTATCTTACAAGGAAAAAAGCCCTGTTTCCAGAACGGGTTTCAGCCCAGGATCCCCGAGCGGAGAGGCGGACGCTTGCGCCGGGGAGCGCGGCGGGGGGCCGCGGGGGCCTCGGCGGTCTTGCGGGGACGGCCCGGCGCGCGGCGCGGCTTCTCCGCGACCTTCTTGGCAGGCTTGTCGGCCTTCTTGGGGGCGGGCTTCGCCTTCCGGGCCTCCTCGCGGCGGACCAGGGCGCTGGCGGCGCGCCCGGTGACGACCACCCGGCTGCCGTCCTTCAGCTGCTTGACCTTGCTCCCGGGCTTGCGGCCGCGCTTCACGGCCATGGGCAGGGGGTCGGATTCCAGGAGGGTCCGCTCCAGTTCGGCCTGGAGGGCCAGCATCTCCCCCCCGTCCTGCTCGTGGTCGTAGCCGCACAGGTGGAGGAAGCCGTGGATGATGAGGGTCTCGACCTCGCGGCGGCGGCTGACGCCGAGCTTCTTGGCCATTTTTTCAGCCGTCGGGAGGCTGATGACCAGATCGCCCAGGTGCTGGAACGCACCTTTTTCGGGATTTGCGGGGAAACTCAGGACATCCGTGGTCTGGTTGATCTGGCGGTGTTCCCGGTTGTACTTCCGCATCACGCGGTCATCCACGTAGGAGATGGAAACCCCTTCGGCGGTGGGGGCAAGGCGGTCCCTCAGCCTGGAAACCAAGTCTCCGAGGGACTTCTCGCCCGGGCCCCTCAGTTTGCTCCGGCTGGACCAATCGATCTTAAAAGCCTTTTCCGCCGTGCCCATAGGTTCTCCGCTGAATGAGATCTTGCAATACATGAACAGTATTCAAGCCAATTATTCCGAAGTCAACGGCCGGGTTCGTATCGAGGCATTCCAAGCGTATGTTGCGCATTTTCCGTGTCATTTGAATTCCGCAATGAACCTCTTTTTATTCGGTGATTTTTTCATTTCTGGGTCATGTAAAATATGGGAAATTTACCATCAGGACCCATTCTTTCCGTGTCTGCGGGTATCTTGGATCCATGGAACCGACCCTCCCCTCCCGCCTGGCGGCCCCCGTCGAGGCCTACCTGGCCCTCCTGGACCGCTGGAACCGCACCCACGCCCTGACCTCCCTGGAGCCGGAGGCGCGATTCGAGGAACTGATCCTGGATTCGGCGGTCCTGCTGCCCTTCCTGGACCGGGTGCCGAAAGGCGCGGCCGTGGTCGATTTCGGGACCGGCATGGGCATTCCCGCCGTGGTCCTGGCGCTCGCTCGCCCGGATTTGACCGTGCACGCGGTGGACAAGGCCCACAAGAAGATCGCCTTCGTGCGCCAGGTGGCCCTGGAACTGGGGCTGACCAACCTGCGGCCCTCCGTCGGCCGGGCCGAGGCCCTCCCGCCCCTGGGCGCGGCCCTGGGCGTCGCCAAGGCCGTGGGCACCCTCGAGCTCCTCCTGGGCTGGTGGCAGCGCCACGGCCTGTCCGGGGCGCCCTTCCTGGCCCTCAAGGCCGGGGCCGAGGTGCCGCCAGCCGGTTGGACGGCCGTTTCCCATCCCTACCACCTGCCCACCCGGGGCGACCGGCAGGTGGTGGAGCTCCGTCCGGCCTGAGGCGCGAAAAGGCCGCGCCCGGGGGCGCGGCCTGTCCGGACGTCATGTCCGCCTAGCGGGTGGCGATGTCGCCCACCATGACCTCTTCGCGGGTGCGGAGGAGGCGGCAGGTGGCGGTGTCCTGCTCGGTGCGGACCACCATCATCTGGCCGAGGTAGTAGTTGGTGGAGGGCTTGCCGGCCTCCTTCTTCGGGTTGACGAAGACCCCGGCGTTGGCGAGGGTCCGCCGGCGGGCGCTGATCAGGATCTCGCCCACCTTGAGGCCGTGGCGGGCGCCCTGGTCGATGATGACGAGGTCGCCGGCGCCGCCCACGGGCCGGTCCTCCCGCACGAAGATCACCTTGGCGAGGGGATCCTTCAGGGGCACGGGGCTGCCGATGTCGGTCCGGGGCTTGGCGACGATGTTCGCGGGCTCCGTGAAGGGCACGGCGTGGGCGCCCTCGTAGATGCCGTCCAGGGCGTGCTCGATGACGGCCACGGAGGCGTCGGGGTAGACGGTCACGATGCGGACCACGCCCTCCTGCTGGAGGACGTCGCCCAGGAGGCCCTTCCGGGAGTGGTCATCGGGATGGTGGAACTTGCGGCTGAGGACCTTGGTCACGACGAGCCGGTCGCCGACCTTGGCGCCCTGGTCGGAACCGCCCTTCAGGTAGACGGTGTCGCCGTCGGCGAGGATGCTGCGCTCCCAGGCCTGGTGGCCCTGGATCGGGAAGGCGCGGTTCTCCTTGAAGTAGGCGTCGGCGCCCTGGGGCGCGATGAAGGGAAGCTGGATGAAATCCTGGAAGGAGTAGCCGAACTCGTCCTGGACGGGCTTGTTGAGACGGCGCACGTCGGGCCTGAGGGCGGTGACCTCGGCGGTCGCGGCGTCCTGCTCGCGGCCCGGCGCCACGGCGGACCTGGAGACGTCGATGAGGATGGGGTCGCCGGGGTAGATCCAGTGGGGATCCTTCACCCACTTGTTGAGCTCCCAGATCTGGGGCCAGGCGAAGGGATTGCCCAGGTAGCGCGCGCCGAGATCCCAGAGCGTGTCGCCCTTCTCGACGATGTGCACCTTCTGCCCCGCGGCGGGGCTGATCTCCTTGGGATAGTCCCAGCGCGAGGAATGCGCGGCGACCTTCACGGGCTCAGCGGCCGGGGCGGTGCTGTTCCCGGACTGCCGCGCGGTCTCCTGGGCAGAGGCGGCGAGCGCCATGGCCAGACAAGAGATAACCGCAAACGCATGTAGCCGGTTCCGCTTATGCATCAGGTTCTCCCATGGAGGTTGATGGGGATTATAGGACAGGGTGGGCAGGTATGCCTCAGTTATTATGCCCTGTCTCGCAAGGTTTGGAAAAAGCCCCCTCAGGCCCCTTCGCCGGGATTGCCCAGGCCGCGGAAGTACAGGATCCACGCCTGGCTCCCCCCCATGGGGATCGGGGCCTGGGCGTAGCGGGAGACCCGCGCCCCGGAAGGGCCGCGCAGGACGTCCAGGAGCATGGCCCGAAGGTCCTCGGAGGTGCCGAGCACCACGTGCAGCGAGCGCCAGCCCAGGGCCTGCCCGTCCAGGATCCGCTCCTTGAGCCGCTCCTCGGCGTCGCCCCGGCCGTGCCCCTTGAGGTCCAGGGCGCCGTCCACCTCGATGGCCATGCCGGCGGCGAGGTTGATCTGGACGGGCTGGGCCTGGGCGGGGGCCGGCGCCGGTTCCGGCGCGGGCTGCGGGGCCGGGGTGGGGGCCGGGGGCGGGACCGGCGCTGCCGCCCGGGGCGTGGGCTCGGGCTTCGCCGGCTGGGCGGGACGGGGCTTCGCGGCGCCGGGGCCGCGCTCGGGCAGGGACACGAGGCCCTTCAGGTCCCCCATGGCGGCGGTGAAGTCGGCCCCGGGGTCCTGGGGCGGGGGCGGGGGCGGCGCGGGCGCTTCGGCCGCGGGCGCGGGCTCCAGGGGCACCGCCTTGGGCCGCGCGGGGCGGTGGCCCATGGCGCTGAGGAAGACCGCGTCCTCCTCGGCCAGGGGCCGGAACTCCTGGGGCTTGGCCTTGGGGGGCGGCGCCGGCTTGGCGGGCGCCGCGTCCTCGGCGCCCAGGGATGCCTTCAGTTTCTGCAGGTCCTTTTTCCAGGCCATCGTCCACTCCCTTTTTTCCTAATGTAGCTTCCCCTGTCCCACCCTCGCCACACTTGACGCAAAATGCATCATGGTCCGGGCCGCCAGGACGCCCCTTTTTCCCCGGAATGCTGAGCCTTTCAACCTGGCATACGTTTGGCTGGTCGATATGCATGGAGGCAGCTATGAAAAAGATCCTTCTCACCGCCGCAACCCTGGTGCTCGCCGGCGCCGCCCCCCTGGCAGCCCAGGCGCCCCACCTCGGCTTCGGCCTCAACCTGGCCATCCCGACCGGCGATTTCAGCAGCAAGACCTACGGGGACGGCACCCGCGACACCTACGACGCCGCCCTGGGCCTTCAGCTCATGGCCAGCTTCCCGGTGGACAAGAACTTCGCCTTCCGGGTGGACATCAACGGGATGAACTTCCAGGGGAACTCGGACTACCCCGGCTATCCCCGCTTCAACCTGCAGAACTCCATGTTCAGCCTGGCCGGCGAGGCCCAGATCTTCCTGGGGGACGGCAACGCCCTTCGCCACACGGGCGGCTACCTCATCGGCGGTCTCTCGGCGGACTTCGAGCGGTTCACGGGCAGCTACGACGACCCGGCCTACTACCCTGACGTGACCCTCAACAAGACCCGCATGGGCCTGGTGGTGGGCTACGGCTACAGCTTCCGCTACGTCGGTCGCTGGCGCTGGAACGTGGAGGGCGTCTACCACAAGACCCTCACCGGGAATGACACCAACGCCGGCGATCCTCCGTCCTCCGACTACTTCCGGGTCGGCTTCGGGATGATCTTCTAGCCGGACGCGAAAGGGCCCCGCGCCGGCGGCGCGGGGCCCTTGTTCCGGATCCGGGCCGGCTCAGTTGGCGGCGCGGGCCTTCTTCGACTTGGCCTTCTTCGCCTTGCGGGCCGGGGCGGGCTTCGGCGCGGGCTTCTCTTCCTCGCCGCCCGTCAATCCGGCCAGGAACCGCTTGCCGTCGGCGCTGACGGGATCGAGGCGGACCAGGCGGCGCGCATAGGCCAGGCGCTCGGCGAGGGGCTTGGCGTCGTCCCCCTTCACCTGCTCCAGCTTCTCGGTGACATAGGCCTCGTTCGAGCCCACGCGGGCGATGTCCGCCTTCTCCTTGGCCAGGAAACCCTGCCACTCCGCCAGGCTCGCCGCGTAGACGTCCTGCTCCTTGCGGAGCTGGGCGAGGATGGACGCGATCTCCCCGAGGCTGCGTTCGCTGGCGGCCGCCGCGTTCCGGTACTCGTCCATCTGGGCCCGGGCCTGGGTGCGCACCTTGAGCTGGTCCGAAGTCAGGCCGGGCTGGGCGTCCAGGTCCTGGACCCGCTGTTCCAGCTTGGCGAGCTCGGTCCGCCAGGCCTTGAGGTTGGCCTGGTGCTGGCCGCGGATGGAGCCGAGGGTGGCCTCGGCCCCGGAGGCGTTGTCCGCCGCGGTCTGGGCCGCCTTCTTCAGGTGGGCCACGGCGTCCTCCCAGGCCCCCTCCATCACGCAGGAGCGGGCCGCGAGGCCCATGACCGCCACCAGGGCGTGCATGGCGTTGTAGTCGGAGGGATTGACGGCCGGGCCCTCCTGGAGGAGGAGGGACTCGGTGGCCTTCCGGACAGGGGCCGAAGCCCCCTTGGCCAGGCTCTCCTCCCATCCGGCCCGGTTGTCCCGGAACTTGTCGGGGAGGTGCTGGGCGAACCCCGGGACGGCCAGGGCCAGGAGGGAGGGGAGGAGGAGCCTGAGTCGGGCCATCACTTGGCCTTCTTGGCCTTGCCCTTGGCCCCCTTGGGGGCGGCGCCGAGGGGATCCTCGCCCTTGATGACGCGGCCGATGATCTCGTCAGCCTTGGGCTCGAGCGGCGTCCCGGCCACGTTGTGGCGGAGGCGGAACAGGAAGTTCAGCTTGTCGCTGGTCTCCTTGCGGCTCTCGTAGTTGGCCCGGGTCTTCATGACGTTCTCGAAGTACTTGAGGCGCTTGTCCTCCTTGCCCTTCACCTTGGCCTCGGCGACGCCCTTGGTGATCTCGTCGGACTCGTCCTTGAGGGTCTTCTTCATCGTCTCGATCTTGGTGGGGATCAGGTCGGCCTCGGTCTTCGTGGCGTCGATGGCTTCCTGGAGCTGCTTGATGACCTTGGGGCCGTTCTCGAGGTTGCCGTTGTACATCTTCAGGGCGTTGACGTCGTCCTGCTCCTGGGCGGCCTTCTGGCTCTTGGCCTCCAGGTCGCGGAACTTCTGGAGGTTCGTCTGGAGCCACTTGGCGACTTCGGACTTCTCGGAGGCGCTCTTGGTGGTGCGGTAGATCTCGTCCTTCTTCACGAACTCCTTGTAGAAGGTCTCCTCCTCGGCCGTGCGGGTCGCGGGCTTGAGGGCCTTGATGCGCTCGCCGTTCTGGTCGACGAAGACCTTGGCCTTGGCCACGGCGTCCGTCCAGGTGGCGATCACCGGGGACAGGGCGGCCTTGGTGCTCTCGTGGTTCACCCGGGCGCAGGCGTCCGCCTTGGTGCAGAAGTCCAGCACCTTCTCCCACTCGCCGGCCTGGCCCGCGGCCTTGGCGGCCAGGAGGTAGAGGCGGGTGAGGCCGCTGAAGGAGATGGAGGTCTTCATGGCCGTGCGGGCATCGGCCTTGTCGAAGGCGGGAAGGGTGGCGGGAAGCAGCCCCTCGGCGTGCTTCAGGGCCTCGAGGGGCTTGTAGGCCTTGAGGAGCTCGTCGACCTTGGGGGTCTCGTCCTTCAGGATGGTCATGTAGTCGGGGAGGGCGGGGGCCTGGGCCACCAAGGCGGCGGGCACGAGGGCGAGGGTCATGAGGGCAGGGGTGCGCATGGGTGGCTCCAAGTCAATTGAAGGTTTCAGGGTAGCCCATTTGGGGGGGGGACTTCGACCCGGAGCTTGGCCCACTTGGACTGACTTGTGATCAAAAGCTTCCGGCCGGGACCCAGCAGCCCCGCCCGGATGTCCAGGGTGAGGGGATAAATAATGAATTTGTCCGGCTGGCCCGGGACCACCACCCGGAGCAGGACGATCTCCCAGGTGCGCCCGGGGATGAAGTCCTTGACCCAGCGCCGGCGGGCGATGGGCACCCGGAGAAGGGGCAAGCGGGCATCCCCCGCCGGTCCGAGGGCCGCCTCCCCCAGGGACCCCCGGCCGTCCCAGGCGGGGTGGGGGCAGCGGGCCCGGGGACCGGCCCAGACCTGCACCCGAGCGCCCGAAGGAGCGTCCGGGATGACGACTCCCATCTGGAGAGAGGCCTGGTCGGTCCGCGTCGGCAGGTTCCAGAGGACGAGGGCGCCCAGGCTCAGGAGGAGGAGGCAGGTCCAGAGAACGTAGAACCACCGGCGGCGGTGGTGGATGGAGGCAGGGGCCATCGGTCAGTCCTTGAGGGAGATGTTGGGGCTCTTCTCCAGGATGATCAGGACGAGCCGCTCCAGCTCGTCCACCATCAGGAAGCGGAGGTTGGTCCGGGCCCAGGTCCCGGCCACGTCGGAGGTCGTTTCCGAGGGGGGCGCGCCGCCCCGGAGGATGAAGAAGACGCGGCCCTTCTCCAGGCTCCGCACGTACTTCCACGGCAGGTGTCCCGCGCCCAGGCGGCGCGCCAGGGCCCGCGGCAGCCCCGCGTGCTCCACCGTGATGCCCAGCTCGTCCACCATCACCGAGCTCCCCTCGATGAGGACCAGGCCGAGGGTGGCCAGGAGGAGCAGCACCCCGGCCAGGAGGCACAGGGCGAGGCTCAGGATCAGCACCAGCCAGAGCCGGGTGGTCGGCTCGCCCAGGGCCAGGGCCTGGTGGAGGATCGTCGCGAGACCGTTGACGGCGTTGACCAGCATGCCGACGGCCCGGATGCCAACCAGCCAGGAGCCCGCGCACAGGAGCACCGCCAGGGCGCGCTGGGCGAGGCTGGGACGAAAGACGAGGGGTGTGGCTGCGCTCATGTCAGGCCGTCGCCATGTCCCGGAGGATGGCGTCGGCCGCCGCCGCGGGATCCGGGGCCTGGGTGATGGGGCGCCCCACCACGAGCCAGGTGGCCCCTTCCCGGAGGGCCTGGGCGGGGGTCACCACCCGCGCCTGGTCCTGGGCCGCCACGCCCCCGGGGCGGATGCCCGGGGTGAGGCGGTGGAAGGCCTCGCCACAGGCGGCGCGCACCGCGGCCGCCTCCCGCGCGGAGCACACGACCCCATCGCAGCCGCAGTCCTTGGCCAGCCTCGCCAGGTGGAGGGCCAGGTCCCCGGGCTCCGCCGTCGAGCCCAGCCGCGCCAGGGCCTCGGGCCCGAGGCTCGTGAGGATGGTGACCCCCAGGAGCCGCGTCCGCCCCCCGCGCTGGCGGTGGGCGCGGACGGCCTCCGCCGCGGCCTCCATCATGGCCGGCCCGCCCTGGGTGTGGATGGTCAGCAGCGAGGGGTCCAGGGGCAGCAGCGCCTCCAGGGCCCGGGCCACCGTATTGGGGATGTCGTGGAGCTTGAGGTCCAGGAAGACCGGCCCGGCCTTCTGCACCTCCCGCACGAAGGCGGGTCCCTCCGCGCAGAAGAGCTCGAGGCCGACCTTGAACATGCCGACCCGTCCCTTCAGCTTCGCCGCGAGGTCCAGGGCCTCCCCCGCGCTGGGCACGTCCAGGGCGACCACGAGCTTGGCGGCGACGGACGGATCGATGGTCATGGAAACACCCCCGGGTTCGAGCATCATATAGGAGATTCTACCGCCCACGCCCCCGGAGCCCCCCGGTGAAGATCCCCCTCCTCCTCCCAGCAGCCCTCCTCTGCCTCCAGGCGCACGCGGAGCGCCCCGCCCGCGTCCCCTACGCCGAGTCCGCCGACCTGGTGCTGGGGGCCCTGGAAGAGGGCGCGGCCCTGCCGCCCCCGCCCGCGGCCTCCACGGACCCCGCCGCCCTCGCCTGGCTCCGTGCCGCGGCCGGTCCCGGCCGGCCCCGGAACCCCTTCCGCCCGGGCACGGACCGGTGGCGCGAAGCCGAAGCGGTCCGGCGCCTGGCCTCGGCCCCCGATCCCGCCCGGGCCCTGGCCGACCTCCCCCTCACCCTGGACGGCAGCGGCCTCGCCGTGTGGCGCTGGGGGCGCGCCGCCGGCGCCGCCCCGGCCCTGCGCCGCCTCTGGGAGGATCGCATCCTCGGCGCGCCCGTGGCGGGGCTCCTGCGCGGCTGGGCCCTGCGCCACGCCCTCTGCTTCGCCCTCGCCGAGGCCGACCGGGACCGGTTCACGGCCCTCCGGGAAGCCTGGGGCGAGGACGCGCCCGGGGACTTCCTGGGCTTCCAGCGGGCCTTCGCCCTCCTCGGCGCCCCGACCCCCATGTTCCGCCTCTGGAGCCTGCCCGGCCTGGACTACCGTGAGACGGACCTGCGGGGGCTGGGCGGGGAGGCCTTCCTGATCACCCCCTTCCGCGGCGAGGCCCCCGCGCCGGGCGAGGGCCAGTGGATCCTGCCCGTGGAGGAGGGGCGGCTCGGGGGATTCCCTGTTTCCCTCCCTGGGCAGGCCATGGAACGGGCCCGGGACCTGGCCGCCAGGATGGCGGCCGCAGGCCGCGAGGGCTGGCTCCTGCCCGGGGAGGAGCCCCTCCAGGCCTGGGGCCTGGTGCTCTTCCCCGTGCGGATCCGCCTCGCCCCGGACGGTACCGTGCGGTCCATCCGGATGGGCGACGCGGCCCTGGATCAGGCGGCGCCGGCCCCCTGAAGGAGGGCGGTGAGGGTCCCCACCAGCATCTGGGCCCAGTAGTGGAATCCGCGGCGCACGGGCTTGGCGCTCCAGCTCGCGTGGAGGCGGTCCTTCAGCAGGGGGTAGTTCCCGTCGGGGTCCAGGATCGCGGCCGTGACGGGGCTCTCGAACTCGTAGGTCACCCACCGGTCCTGCCCGTCCCACGCGAGGCGCCGTTCAGAGCGGTCCTCGAGCCGGACCCACAGCGTGATGGGCGCGCGGATTCCGCCCTTGCGGACGAGGGTGATGGCGCCCTTGCGGCCCGGGGCCGATGGCTGCGGCGCCGCGAAGACCATGCCCCCGGACGCGTCCATCCAGCCGCCCTCGGTCACCTCGCGCACCTCGACCTTGTCGATGGCCATGTCCAGGACGTCCGTGCCCTCCATCCAGTCCTTCCAGAAGGCGGACAGGTCCCGGCCCGCGACCCGTTCCGCGACCCGCTTGAAATCCTGGGCCTTGGGATGCCGGAAGGCGAACTCCCGCGCGTAGGTCTGGACCACCTGCTCCATGGTGGGACGGCCGATCATCGCCTCGAGCTGGTCGAGCACCAGGGCCGGCTTGCTGTAGGCCGCCACCCCGTAGGACTGGTAGTCGCGGGCCAGGTAGCTGGGCCGGAGGATCGGGTCCGTCGACGGCATCGCCCGGTAGGCCAGCGCGGATTCCGCGTCCGTGCCCACCTGGAACCGGCGGGAGCCGAACATCGCCTGGTAGCCGCGCTCCATGGCGCGCTGCGTGAACCAGGTCGTGAAGCCCTCGTCGAGCCAGGCCTCCTCCACCTCGTTGGAGGCCAGCATCCCGTAGAACCACTGGTGCCCGATCTCGTGGATCGTCACGTGCTCCGGCGCGTAGCGGATCCTCAGCGGGTCGAACCGCACCGACGAGGCCGTCACCAGGGTGGGGTATTCCATCCCGTCAGCCCCGCGCGCCTCCTCCGGGAGGTCGAGGACCGTCAGCACCGGATAGGGGTAGGGCATGAACCACTCGCCCGCGTGGCGCAGGGCCACCCGGACCGCGAGCATCTGGCGCTCCAGGTTGGTGAAGTTCTCGGGCTGGTAGTAGCAGAACACCTGGACGCCCCGGTACTCGAACTTCTTGAAGTTCCAGCTCCGGGAGGGCATCACCGCCCAGGCGAAATCGTGGACGTCCTCCGCGTGCAGCTTCCAGATCACGTTCAACTTCCGCTTGGGATCGGGCGTGACGTCGTCATCGGTCCTGAAATTGGTCTGCGCCCCCACGTGGGCCAGCAGCAGCGCGTTCGGCAGGCTCAGCTCCACGTCGTAGACCCCGAAGTCCGAGTAGAACTCCGTGAACGCGTGGTAGGCGTGGCAGACCCAGTGGTCGCCCTCGTAGACCCCGGCCTTGGGGTACCACTGGGCCCCCATCAGGAAATCCCCCGACCCGCTCCCGCTCCAGCCCGACCGCGCGATGATCCGCGGGAACCGGCTCTCCCAGGCCACATCCAGGCGGATCGTCTCCCCCGGCGCCACCGGCTTCGGGAGCCGGACCCACCACACCGTGGCGTCCTCCCCCGCGTGCCCCTCCAGGACCTTGTCCCCGAGCTTCACCGACAGGAGCCGGCAGTAGCCCCAATGCCGGGGGTTCCGTTCGTCGAAATCGCGCGTCAGTTTCCGGGGGCCGCCCATCTCCCGCACGAAGGCCGTCTGGGGCCCCTTGAACGCGTTGAGATACAGATGCAGGGGGAACTCAGCCGTCGGAGCATGACCCGTGTTGCGCCAGGTGATCGTCTCGCGGCCCTCCAGGGCCTTGTTGGGCCAGTCCAGGGCCGCCTCGATGTGGTACTGGGCCACCCGCGGCGACTTCGGCTTGTCGAACCAGCGCCCCGGATCGAACGCCGCCAACCCCGTGCCCCAGATCGCTGCAACCAGCCAAATGACCCAACGCCCCATGTTGCTCCCTCGGTGGCCTTGAGATTAACGCAATCCGCCTTTGCATTGCCCCAGGAAGGTGATACACTGGTCCTTCCGGCGCGGGGTGGAGCAGTCCGGTAGCTCGTTGGGCTCATAACCCAAAGGTCGCAGGTTCAAATCCTGCCCCCGCTACCAATCGCCAGATGACGAGAGCCTGAAACGACAACGTTTCGGGCTCTTTTCCTGTTCAGCCAAAGATCGAGGTGAACCCTCGGGTTCAGCCTGATTCTACCGCCTGGACAGGGATCGTGTCACAAGGACGCCACAAGCTTGACCAGCCAGAAAGGCAGTAGGGACGGGCATAGGGAGGATGTTTGCCGCAACGAGTGACCCCATCCCAGTGGCGCAGGGGAGGTCAACTTTGGCACTGAGGTCCCAGCAGACTGGTTAGGCTGCCCTGGCTTCAGCCGAATGCTTCCCGGCGTAGGCAACCGTTTGGGTCATTTAAAGGAATCAGTAGGGTTAAATTAATCACAGAGAAGGCATCGAAGGGAGCGCTTCAACTAAACACGCAATAGGTAAGAGGGCGCCTTGAAGCCTCTTGACCTGAACTGGGTCGGCTCGCCGCTCTGCGGCCGAGCCGCCCCCATCACCTCAAGGGAGCATGAATGCTCTTCAACGATCTTCTCTCGGCAAAAGGTTTGCCGGACGAGCCCCTGTATCACCCCAAGGAAGCTGCTCAGCTTCTTGGCGTCACTCAGACCACCATCAACGCATGGCTGCGGGATGGGCGGCTTGATGGCTTCAAGGCAGGAAAGCACTGGAAATACGTCAGTCGCCAGAGCCTTCAAGTTTTGGTGGAGGGGGTGCCGCGTGTGTGACCAGTCACAGGTGTGCATCTGCACATCAAGTCATCTGGACAAGGACCTGTGTTTGGTCTGGCGGTGCTGGCTGTGCCTACGGTCAACGGGCTGGGTGATGACAACCCCATGCTATATGGGGGCGAAGCCCCGGCGGTCAGAGAATGGAAACAGCGTGCCGCTGAAGTCAGGTCGGTTCTTCTATGAACCTGATCTCTTTGACCACACCACAGCACCAGCATCCGGTCTGGTGATCCATGAATAGCATGGACCTTGATTACCTTGAGGGGCTGGCAAGCTTCAATGTCGTGTTCACAAAGGTATTCCCTGACACCAAGCACACCACCCGCACTTGGGACTACTTCGAGAACCTCCATGAGAGCCTCGGTGAATCGCGCCTCGACTACGTGGATACCTGGCTGCGGCAAGGCTACGGAGTGGGTTACCTGCTTCGCGGTGGGCTTGCTGCCGTAGATGCGGATGGACCTGAGACCGTGCAGCGCATCCTGGATTTCGAGGATAGGGAGGTTTACATCCACCTTCCGAAGGTCCAGACCCCCAGCGGTGGCGTCCATGCCCATTTCAGGCACCCCAGCGACATCGACATGACCCGGCTGAAGAATCATGTCTGCCATCCATATGAGGACGATGAGAAGGTGCCATGGGACTTCAAGCTCAACTCCCGCACAATGTTGATGGCACCCGGCACCATCATGTCCAAGGGCTCCTACCGAGCGGGAATCTGGCTTCCACCGCCCACCTTCGATGTCAGGTTTCTAGCGCCGGAACTGGAAATCTATCGAGACATCCGCCCCTTCCTGCGGAATACCCGGAGCCTTGAGGACCGGATGATGGGGGCTATGGGCTACCTCGAACACCGTGCACCCATCGCCATCAAAGGCTTGGGGCGCCGTGCCGTGCTGCGTAGGGTTGCTGAGCATGTAGTCGGATGGTATGACCTCGATCCGCATTTGGCGCTCTACTTCATGACCACGACCACCGCAGGTAGCAACGAGATTGGAGAATCCATCATGCACATCGCCTGGAATGCCCGATGTCTGGATTCTGATGGGAAGAAACTCCCGTGGACCAGGAAGGAACTCCTGGACGCCCTGTATGACGCCCTAGACGCTGCTCCGGCATACGGCATCCTGATGTATGAAAAAGCCCAAGCGAAGGCACAGGCACGCCAGAAGGCTGCTGAGTTCATCGAGGTGCTCACCTACCTCCCGGAGCCGCACGGGGTCATTACGATTGCCTCAGAGCCTCTCCACAGCCTGTTCCTGGAGTTCTCAGGAGTCCAGGCTGATGCCTACCACAAGAGCGAATTGGGCATGGAACTGAACATAGCCATGGCTGAGGGTCGTCTTCCTTTCGTGAAGCAGGAGCGCACAAGTCGCAGTCGCTTCTACGTGGGCATGGACGAGCGCACCATCAGGTATGCCATCGGCGTCTTTGAGCAGCGCCGCAAGGGTGTAGCCCTGGCTTCGTGACCATGCACAGGTGTGCAGATGCACATCGCGGCACGCGCCCCCCGTCGCCCTCCGTGCACCTTGGTAATTGTCGCCAGCACGGAATTCCGCCATCAAGCACATGCACTTTGAGACATGTGCGACTACTCACACGCACCCCGCGACCGTGGATGCTCGGGTGCTTCCTACAGATCGCCAAGCCATAGGAACGGCTGGCATCAAGGAGACATCAATGAGCAATCCCATCACCAAGCCAGAGACCGACCGGCTAAGCCTCACCCTGACCAAGAAGACCATTCGGGACCTCAGGCTTCTTGCAGCCTTCAGAGACTGGGACAATCACACGCTTGTGGAAGACCTTCTTCAGCGCGCTGGGCTCTCTTGCCTTGTCGCCGAGGCTCTGAACCGTGAAGCCCACCAAGAAGCCTCGCCCACAGTCGTAGAAGCTAACCCACACAAGGCGGAAATGCCGCCCAAGATCGAAGTGACGCCCAAAATGAAGGTGACGCCAAAGACGGTGGCGAATCCCCAGCCGCAGCGTGCCACCGTCCCCATTGCCATGCAGGAGAAGCCTATGCCGATGTATGTGGAAATGGTCCCCGAAGAACCGCCTAAGGTTAGTAACCCCGAGGCTGGGTCTGGTGTCCACCCCGATGATGAAGACATTCCCTGGTAACGGAATGAGGAGATCGTGTGCCCATGGCACGTGGTCTGCTTTTGAGCGAACTAGACGATGCAGCCTCAGTCCCCTGATGAGACTTCGACACCCATGTTCTCCCAATCGTGGCGGGCAAATATTACCCGCAAGGAATATAGTTAAGGGCTCTGCTCGATAGAAACATCGACCACATCCTTGCACAGACATAGGCGGAATCAGCGCAGACAGCAACACAGCAGAATGATGGTGAACATCAGGAAATTCATGCGTGGCGCGCCTTCTAGAGGATTCAGGGAACTGCGACAGCGAGCATGCAGTGTATCTTTCTGATGGAAGCCAGCACCGCACAGCCGCCGCGAAGAACGCAGCCCGAGCCATTTCCCGAGGAACAATCAATGCAACTCGGCACTCTCTCCTCGATGGATAGACGCGACCGCAATGGCGCCCCGATTCAGCACACGCTGGTCATGACAATTCATTTCGAACCTGTAGCCGTAGCTTCACCGCGTTACCGACCTGGTTTTAATGCCAATTCTCAACGATGTTCTGGGGGTCCAAAAAGGTCCCAATTCAATGGGCAGAAGGCGGTGAAGAAGCACGCACCATGGGTTTCGTAATAGCCAACTGCGTAATCAGGAACAAAACACAATTGCCCAGATCTTTTGACAACCAGTAGGTGTTTGGGAGAAGGCTTCATGCTTGTGGTTTCATGAATCGGCATCAGGGTGATTGACCCACCAGATAATTCCCACGTGCCATAGGCAAGACCAATGGGTCCTCCACATGCGCTATGAGCAATCGCGTATGTCCCGTCCCTCATCAGTGTCAATTTTTTGGAATTGCCAAGTCCTTGGAAATGATAATATTCTCCAGGTAAAGATGATTGCTGAGGGCTAACTGTCGTTATAGGACTTGGGATTATGAAAGAATGTTCATCTTTTGCTGGTTGGTGCATGGACTGAGCGCCCAGTGGAATTGCTGCCACCAATGCAAGAACAAATTGGTTTGCACGTTCGATCCTCATCGTATTTTCCACCCATTTCCCATGAATCAACGCTTATCTGATCTTTACGAGTTGATGCCCCTGGAATTGCCATGACTGAGCAGGAACTATGCCCCGGGGATAATCTAGTTCCTCGAACAAGAGTTCAAGGCACCCGGCTTTGAATACTACCTTCGGAAGGTCGCCACCATTGCCGATGCGAGGTGAAACCCAGATGTCGCCCTTCTCCCTCACTTCCAAGATGTGGAACCAAGCTGTGTCGGCAGCGTTCAATTGAATCAGGAAGACCTCGTCACCGAGGTCCCCAGAGGGGCGGAAGGAGGCGAAAAGGAAGCCCCGGGTTGGGAACTCTGCAATGCGTCTGCCCCTGCAGACCAGGTAACTCTCGCCGTTCCCTTTCCCTACAACCTGCACCTTTCCTCTCCGGGAGGACCAAGCATCGAATACCTCAGGTCGAACCGGGGTCTGAGTGAATGCAGCCACGGCGACCAGGGCTGCAAGTGAATAGACAATGGCTTTGGTCACAGGGCTCCAGGGAACAGGATAGGGCTGGTTATCTCCTATTGATCGTGAGTTCCTTGCACTACTTATTAGCAACCGTAACCTGATCCATTCCAAAGTTCGGTGGGCTTGCCTGGGAGGATGCGTATGAGGATGAAGCTGTTGGCTTCATAGTTGTGGTATCCGAGAACAAGTTCAGGAATGCCGTCGCCATCCACGTCAAACGCATCAAGGAATTCGTAGACGGGAATTCCGGCATCGGACTCTGCCGCACCTTGCCCTGAGACTTCCCAGATGGTCTTTGCATCCCCTTGTGCCTGGACTTGGACAAGGGCATTGAGCACCTTCAGTTCTTCGCCTACCTTCCACAGGACCTCAAAGAAGGCAACATCCCCCCTGCTTTCTCCCAGGGATATCCAGTTTCGTAGAAACTCCTTTGCATTCACGTCCTGCGCCAAGTCGAATTTGGTGCGTGCTTCCGCCAGGAATTTAGCCTCAATTTCCTGCCTCCTGCTGGTCGGGAGGGTTGAAGCCCAGGACCTCTGCTTCGGGAGTTGGAACGCAGCAATGAATCCTTTGATGCCACGTGGCACGGATGTACGGTTACCCTTCTCCGCCCACTCACCCTTTCCCAGCACGAGCTCATTGCAAGCGACCTGGACCGGCTTGTATGACTTGATCCTCAAGAGCCCAAGTTCCTTACCCATGAAGAAGCCGCTCACAACAGGTTTGGCTTTCAGGGGGAATCGTTCGACCGGAATAGAGGGCAATGGTGCCTTCTCCGCTTCGGGGTCTAGGGAAATGTCTACGAGTGAACCCCCCTTGACTGCAATCAGCGGGTAGGCGTCAAGATCACCTTTATGTTTCGGGTCCCGGCTAATCTCCACCCAGGCAAGAAATGGCGGCGGGGTCGCATTCTTCATGGATTTACTTCGTATCCATAACCCCGCCGCCACCGACACCAGGGCAATTCCAATAATGCCGACAACGATCGCTTTGGTTCGAGTCATCACGCGAGCTTTCTCCTTTTGGCTATGGAATTAGAGCCATTATGGCATAGGCTCTACAGGGGATCAGATTCCTGAGACCACTCGGGCTGGCTCAATCCCCAACCCCAATTTCATGCTCATGATCTCCTGTGCCTTCCGTTTGTTCTCCAATGCCGACTCCACGTAGATCATGGTTGTGGTGACAGCCTTGTGCCCGAGCAAGCCCATGATTTCTGTAATGGGTGTCTTTGCCACAGTGGCATGGAGAGTCGCAAATGTTGCCCTCAATCGGTGCTGTGTGACGTTTCCCAGTCCGAGGCGGAGGCAGACCCGCTGGAGAGCCTTCTTGCAGAATTGGGGGCGGTGAGGTTTGCCATCCTCAGCGGGAAATACCCATTCGCTCAGGGTCTTCGGCATCCCGTGAATGGCATTCCAGAGCCACTCAGGCACAGGCAGGACCCGAGCCTCCCTGCCTTTGGATTTCCCAACGACATAGGTCCGCTGCTGAGGGTCGAACCATTCCCAGCGCATCCCGAGTGCTTCCGATTCTCGCAGCCCAAGCCCAATCATGACCCGGAGTATCACCTGGACGTGTGGGTTAGTCGCGGTTCGGTCAACAGCCTCAAGGAACTCATTGATCCTGGCGGCGGGAAGGACAGGGCGAGGTTTCTTCTGAACGCGCAAGAGACCGATCTTCATCGGTTGCCCCTTGATGAACCCCGACTTGAAGCCGTAGTTGAGCAGCACCTGGAGAGTCTTCAGGATGTTGTTGATGGTCCGTGGCGAGAGCCCAGCAGTCGTGGCGTCTGAACGAAGGTTTTCCACCTGGCTACTCCCGATCTGGTCGGTCCTGGTCGAACCCATCCGGGGCTGCAGCCATTTCCGAAACACGCATTCCGTTGGAACAAGGTGCCTCTGGCTGAAAATTCCTTGATGGGTCCGTAGCCACTGGTCGAAGACCTCCTTGAGAGTCGGTATACGGCTGATGATCCTGTATTGCCCTTCCAGGGCTTCCCGGCGCTTGATCTCCAGGACCTTCTTTGCGGTGGCGAGGTCCGTTGCCTTGGTCGAGCCGTGGAGCCTTTGTCCATTGACCCTCAGTTCGTAGTGCCAGAACGGACCGATCTTCTTGAGACCGGGATGGGAACTTGCCATGGGATTCCTCCTGGGTGAGGAGGGATCACCTGGATGTTCGGCTGGAGCCTGTTGTCACCAGGACGCCACAAGTCCGTTAGACGGGGCTTGTGGGCAGGATGCAAGAGACCCCAGAAATCCTTATGGGACTTGCATTTATCTTTCCGGCGCGGGGTGGAGCAGTCCGGTAGCTCGTTGGGCTCATAACCCAAAGGTCGCAGGTTCAAATCCTGCCCCCGCTACCAATCGGAAGGGGTTCGGCAACTGCCGAACCCCTTCGTCATTTCCAGGGCTTCCATAGGAAACTCACTGGCACGGCGAACATTCCTTCGCCGAAGCCCGCGCAGGTTTCTCCGTCGTAGAGAACCACGCCGGTCCTGAACCGCTGTCCTGCATCTTCCTTGAGTTTCCTGAGCCCGCGGAAGTCCTTGGGGGTGACGGTTGCCGCAGCCTTGATCTCGATGCCGGCAAGTCCAGCCGCGCCACGGTCGGCAATGAGGTCGACCTCGATGCCTTCCTTGTCCCGGAAGTGGTAGAAGCGGGTCGGCGAGGCACCCCAGTCGGCCTGTCGGCGAAGCTCCTGGTAGACGAAGGTCTCCAGTAACTGGCGAAGTGTCCCGCGATCTTTCCAGAGGGCAGGTCCGTCCAGACCCAGGAGAGCGCAGGCCAAACCGGTATCTCCGAAATGCAGCTTGGGCGTCTTGATGAGGCGGCTGAGGCGATTGCTGTGCCACGGCTGGAGTTCGTCGAGGAGGAACACGTTCTCCAGGAGCGTCGTGTAGTCCCGGATGGTCGGCCGGGTCAAATGGAGGGGGGCTGCGAGGTCACTGATATTCAATAGGCGAGCCGTCTGGCCTGCCGCGCCCTCCAGAAGCCGGGGCAGGACATCCAGGGACGCGATCCGTGCCAGATCACGCACATCCCGCTGGATGATGGTTTCGAGGTAGCTGCGATACCAGGTTGCGCGACGGTGGGGGGACGACCGGGCCAGGGCCGCCGGGTAGCCGCCGGCGGCGATCCGGTTCGCCAACTCACCCCCGAGTCTGGTCGCCGATTCGACCCGGAAATCACCGTCGAACAACCGGTCCAGGAAGGAGGACGGGCAGGCTGTGAGTTCGCATTGAGCCAGGGGGTGGAGCCGGATGATCTCCATCCGGCCCGCGAGGGAGTCGGATAATTGCGGGACCAGGAGGACGTTGGCCGACCCGGTGAGCAGGAAACGACCCGGCCTGCGGTCACGGTCCACGGCGGCCTTGAGGGACGCGAAGAGGAAGGGCACACGTTGGACTTCGTCCAGGATCGTTCTTTCGCCCAGGTCGGCCACGAATCCCACGGGGTCGGCCGTGGCAGAGGTCAGGGCAATGGGGTCGTCAAACGAGATATATGCATAATTCGTGGGTAAGCCGACCGCTTTCGCGAGCGTGGTCTTGCCGCACTGGCGAGGGCCGTGGACCAGGACGACCGGGGTATCCTCCAAGGCTTCAAGGAGGCGCGGGACGGCGAAACGGGGATAGAGCGGAGTGGGGTCCATGGCGTCCAATTGTAAGGTAAGGCTCCGTCCATTTGAAACGTATTAGTCCGTCCAAATGAAAGCCATCAATCGTGCAACCGACTGACGGCATCGCTAGGCCGGGTGCCCAGAATTGAAGCAAATGCCCATCGGTGTTTCTTTAAGTTAAATATTTTCACCATATAAAATTCAAAAATCCATGCGCTCATAACCCAAAGGTCGCAGGTTCAAATCCTGCCCCCGCTACCAATCGCAAAAGGGGCTCGACGCAAGTCGAGCCCCTTTTGCCTTTTGCTATGCAAGCCCGGATGGCATTCCGGAAAGCCCAGTCCTCGTGCCCTGCCTGTCACCGGCCATGGCTGGACATCCTGACGGCCAGGTCCTCCGGAGCGAGGAACACGAAGGCGCGCCCTTCCTTGACCTTTTCGAGAAGGCCCAGGGCTGCCAACCCCAGCAGATCGGTTCTGGCAGTCTGGTAGACAACGGCATGGGTTTTTTGGTGGTCCTCGATGCGATAGGCCGTACCGGGATGTTTCAGCGCATGGGTGAGCAGGGCCTTTTGCCGGTGGTTGAGCCTGGCTCGCAAGGCTGGCGACTCCGCCAGCATGCGCTCCGCGCCTCGTTGTTCCTTGGCCTTTCTGGCGAGGTAGTCATGGAGTCCTTGGATGGCCTTGCGGATGGTGGCGAGTTGGTGAATGAGGAAGTAGGTCGTGTCCCCACCGTCGGTCTGGGTGAGGAGATATGCTCTTCCATACTGGGCTGGGGCCTTGCGCAGGATGTGGGAGATCGAGATGAACTTGGTCAACCAGTACCCGCTGCGCAGCATGGACCAGTAGAAAATGCCCCGTGCGGTCCTGCCGTTGCCATCGGCGAAGGGGTGGTCATAACCGATCATGAAGTGAAGCAGAATGGCCCTGAGAACGGGATGCACGAAGGGCCGGTCGTCCTCACCGGCGTTCGCGAACGCGCACAACCGCTCGAGGCGTTCCGGGAGCTCACGGTAGTCGGGTGGCTGGTGAAGAAAGGTGCCGGTGTCGGTGCTGACGACATGAACGTCGTTCGCCCGGCGTAGCCGCCCCACATCAAGGGGATCGTCCAGGGTGTGCTCCGATACCAACCGATGGACTTCACGGATGCGGCCCGGGGTGAGAGGCTCGTCCTTGAATCCCTGGATGGCCTGCAAGGCCATGAAGTTGTTGAAGATCATCTGCTCGCTGCGATCCTTCGGCCTTCTGCCCGAACGAAGCATCTCGGCGGCCACCTTGCGGGTCGTGGATGCGCCCTCCAATTGGCTGGACGTAATGGCTCCCTCAATGATCGATTTCAGGAGATAGCGGTCCCGGGTCGCAGGTGTGGCGGCCTCGCTGACGGACCGGATTTCCCCTGCGGCGTCCTGGTCAATGTGGTGCAGATCGATCAGGATGGGCTCCGGAGAGCCGAAACGGAAGGGCAGCCCCTCCTTGTCCAGGAGTGGGAGGGGCTTGGAAATGGCTTGTCGGGCCCACTTGATGCCGAGCCACCATTTCTCGTGATCCAGGGGTTCGGGCGGGTTTCGATGCCGTAACTCATCCCAGTGGAGGTAGGCATCCCTTACCAAGGGGCCTGGCTGGAGATGCAAAATCTCCTGGATGTCCCCGGGTTTAAGGAGGTTGAACAAGCCAGATAGGCCGGGCGGCCGATGGGGCAGCTTCATGGCATCCTATTAAAAATGACCCCGATTAGGAGTTCGCTAGTGGGTTAAGCCCAAGGACCGGCGGCGTCCAGAAAATACTAAAAATGCTACCAAGTAGTAGGTGGTTGGTATCTGCGGGCGGGTGTTTGCTTGCCTGTCGGTGCTGGGCGGCAGAGTCGGGAAATGAAACTCAGGATGGCTTGACCGGGGAGGCGGAAGGTCTCCACCGGGTGCCCAAAAATGAAATGAAATTCCTAGACTGACGCTGCGGGGCAGCGTCCCTTCCGGTCCGCCGGAGGCGGATGCCCGTGCGCAGCCATGCCGCGGGGTGAGCCGAAGGCGAACCCAGGTTCAAATCCTGCCCCCGCTACCCATCGGAGTTGTGAACAACGCCTTGAATCTCAACGATTCGAGGCGTTCTTTCGTTGCCTGGCAAAGACCGGAAGCCCTCGCGGGTGCCTCAGGTCGGTGTTTCGGTCAGGAAATCCAGGACGTGCTGCCAGCGGATGCCCTCGCGCTGGGCCTGCCCAACCTCATCCATGGACAGGACAAGTTTGGGATGGTTGTCGGGAATCCGCGCAAGGCTTCCGAATTCCCTCAGGAGGGTCTCGGGGCCGGCGAGCAGGTATGCCACCTGGATGTAGAGGCGCTCGCCGTGGCGTTCGGCGATGAAATCGATTTCACCCTGGTCGAGGATGCCGACCTTCACCTGATAGCCACGGCGAAGGAGTTCCAGGAAGACCACATTCTCGAGGAGGCCGCCGACATCGGGCTCCCGGTATCCGAACAGCGCATGCCGGAGGCCCAGGTCCCCCAAGTAGTACTTGTCCAGGAACTCCAGGTTTTTCTTCCCCTTGATCTCGAACCGCCCGGTGCGGAAGAGGAGGAAGGCATTGCAGAGGTGGGCGAGGTAGCTCAGCACCGTGTCCGCAGTGATGCGGGTCTGCTGGTTCTTGAAGTAGGCCGCGATGCTCCGCGCGGAGACGGGACATCCGCAATTGTCGAAGGCGAAGGACAGGATGCGTTCCAGGTGTCCCACATCCCGGATGGCGTGGCGCTTGACGATGTCCTTCAGGAGGATCGTGTTCAGGATCGCGTTCAGGAACGGGAAGACCTGGTCGTCGACCAGGGGGAGGACATGCAGCCCGGGAAGGCCGCCATAACGAAGGAACTGCCGGAAGCATCCGGTCCTGTCCGTCGTATCGCCTGCAGCATGGCGGAAGGCCAGGAATTCGGAGAAGGAAAGCGGGTAGACCGGAATCTCCACATAGCGGCCGGTGAGCAGGGTCGCAAGATCCGTGGAAGGCAAATGGGCGTTGGAACCGGTGATCAGGACATCGGCCAGCCCCTGGGCGAGGACCGAGTTGATGGCCTTCTCCCAGCCTTCGATCTCCTGGATCTCGTCCACCATGAGGTAGCGGGGGCAGGCTGGCTCGCGAGGGTGTCCTGGATGGCCCGGTCCAGATCCAGGTAAGTCCGGACGCCATCCCAGGCCACGAGGTCTTTGTTGATGCTCAGGATCTGGGCGGCCGGGACCCCCTGTGCCAGGAGCTCTTCACGCACTTGGCCCAGCAAGGTGCTCTTCCCGACCCGTCGCATGCCGGTGATGACCTTGACGATGGGTTTGTCCAGGTAGGCCCGGATCCGGTCCAAGTATGATGAGCGAGCTATCATAAATCCTTCGAATACGATCGACAGTTGATCCGAATCCGTTAAATTTGTCGTGCATGATCGACGGAAGTGCAACGAGATGGTGTGCGTTCGTCATAGGGTATTGAAGAAGAAAGGCGTTGTAACCGGATTGGTACCCAGGTGTTGTTGCGGGTATAATCGTTGTAAATAGATGGTTTGCAATGCGCGCTTCCCGGGCTCAGAACCCAGAGGTCGCAGGTCCAGCGCCTGCCTCTACGCCCCCTCGCAACGGTCGACGGATGTCGAGCGTTGCGGGGGGGGCTGAGGCTTGGGGGAGTCCGCGCGGGGTTCGGCGCGTTGGCGGTTGGGTTGACCTCCGGCGCCCGCCAGGGGGGGCGGTTCCGGTGGTCAGCCGTTCGGCCCTCGCGGGCCCGGGGGTCACTCCGCTTCGAGGCGGGGGAAGATCCAGCCGGCGACGAGGGCGCCGAGAAGGGGGGCGACCCAGAAGAGCCAGAGCTGGCCCAGGGCCCACCCGCCCTCGGCGAAGAAGGCCACGCCCGTGCTGCGGGCGGGGTTCACGCTGGTGTTGGTGACGGGGATGCTCACCAGGTGGATGAGGGTGAGGCAGAGGCCGATGGCGATGGGGGCGAAGCCGGGGGCGGCCTTCCGGGCGGTGGATCCCAGGATCACGAGGAGGAAGAAGCAGGTGAGGACGGCTTCCGTGAGGAAGGCGGCGCCCAGGCCATAGCCGCCGGGGCTGTGGAGGCCGTAGCCGTTGCTGGCGAAGCCGCCGGGGGTGAAGCCGGGCTTGCCGCTGGCGATGGCGTAGAGGACGGCGCCGGCGGCGATGGCGCCCAGCACCTGGGCGATCCAGTAGGGGACGAGGTCCTTCCAGGCGAAGCGCCCGGCGGTGGCCAGGCCCAGGCTCACGGCGGGATTCAGGTGGCAGCCGGAGATGGGGCCGATGGCGAAGGCCATGGTGAGCACCGTGAGGCCGAAGGCGAGGCTGACGCCGTGCAGGCCGATGCCTACGCCGGGAAAGGCGGCGGCCAGGACGGCGCTGCCACACCCGCCGAGCACGAGCCAGAGGGTTCCCAGGAATTCAGCGGCGAGACGCTTGGTGAGGGACATGCTGCCTCCGTGGGGGGACCCCGGGCGGGGGCGTCCGGGGCGAGGTTCCAGGACTGCGGGCCGGTGGGATGCGGAATTCGGCGCGTCGGCCGGGCGCGTCGATCCGGGGGTCAAGCGGGAGCGTTGAGCCACGATAGCCCCGGACGGGGGCGATGACAACCATGTGGACCCAGGCCGACCTTGGAAAATCCATTGAGGCCGCGCGGGGTCAAGCCTCCCGTTTCGGGCGGGGGAAGAGGACCTCGGCGCAGTCCGGGCAGCAGCCGTGGGTGAACGTGGTGTCGGTGTGGGTGGAGATGTAGGATTCGACCTGCTCCCAGTAGCCGGCGTCGTTGCGGATCTTCTTGCAACGGGCGCAGATGGGGAGGATGTCCTTGAGCACGCGGATCTGGTCCAGGGCGGCCTGGAGCTCGGCGATGGTCGCCTCGCGGGCGGCCTCGGCCTCGGCGCGGCGGGCCAGGGATTCGCCGAGGGCCTGCGTGCTGGCGGTGATGCGCTCCACCTCGCTGCCCTTGCCATCGGTCAGCTGGGGCAGGGCGCCCATCCGCCGGAGTTCCTGGTCCGCGGCCTCCAGGGGCTGGACCATGTGGACCAGCACGTAGCGGAAGGAGAAGGCCAGGACCAGCAGCAGGCCCGCGAGGACGAGGACGTGGCGGACCAGATGCGCCTGGGTGGCCGCCATGGTGGCCTGGGCGCGCATGCGGACCTGCTGGGCGGCGGCGGCGCTCAGGGCCGCGAGGCCATCCAGGGCGGGCACGGAGACGGCGGTGATCCGGCGGATGGGCATCGGCGCCCGGCCCTGGGCCAGGTCCGCGAGCCCGGCGTCGTGGAGGGGGCGCGCGACCTGGGTCCACTGGGCCCGAAGGTCGGCCACCCGGGCCTGGAGGGCCGGCGCGTGGCCGATCTCGGCCAGCTGGGCGACTTCGTCCCAGAGGCGCTCGCCCCGGCCGCGGGCCTCGGCGACGCGCTCCCGCTGCGCCGGGGTTGCCGATCCGGCGGAGATGAGCTGGAGGGCCATGAAACTTTCCGAGCCCACCGTGTCGCGCAGTTCCAGGGCGGTGCTGGCCAGGAGGGCCAGGGGGATCGTGCTGTCGCCGGGCTCGAACTGCTGGGCCAGCGCCTCCAGGCTCTTCTGGATGGCCTGGATGGCCCGGGTGGCGGCGAGGTACCAGGCGTCGGCGAGGGCGGGGTCCTGGCCGACGCGGACCAGGATTTCGCTCACGCGGACCCGGAGGGCCCGGACCTCCTGCAGGCGGGCTTCGACGTCGGCGGCGTGGGGGATGGCCCCCTGGCGCAGCGGGCCCTGAAGGGCCTGCCAGGCGGACTCGGACCGGGCGCGGCGGCGGTCCAGGAAGGCCAGGTCCTCGGGGGCGGGGATCTCGGTCCGGCGGAGGAGCACGGCGGCGCGCCCCCGTTCGAAAGCAAGGTTGTTGGCCATTTCCAGGATGCTTTCGGCGAGGATCGAGGCCCGCACCCGGTCCTGGGCATGGCGATGGGCTCGCCAGTTGAGCTGCAGATGCCCGAGGGTGACCGCCAGCGCCCAGCCGCCCAGGATGAGGAGGGAGCCCAGGAGGACCGTGCGGATCGAGGCCTGGGCGGGGTGGCGGGTGAGCCAGGTCATGGCTGGCGGCTCCGGGGTGTCAGGGGTCCGGGGGGCTCGCGGTCGAGGCCGTCGAGCGGGCGGAATGCATCATACCCCGGACGGCTCCACAAGCCTCCGGATCTCTGGCGCGGCGAACCGCCGGCGGTGATCGGCGGGGGAGACGCCCAGGCCGGCGCGGAAGGTCCGCCAGCGGGTGCTGGGGTCGCCCAGGCCGGCGCGGGTCAATCCCCGGCCACGAAGGCGAGGATGCCCTGGCGGCCCAGGGCGCCCACGCGGCGGCCGACGAGGGCCCCGTCCCGGAAGAGGAGGAGGGTCGGCAGGGCCAGGACCCCGAGGGCCGCGGCGGTCGCGGGGTTGGCCTCGCTGTCCAGCTGGACCACCTTCAGGGCGGGGTCCAGGGCCGGGGCCAGCTGCTGGAGGGTGGCGCCCAGGGTTCGGCAGGCGCCGCACCAGGGGGCCCACACGTCCACGAGGGTGGTGCCGGAGGCCACGGCCTCGCGGAAGGTGGCGTCGTCCACGGCGGGGAAGGGGGTGCTCATGGGGGGAACTCCTAGGAGAGGGTGAGGAAGGCCTGGACGGCCTGGCGCGCCCAGGCCTTCCGGGCCGCGGCGTCCAGGGGCGGGAGCCCGAAGAGGGCCCGCTGGGCGTGGAGGCCCTGGGCGAGGCCGAGGAAGAGTTCGGCGGAGCGCTCCGGCCGGGGGCAGCGGAGGGCCCCCGCCCGGTGCTGGCGGCGCAGCCAGGCCGCCAGCTCCCGGTGGGCGAGGCCCGCGCCCTGCTCGAAGAAGGCGGCGGCCAGCTCGGGGGCGGCCTCGGCCCGGCCGAGCACGCAGCGCTGCAGGCGGGCGTACCAGGGGGAGCCCGCCACCTGGAGGACCTTGTCGGCCACCTGCTCCAAGGTTTCCCGGACCGGCAGTCCGGCTTCGAGGGGCAGGGCGAGGGGGCCGGACCCGGCCCGGTCCAGCACCGCCGCGAAGAGGGCGTCCTTGCCGGCGAAGTGGGCGTAGAGGGTGGCCTTGGAGCCGCCCACGGCCTGCTGGATCGCGTCCATGCTCGTGCCTTCGTACCCGTGCGCCAGGAAGAGGCGCTGGGCGGCCTCGAGGATGCGTTCGCGGGTGTCGCGGGTGCGCGGGGCGGTCATGGGGTCCTCCAGTGTACTGAACGGTACAGTACGATCCTTGCCGGCGCAAGCGGGTTCCGCGGCGAACCGCGGAACCCGGGGTGGAGGACGCCTACCTGCCGTCGCGGGGCCGGCCCACCCACGCGTAGAAGCTGGGCAGGGCCAGGAGGGTGAAGAGGGTGCTGGTCACGAGGCCGCCCACCATGGCGATGGCCAGGGGCCGCTCCAGTTCGGAGCCGCCGAAGCCGAGCAGCATGGGGGCGAGGCCCAGGATGGCCGCGCCGGCGGTCATGAGCTTGGGCCGGACCCGGCCGAGGCTGGCCTCCCGCAGGGCCTCCTCGAAGGGGGTGCCGGCGTCCATGAGGGCCTTGGCCTGGGTGATGAGGACCAGGCTGTTCTGCACGGCCACCCCGAAGAGCCCGATCATGCCCACGATGGAGCTGATGTTCCAGGTCTCGCCCGCGAGCCAGAGGGCGAAGAGGGCCCCCGCGAAGGCGTCGGGCAGGGTAGCGACGACGACGAGCACCTCGCGCCAGCGTTTGAGGGCCAGGAAGAGGAGGCCCACGACGAGGGCCAGGGCCCCGGCGACGGCCAGGCCGAGGCGGCGCTGGGTCTCCCGGGCCTCCTCGATCTTGCCGCCCAGCTTCACGAAGGTGCCCTCGGGCAGTTGGACGCCGGCGAGGGCCTGCTCGATGCGGCGGGCGGTCCCCCCCAGGTCGCCCCCGGTGCGGACGTTGAGGCCCAGGCGCCGCTGGGCGGACTCGCGCCGCACCAGGGTCGGGGTGGAGGCCTCCTCGAAGCGCAGGACCTGGCCCAGGGAGAGGGCCCGGCCGTCGTCGAGGACGAGGGGGGTGTCCTTGAGGGTCTCGGGGCTGGCATGGCCGTCGTTGGGGAACCGGACGGTCCGCTCGATGCGCTGGGGGCCGTCGAAGCGGGCCTCGGCTTCCAGGCCCTGGAGGGCGGCCTGGAGGGTCCGGGCCACCAGGGGCCGGGGCACGTCCAGGCGGCGCAGGGCCTCCTCGTCGAGGACGGCCCGCCACCGGGGCATGGGGTCGGGGGTGTCGGGGGTGACGCTCCGGACGCCCTCCACCCGGAGCAGGCGCTCCCGGAGGGCCGGGAGTTCGCGGCGCAGGGCGTCCAGGTCCCGGTTGAAGAGCTTCACCTGGATGTCCGCGGGGGTGCCGCCGATGCCCTCGGCGATGCGCTCCTGCATGGGGGTGTTGACTTCCACGGGGAAGGGCATGGCCTCGGCCGCCTCCAGCACCTCGCGGCCCACGGCCTTCTCGTCGGCGTCGGCGCGCAGGATCACCATCACCTCGCTGTCGGTGATGGGGCAGGGGTCCTCGGTGACCTCGGCCCTGCCGCTCCGGCGGTAGACGGCCCCGACGCCGGGGATGTCGCGGAGCCGTTCGTCCAGGAGCAGGTTGGCCTTGTCCACCGCCTCCAGGCTGGATTCCGAGGGGACCTTGGAGAGCAGCATGAAGGCGCGCTCGTCCAGGGCGGGCAGGAAGTCCGTTCCCAGCCGGAAGGCCAGCCACAGGCTCGGGACCGTCAGGCCCAGGGCCAGGATCCGCACGAGGACGCCGTGCCCGAGGGCCCAGTCCAGGGCGGGCCGGTACACGCGCTTGATGGCCGCCACGAGCCGGGGTTCCCGCAGGGTGGCGCCGGGGGGCAGGAAGCGCTCCACCAGGGCCGGGACCAGGGTGAAGGTCAGCACCAGGCTGATCGTCATGGCGGAGGCCACGGCCGCGGCCAGGGGGGCGTAGAGCTTGCCCGCGATGCCGCCCATGGAGAGGAGGGGGATGAACACCGCCAGGATCACGAGGACGGCGGTGAGGATGGGGCCGGCCACTTCCGCCGCCGCGCGGGTGAGCACGTCGCGCCGGGTGCCGCCGTCCGCCCCGTGGAGGCGGTGGGCCAGGTTCTCCACCATGATGACGGCGGCGTCCACCAGCAGCCCCACGGCGATGGCGAGGCCGCCGAGGGTCATGGCGTTCAGCCCCAGCCCCGAGAGGCGGAGCGGGATGGCCGCCCCGAAGGTGGCCAGGGGCAGCACGGCGAGCACGAGGACGGCGCCCCGGAAACTGCCCAGGAGGGCGACGAGGACGCCCGCCACGAAGAGGCCGCCCACGGCCAGGGCCAGGGTCACCCCGTCGAGGGCGTGGGTCACGAGCCCGCCCTGGTCGTAGATGGTCTCCAGGCGCATGCCCTGGGGCAGGCCCCGCTGGAGCTCCTTCACGGCCTCCCGCACGCCTTCGGCCACCTCCAGGGTGGCGGCGGTGGGCTGCTTCACGATGCGCAGGCTGACGTCCTCGTGGCCGTCGTGCCGGGCCAGGCCGCGCCGGAAGGCGGGTGCCTCCCGGACCTCGGCGATCTCCCCGAGGGTGACGGTGCGGCGCGCGGCCTGCACGGGGAGCCTGCGCACCTCCTCGGGGCCTGCGGCGAGGCTGCCCACGGACATGTACCACCCCTTGTCCTGGATCTCCAGGATGCCGGCGGCCAGGTCCTGGCCGCTCTGCTCCAGGGCGGCCATGACCTTGTCGAGGGTGACGCCCAGGCTGCGGACCCGCTCGGGGATGAGCTGGATCTGGAGGGACCGCTCCTGGCCCCCGAGCTTCTCCACCCGCGCCACGCCGGGGACCGCCTGGAGGCGGGGCACCAGGACCTGGTCGGTGTGGTCGCGCAGGCGCATGGGGTCGACGCGCTCGCCCTCGAGGACGATCTCCATCAGCTCCTGGAGGCGTCCCGAGGCGCTGGTCATGAGGGGGGGGCGGGTGCCGGCGGGGAAGGACCCGACGACGCCCGAGAGGCGCTCGGCGACGAGCTGCCGGGCCCGCCACGGGTCCGTGCCGCCCTCGAAGGTCACGACGGTCTGCACGAGCTCCGGCAGGACGACGGAGTTGACCCGCCGCACCCCGGGCATGCCGCCCAGGGCCTGCTCCGCGGGCTGGGCGACGGAGAGCTCCAGCTCCGGCGTGGCGCGCCCGGGGCTCTGGATGAGGACGCTGAGGACGGGCAGGCTCATGTCGGGGAACAGGTCGCGCCCCAGGCCCGTGAAGGTGAGGATGCCCGCCGCGCCCCAGGCGAGGCTCAGGGCGAAGACCCAGCCCTTGCGGGGCAGGAGGGCCTGGAACCAGCGGCGCAGGAGGGAGGAGGGCTCAGTGGCCATGGCCGCCCTCCCCCTCCGGTTCCGCCTGCTTCTGGTGCCGGGCCTTGAGGAGGTAGGCCCCCTCGGCCACGACGGTCTCGCCGGGCTTCAGGCCGTCGAGGATCAGGACCTCGGCCTGGATGTCGGCGCCGCGGGTCACGGGGCGGAACGCGGCCTGCCCTCCCGACACCACGAAGACCCCCCAGCGCCCCTCCATCTGCTGGAGGGCGGACTGGGGCAGGTAGATTCCCTTGTCCAGGGGGACCTTCACCTCCACGGGGGTGCCCGGGATGGGCAGGGGCCCACCGAGGAAGCGGAGGCGGTAGGCCAGCCGGCGCGTGTCGGCGGTGAGGGCCGTGGGGGTCCCCTCCAGGCGCGCCCTCCAGGTCCTTCCGCCGGCCTGGCGGACCTCGGTCTCGGCCCCCGGGGCCCAGTCCACGGGACCGGGCTGGGGCACCTCCACCTTCACGATGGAGGCCCGGGCGGCCTGGAAAGCGCCCAGCTCTTGGCCCGCCTCCACGCCCTGGCCCCGCTGCACTTTCCAGGCCACGAGGCTGCCGGCGGACGGGGCGCGGAGGGGGAAGCTGGCGCCCGCTTCGCTGGGCGGGAGGCCGACGGCCTCCAGGCTCAGGCGGGCGGCTTCCTCCCCGGCCTCGGCCGTCTCGGCCTCGGCGCGCACGGTCTCCAGGTCCCGGCGGGCGCCCGCCCCGGCCTGGAAGAGGCGTTCCTCCCGCGCCAGGTCGGCCCGGGCGCGGGTCAGCCGGGACTTCGCCGCGATCCACTCGGCCTTGAGGCGGGCCAGTTCGGGGCTCTGGACGACGGCCAGCACCTCCCCGGCCCGCCGGGCCTGGCCGGGGATGGCCACGAGGCGGCTGACGATGCCCTTGACGGGGCAGCTGAGGACGGCCTGGGCGGCCTCGTCCCCCTGGGCCTCGCCGGGCATCCAGCGCGCGCCGGTGCGGGCCTCGGCCACCTCGAGGAGGCGGATGCCCCGCATGGCCTCCACGGGGATGGCGGCCTCCTCGTGGGCGTGCTCCGCCTCCGCCGCCTTCGGCGCGGGCTTGCGGCCGCAGGCCGTCCCCGCGGCGAGGACGAGGGCGAGGGGCAGGATCTGGTGGACGCGGGTCATGGGGTCACCTCGGGGAGCAGGGCCTGGAGTTCGGCGGCCAGGGCATGCCGCGCGTGGACGCGCCGCAGCGAGGCCATCTGGGCCTCCAGCAGCTGGCGCCGGATGGGGAGGGCGTCCGAAGGCCGTTCCCGGCCCTCCTGCAGCCGGAGGCCGACGGCCTCCAGGGCGCGGGCGAAGTCGGGGACCGGCGCGTCGGGACCGAAGCCCCGGAGGCGGGCCGCGGCGGCCTCGGCGCGGGCGTCGAACTCGGCCAGGGCCTGGCGCGAAGCGCCCTGGACGGCCCGGAGCTGGGCCTCGGTGCCGCGGCGGACGGCCTCGGCCTGTCCCGGGCGGGGGAGGCGCAGGGCCACGCCCAGGCGGGCCACCCGGTCCTCGCCCTCGGCGGCGTAGCTGCCGCGCAGGCTCCACCGCGCCAGGGCCTGGGCCTCCTTCAGGCGGAGGCCGCGGGCCTCCAGGTCCGCCTCGGCGAGGAGGGCCTGGCGGACGGGGCTGGCCTGGAGCCGGGCTTCCAGGCCGGCCCCGGACAGGGCGGGAAGGGGGCCCGGGTCGGCCAGGGGCCGGGGTTGGGCGGGCAGATCGGCGAGGGCCGTCAGGGCGCCCCAGGCCCGGGCCTCCTGGAGGCGGGCCTCGTCCAGCTCCTGCTGGACCTTGAGGCGCTCGCCCTCGACGAGGGCCACCTGGAAGGCGGGATCGGCCCCGGCCTCCAGCCGGGCCTGGGCCGCGGACCGCCAGCGGTCCACGGTCTGGAGGTCCGCTTCCCGCAGGGCCCGCAGGCGCGCGCTGAGCCACGCGTCCAGGTAGGCGGTCTGGAGCCGGAGGCGGGCCTCGCGCCGGGCGGCTTCCGTGAGGAGGGGATGGGCGGCGCCCAGGCTGGCTTCCAGGGCCGCGCGCGCGCCGGGGGCGAGGAGGAGGGGCAGGTCCAGTTCCACGGCGCGGTCGGTGCTGCCGGGGGTGCCGGTGGCCCGGCGGGGGCCCGCCAGGAGGGAGAGGGTGGGGGCGTCCCGGAGGAGGCCCCGGGATTCGGCGGTCTGGAGGCCGCGCTCGGCGAGAAGGGCCTGGACGCGCCACTGCTCGGGCGCAGGGCGGGCCAGGGCCAGGATGGCCTCGAAGGCCAGGGGAGCCTCGGCCGCCTGCGCGAAGAGCAGGCAGGGCAGGGCCCCCAGAAGGGGGATTCGCATGGAGAACCTCGATGGGCGGGGAAACGGGGCTCCCGGGCCGGGAGCCGTCAGGGGCGTCGGCGGGGCTCAGGCCCGGGGCGGCGCTTTCTCCGGTTCGAGGTCCAGGCTCCGCACGGCGGCGGGGGCCGCCTCCGTGAACGGGGCCTCGGGCTGGGGGTCGCGGGGCGGCGGCGCCGGCGCCGCCGGGATCACGGCGGGGGCGCAGTCGTCGACGCAGAGGAGGTGGGGGGCGGACGCCTGGTGGCCCCCGTCATGGCAGTGGTCCCGCCCGGCGGCCGCCAGGAAGGTGCCCAGGACCACCAGCAGGAGCACGCACAGCCACCGCCTCGCCGGCGAGGCCGGGCGGTCGGGAGCGGAGGTCTGGGACAGGGGGGCGGACATGGGACGGCGCGAAAGGCCAGTGTAAGGGGTCGGGCGTCCGCCCTGGAGGGCTATTTGAAAGAATCAACCCCCCCTGGGGTCCAGACCCCCTCCGACCGCTGGGGGTGGCAGGAGCAGGCCTCTCCCTCGGCTGCTTGCTCCAGGTTGCGCAGGATGCCGCACTCGCCGGTCTTCCGGTGCTGGTCGCAGGTGTCCCGCAGGGCGTGGAGCTGCCCCTCCAGGGTCCGCAGGGTCTCCACCTGCTGGTGGATACGCCCGATCTGGCGGTCGATCATGGCGTTGATGTCGTCGCAGGCCAGTTCCGGGTGGGCCTGGAAGGCGCGGAGGGTCCGGATGTCCGGCAGGCCCATGCCCAGGGAGCGGCAGTGGCGGACGAAGTGGAGCTGCACCAGGTGGCGCTCCCCGTAGCGGCGGTAGCCGTTGGGCTCCCGGGCGGGGGTGTCCAGCAGGCCTTCCCGCTCGTAGAACCGGACGGTCTCCACGTCGCAGCCGCTCCGCTGGGCCAGCTCGCCGATCCTCACACCGCACCTCCGGGGTTGACCCTGTAGCTGCTACAGGGTGCCGAATGGTGGCATCTCCGGGAGCGCCGCGCAACCATGACCCGATCCCCGTCCTCTCCCACCGGTCACGCCTGCTGTGGCGGCGCCTGCGGCGGTTCCGCCCCCGCGCCGGAGCGGGCCCCGGCCCCCCCGGGGGACCACGCCCGCCTGCGGTTCCGCATCGACGCCATGGACTGCCCCACCGAGGAGGGCCTGATCCGCAAGCGCCTGGGCCGGATCCCGGGCATCGTCCACCTGGACTTCAACCTGCTGGACCGGGAATTGACGGTGCACCACCGCCTGGAGGCCCCGGGGGAGGTGGCCGAGGCCCTGGTCCAGGTGGGCATGGCCCCGGTGCTCCTGGAGGCCCGGGGCCGGTCCGCGCCGCCGCCGGTCCTGCCGCGGGGGCAGCGGTGGCGCCTGGCATGGGGGGGCGCCGCGGCCCTCGCCGCCGAACTCGTGGCCTGGAAGACCGGCCACGAGGCCTCCCCGGCCGTGGCCGTGCTGGCCGCCGCGTCCCTGGCGGCCTCCGGGCTCCCGACCCTCCGCAAGGGCTGGATCGCCCTGCGCAACCGCGCGATCAACATCCACTTCCTCATGTCCCTGGCCACCGCCGGCGCCCTCGCCATCGGCAAATGGCCCGAGGCCGCCATGGTGATCTTCCTCTTCGGGCTCGCGGAGGCCATCGAGGGCCTCTCCCTGGCCCGGGCCCGGGACGCCATCCGCGCCCTCACCGCCCTGGCCCCGGAGACCGCCGAAGTGCCGGACGGGGACGGCTGGCGGGAGGCGCCCCTCGCCGAAGTGCCCCTGGGCGCCCGCATCCGCGTGCGTACCGGCGCCCGGGTGCCCCTGGACGCCCGGGTCCTCTCGGGCCAGGCGGCCCTCGACCAGGCCCCCATCACGGGCGAGAGCCTCCCGGTGGACAAGGGCCCCGGCGATCCCCTCTACGCCGGCAGCATCGTCACCGACGGCGTGCTGGAGGCCGAGGTCACGGCCGCCGCCGGCGCCGGGACCCTCGACCGCATCGCCGCCGCCATCCAGGAGGCCCAGGCCCAGCGGGCGCCCATGCAGCGCTTCGTGGACCGGTTCGCCCATGTGTACACGCCCGCCGTGGTGGTCCTCGCCGGGGCCGTGGCCCTCCTGGGGCCCCTGCTGGCCGGAGGCGGCTGGGCGGGCTGGCTCTACCAGGCCATCGTGCTGCTGGTGATCGCCTGCCCCTGCGCCCTCGTGGTCTCCACCCCCGTGACCGTGGTGAGCGGCCTGGCGGCGGCCGCCCGCCACGGCGTCCTCGTGAAGGGCGGCGCCTTCCTGGAGAACGGCCGGCGCTTGAAGGTGGTGGCCCTGGACAAGACCGGGACCCTCACCCAGGGCCGGCCCGCCCTCGTGGACGCCCAGGCCCTGGACGGGGGATCCGTGGCCGACCTCCTGCGCATCGCCGCGAGCCTGGACGAGCCCAGCACCCATCCCGTGGCCCGGGCCCTCGTCCAGGGCTGGCGCGACCGCCAGCCGGGAGCGTCGCTGGCGGCCGTGGCCGACTTCAGCGTCCTGCCGGGGCGGGGGGTCCGGGGCCGCATCGACGGCGAAACCTGGCACCTGGGGAACCATCGCCTGGTCGAGGAACTGGGCGCCTGCGACCCGGCCCTGGAGGCGCGCCTGGCCCAGGTGGAGGAGGCGGGCCGCACGGCCATCCTCCTCTGCTCCAGCCGCGGCCCGGAGGCCCTGTTCGCCCTGGCGGACACCCTCCGGCCCGAGAGCCGCCCGGCCGTGGACGCCCTGCGGGGCCTGGGGGTGACGCCCGTCCTGCTCACGGGGGACAACCCGGCCACGGCCCGGGCCGTGGCCCGGCAGCTGGGCATTTCGGACGCCCGCGGCAACCTGATGCCCGAGGACAAGCAGGCCGCCATCGCCGACCTCCAGGCCCAGGGCCTGACCGGCATGGTGGGGGACGGCGTGAACGACGCCCCGGCCCTGGCCCGGGCCGACCTCGGCTTCGCCATGGGGGCGGCGGGCACCGCCACGGCCCTGGAGACGGCCGACGTGGCCATCATGGACGACGATCCGCGCAAGATCGCGGACTTCATCGGGCTGAGCCACCGCACGGCCCTCGTCCTCCGCCAGAACCTCGTCCTGGCCCTGGGCATCAAGGCGGCCTTCCTGCTGCTGGCCTTCGCGGGCCGGGCCACCCTGTGGATGGCGGTGTTCGCCGACATGGGCGCCAGCCTCCTGGTGGTGGCCAACGGCCTGCGCCTGATGGGGCGGTTCCGGGGGCGGCGCGGCTGAGCGGGTCCCCGCCCGGTGTGACGGACAGCACAGGTCCCGCGTTCAGGGTTGACGCAGGGGAGGGCTTATGTAGACTGAGACTCAGTCTCAAATAAGCCGAGGCCCTGGACCCCACCATGACGCACCCCCGACCCGACCCCATCCTCCCCGTCCCGGATTTCCAGATCCAGGACCCGCATCCCGTCGCCCGGCGCCTCTGGGCCTCCCTGGGCTCCCTGGCCTCCGGCCTCGTCCTGGCCGGCGCGGCCGTGCTGGCCTCCCGCATGGACGCTGGTCCGGCCCCAGTGCGGGTCGCGCGCCGGGAGATCATCCTGGATCTGACCCTGCCCCAGGCCCCCGTCCCCGCGCCGGCGGCGGCGCCCCGGCCGGCGGCGGGCCCCGCCACCGGGGCGCCCGCCCCCCGCCCGGAGCCGGTGCCGGAGCAGCCCCCCGCGGCCCTGCCCGCCGTGGCCCAGGCGGTCCCCGCGCCGCCCGCCCCCCGTCCCGAGGCGGGACCGGCCCATCCTGGCGCGGCCGGCGGCGGAGCCGCCGCCACCGGGGCCCCCGGAGGCCTGGCGGTGATCCAGCCCCGCTTCGACGCGGCCTACCTGAACAACCCCGCCCCCGCCTATCCGGCCCGGGCCCGCCGCGCCCGGGAGGAGGGGCGGGTGCTGCTCCGGGTCCTGGTCTCGGCGGAGGGCGCGCCCCTCCAGGTGGAGGTCCGCGCCAGCAGCGGATCCACCGCCCTGGACCAGGCCGCCGCCGCCACGGTCCGCGCCTGGCGCTTCACCCCGGCCCGGCTGGGGGAGGCCCCCGTCCAGGCCTGGGTCCTGGTCCCCATCGAGTTCTCCCTCAGCGCCTGAACCATTCCCCCCACCCGCCGACGGCCCCGTCCAGGGGCCCTGGATGACCCATGCCCGAACGCACCCCACCCGCTCCCCGCCGCGCCCCCGGGCGCGTCCACCTCGCCCTGATGCCGCTGGCGGCCCTCACCCTGGCCGTGCTCGCGGTGGGGGTGCTCCTCAAGGCCACGGGCTGGACCCGCCTCGTGCTGGGCTTCACCCTCGTGGTCCCCCTCTGGATCGGGGCCGTGTGGGTGGGCTTGTGGATGCGCGATCCCCGCCGGATGTGGGCGGTCCTGGGCCTGCTCCACGGCGTCGCCGCCCTGGCCCTCTGGGGGCTGGCATGAGCGACCCCCTCCGCCAGCGGGCCGCCCGCGCCCTCCACACCTGGGCGGGCCTGGCCTGCGCCCTGGTGCTCTTCGTCGTCTTCTGCGCCGGCGCCCTGACGGTCTTCGGGAAGGAGCTGGACCGCTGGGGCGCGGGCGAGACCCGGCCCGCGGCCCAGGCCGATCCGGCCGCCCTCGAGGCCGCGGCGGCGGAGATCCAGCGCCGGCACCCGGAGCTCAAGGGCGCCTTCTCCCTCGCGGTGCCCGGGGAGCTGGGTCCCGACCCGGTGGCCTACTGGCAGGATCCGGCCACCGGTGACTGGGTCTTCGGGTCCGCCGGTGACCTGGCCTCGGGCCGCCCCGCCGCGGCGCGGGGAGGCCTCGGCACCTTCTTCAACGAACTGCACCACGAATTCGGCCTCGGCCGCGCAGGGGCCCTCCTCCTGGGCGGGGTCTGCCTCCTCTACGCCCTGGCCCTCCTCACCGGCGCCATCCTGCACCTGCCCAGGGGCCGCCGGGCGCTCTCCGTGGCCTGGAAGGCCCCGGCCCGCCGCACCTGGGGCGACACCCACGGGGCCCTGGGCCTCGCGGCCCTGCCCCTGCACGGGATCTTCGCGGTCACGGGGGCCCTCTTCAGCCTCTTTCTCGTGCTCGTCGCCACCTACGACGCGACGGTGTACCGGGGCCAGCTGGCGCCGAGGCTGGACGCGATCCTGGGCACGGCGGCCCCGGCGGCGTCGGGCCGGCCCGGTTCGCCCCTGCCCCTGGCGCGGCTCCTGGAGGCGGCGTCGGCCGCGGCCCCGGGCTTCGAGCCCCGCTTCCTCCGGTTCGTCCACGCCGGGGACGCGGCGGCGACCCTCCAGATCCTGGGCCACCGCCCCGGCGGCGTCGCGCCCTTCGGCCAGCTGGCCGTGGCAATGGACACCGGGACCGTCACCGATGTGCAGGTGCCGGGGCGCCGCGACGGCAACCACGCCCTCCTGTCCACCCTCTACGGCCTCCACTTCGGCGACTTCGGCGGCCGGACCGTGCAGGCCGCCTGGTTCACCTTCGGGGTGGCCGGCGCCCTGGCCTTCCTCGCCGGAATGGGCGTGGCCGTGGAGGCCCGCTGGAAGCGCCGGCCCCGCCAGGCCCAGCTCATGGCCCGCCTCACGGTGGGGGTGTGCGGGGGGGCCCTGGCCGGACTCGCCGCCTGCTTCCCCGCGGCCCGCCTGGGGGCCGCCAGCCTGGGCTGGGTCTTCTGGCCCTGCCTCCTGGGCGGGGTCCTCTGGGCGGGGCTCGGCCCCCTCCGCCGGAGCCTGCGGGGCCTCGCCTGGGCGACGGCCGCCGGCGCCCTGGCCATTCCCCTCCTCAGCCTGTCCACCCATCCCGTCCTCGCCGTCCTGGGCGCCGCCGCCGGCGCGCTGTTCCTGGTCCTCGGCGCCCGTCTCCCCCGCCATGCCCGGAACGCCTGGGCCTGATGCTTCCACCCCCGGCCGCGAGGCCGGTTCCATGAGGTTCGCCATGCTGCGCTACCGCTTCGCCACCCCTCCCCGCTCCACCCTGCTGACCGGCCTCCTCTTCTCGGGCCTGGCCCACGCCGAGCCCCCCGCGCCGGAGACCACGCTGCCCGCGGTGAAGGTCACCGCCAAGGCCGCCAAGGACGCCAAGGAGGCCAAGGAGAAGGAGGCTCCCTCGGAGGACACCGGGGCCTACGTGGTCGCCCGGAGCGCGTCCGGGACCGGCCTCGACCTCCCCCTGCGGGAGACCCCCCAGCCGGTGACCGTGCTCACCCACGCCCAGCTGGAGGACTTCCGCCTGTCCTCGGCCATCGACGCCCTGGACGCCGTGACCGGGGTCCAGGTGGAGCGGGTGGAGACGGACCGAACCTACTTCACGGCCCGGGGCTTCGACATCACCAACTTCCAGTTCGACGGCGTGGGCGCGGGCTTCGCCAACGGCAACCTCCTGGGCGACTTGGACCTGGCGCCCTTCGACCGCATCGAGGTGGTGCGCGGCGCCAACGGCCTCGTCTCCGCCACGGGCTATCCCTCCGCCACCGTGAATTTCATCCGGAAGCGCCCCACCCGCGAACTGCAGGCCTCGGCGACCCTTGGCGCCGGCTCCTGGGACCGGGGCCGCGCCGACGTGGACATCTCCGGCAGCCTGGGCTGGGACGGCGCGGTGCGCGGCCGCTTCGTGGGCGCGGGCGAGACCGGCCATTCGTACCTGGACCGGCTCGCCTCCCGGAAGCACCTCCTCTACGGCGTGGTGGAGGCGGATCTGGGCGCCGCGACCACGTTCACCGCGGGCTTCACCTTCCAGCGGAAGGACACGGACGGCGGCCTCTGGGGCGCCCTGCCGCTTCTCCACACCGACGGCACGCCCACGCACTACGCGCGTTCCACCAGCACCGCGGCGGACTGGGTCCGCTGGGACAACCGCGAGACCACCCTCTTCGCGGAGCTGGCCCACGACCTGGGCGGCGGCTGGTCCGTGAAGGGCACCTGGACCCGCCGGCGCCAGGAGAGCGACGACAAGCTCTTCTACGTCTACGGCACCCCGGACCCGGTCACCGGCCTGGGCCTCTACGCCTACCCCTCCCTCTACGCCGGCACCACCACCCAGGACCTGGCCGAAGGCAGCCTGCGCGGGACCTTCAGTCTCTTCGGGCGCACCCACCAGGTGGTCGTCGGGGCCCAGTACGCCCACGGCCTGCTCGAGGACCAGTCCCACTACGGGCGGGGCATCGGCACGCCCCTTCCCGACCTGGCGGTCTGGGACGGCCGGTACCCCGAACCCGTCTTCGACGCCTCCGTGGCGGGGAGCCGGGTCGTGGACGCCCGGGGGACCGGGTTCGCCGCCGCGCGCCTGAACCTGGCCGAAGGGGTGAACCTGCTCCTGGGCGCCGCCCACACCTCCCAGAGCACCGCCGGACTCGCGTACGGCGTGGACCGCATGCGCAAGGACTCCGCCACCACCCCCTACGCGGGCCTGACCTGGGACGTCGCGCCCGCCCACACCCTCTACGCCAGCTGCGCCGAGATCTTCAACCCGCAGTCGGAGATGGACCGCTCCCAGCGGCGGCTGGACCCGGTGAAGGGACGCAGCGTCGAGGCGGGCCTCAAGAGCGCCTGGCTCGGGCAGCGCCTCCAGACCAGCGTCTCCCTCTTCCGTGCCACCCAGCGCAACCTCGCCGAGTCGGACGGCTACGTGGGGATCCAGGCGGTCTACAAGGGCGTCGACACCACGGCCAAGGGCCTGGAGCTGGAGGCCAGCGGCGACCTGACCCGCGACCTCCAGGTGCACGCCGGCGCCACCTTCCTCTCCCTCGAGGACGGGGACGGCCGGGACGCCCGCACCTACGTGCCGCGCCGGCTCGCGCAGGCCGGGGCCACCTGGCGCCTGCCCTTCCTCCCCAAGGCCAAGACCGGCCTGGCGGTGACCTGGAAGAGCGACATGCGGCGCGAGGAGGGGCCCGGGATGACCATCCGCCAGCGCGCCTACGCCCTGGTCAACCTCATGGCCCGCTACGACTTCACTTCGGCCCTGAGCGCCTCGGTCAACGTCGAGAACGTCACCAACGAGAAGTACCTGACGAGCCTCTACTGGTCCCAGGCCTTCTACGGGGCCCCGACCAACGTCCGGGTTTCCGTGAGCTGGAAGTACTGACCTGGAGCGGAGGAGGCCGTCCCGCTAGAGGAAGATCTCGGCCTTCGCGGCCTCCAGCACGGCCAGGACGGCGGGGTGGACGAGGCGGCGCTCGGCGGAGACGGCGTAGATGCGGCCCTTGAGGCCGTCCATGGGGCCCAGGCCCACCAGGCCGTGGGCCCGGGCCACCTCGCCGGAGATGGCGGCGTGGGCCGCGAGGAAGCCGAGGCCCTCCTCCCCGAACGTCATCAGCAGGGCGCTGTCGTCGAACTCGCCCGAGATGACGGGGTGGAGGCCCCGGCGCTCGAACCAGGTGTCCAGGCCGCGCCGCAGGGCGTGGCCCTCGGAGGGCAGGAGGAAGGGCGCGCCGTTCAGGGCCTCGGGGAAGGGGCCCGGATGGCGCGCCACCAGGTCCGGCGAGCCGAAGAGCTCCACCCCGCACTCGCCCAGCAGATGGTTGAAGGCGCGGGGGCCGGTCACGGGCGTGCAGGGCACGTCGGAGAGCACGATGTCCACCTCGTGGGCCTGGAGGGCCTCCAGGAGGAGGGGCAGGGTGCCCTCGCGGCAGGTGAGGTGGAGGGGCTCGCCGAGGCGGAGGGCGGGGCGCAGGAGGCGCTGGACCATCAGCTTGGGCAGCACGTCGGAGACCCCCACCACCAGGCGGAGGGCCCGGCCCGTGGGCCGCCCCTTGAGGGCCTGGCGGAACTCCCGGCCCAGGGTGAAGATCTCGTCCGCGTACCGGAAGGCCACCTGGCCGGCTCCGGTGAGGCGGAGCCCCCGGCCGGCCTTCTCGAAGAGCCGTTCGCCCAGGCTCTCCTCCAGCGCGCGGATCTGGGTGCTGAGGGCGGGTTGGGACAGGTTCAGGGTCCGGGCCGCCGCGGTGACGGAGCCCTCCCGGGCCACGGTCCAGAAATAGAGGAGATGGTGGTAGTTGAGCCAGTCCACACCTGGATGATACATCCATAAAGTGAATGGTTTACATCCATAGATTCAATAAAACTTATTGATATCTGGCGTCATCCTAGAGGTGCGCAACCAAGCGCTCGGAGTCGACCATGAAGATCCTCCTGAAATCCTTTGATGGTTCGGCG
Source organism: Mesoterricola sediminis (assembly GCF_030295425.1). Taxonomy (NCBI): domain Bacteria; kingdom Pseudomonadati; phylum Acidobacteriota; class Holophagae; order Holophagales; family Holophagaceae; genus Mesoterricola; species Mesoterricola sediminis. The sequence goes on along the minus strand of NZ_AP027081.1, from coordinate 3,968,177 downwards.
CTGGGGCAGAAGGTGATCCAGAAGCTCCAGGCGTCCCTCTCCCACTGGGCCGACCGGCTCGGCCAGGTGGTGGTCCGCATCGTCGACCTCAACGGGCCCAAGGGCGGGGTGGACAAGGCCTGCTCGATCCTGGTGGAGGTGCCACGGCGGGAACCCCTGCGGGTCACCGCCATCGGCTCGGACTACGTGACCGCCACGAACCTCGCCATCCACCGCCTGGGGCGGGTGGCGTACCGCGCCTTCAACCGGCGCGCCTTCCAGTAGGCCCGCCATGAACCAGCTCAAGACCGCCCTCCTCCTCTGCGCCGCCACCGCCATCCTGCTGGCGGCCGGCGCGGCCATGGGCCGCAGCTGGCTCATCGGGGCCACGGTGCTCGCCTTCGCCATGAACCTCGGCGCCTACTTCTGGAGCGACCGCCTCGTGCTGCGGCTCCAGCGCGCCCGGGTCCTGACGGTGATGGAGGCTCCGCAGCTCCACCTGGACGTGGCCGAGCTGGCCGGCCGGATGGGGATCCCCACGCCGAAGGTGTACGTGATCCCCGACGCGGCGTTGAACGCCTTCGCCACGGGGCGCAATCCGGAGCACGGCGCGGTGGCCTTCACCGAGGGCATCCTCCGCAGCCTCTCCCGGCGCGAGCTGAGGGGCGTCATCGCCCACGAGCTCAGCCACGTCAGGAACCGGGACATCCTCGTCGCGACGGTCGCCGCGGGCCTCGCGGGGGCGGTGGGGCTGCTGGCCAGCGCCCTCCAGTGGGGGGCGCTGCTGGGCTTCGGCCACGACCGCGACGGGGAGGGCGGAAGCCCCCTGGGGGCCCTCCTCTTCGCCATCGTGGCCCCCATCGGCGCGACCCTCGTGCAGATGGGCATCTCCCGGTCCCGGGAGTTCATGGCCGACGCGGGCGCCGCCCGGGCCACGGGCGATCCGGAAGGCCTGGCCCTGGCCCTGGAGCGCCTCACCCGGGCCAACCACGTCATCGAGCCCGGCCCCACCGCGGAGCCGGCCTCCGCGAGCCTCATGATCGCCTCGCCCTTCTCGGGCGATGGCATGATGTCCTGGTTCAGCACCCACCCGCCGGTCGCCGAGCGCGTCCGGCGCCTGCGGGGCATGGACCCCGCGTCCCTCCGGCGGGCCTCGTGACCCGCCCCCGGCCCTGAAGGAGCCCCTTGACGACGATCGGAACCCCCTGGATGTGGGCCGGATTCCTGGCCTTCGTGTTCGCGATGCTCGCCCTCGACCTGGGCGTCTTCCACCGGAAGGCGCACCGGGTCGGGCTGCGCGAGGCCGCGGTGTGGAGCGCCGTCTGGGTGGCCTGCGCCCTGGTCTTCGGCGCCCTCCTCTGGAAGGGGTTCGGACCCCAGAAGGGCATGGAGTTCCTGGCGGGCTACCTCATCGAGAAGGCCCTGAGCGTGGACAACATCTTCGTGTTCGTCCTGATCTTCGGGGCCTTCTCGGTGCCCGACGCCTACCAGCACCGGGTGCTCTTCTGGGGCATCCTGGGAGCCCTGGCGATGCGCGCCGCGTTCGTGGGCCTGGGGGCGGCCCTGCTGGCGAAGTTCCACGCCGTGCTCTACGTCTTCGGCGGATTCCTGCTGATCACGGGCATCAAGATGCTCCTGGCCAAGGACCTGGCCTTCGATCCCAGGGCCAATCCCGTCTACCGGCTCTTCAGCCGCCTCGTCCCGGCCACGGACCGGTACGAGGGCCCGGCCTTCACCATCGTCAAGGATGGGCGGCGCCTGGCGACGCCCCTGCTCCTGGTGCTCGTGGCCGTCGAGGTCACCGACGTCGTCTTCGCCGTGGACAGCGTGCCCGCCATCTTCGCGGTGACGCCCGATCCCTTCATCGTGTTCACCAGCAACATCTTCGCGATCCTCGGCCTGCGGAGCCTCTACTTCCTCCTGGCCGGCGTGGTGGGGCGCTTCCACCTGCTGAAGGCGGGCCTGAGCCTGGTCCTCGCCTTCGTCGGCCTCAAGATGCTGGCCGCCGACCTGGTGAAGGTGCCCGTGGCCGCGAGCCTGGGCATCATCGTCCTCCTCGTGGGCGGCTCCATCGCGGCGAGCCTGGTGTGGCCGGCCCGGAAACCGGATCCGGCGGCCTGAGGCCGGCGGGTCCGTGGACCCCGGGTCCCGGGCCGCGTACTGTGGGAGGTCGGAGTGCCCATGTCCCTCGCCGCCGCCCTGTGTCTGCTTCCCTGTCTTGCCGCTCCGGCCCCGCCCCAGGTCCACGCCGAGGCGGTCCGGGTGCCCCAGGGGGGCGTGGTGCTCCTCCGGACCCGGACGCCGGGGGCCCTCACCGCCCGCTTGGACGATAAGGTCCACCCCTTCTTCCCCGTCCCCGGGGGCGGCCAGGCGGTGATGGTGCCCGTGCCCTGGAACAGCCCCCTCGGCGCCCGGGAGGTGACCGTCGAGGGCGGGGCCGGGGGGCCGGTCCGGGTGCCCTTCACCGCCACCCCCTGCCAAGGGCCCACGATCACCGTGAAGGTCCCCCCCTCCACCGCGAAGCTGAGCGAGGCGGACCAGGCCCGGGCGGCGCGGGAGCGCGAGGACTTCCTGGCCGTGTACGCCTCGCCGGAGGAGGGGCGGGCCTGGACGGCGCCCTTCCTCCAGCCCGGGGGCGGCCGGGTCACCTGCGGGTTCGGGACGACGCGGCGGTTCAACGGCGAGGTCCAGAGCGTGCATCGCGGCCTGGACCTGCGGGCCCCCTCGGGAACCCCCGTGCGGGCGGCGGCCCCGGGCCGGGTGCGGCTGGCCAAGGACGTCTTCTTCGGGGGCAACCTCATCATCCTCGACCACGGCGCGGGCCTCTTCACCATCTACGCCCACCTGAGCAGGATGGCCGTGAAGGCGGGCGATGAGGTCCGGGCCGGGGACCGCCTGGGGCTCAGCGGCGCCACGGGGCGCGTGAGCGGGCCCCACCTCCACTGGGGCGCCAGCATCGCGGGGGTGGACGTGGATCCCCTGCTGGTGCGCAAGGCCATGGCCTCCCTCGCCGGCGCCCAGGAGCCCGCGGCCCGGCGCGGGCACCGGGCCCGCGGGTCGGCCACCCCGCCCCGGAAGCGATAGACCCGGCTGAAAGGAAGGGAGGCGCGCCCCGGGCGTTCAGCCCTCCTCGGTGGGGGTGCCGGGCTTCAGCCAGGTCATGCGCCGGGTTCCCAGCATGACGGCGGCGAGCAGGGCGAAGACCAGGAGGGAGCCCAGGAGCAGGGCATTGTCCTCGGAGGCCAGCAGGCCGTAGAGGGCGGCGTACAGGAGGCCCAGGCCGGCGGTGAAGGCGAAGGCCTCCTTGCGGCTGCCGAGTACGGCGGTCAGGTAGGTGGCGAGCAGGGCCAGGTTGGCGGCGGTGGCCGTCGCGTAGGCCAGGGGGAAACCGAGGTGCTCGGCCAGGCCCAGGAGGAGGAGGAAGAACACGGCGAGGGAGGCCCCGACCAGGAAGTACTGGAAAGGGTGGATGGGGAGGGCGCGTACCATCTCCCGGAGCAGGAAGGCGCCAAAGGTGAGCAGGACGAAGAGGAAGCCGTATTTCACCGCGCGCTCGGACTGGAGGTAGATGTTCACCGGGTCGAGGAAGGCCACGCCGAAGTACTGGGCCTCCGCGCCGGGGCCGCCATGGAGGAGGGAGGCCTGGTCCCGGCTGAGGAAGGGAATCTTCCACCGGGCCGTGAAGCCATCGCCGGACCAGGTCCGGTCCAGGGGCGCGAAGCCGCCCTCGAAGCTGGGGGCGGGCCAGGTCCCCGCAAGCCGGACCTGGGTCTCCTCGGCCACGGGGGCGATCTTCAGGCTGCGGGTGCCCACGAGTTCCAGGGGGATCTCGAAGGCGAAGGCGGCGCCGGCCGCCAGGTCCAGGCCGGGGACCTGGGCGTGGACGCCGGATCCGGGGTGGGCCAGGCCGGTGCCCGGGAGGAAGGGGCGCTCCCCACCGCCGGTGCGCAGGACCATGTGGTTGAGGATCCCGCGGGGGTCCTCGATGCCGAGCGCGAGGAAGGGGAGGCCCAGCCGGAGATTGCGCGCGCCCTGGAGCCCCGCCTGCGCGGGCACCTCGAACCGCCCCTTGAGCGGGCCCGCGAGGCGGAAGACCTGGGTCCGGTACAAGCCGCGCCGGCGCGCCTCGATGCGGATGTCCCCGGCCAAGTCGAGGGAGGCGGGCACGAAGACCTTCTCGCCGCGCTCCTCCTCCCACACCTCCTGGGCGGGGCCGGCCGGGTCGTTGCGCTGGAGGCGGCGGGCCTCCAGGGTGAAGGGGACCACGAGGAGGGGGCCCACCAGGACCTGGGGTCGCGCCGTGAGCCGGGCCACCTGGTTCTCCGTCTCGATCTGGCGGGTATTGCGGACTTCCACGAGGCCCTGGGTCATGGCGAGGGGGACGAAGAGGAGCAGGGCGAGGCCGACGACGGCCAGGAGCTTGAGGGGGAAGGACATGCGCATGAGGTCTCCTTGGATGGAAGGATCCTAGGACCTGCGCGTGAAGCCAGTGTGGGGCCGTGTGAAGCCCCGCGCCGGAGGGCTCGGACCTCAGTCGCCGGCGGTTCCGGGGGCGGAGGTGGCGGGCAGGGCGAGGGTCGCGAGGGCGCCGCCCCCGGGGGCGTTGACGAGGGCCGCGCTGCCGCCGTGGAGCTCGGCGATCTCGCGCACGAAGCAGAGGCCGAGGCCCGTGCCGCGGGTGGCGCCGTCGGGGCGCGCCAGGGAGAAGAAGGGCGTGAAGACCTTGTCGAGGGCGAAGTCCGGCAGCCCGGGGCCCGCGTCCCGGACGGTGATCCGGACGCTGCCCGGCCGGCGCTCCACGGCCAGGACCACCTGGGATCCGGCCGGTGCGAAGGACAGGGCGTTGTCCACCAGGTTCCCCACCGCCTGCTCCAGCAGGAAGGCCTCGCCCCGCACCGGCGCAGCACCCTCCCCCACCACCCGGAGCCCGAGGCCCCGGGCCTCGGCCTGGGGACGGCGGGCGGCGGCCGCGCGTTCCGCGAGGTCGCGGAGATCCACCTGCGCCGGATTGTGGAGCCCCTGGCGGTGCTGGAGCTCGGCCAGGGCCAGCATCCGGTCCACCAGGGCGCGCATGCGCCGGGCCTGTTCCAGGACGTTGTCGGCGAACCGCGCGCGATCCGCCTCGGGGAGGGGCTCCCTGAGCAGTTCCGCGGCGCCGCGGATGGCCGACAGGGGGCTCTTCATCTCGTGGGTGAGGGTGTGGACGTAGCGCTCAACGTAGGCGCGGCCATCGAGGCGGGTGCGCATCGACTCCAGGGCCTCGCCCAGTTCCCGCAGTTCGGGCGAGCCCAGGGCCGGGAGGGGTGTCCGGCCTCCGGAGCCGGCGGTCCTGGCATAGGACCGCAGCCGGGCCACGTCGCGGGTGAGCCACCAGGTGAGGACCGCCCCGATGAACAGGGACGCGCCGAGGAGGACCAGCCCCGCGGACCGGATGCGGTGTTCGCTGCGACGTGCGTAGGGCTGGACGCTGGCGGTGGGGGAGATGACGGTCAGGACCCCGAGGACGCGCCCATCCCGGAGGACGGGCGCGCCCACGTACATCGCCGAGGTGCGCGGGTCGGCGGGATCCATACGGGTGGCCCTGGCCCCGTAGGCCCCCTGGAGGGTGCGGCCCACGTCCGTCCACCGCGAATAGTCCCGTCCCACCGCCGCGCCCTCGCTGTCGTAGCGCACGATGCCGGCGCCGTCGGTGACGTACACCTGGAAGTCCATGCGCGCCTTGGTCAGGCCCCAGATGCTCGCGCGCACCTGGCGCGTGCGGTACCGGGCGACGGCTTCGGCCAGGCGCCCCCGCTCGATGCGTCCGGCGGCGAGGTCCTCGGCGGCGAACTCGGCCAGGAGGTTGGCGGTGTCCACCAGGGCCACCTCCATGCCCTGGCGCACGCCGGGCTTGACCTCCTTGGAGAAGATGGACAGGACGAACCAGGCTGAAAGGCCCGCGATGAGGAAGACGCCGAGCAGGAGCCGGATGCCAAGTCTCACGGGCCATCCACGCTGTAGCCGACGCCGCGGTGGGTCTGGATGGGGTCGGCCTCGGGGGCCGCAGCGCGGAGCTTGGCCCGGAGGGTCTTGACGTGGGTGTCCACGGTCCGCTCCTGGGTGTCCTCGGCCCCGGCCCAGACGGTCTCCATGAGTTCGGTGCGGGTGAAGACCCGCCCGGGCCGGGCCACGAGGGTCCGCAGCAGGTCGAACTCGAACCGGGTCAGGTCCAGGAGCCGGCCGGCGTAGTGGGCCTTGCGGGCCGCGGCGTCGATGCGGAAGCCGGCGGGGGGCGGCGCGGGGCGGGTCCGGCGCAGGATGGTCCGGACCCGGGCGGTGACTTCCCGGGGACTGAAGGGCTTGGTGACGTAGTCGTCCGCGCCCAGTTCCAGGCCCACGACCCGGTCGACCTCCCCGTCCCGGGCCGTCAGGAACAGGATGGGGACCTCCGAGAACCGGCGGATCCGCCGGCACACCTCGAAGCCCGACAGGTCCGGCAGGCCCACGTCCAGGATCACCAGGGCGGGTTCGGAGGCCTCCACGGCCGTGATCGCGCGGCTTCCCAGGTCGCACCACGCAGGCTCGAAGCCCTCGGTGCGGAGGGCGTAGATCAGGGTATCGGCGATCGCCGGCTCATCATCGACGATCAGGATCGGCTGGCCCATGGGGCAGGTTCCTGGAAGGGGTTCTGGTGGCAACCTTCTGATTATTCCTGCAAATACGCCCCAGCTGAAGGTCGGGCCGGAAAGGGGCTGTGGGCGGGCTTGAGGTATCGTATACTGAGGCACCTCCCCAGGAAGGAAAATTCCGATGCCTTTCCCGCGCCGCCTTTCCCTCGTCCTGACCGCGTCCCTCGCGGCCTGCCTTGCCGCGGCGCCCCCGTCCGGGGCGGCCCAGGCCGCGCCCGCCTCGGGCTACGCCCAGCCTCCCAAGCCGATCCTGGACGTGCTCCGGGCGCCCAACACGCCGGTGCCGGTCATGAGCCCCACCCGGGAGCGGATGCTGCTGGCGGGGTGGCAGGCCTATCCGGGCATCGCGCGGGTGGCCACGCCCTACCTGAAGCTGGCCGGGGTCCGGGTCGAGCCCGGGAACCACAGCCGCCACGACACGCCCGGGGGCTACGGCATCCCGGCCTTCGCGGAATCCTTCGAGCTGGTGGACACGGCGACGGGGGCCCGGACCGCGGTCAAGCTGCCCGCGGGGGCCTCCGCCGACCAGCCCCTCTGGAGCCCCGACGGGAAGCGGTTCGCCTTCCGGAACACGACGGCCACGAGCGTCGAGCTGTGGATCTGCGAGGCCGCCACCGGCGCGGTGCGCCGGGTGCCCGGGGTCCGTCTGAACCCCATGCTGGGCGACGAGGTCGTCTGGATGCGGCCGGGGGTCCTCCTGGTCAAGACCGTCCCGGCCCACCTGGGGCCGGCGCCCGTGAAGCCCCAGGCGCCCCAGGGCCCCTCCATCCAGGAGTCCCTGGGCGGCAAGGGCCAGAGCAGCACCTATGAGAACCGGGACACCCTGGGCAGCGCCCACGACGAGGCCCTCTTCGACCACTACGGCCTGGCCCAGGTCGCGCTGGTGGACGCCGCCACGCTGGCGGTGACGCCCGTGGGCGCCCCCGGCATCTACGAGACGATGGCCCCCGCCCCTGACGGGCACCACCTCCTGGTGGCCCGCATCCACCGGCCCTACTCGTACGTGACCACCTCCGACCGGTTCCCCCGGGACATGGAGGTGTGGGACCTGGCCCGGCCCAGAACGCCCGCGGTGAAGACCGTGGCCTCCCTGCCCCTCGCGGACCGGGTGCCCATCCGGGGCGTGCCGACGGGCCCGCGGGACTTCGAATGGCGGCCCACGGAGCCGGCCACCCTCGTGTGGATCGAGGCCCTGGACGGCGGCGACTGGAACGTGGCCGCGCCGGCCCGCGACCGGGTCCTCCTCTCCCGGGCCCCCTTCCAGGAGGCCCCCAGGGAGGTGCTGAGGACCACCCTGCGCTTCGCGGGCCTGGGCTGGCTCGAGCGCGGCGGCGCCCTCTACTACGAATACGACGAGAACCGCCACTGGATGCGCGCGGCCCTGACGGATCCCGACGATCCGTCCAAGGCGGCCCGCACCCTCTGGGAGATGTCCACCCAGGAGCGCTACGCCAACCCCGGCAGCCCGGTCTCCCGCGCCCTGCCCAGCGGCCACACCGTGGTGCGCCAGGAGGGGAACGCCATCTTCCTGAGCGGCACCGGGTCCTCGCCGGACGGCGACCGGCCCTTCCTGGACCGCCTGGACCTGGGCACCCTCAAGACCGAGCGCCTCTTCCGCAGCGCCAAGGATGCCCTTGAGCGCTTCCTTGCCTTCCCCGGCCCCGATGCGGGGACCTTCCTCACCTGGCACCAGTCCGCCAAGGACGCGCCCAACGCCCACGTGCGCACCCTGGGCGCCCGCACCGGCGCCCCCGCGGGCGAGGCGGTGTTCGCCTCCACCACCCGGGCCCTCACCCACATTCCGGACCCCTCCCCCGCCGTGCGGCAGATCGAGAAGCGGCTCGTGAAGTACAAGCGCGCCGACGGCCTGGACCTCTCCTTCACCCTCTTCACCCCGCCCGGGTACAAGGAAGGGACCCGCGTCCCCACCATCCTCTACGCCTATCCCCAGGACTTCGCGGATCCCTCCAAGGCCGGGCAGGTGACGGGCTCCCAGGCCTCCTTCACCCGGCTCCGGGACTACCGGCTGCTCCTGCTGGCGGGCTACGCCATCATCGACAACGCCTCGTTCCCCATCATCGGGGATCCGCGCAAGGCCTACGACACCTACCTCGAGCAGCTCGTCGCCGACGCCAAGGCCGCCGTGGACGAGGCGGTGCGCCTCGGCGTGGCCGATCCGGACCGCATCGGCGTCACCGGCCACAGCCACGGCGCCCTCATGACGGCCAACCTCCTGGCCCACAGCAGCCTCTTCCGGGCCGGCGTGGCCACCAGCGGCTCCTACAACAAGACCCTCACCCCCTTCGGCTTCCAGAACGAGCGCCGCAGCGTGTGGGAGGCGCCCGAGGTCTACCGCCAGGTGTCCACGTTCTTCTTCGCGGACCGGATCAAGTCCCCCCTGCTCATCGTCCACGGGGCCGACGACGCCAACCCGGGCACGACGCCCCTCCAGGCCGTGAAGCTCTTCGAGGCGATCCGCGGCAACGGCGGCGTCACCCGCCTCGTCATGCTGCCCTTCGAGCCGCACTGGTACACCGCCCTCGAGTCCAACGAGCACCTCGTGGCCGAAATGGTGAAGTGGTTCGACGCCCATGTGAAGAACGCGCCGCCCCGCGCGCGGTAGGCGCTCCCGCTCCGGAGGCCCGCCCCCGCCGGGGGCGGGCCTTCCCGCGTACCGGCGGGTCAGGGCTCCTGGAAGAGGTCCCCGGCCGTCCGGGCCACGAGGTAGCGGGCCCCGCCGCCCTCCCCGGAGATGGCCTCGAAGTGGGCGCGCCCGCAGGCGATCCTGGCCGCCTCGGCGGGGCGGAGGTCGCCCGGGTCCAGGCTGCCCTTGGTCTCCACCACCAGGTAGAGGCGCTCCCCGCCGTCCTGCTCGACGAGCACGGCCCAGTCCGGGTTGTAGGTGCCCAGGGGCGTGTTCACCCGGAACCAGGAGGGGAGCTTGGCGTAGACCTTGACCGCCTCGTTCCGCTCGAGGTCCTTGGCGAAGGTCCGCTCCACCCCCGCGGAGTCGTAGACGACGTACTCGTGCACGCTCTTCCGGGCCTCGACCATGTGCTTCATGTAGCCGGTGAGCTCCTCCTGCTCGAAGAGCTCCTGCGCGTAGAAGGCCTGGTCCCCCAGCTTCCGGTAGCGGATGCCCTGGACCAGGGCGAGGCGCTTGCAGGAGCCGATCGCGTCGGCGGCGGTCTCGATGAAGGCCTGGGGGTTGCGGCGGAAGTCCTCGAGGCGGCCGCTGTCCACGAGGATGCGCGCCAGGCTGCGCCGGGTGAGCTGGGTGCGGTCCTGGAGCTCGGTGAGGATGTCGGGCAGCTCCACGTCCTCCTCCGCCAGGGCCAGGGGGCCGGAGGTCGAGGCGCCCGCGGCGTCGACGCCGCCCTTGCCGATGGCGAGGCTGGCGCGGTGCCAGGTGAGGCGGGTGCGGGGAATGGGCGGCGCCGCGGCGAGCGCGGCGGCGCAGGCCTCGAGGAGGCCCTGGTTGTCGAAGGCCACCCGGTACGTGGTCTTGTGCTTGATCCGCTCCCACAGCTCCCGGAAGTCGGCGCCGTGCAGGACGGCCTCCCGGGTGCGGACCGTCCGCCGCTCGTCGGCGTTCCGGAGGGTGAGCCTGCCGGCCGTCTTGCGGAGCAGGTCGGCCACCAGGGCCGGCGGGGCGGGGCAGTCCCCGGGGAGGGCGAAGGTGCCTTCGCGGAGGGCCTGGCGGAGCGCGTCCTGGACCTTCCCCTCCGCGTCGACCCAGCCCTGCGCGCGGAGGTGCTCCCACAGCGCCCGGGAGCCGGCCTCGCCCAGGGGCGCGGAGCCGCCGCCCGGGGCGGGGACGGGGAGGGCGGAGAACTGGTGGGGCTCCACCACCCCGAAGCGGATCCCGGTGTCCGCCTCGATCTCCTTCTGGAGGTTCTCGGCGAAGGCCTGGTAGCTCTCCAGGGCGATGATGGTGAGGATGTTCACGTGCCGGTCCCGGACGCGCTCGCCGTCCTGGTTGACGCACAGGCGGAGGCCCCGGCCGAGGGTCTGGCGCCGCTCCCGCTCGGTCCCCATGTCCCGGAGGGCGCAGATCTGGAAGACGTTGGGGTTGTCCCAGCCTTCCCGGAGGGCCGAGTGGCTGAAGATGAACCGCAGGGGCGTCTCGAAGCTGAGGAGGCGCTCCTTGTCCCGCATGATGAGGTTGTAGGCCCGGGCGGCGTTCTCCCGGTCGGTCGCGTTGCTCTCCCCCGTGTCGGACCAGGCGCCCCGCTTGTCGACGGAAAAGTAGCCTTCGTGGACCGCGGCGGCGAGGGCGGCGGGGTCCTCCCCGCCGAGGAGGGGGGCGTACTCGGGCAGTTGGATGGCGCTGCGGAACTCCTCCTCGAAGATCCGGGCGTACTCCCCCTTCACGGGCGCGCCGTCGGGCCCGGCCTCGCGGTAGCGGGCCACCTGGTCGATGAAGAAGAGGCTGAGCACCTTGATGCCCAGGGGGCGGAGCCGCAGCTCCTTGTCCAGGTGCTCCCGGATGGTGCGCCGGATCATCTGCCGCTGGACGGCCCCGGCGGCGGCCCCGCCCATGGCCTCCCCGGGCCGCAGCCAGCGCTCGGAGCCCGGCCTGCGGATCTCGACGGCCTCCCGGCCCTTCCCGGCGCGGATCTCGCCAACGCGGCAGTCCCGGTACACGGCCCGGCCCGTGACCCGCTCCAGGTCGTCGCCGTCCTCGACGCGCACGGGCTTCCTCGAGACGGAGCCGCGCTGGTCCACGTCCAGTTCCGCCACGGCCCAGACGGCGCCCTTCCGGGAGCCGACCTCGAGGATGCGCGCGTAGGGGGTGTTGTGATCGCCCTCCACCATGCCCGAGGCCACCTCGATCTGCTTGACGAGGCGCCGCTCGTAGGCGTCGACCGCGTCCAGGCGGTAGACCATGTGGTGCTTCTCCGCGTGGGTGGCGGAGTAGCGGAGGGTGCAGAGGGGGTTCATGGCGGCGAGGGCCTTCCGGCCCTCCCCCTTCAGCCCGCCGTCGACGCTCTGGGGCTCATCCACGATGAGGACGGGGCTGGTGGCGCGGATGAGGTCGATGGGCTTGTCGCCCCCGGTCTTCTCGCTGTCCTTGTAGAGGTTGTTGACCTCCTTCTTGTTGATCGCGCCGACGGTCACGACCATGACCTGGATGTGCGGACTGGTGGCGAAGTTGCGCACCTGACCCAGGCGGGCCGAGTCGTAGACGAAGTACTCGAAAGGCACGTTGGCGTACAGGGCGCGGAAGTGCTCCTCGGTGATCTGGAGGGACTTGAAGACGCCCTCCTTGATGGCGACGGAAGGGACGACGATCACGAACTTGGTGAAGCCGTAGCGGCGGTTCAGCTCGAAGATCGTGCGCAGGTAGACATAGGTCTTGCCGGTGCCGGTCTCCATCTCGACGGTGAAGTCGCCCGATTCCAGGACGGCGGACTGGCGGATGCCGTTCTGGAGCTGGACGGCCCGGAGATTGGCGTGGATCTCGCCGTCCGGCAGCTGGAGCCGGTTGCCGACGCCGAGGGTGGCGTCGAGGCCCTCCAGGGCCGGGGACCCCAGGCGGGAATCCCGGGTCACGGTGAACTCGGAGCGGCACCTCTCCTGCCCCTGGAACAGGGCGCACACGGCCTCGATGGCCGTGCGCTGGTAGTCGAGGTCGGGCTCGAAGTGCAGCTTCATGGTCACAGGCTCCGCACGTGGCTAAGCCCGCGCTGGGCCAGGATCGCCGTCAGGTTGGTCTTGGCCACGTCGTCGGCGAAGGCGCCGTCCCGGAAGACGAGGGTGGTCTCCCCGGCCGGCGAAAGCTCGGAGCGCCAGTCCGCGATGCCCTGGGCGAGGGCCTCGTAGTCGGCCCCGATGGCGGCGTCGAGGCAGGCCATGAGGAGACCTCCGCCGGCGCTGTGGACGGTATGGCCCGCGATGGCCCGGGTGGCCACGGGGGTGGCGGGATCGAAGCCCAGTTTGAGGAACAGTTCGGCGAGGAGGTCCTCCGGGGTCCGGCCCTCGACCAGGTTGTCGGTGGCCTCGAAGAGGGTGCCGGCGAGGTCGTCGGGCCGGGGGTTCCAGGCCCGCAGGTTGGAGGTGTCGAGGCGGTAGGCGCGGAAGCCGAGGTCCCCCCGCGCGCCGCCGGCCCGGAGCTGGGCGGCGGCCTCCCGCAGCCGCCGCCGGGTGATGTCGGCGATGGTGCGGTAGGGTTCGCGGCCGGTGGGCTCCGGGAGCTGGACGAGGATGAAGCGCCGGGCGGAGCCCGAGCCGGCGTTGAGCTTCCAGACCGCGTGGCCCGTGCTTCCCGACCCCGCGAAGAAGTCCAGGACGAGGTCCTCCGGGCCGGTGGCGAGGGCGATCAGCTCCGCGAGGACGTCCGTGTTCTTGGGGAAGGGGAACCAGCCCTTGCCGACCAGGGCCTCCACCTCCAGCGTCGCGGACCGCCCGTCGCGGTAGAAGACCGAACTGAAGGGCTCGCTGTCGATCTCCTCCAGGTAGCTCTTCCGGGTGGGAATGGTGGTCTCGTCGGGGCCGAAGTGGATCCGGGGCGGGACCTGGGCCAGGGCCCAATCCGTCTTGGCCTGGTCCCAGCGCCACCCCGTGGAGGGCTTCTTGCAGGGCCTGCCCGTGACCGGGTGGAGGATGTCGTGGCGGGGGCGGGAGGCACGCCCGTCGTCCGGGCCGGCGAAGTCGGCGGCGAAGTAGAGGCCCCGGTCGTCGGACCAGTTGTAGTGCCGGTGGGCCCGCCGGGGATCGCCCTCCGGCAGGCCCCGGTAGAAGGCCTGCATGGCCTCGCGGATCGCGGCGTGGTCCCCGCCCAGCCGGGCCCGGAGGGCCCGGTAGTGGGCCAGCACCTCGTCGGCGCCCTCCTTGGGTTTCCGCCAGATCCCGGCCTCCAGGAGGGCCTCCTTGTCCCGGGCGTAGCAGAGCACGTACTCGTGGACGGTGGCGATGAGCTTGGCGTCGCCCTTCCGCGAGCGCTGCCAGACCAGCTGGGCCACGAAGTTCTCCTCCCCGAAGAGCTCGTCCAGGAGCAGGCGCAGGCGGGGCATCTCGTTGTCGTCGCAGGAGGCCAGGAGGGTCCCCGCCGGCTGGAGGAGGCTGTGGGCCAGCCTGAGCCGGGGGAGCATCATGTTCAGCCAGTCGGTGTGGAAGCGGCCCGAGGCCTCGGTGTTGGAGCTGATCCGGGCCCCCTCCTCGGCCTGGCCCGTGACCTCCAGGTAGTTGCGCAGGGTGTCCTGGTAGCTGTCGGGGTACACGAAATCCCGGCCGGTGTTGTAGGGCGGGTCGATGTAGATCAGCTTCACCCGCCCCGCGAAGGGCTTCTGGAGGAGCTTGAGCACTTCCAGGTTGTCCCCCTCGATCACCAGGTTCCGGGTGGTGTCCCAGTCGAGGCTCTCTTCCGGGCGGGGGCGCAGGGTGCCGGTGGAGGGGGTCAGGGCCAACTGCTTCGCCCGGCGTTTGCCGTGCCAGGTGAGGCCGTAGCGCTCCTCCCCCTCGCTGATCGGTTCGCCGACCGCCAGGCGGAGGGCTTCCACCTCGAGCCGCCCCTCCACCACGGCGTCCGGGAAGAGGGCCTGGATCCGGGCCAGGTTGACGGCGGCGAGGTCGAGGCTGCGGGACTCGGGCGAGCCAGCGATGAGGCGTTCCATGGGGGTCCTGGGCTGGGGCGGCCGGGGCCACCCGGGTCATGGGGATCGGGGCGGGGCGGCGGGGCGTCCCAGCCCATCATACCTGGGCCCCCCGGGCTTCCGCGCCTCAGGCGGCCGGGTTCCGGCCCAGGGCGCAGGCCCGCCCTCCAGCGCCGTCGGGCGGCGCCAGGGCCAGGAGGATCTCGCCGGCCTCGGCGCGGGCATGGGCGTGGGTCCGCACCACCGCCGCGAGGGGGCACGTGCCCTCGCCCCGCCCGAAGGCGCAGGCGGGGCAGTTCGCGGCCTCGAAGGCCGCCGGCTCCAGGGGCGGCGGACCGCCCGTGCCGGCCCCGTCGTCCGTGAGCACCGCGACGCGGTTGCGTCCGCCCTGCTTGGCCCGGTACATGGCGGCGTCGGCCTCCGCCTGGAGGGCCTCGTAGGCGGCGTGGTGTCCCGAAAGCCCGGCCACCCCGATGCTGGCGGTGACGCGGAGGCGGGCGCTCCCCGCGGGGATCTCCAGGGCCTCCACGGCCCGCCGGAGCTTCTCGCCCAGGGCCAGGGCGCCGGCGCCGTCCGTGGCGGGCAGGAGCACCGCGAATTCCTCCCCGCCGATGCGCCCTGCCGTGTCCGAGGACCGGACCTCGGAGGCCAGGCACCGGGCCACGGCCACGAGGACCGCATCGCCGGCCTCGTGGCCGTGGGTGTCGTTGATGCGCTTGAAGTGGTCCAGGTCGATGAAGAGGACCGCGAGGGGAGTCCCGGTCCGCCGCGCCAGCGCCAGGGCCTGGTCCGCGGCCCCGCGGTAGGCCCGCAGGTTGGCCAGGCCCGTCAGGGGGTCGCGCAGGGACCACGCGCGGAGGCGCTGCTTGGAGGCCACCAGCTGCGCGTGGTACGAGATCGAGCGGCTCGAGAAGGCGTGGAAGACGATCGCGAGGTAGGTCATCCCGACCAGGGCCGTGGCGAGGGCGTGGACGGAATAGGCCGCCGTGAGCCGGGGGTTCAGGGCGAGGATGATGGCCATCGCGGCCACGGCGTAGGCGGCCCCGGCCCGGGGGCCCAGGAGGAGGTGGAAGGCGGGGAGGCTCAGGAAGAACCAGAGGATCCGGAGCTCGTCCGCGGGCACGTGGACCAGGGCGGAGGTCATCACCCCCAGGCAGATGGCCCCGTAGGCCCAGGCCACGCCCCGGAAGCGGTCCCTGCGGCCGTAGAGGAGCCCGGCCAGGATGGCGCAGGCGGCGATGTGGAGGCCCATGACCGTGGCGTGGACGGGCCCCATGGGATTGGCCTCGGCCAGGTGGCCGAGGATGAAGCTCCCGGAGGTGAAGATCCCGGACAGGACGATGACGAAGAGGAAGCGGAACTGGAACTGGGCGTGCTCCTCGTCTTCGCCGAACTGGACTCCGCCCAGAAGGATATGGCCGAGCGACCGCATGGCTTGTCTCCCTGGTGTGGGGGCATTCTAGCGGCGCCCGGAACCCGCCGGACGGGAAATGGGACGCTTTGCATCATCTCCGCAGCCGCTTGACGTGAATTTGCCAGGCAAGGCCTGTGGCGGTAAGCTTGATTCATCCAATCCCATCTGGTGTGCTCCGTGGAACCCCGCATCCAAGGCATCGTCCAGGCCCTCCGGGCCGCGTCCGTCCCCTACCAGGCCGCCTGCGAGGCGCTGGAGGCGGAGGGGGCCACGCTCCAGGAGGCGCGGTCCCTGATCCGGGAGCGCCTCGCCGGCCTCGGGTCCCCGGGACCGGAAGGGGCCGGGCCCGAAGCCTGAACCCCGGACTGGCCTTTGGCCGTTCGCCGCCTACCTTGGGGGGGCATGGGGGGCGGACGGCCTATGTCTTTCATTTTTGAAGCTTTGGGGGTTTCCCTGGCCCTGCTCGCCGGGATGCTGGTCCTGATGGAAGTGGGGCGTCGCCTGGGCTGCGCGCGCCGGGAAGCCCATCCGGACGCCAGGACCCAGCTGGGCCCGGTGGAGGGGGCCCTGTTCGGCCTCCTGGGCCTCGTGATGGCCCTCACCTTCTCGGGCGCGGCGACCCGGTACGACGCCCGGCGCATGGTCATCGCCCAGGAGGCCAACGCCATCGGCACCGCCTACGACCGCCTGGACCTGCTGCGGCCCGAGGAACAACCGCCCCTGCGGGACCTGTGCCGCCGGTACCTGGATGCCCGGATCGCCTACTACCGCGAGGCGCCGGACACCCCCGCCCACCAGGCCCAGGCGCGGAACGTGCAGCAGCTCCTGGACCGGCTCTGGAAGGAGACGGCGGCGGCCTGCGACCGGGATCCGCGCGGGCAGGTCTCCATCCTCGTCGTGCCCGCCGTCAATGAGCTTGCCAACATCGTGACGACCCGCGCGATGACCTCCCAGCTCCACCCCCCGGGCGTGATCTACGCCATGCTCTTAGTCCTCGCCTCCTCCGGGGCCCTCGTGGCCGGCTACGCCAGCGCCGAGGAGCGGAACCGGAGCTGGCTGCACCACCTGGGCTTCGCCCTGATCTTCTCGGTGACGGTCTACGTGGTCATCGACCTGGAGCACCCCCGCCTGGGCTTCATCCGGCTCCAGGCCTCGGACCGCGTCCTGGAGGACCTGCGGACGCGGATCCAGGGCCCCGGCCAGGTGACCGCACCCTAGAGCCCGGCCAAGCAAGCGTCCTACACGAAAACCTCCCGGACCGCGGCCTCCCGGATGGCGAGGACGGCGGGGTGCTGGAGGCGGCGCTCGGCGGAGACGGCATAGATGCGTTCCCGGATCCCCGGCACCTCGCCGGCGGGATGGAGCCCGTGCTGGCGGGCCATGGCCTCCTCCAGCACGGCGGGGGCGGGCAGGAAGCCGCGGCCTTCGCCTCCGAAGGTCTTGAGGAGGGCGCCGTCGCTGATCTCCGCCACGATGGCGGGTTCCAGGCGCTCCCGGTCCAGCCAGTGGTCCAGGGCCCGGCGGAGGGCGGTGTCCCGGGGCGGAAGGAGGAAGGGGGCCCCCCGGAGGCGGCCGGGGAAGGATCCCGGGTGCCGCCGGAGCAGGGCCTTGGTGCCGTAGAGCTTGACCGGGGCTTCGCCGAGCAGGTGGTTGTAGGCGCGGGGCCCGCTCCGGGGGGTGAAGGGGACGTCGGACAGCACGAGGTCGAGCTCGTGGCGGAGGAGCATGGCGAAGTGGACCTCGTTGCCCTCCTCGATGCAGGAGAGCCGCACGGGTTGCTCCAGCTCCAGGGCGGGCCGGAGGAGGCGGAAGACGGTGAGCTTGGAGAGGGCGTCGGAGATGCCCACGGCGAAGCGGATCGGGCCCGCGCCGGTCCGGCCCCGGGAGGCGTCGAGGAGCTCGCGGCCCAGGCCGAAGATCTGCTCCGCGTACCCGTAGGCCACCCGGCCGAGGTCCGTCATCGCCAGGCCCCGTCCCACGCGGGTGAAGAGGGGCCCGCCGAGGCTGCCCTCCAGGGTCCGGATCTGGGCGGTGAGGGTGGGCTGGGCGAGGTGGAGCGCGGCGGCGGCCCGGGTGACGCTCCCCTCACGGGCGACCGTCCAGAAGTAGAACAGGTGGTGGTAGTTCAGCCATTCCATGGGGCGTCCGCGATCCGGTTTCCGGGCCATGCTAGCAGGTCGCGGGCTCATCGGGCCTCGGGGTAGGCGCCGAACAGGATCCGCCCGGGGAGCCGCAGCCAGCCGCGTTCCTGCAGGAAGAGGAGGAGGGAGGAGGCCAGGATGCTGAAGAACACCACGGCGAAGACGACGAGGCGGATCTCCTCGGCCCGGGGCAGCCCCATCTGGAGCGGGATGGAGGCCACGACGGCGGCCGCGAGGCCCTTGGCCCCCATGGCGGACGCGACCAGCGCGCCGGACCGGTCCGTACCCCCCGGGGGCAGGCTGAGGCGGACCGCGGGAACGCGCACGAGCAGGACGGCCCCGGCGAGGGCGAGGCCCGCGAGGGCCAGCGCCGTCCCGGAGAACCGGATCGAGAGGCCGACGTAGACGAAGAGGAAGGTCTTCATGAGGAAGACGGCCTCCGCGAAGACCTGGCGGTCCCCCGGGGCCAGCTTTCCGAAGCGCGGCCGCTCCCCGCCGCCGCCAGGGAGGAGCCCGGCGTTCCCGAGGACCAGCCCCATGACGAGGGCCGCGATGGCGCCGCTGGCGCCCAGGGCCTCCACGGCGCCGTAGACCACGAACACGAAGGCGGGCGTCGTGAAGAGGGAATGGCGGACGGCGCGGACCTTGTCGAGGAGGAGGCTCCAGGCCAGGCCCGCGGCGAGGCCGAGGATCGCCGCCACCGTGAAGGCGCCGGCCATGTCGCCCAGAAGCCCGGGCAGGTGCAGCCGGCCCGCGGCCTGCGCGTTCATGAGGCCCAGGGCCACGATGATGACGAGCACGTCCGACAGGGCCGATTCGAGGGCGAGGGCGGCCCGGGTCGTCTCCGGCGCGCCGAAGCGGCGCACCAGGGGGATCACCACCGCGCTGGAGGTCCCGCCGAGGCAGGCGGCGACGGTGGCGGCCTGGAGCCACGTGAGGCCCAGGAGACCCTTGGCCAGGGGCGCCGCCACCGCGAGGGTGCCCAGGAAGTTCCAGAGGGTGAGGCCCGTGGCGCCCCGGATGGATCGGGCCACGGTCGGGAGGTCCAGGCCCAAGCCCCCCTCGAAGAGGATCGCCACGAGGGCCGCCGTGGTGAACAGCGGGCCCGCGGCACCGAGGGCTTCGGGTCGCAGGAGGCCCGTGGCCGGGCCCAGGAGGAGGCCGAGCCCCATCAGGAAGAGCACGTCGGGAACCTTGGTCCGCTGGAAGATCGCCTCCAGGGCGTGGGCGAGGAAGACCAGGAGCCCCAGGAGGGCGACGGCGGCGGGCAGGGTCATGCGGCTTCCCGGCGGAGGGCCCGGGCCAGGCCGAGGGGACCGGCCAGGGTCGTGAGGAGGAGGGCGCCGATGACGCCGGCCTGCAGCCCAGGGGAGAGGAGGGGCGCCCCGTTCACCTGGATCTGGGCGCCCACCGCCACGAAGATCAGGCCGACCTCGCCCCGGGGCACCATGCCCCAGCCCAGGACCCGCCAGCGCAGGCCCCGACCCCCGCCGAAGCCCGCGAGGAGCTTGCCGAGGACGCCCAGGAGGGCCAGGGCAGCGGCGAGGCCGAGGGTGGACGGATCCAGGAGGGCGGCCACGTCCACCCGGGCCCCCATGACCACGAAGAACACCGGCGAGAGGACCGAGACCAGCGGGTGGAGGAGGTGCTCCAGGCTGTGGGCCTCCCGGGTCTCCAGGGCCTCCACGTGGGCGGGCTCCAGGATGAGTCCGGCGGCGTAGGCGCCCACGATGGGGGCGAGGCCGGCAAGGTTGCCGAGCCACGCGAGCAGGAACGCGAAGGCCAGGGCGAGGGGCAGGAGGAGCTGGCTGGAGCGCAGCCGGCCCGCAAGGGCCCACACCCGGGGCGTGGCCCAGCGTCCGGCGGTTAGGGCGACCAGGAGAAAGGCCAGGGCGAGGGCCAGGGTCCGGCCCAGCGTTCCCCAGGGCATCGGTCCGCCCGCGGCCTGGGCGGTGACGAGCCCGCTGACCCCCACGAGCACGAGGAGGCCCAGCACATCGTCGATGACGGCTGCGCCGACGATCACGCGGCCTTCCGCGGAATCGGCCGCGCCCTGCTCCCGGAGCACCTGGGCGCTGATGCCGATGCTGGTGGCGCAAAGACAGGCGCCGATGAAGAGATCCACGCCGAAGGGGGTGCCCGCCGGCAGCAGCAGCCAGGCCCCGGCCAGACCCGCGGCCATGGGCAGCCCCACCCCCAGGAGGGCCACCCGGGTGGAGGCCAGGCCCACCTTGAGCATCTGGGGCACGCTGGATTCCAGGCCGACCGCGAACATGAGCACGATGACGCCCAGGTTGGCGAGCACGTCAGCCGCGCCGGAGCCGCCGATGTCGGGGAATCCCGGCAGGTAGCGGGCCAGGGCCGCCAGGGCGAGGCCCGCGGCCAGTTCGCCCGCCACCGCCGGAACCCGGGCGCGCACGGCCAGGTCGCCGCCTACCTTGGCGGCGACCCACACCAGGGCCAGGAGGGCGAGGGTGCCCGCGAAGGGATCGGCGACGAGCAGGGCGAGGGGCATGGGACTCCTGGGACGGGCGGGGCCGCCCCCGCCAAGGGGGCGGTGGGCGGTCCCGCGGTGGGCGGAGGGGCGTTCCGGGCATCCCGCGGGGCAGGCGGGGCCGGGCCAGTCGAACACCCAGAATACAGCTATGGATCAATTAAAATTAATAGAAAATAACTATGACATACCTCGAAAGGACCGTCCCGGCCCCCGTTTTCAGGCGCCGGCCCCGCGCCGCGCCGGGACCGTGGCATGCTGGAGGGAGAGCCCCATGGTCCCCGCCCCCGAACCCGAGATCCAGATCAAGCTCCGCGTCCGCTGCGGCGACACGTTCGCCTTCGGACCGGGCAAGGCCGCGCTCCTGGAGGCCATCGACGCCTGCCGCTCCATCTCGGGGGGCGGCAAGGCGCTGGGGCTCAGCTACTGGAAGACCCGCCGCCTCGTGGACGAGATGAACCAATGCTTCAACGGCCCCCTCGTGGAGACGGTCCGGGGCGGCAGCCAGAAGGGGGGCGCGACCCTCACGGACACGGGGCGGGAGGTGCTCCGGGTGTTCCGGGCCATGGAGGCCCGGGCCGGCGATGCCGTCCAGGAGACCTGGCAGGCCCTTCGGCCCCTCCTCGGCAAACGGTAGCTACCGTTCGATGGGGATCACCTGGATGGCGCTGGCCTTGATGAGGGCGTGCACGGGGAGGCCCGCCTCCAGGCCCATGTCCCGGGCGGCCCAGGCGGTGATGAGGGCGTGGAGGGGGAAGCCCGCGTCCAGGTGGACCCGGGTGAGGGCCCCGGCCTCCTCAAGGCGGAGGAGGGTGGCGGGGACGCGGTTGCGCTGGGTCATGAGGCCGTGGGGGCCCCGCTCCAGGGCCACCCCCTCGCCGCGGATGCAGGCGTAGACCTCGTCCAGGGGGCCGCCCGGATCGGGGGCGTAGAGTTCGGCGCTGCCCGCGGCCAGCCGCAGCAGGCCCTCGGTGCGGCCCAGGACCCGGGCCCGGACCACCGACCCGAAGGCCTCCGCGGGCAGGACGTCGGCCTGGGCCAGGAGCGCGGCGGGGGTGCCCTCCCGGAGCACCTTCCCTCCGGCCATGAGGACCATCCGGTCGCCCAGGGCCAGGGCGTCCAGGGGATTGTGGGTGACGAGGACGGCGGGCACATCCAGGTGGTGGAGGATCTGCCGCAGGTTGTGGCGGAGTTCCTCCGTGGCGGCCCGGTCCAGGGAGGCGAAGGGCTCGTCCAGCAGCACCAGGGAGGGGCGGGGGGCCAGGGCCCGGGCCAGGGCGACCCGCTGCTTCTGGCCGCCGGAGAGCTCCCGGGGCCTGCGGTGCTCGAGGCCCGCGAGGCCCGCGACCTGGACCATGGCCTCCACCCGCGCCTGGCGCTGCTCCCGGGTCCAGCCGTGGAGGCCGTAGGCGATGTTGCCGCGCACGCTCAGGTGCGGGAACAGCATGGGCTCCTGGAACACGTAGCCCACGCGGCGGGCCGGGGCGGGGACCACGTTGCCGCGGCCCGCCTCGAACCACAGGGCTGGGCCGGCGGCGATGCGGCCTTCGTCCGGCGTCTCCAGGCCGGCCAGGCACCGCAGGACCGTCGTCTTGCCGCACCCGGAGGGCCCGAAAAGCACCGTGAGTCCCCGCGCCTCCAGGCCCAGGCGGAGGGAGGCCTCGATGGAGGGCCCGCCGGGGAAGGTCTTCCGGAACTCCGCCGTCAGTTCCATGCGCGCTCCCGGGAGCGGAGCCAGGCGGTGGACGAGAGCACCGCCAGGGCGAAGGCCAGGAGGAGGAGGGCGGTCCGGTTCGCGCCGGCCATGTCGAAGCCCTGCACCTGGTCGAAGAGGGCGATGGAGGCGGTGCGCGTGGCGCCGGGGATGTTGCCCCCGACCATGAGGACCACCCCGAACTCCCCGATGGAATGGGCGAAGCTGAGGATGGTGCCCGACAGGAGGCCCCGCCAGGCCAGGGGCAGCGCGACTCGCAGGTAGATGCCGGGGGCGCGGGAGCCCAGGGTCGCGGCGGCCTCCAGGAGGCGCCGGTCGACCCCGCCCAGGGAGGCGACGAGGGGCTGGAGGAAGAAGGGCAGGTTGGTGACGAGCTGGGCCAGGAGGAGGCCCTGGAAGGTGAACACGAGGCGGGTCCCGGTCAGCGCCTCCCAGGCGTGGCCCAGGGGGCTGCGGGGGCCCAGGGCGACGATGAGGTAGAAGCCGAGGACGGTGGGCGGCAGCACCAGCGGCAGGGAGGTCAGCGCTTCCAGGACGAGCCGGGCCCGGGACCTGCCGAAGGCCAGGGGCCAGGCCAGGGCCGTGCCGATGGGGACCAGCAGGACCACGGACAGCAGGGCCAGTCGCAGGCTGAGGCGGACCGCTTCCCAGTCCATGTCAGGGCTTGCCGAAGCCGTGGCGGGCCAGGATCCCCTGGCCTTCGGGCCCCAGGAGGAAGGCGCGGAAGGCCCGGGCCTGCTCGGGGACCTGGGTCCGGGCGAGGATGACCCCGGCCTGGCGGAGCGGGGGATAGGCGTCGGCGGGCACGCGCCAGGCGATGCCGGACTGGCGCAGCGCGGGGTGCTCGGCCTGGGCGAGGGAGATGAGGCCGGCCTCCGCCGTGCCGGTCTGGAGGAACTGGGCGGCCTGGGCGATGTTGTCCGCGAAGACCAGCCGGGACCGCACCTGGTCGTAGAGGCCCGCGTGGCGCAGCGCGGCTTCCCCGGCGCGCCCGTAGGGCGCCACCTGGGGGTTGGCCGTGGCGATCTTCCGGAGGGCTGGGCTGGTCAGCACCTGGAGGCCGTCCCGGGCCGGGTCCAGCCCGAGGTCCCGGCGCACCCAGAGGGTGAGGGTGCCCAGGGCGTAGGGGAAGGGGCCCTCCGGGGTCGCGAGGCCGGCCTTCCGGACCTGCTCCGGGAAGCCCGTGTCGGCGGCCAGGAACACGTCGAAGGGGGCCCCCTGGAGGATCTGGGCCGTGAGGCTTCCCGACGCGCCGAAGGCCACCTTGAGTTCGACGCCCGGCGTGCGGGCCTCGAAGGCGGCCTTGAGCTCGTCGAAGACGCCGCGCAGGTCGGCGGCGGCCACGACGCTGAGCGGCTTCCGGGGCCCCTGGGCGCGCAGGGCGGGGCCCGCGGCGAAGAGGGCGCAAAGGAGGGTGAGCAGGGCGCGGCGCAGCATCGGGGCTCCAGGGGGGATTCCGATGTTTGTTATAACAGACAACGGCGCCCGCGCCGAGACCGGGCTCCCGGCCGTCCGCGGGGATCAGTCCTGGCGGCAGGCGTGGATCTGCTCGCCCCAGCGGGTCACGGCCTCCACCACCGTCCGGAAGCCGCGGCCGGCCTCGGTGAGCTCGTACTCCACCCGCACGGGGGTGGTGGGGAGCACCCGGCGCACCAGGAGGCCCTGGCACTCCAGTTCCTTGAGCCGCGCGGACAGGACCTTCTCGCCGATGCCCTCCACCTGGGTGGCCAGTTCGTTGAACCGCAGCGGCCCCCCCTGGAGGATCCAGAGGATCTGGCCGGACCAGGGCTTGGCCAACAGGTCGATGGCCAGGCGGAAGCGGGTGCATTCGGCGGATTCGGAAGGGTGCATGGAGGGGTCCAAGGCCCGGGGGGGGCACCTACAAACTATCTTCAAGAAAGCTCCTTGACAAGGGCAAGCTGGCGAAGCATGATAGCTATCACAGGGAAACCAGCTTTCACCCAGAAAGCAACCCTCGCCCCGATGCCCCGACCGGGTTCGATCCCCGGCGGCCGGAGGTCCATCCCTCCGGCGAATGAAAGGAGCCCCCCCATGCGCAGCCTCCTCGCGCTGGCCCTCGGCCTGTCCCTCCAGGCCCAGGCCCCCCTTGAACCCGGCCCCCTCCCCACCCGGAACATGTTCACCCTGCTCCAGGCCCCCATGACCTATCAGCCCCTGGATCCACGGCCGACGGGCCGGGGCGCCTGGCAGTTCAGCCTGACCCACGTGGAATCCAACGTGTTCGAGTTCTCGGACCTGATCAAGGACCATCCGCCCGCGTGGTTGAACGGCCGGGTCACCCTGGACCGGGCCCGCCTGGAGGCCCTCGGCGCGGCGTATCCCCAGGCCTCCTTCCTCTTCTGGTTCGACGAGCAGATCAGCCGCACCACCCTGCAGGTGCGCCACGGCCTCACGGACCGGACGGACGTCTTCCTGGAGCTCCCGGTGGAGCGGCACGGCGGGGGCGGCCTGGACGGGCCCATCGAGGCCTTCCACGGCGCCTTCGGCTTCGGCCAGTGGGGGCGGGAGGAGGTGGCCCGGGACCAGGCCGTGGTGGCGACCTTCCGCAACGGGAAGCTGGATTTCCTCCGCCTGGGCCCCTCCGCCACCCGCCTCCAGGATCCGGTGCTGGGCCTCGTCCACCAGCTCCGGGCCTCGGAGCGGGGCGGCCTGAGCGCGACCCTGGCCGTGAAGCCTCCGCTCGCCAACGCCTACGGGACCTTCCGGGCGGGATGGGACGTCGCGGCCGGCTTCAGCGGCTGGTGGCGCCCCACCCCGGGGCAGACCGTATACGCGGGCGCGGCCTGGACCTTCCGGGGCCGGGGGAACGCCGCCTACGACCGCCTCGACTACCGGCCCGACCTGGGCGCCCACCTCACCTGGGAGGGCCGCCGGGGCCGCGCGGTCCAGCCTTTCCTCCAGCTCTACTTCCTGAGCGGGTTCAGCACGCCCAGGCCCTTCGCGAAGCTCCACGAGGGGAGCCTCCAGCACGACCTGGGCGTCCACGTGCACCTCTCTCCGCGGGCCTTCCTGACGCTGCGCTACATCAACAACATCACCCACCACGAGAACACCGACGACGCATCGTTCGCCGCTGGCGTGACGGTGAAGATCTGACTACCTTGGGTTCCGCCGCCCATCCTGGAAAGGAGCAGCCATGAAAGAACGCAGCATCCTCGCCCTCCACCGCGGGCAGCCCACGGAGGACGGGAACCGGGTCCCCCTCACGCGGCTCGTGCCGGGCCTCGGCCAGCGCGGGACCGACGCCTTCCGCGACATGGACCCCTTCCTGCTCGTGGACCACTTCGGGCCCATGGTGCTGCCCCCGGGGACGGACGCGGGGTTCCCGCCCCACCCGCACAAGGGGTTCCAGACCCTCACCTACCTCCTCCAGGGCGCCTTCCGCCACCGGGACAGCACCGGCGGTGCCGGGCGCCTCGACCCCGGCGGGGCCCAGCTCATGACCGCGGGCCGGGGCATCGTCCACGAGGAGATGCCGGTGCCCGAGCACCTGGAAACGGGCGGCGCCATCGAGGGGGTGCAGATCTGGATCAACCTCCCCCGGGCCCGCAAGGAGGACCCGCCGGGCTACGTCGATCTGCAGCCCGCCGCCATGCCCTGGGTCCCCGTGCCCGGGGGGCGGATCCGGGTCCTCGCGGGGACGGCCGCCGGTGTGACCGGTCCTGCCCAGACGCCGGTGCCCCTCCTCTGCGCCCACCTGGAGCTGGAGGCGGGGGCGGCCTTCGCCCTGCCGCTTCCGCCCGCCTGGATGGCGGCCGTGATCCCCCTGGCGGGGACGGTGCGCATCGGGGAGGCGGAGGCCGGGCCCGACACCGTCGCCCGGCTCGGGGACGGGGACGGGGCGGTCCTCGGGGCCGTGACGGCGGCCAGCGTGATGGTGCTGGCCGGCGAGCCCCTCCGGGAGCCCATCGCCCACTACGGCCCCTTCGTGATGAACACCCCCGAGGAGATCCAGCGGGCCTTCGAGGACTACCAGGCCGGGCGGTTCGGCACGATCGGGTGAACCGGGGGCGGCGCCTTCCGTGCGATCATGGACGGCGATCCCCCCCGAGCCTCCGGTGCCCAAGCCCCTGCCGATCTTCCAGGACTTCCCCCTGCTCAAGCAGCAGGCCGCGCAGCAGTTCTTCGCGTGCTTCGACGAGCTCGCGGAGGGCTGCCTCGTGGTGGACCAGGACGTGCGCGTGGTGATGATCAGCGAGCGCTACGCCGCCAACCTCGGCGTGGAGCCGTCCGACGTGCTGGGCCGCGAGATCGAGACCTTCCTGCCCAACAGCCTCATGCGCCAGGTGGTGGTCACGGGCAAGCCCATCCTCCTCGAGATCTTCGAGGCCGGCGGCCACGCCCTCGTCGTCACGCGCATGCCGGTGCGCGGCGAGGACGGCCGGGTGGTGGGCGCCATGGCCTTCGCCCTCTACAGCGACCTGGAGCCCCTCAAGCCCTTCGTGGACCGCTACGGCCAGCTCCAGGCCGAACTGGCCCACGCCCGGCGGCGGCTCGCGGAGGCGCGGCGCTCCAAGTACACCTTCTCCTCCTTCCTGGGCACGAGCCCCCAGGCCATGGAGACAAAGCGCCTGGCGCGCAGGGCCGCCCTCCTCCAGGCGCCGGTGCTCCTGCGGGGCGAGACGGGCACGGGCAAGGAACTGGTGGCCCATGCCATCCACGCCGGGGGTCCCCGCGCGGACCGCCCCTTCGTAGCCGTGAACGTGGCCGCGATCCCCGAGACGCTCCTGGAGGCCGAGTTCTTCGGCGTGGCCCCGGGGGCCTACACCGGGGCGGAGCGCAAGCCCCGTCCGGGGAAGTTCGAGCTGGCCGACGGCGGCACCCTCTTCCTGGACGAGATCGGCGACATGCCGCCGTCCCTGCAGTCCAAGCTCCTGCGCGTCCTCCAGGACCAGGAATTCGAGCCGCTGGGCTCCAACCGGGTGCTCAAGGTGGACGTGCGCATCATCGCCGCCACGAGCCGGAACCTGGAGGCCATGATCCGGGAGGGGCGCTTCCGGCGCGACCTCTTCTACCGCCTCAATGTCCTCACCATCGCCCTGCCGCCCCTGCGGGAGCGCATCGGCGACCTGCCGACCCTCTGCGAGCACCTCCTGGAGCGCATCGGGCACCGGGAAGGGGCGCCGGCCCGGGACCTGGGGCCGGACGCGCTCGAGATCCTCGCCGCCCGGGCCTGGCCGGGCAACGTGCGCGAACTGGAGAACGTCCTGGAGCAGGCCATGCTGGCCTCGGACGCGCACACCCTCGGCGCCGCCGACTTCGCCGGCCTTCCCCCCGAAGCGCCGGCCCCGGCCCCCGCCGGGAGCGTGGCCGACGCCGAGCGGCGGGAGCTCGAGGCCGCCATCGCCGCGGCCTCCGGGAACTACGCCGAGGCCGCCCGCCGCCTGGGCATCGGCCGCACGACCCTCTACCGCCGCATGGCCCGGCTGGGCCTGGAGGTCAGGCGGTAGCCATGCTTCCGCCAGGTCCCGGGATTCAGCGCTGCCATTCCTCCATGTAGGCCTCGAGCAGGGCGACGGAATCGGGCTCCTCTTCCAGATCGAGGAAGGAGAGGCCCACCGTCGGCGCCTGGACGGGGGCGGGGCGGGAGGCGGCGCTTTCGAGGATGCGGGCGACTTCGGCCTGGAGGGTCAGGCCGTCCGCGGCGGCTTTGGCGCGCAGGCGATCCAGCGCGACGGTCTCGACGTTCTCGATGAGCAGGGCGGTCATGGGATGCTCCTGGATGGGATGTCCAGGAAGAGCAGACTCCGTGCCAGGATCGGCGCCGGTCCAAGTGGCGCCGCCAGGGCGGTTGCGGCGCGGGGGCCGGCGCCTTCCGGGGCCCGGGTGTTCCGTTGCCGGAACATGTGCCGCGGCGGGGTCAGGCCTGGGTCTCCACCAGCTCCTCGAGGATGGCCAACGCGGGGCTGTGGTCGTCGCGCCGCCGGGCGAAGATGAGGTCGAGGGTGGGCGCGGGGTCCAGGTCCAGGGGGCGGGTGACGACGCCCTTGGGGACGATGTCCTCGACGTAGTTTGCGAAGAAGCAGAAGCCGAGGCCCGCGGAGACGGCGTTCAGGGAGGTGAGGACGTTCTCGGAGCAGAAGGATTCGGTGAAGGTCACGCCGGCCCGGGCCTGGATGTCCAGGGCGACCTGGTGCACCGCGGGCGCCACGGCCGGGGAGATGGGGATGTGGGGCAGGCCCGCCAGGGCCTTGACGGGGATGCGCGGCAGGCGCGCGAGGTCCCAGGCCTCGGGCAGCACGACGCGGACCTCCTCGTGCATGAAGAGGCCGCCCGTGAGCTCCGCGTGGTCGATGGGCCCCCGGAGGAAGCCCGCGGTGATCTCCCGGCGCAGGAGGGCCTGGACGATCTCGGGCCCGGTCATGGTGCGGACGATGAGGTGGGCCCCGGGGGACTGGCCCTTGATGAGGGGCGCGATCCTGGAGAGCACCATGCCCTCGGGGCCCGGGATGATGCCCAGCACGATGCGGCTCACCTCGCGCCGGGCCGCGGCCCGGGCCTGCTCGAGGGCCATGTCCACCGACGCGAGGATGGCCTTGGCGGCGGGCAGGAGGGCCCTGCCCGCCTCCGAAAGCTGGAGCCGGTGCTTGTCGCGGTGGAAGAGGGGCGCCCCGACGAGCTCCTCCAGCCGCCGCACCTGCTGGCTCAGGTTGGGCTGGGCCGTGTGCAGGCGCTCCGCGGCGCGGGTGACGTTCAGTTCTTCGGCGACGGCCGCGAAGTAGCGGAGGAGGCGGAGTTCCATGAGGGCGCTTTCCGGCCGCCCCGGGGCGGGGGCGGGCTCCCCGCCAGTGTATCGAGAAAAAATCCTCGATTCACCCTCGGAATGGGCCGGCACCGGCGGCCTCAGGCCTTGAAGAGCCAGCCGGGGAGCTTGACCTGGGCCTCGCCC
This sequence comes from Mesoterricola sediminis, assembly GCF_030295425.1. Taxonomy (NCBI): domain Bacteria; kingdom Pseudomonadati; phylum Acidobacteriota; class Holophagae; order Holophagales; family Holophagaceae; genus Mesoterricola; species Mesoterricola sediminis. The sequence continues at coordinate 3,939,262 of NZ_AP027081.1, read as the reverse complement.
TCGAAGACGACCTCGCCGGTCTGCTTGGTCACCACCGTGGTCAGGGTGGCGATGCTCTTGGGCAGGAGCTCCTTGATGGTCACCTCGGCCCGCACCGTGTCGCCGATGTGGACGGGCAGCTTGAAGTTGCAGGTCTGGCCGAGGTAGACGGTGCCCAGGCCGGGCATCTCCATGCCGAGGATGCGGCTGATGATGCCGAGCAGGATGACGCCGTGGGCGACGCGCTGGCCGAAGCGGCTGCGGGCGGCGACGGCGTCGTCGAGGTGGATGGGGTTGCGGTCGCCGCTGAGGGCCGCGAACTCGCGGACGAGCCTGTCGTCGATGACCTGCTCGCAGGCGTAGCTCTGGCCGACCTCGAAGGCGGGGAGGGTGGCGGTTTCGGTCATGGTGACCTCCTTGGGAAGGACCTCCCCCGCGCGCCCTCGGGGGCGGCGGAGGGGGCGGGTGGGGTTCCGCGGGCTAGCTGCAGCGGAAGGTGACGCCGAAGGTGGCGCCGGGATGGCTCCAGGAGACGAGGCCTCCGTGGGTGCAGACCACGCGGCAGGTCCCGCATTCGAGGCAGCCGGCGCAGTCGAACTGCACCTCGCCGTCCTTGAGGCGGTAGAGCCGGGCGGGGCAGGCCCAGAGGCAGGGGCGGTCCGGGCAGGACGCGCAGCGCGCCTTGTCCAGGAGGATGTGGGGGTTGCCTTCGTCCACGTTGAACCGGTCGAGGCCGAGGGCCTCCTCGGGAGTGAGTCGCTTGAGGGTCATAGGCTGCGGAACCCCTTCCAGGCGTCGCGCGCCAGCTGGCCGAAGGGCACGCGCGCCTTCACGAGCTGGCGGATCCGCCGGACCATGGGGGGCGGCACGGTGCCGTCCACCTTGAACAGGAACTGCATGATGTCGCCCGCCATCGCCGGGTATTCCCGGAAGATGCGGCCGATCTCGAAGAGGCGGTGGAAGCGGCGGTAGGCCTCGAGGGAGGGCAGGAGGGAGAGTTCCTCCAGCCGCCGCATGTAGGCCTCGCCGCACTGGGAAGCCTTCGGGGACGCGATGACGGCCTGGGCCGCCGCGAGGCCGCTGACGATGGCCAGGTCCATGCCCCGGATGATGAGGCCCGTGTTGATGCCGAACTGCGCGGCGTCCCCCACGACGAGGAGGCCCTCGCGGTGGAGCCGCTCCGGGACCCCGTCGTGGCCCAGTTCGGGCACGAGGTGGGCGCCGAACTCCACGGGGGTGGCGCCCGCCACGAGGGGGGCGATGGCGGGGTGGGTCTTGAGGTCCTGGAGCAGCTCCTGGACGGGGCGGCCGCTCCTGCCGGCCTGCTCGGGATTCACCACCAGGCCCAGGGAGAGGCTGCCCCGGTTGGTGTAGAGGAAGGCGCCTCCGGCCATGCCGGCGGTGCAGCCCACGGCCACCCGGGCCGCCCCTTCTTCCGGCCCAACGCCGAACCGGGCGTCGATGACATCGTCCGGCAGTTCCAGGGTCTCCTTGAGGCCCAGGCCCACGGCGCGGGCCTGGACATCGGGGAAGAGCCCGGCCTGGCGTCCGAGGACGGCGTTGACGCCGTCCGCGGCGATGACCACGTCGGCCCGCATCTCGTCCTCGCCGGCGCGGATCCCCACGATGCGGCCGCCCTCCTCCAGGAGGCCGTCCACCTTGACGCCCGAGGCCACCATGGCCCCGGCCGCCTCGGCCTCCCCGGCAAACCAGGCGTCCAAGGAAGCACGGACGACGCTGTAGGCGTTGGGGGCCTCGTCCCCGAAGGCCGGGTCGTGGAAGTCCACGGTGAGGGCCCGCCGCGCATCCAGGAGCATGACCTGCTCCCGGATGATCTTGCGCTGGAGGGGGGCCCGGGCGCGGAGCCCGGGGTCCACCAGGTCGAGCGCATAGGTGTAGAGCCGGCCGCCGCTGACGTTCTTGGCGCCGGGGGCGTCGCCGCGCTCCAGGAGGAGCACGTTCCGGCCAAAACGGGCGAGGGAATAGGCGCAGGCACAACCGGCCGGACCTGCCCCCACCACGATGGCGTCGAAGGATTCATCTGCCATGGGAACGCCTCACCGGGCCAGGGCGGCGGTGAGCAGGGGGAGGACCTGGTAGAGGTCCCCCACGATGCCGTAGTCCGCCGCCTCGAAAATGGGGGCCCGCTCGTCGCTGTTGATGGCGACGATGACCTTGGCCTCCCGGCAGCCCACCAGGTGCTGGACCTGGCCGGAAAGGCCGGCGGCCACATAGAGCTCGGGCTTCACGGTCTGGCCGCTGATCCCGATGTAGCGCTCGATGGGGAGCCAGTGCTCATCCTCCGCGATGCCCCGGGTGCAGGCCAGGTCGGCCTGGAGGGCGCCGGCGAGGCCGGCGGCGAGGTCCAGGTCCTCCCGGGTGCGGAACCCGCGGCCCACGGCCACGAGGCGCTGGGAGGCGGCGATGTCGACCCCCTCCCGGGCGGCCTGCTCCACCCGGGTCACCTGGACCCGGGCGTCCGCCAGGACGGCCTGGGGCGCGATGGCCACCTCGGCGGCGGAGGGGGGCGGGGGAAGGAAGGTCCGCGCCTGGACGGTCACGACGGCCGGGTAGGCCAGCACCTCCTCGGAGACGGCGAGGCCGCCGTAGAGGATCCGCTGGACGCCCAGGCCCCCTTCCGCCGGCGCGAGGGCCTTGGCGTCGCTGGCCAGGCCCGCGTCCAGGACGGCCGCGAGGTGGGCGGCCACGTGCTTGCCCCGGAGGGTGCCGCCCACCAGGACCACCTGGGCCCCTTCGCGCTGGAGGAGGTCGGCCAGGGCCGGCGCCAGGGCCTCGGGGGAGGCCGGGCCCGCCTCCAGCACCAGGACGCGGTCCGGGCCCAGGGCGGCGAGGGCCGCGGCGGAGGCCGCATCGGCCGTGAGGGCGACCACGGGCTGGCCCAGGCTGCGCTTCAGGTCCAGGGCGGGGGTGAGGAGTTGGCCGGCGAGGGCCAGGTCTTCGGAATAGACGAAAATGCCTGCCATCGGTCGCTCCTCAGCACATGCCTTCCGCAGCCAGGCTGGCTGCGAGCCGCGCGACGTTGGCCGCGGCGTCGGGTTCCTTGAAAAGGATGTTCTTGCGGTTCATCACGAACCCCTTGGCCCCCACCCGCACGGCCCGGGGCTCGAGCTGGCCGGGGGTCAGCCCCAGCTCCGCCAGCTTCACCTCCTGGTTGGGCTTCTTGGCCGCCCCCAGGACCTGCTTGAGGGTGGGGATGCGGGGCTTGTTCATTTCGCTGAGCACGCTGGCGACGGCGGGGAGGGCGGTCTCCACCTCCTCGACGCAGTCGCCCAGCTTGCGGGTGGCCCGGAGGCGGTCCCCCGCCACGGTCAGGGCCTGGGCGAAGCTCACGCAGGGGAGGCCCAGGAGCGCCGCAAGGCGGACGGGCAACTGCTGGTTGAAAGCGTCGGAGCTGCCTTCGCCGCAGAGGATCAGGTCGTAGGGACCGTGCTTGCGGATGGCCGCCGCCAGGACCTGGGCGGTGACGCGGGCGTCGGCCCGCTCCGCCAGGGGATCCGCGATCCAGAGCACCTGGTCGGCGCCCCGGGAGAGGACGTCCTTGAGGGCGTTCTTCACGGCGGGCCCCCCGAAGGTGAGGGCATCCACCCGGCCGCCCTGGGCCTCCACGAGCTGGGCCGCGGCCTCCAGGGCATTGCGGTCGAAGTCGCTGATCTTCCCCTTGGCCCGGCTGGTGTCCAGGCTCAGGTCCTCCGGGCGGATCTTGATGTCCTGCTCATCCAGGACCCATTTGAAACAGACGAGGATCTGGGGCATGGGGGCTCCTCAGGCCAGCAGGGAGGCCGCGATGACGGCCTCGGGCAGGTCGGCGGGCGCATCCCGGAGGGTGGTGCCGGCGATGTCGCGGAACAGGCGGGGCAGGGGCATGAATTCCGAGTAGCCGAAGCCCCCCTCCACCTGGACGGTGTCCTGGAGGATGCGGGAGCCCATGCGGCCGAGGAACTGCTGGGCCATGGCCGCTTCGACCTGGAAGGGCTGGCCCTCGTCAAGGAGCCGGGCGGCGCTGCGGAGGGCCAGACGACCCAGGTGGCAATCGGTGGCCGCTTCGGCCAGGAGGGTCTGGATGGCTTCCAGGGCGGCGATGGGCCGGCCGAACTGGACGCGGGTCTTGGCGTAGGCGGCGGCGTGGGCCACGGCGGCCGAACCGATGCCCACCGTCTGGGCCCCATGGACCAGGGCCGCGAGGGCCGCCAGGTCGGCGAGGAGGGCCGCGCCCCCGTCCGGGGCGCCCAGGAGGGCGGTCTCGGCCAGGACGACATCCGAGAAGGCCAGGTCGGCCACGGGGCAGCCCCGGAGGCCCATGGGCTCGGCGGGGGTCCCCACCTCGAGGCCGGCCGCGCCCGCCTCGACGAGGAAGAGGGAGGTGGTCTTCTCGCCCGTGGCCGCGGCCACGACGATCAGGCCCGCGGGGCCCGCGTTGCGGACATAGCCTTTCGTGCCGTTGAGGACCCAGCCCTCGGGGTGCTGCACGGCCATCAGCGGGTTCGGGCCGTGCTCGCCCAGGGCGGCGGCGCCCAGGACCTCGCCCTTGGCGAGGCGGGGGAGCCAGGTCCGCTTCTGGGGCTCGGTGCCCCACCGGTCCACGGCGTAGGCGGCCAGGGCGTGGCCGGCCAGGATGGCCGCGACCGCGGCGCTGGAGCCGGCGAGGGCCTCGAGCACCTCCACGAGGCTCACGAAGCCCGCCTCGGCGCCCCCGTAGGCGCCCGGCAGGAAGAGGCCGAGGAAGTCCTGGCCCGCGAGGGCCTCCACCGCGGCGGCGGGGTAGGCGCCGTCGTGGTCGAGGGCGGCGGCGAGGGGGTCGAGGGCTTCGCGGGCGAATTCGCGCGCGGCCTGGCCGATGAGCTGCTGTTCTTCAGTGAGGAGGAAGTCCATCAGTGGCCCCCTTTCTGGGCGGCGGCAGGCGCGGGAGCGAGCACCGCGCGGGAGATGACGAGCCGCTGGATCTGGTTGGTGCCTTCGTAGATCTGCATGATCTTGGCGTCGCGCATGTACTTGGAGAGTTCGCTGGTGTAGCCGTACGAGCCCATGAGCTGCACGGCCTGGCTCGTGACGCGCATCGCCACGTCGGCGCAGTTGGTCTTGGCCATGGCCGATTCCACGGAGTAGGGGGCGCCCGCGTCGCGCAGGAGCATGGTGTGGTGGAGCAGCTGGCGCGCCGCCTCGATCTCGATCCTCATGTCGGCCAGCTTGAACTGGAGGTTCTGGCCGGGCTGGCGCCGGGGGTCCGGGTAGCGGTGGTGGAGGTGCTCGACGCAGGCGTCCAGGGCGCGCTGGGCGAGGCCCACGCTGAGGGCCGCGATGGCCGGGCGGGCCATGTCGAGGGTCTTCATGGCGATCTTCATGCCCTCCCCCTCCTTGCCGAGCAGGTTGGCGGCGGGGATGCGCACGTCCTTGAAGAGCAGCTCGACGGTGTTCGAGCTGCGGATGCCGAGCTTGTGGTCGACGGTGCCGATGGTGAACCCGGGGCGGCCCTTCTCCACGATGAAGGCGCTCAGGCCCTTCATGCCCTTGGCGGGGTCGGTGAGGGCGTAGATGACGAAGACGGAGGCGAAGCCGCCGTTCGTGATCCAGCACTTGCTGCCGTTGAGGATGTAGTCGTCCCCGTCCTTGATGGCCGTGGACTTGCCGCTGCCGGCGTCGCTGCCGGCATTGGGCTCGGTCAGGCCGAAGGCCCCGATGCCCCCGGCGAGGATGGGCTCGAAGAACCGCCGCTTCTGCTCCTCCGTGCCCGCCACGAGGACGGAGTCCTGGGCCAGGACGCTGGCGGCGAGGGTGGTCCCCATGCCGGCGCAGGCGTAGCCCCACTCCTCCAGGACCAGGGCCTGGGTGAGGGCGTCGTAGTCCAGGCCGCCCAGCTCGCGGGGGACGGCCATCGAGAAGATGCGGCTGGCCGAGGCGGCCTCGAGCAGCCACGGGTGGAACTCGCCGGAGCGGTCGTGCTCGGCGGCGCGGGGGATGATGTGCGCGGCGGCGAAGGCTCTCGCCTCCTCCTTCACGCGCAGGTGGTCGGGGGTGAGCAGGGTCATGGACGTTCCTCCTGGGTTCGGGCGTTGACGGGTTCCGGCGCCGCGGCGTTCCGGCGGGCCGTGATGTGTTCGCGGAGACCTCCCCAGGTCTCCCGGAAGATGGCTTCGGGCATGGTGCGGAGCCCGGGCGCGATGGCGGGGCGGAAGTCCATCAGGGCGAGGACGTCCCGCTCCAGGTCCACGCCGGGCGCGATCTCGGTGAGGGTGAGGCGCCCGTCCCGGAGCTCGAAGACGGCGCGCTCGGTGACGTAGAGGGCCGGCTGGCCCACCTTCGCCGCGTAGGCGCCGCTGAAGGTCACCTGCTCGACGTGCTCGACGAACTTGCGGCCGGAGCCTTCCTGGAGGATGCGGAGCCGACCCCCGCCCACCTCCACGCGGAGGCCTCCGGCGGTGAAGGTGCCGCAGAAGACCACTTTCTTCGCGTTCTGGGTGATGTTGATGAAGCCGCCGCAGCCGACGCAGCGGCCCTTGAACTTGCTGACGTTGACGTTCCCGAGGCGGTCCATCTCGGCCGCGCCCAGGAAGGCGATGTCCAGGCCGCCGCCGTCGTACCAGTCGAACTGGGCGTGGTGCTCGACGAAGGCGCTGGGGTTGAAGGACATGCCGAAGTTCTCGCCGCCGGCGGGCACTCCGCCGATGACCCCGAGCTCCGTGGTCAGGGTCAGCAGGTCCGCCGCGCCTTCCCCGGCGGCGACCATGGCCACCGCGTCGGGCACCCCGATGCCCAGGTTGACCACGGCGCCCGGCTCGAGCTCCATGGCGGCGCGGCGCGCGATCACCATCCGCTCGTCCAGGGGCCAGGGGGGGATGGAGCCCAGGGGGATCCGGATGTTCCCGGAGAAGCTGGGGTTCTTGTAGGTGCCCGCGGCCTGCCAGTGGTGCTCGGGCGGGGCGACCAGGATGTAGTCCACCAGGATGCCGGGGATGCGCACGTCCTTGGGGTGGAGGGTGCCGGCCTCGGCCAGGTGCTCCACCTGGGCGATGACGATGCCGCCGCTGTTGCGGGCCGCCTGGGCCAGGGGCAGGCTCTCCAGGAGCACCCCCTCGTCCTCCATGGTGAGGTTGCCGTCCGTGTCGGCCGTGGTGGCCCGGATCATGGCCACGTCCACGGGGAAGCTGGGATAGAAGAGCCACTCCTCCCCGTCGAGTTCGAGGACCCGCACCCGGTCCCCCTGGGTGGCCGGGCTCATGCGGCCCCCCTCCAGGCGCGGGTCCACGAAGGTGCCGAGGCCGGTCTTGGTGATGACCCCGGGGCGCTTGGCGGCGATCTCCCGCCACAGCTGGCAGATGACGCCCTGGGGCAGGCAGTGGCCCTGCACCTCCCCGTCCAGGATCATGCGGGCCATGGCCGGGGAAAGGCCGGTGTGGCCCCCGATCCAGCGCGCGATCATGCCGGGGTGGGCGAAGTGCTGGGTTCCCTTGGTCTTCCAGTCCCCGGCCCCGGAGGCATGGGCCAGGGTCAGCGCCCGGGGGTGCCCGGTGGCCAGGAAACCCGCCTCCAGGGCGATGGCGACGGCCTCCGGCCAGCCCGACAGGGTGATGACGGCCGCGCCCAGGGTGGCCCCATCGGGCACGAGGCCGGGAATGTCGCTGGGCTGGATGACGCGGGCCATGGGAACTCCTGGGAGGACACAAACCTTCGGCGGGGCCCCCGGTCCGCCGGAGGGCCCAGAAAAAAAACGACCGCTCGGTAGCTTTTTATCCTCGAACGCCAAACTACGTCCCTCCCAGGCTCCAGGGAAAGACTTTCTTTCAATGACTTGAGACGTCCCACGTCTGATCCGCCCGACCGATGGCGCCCGGGGCCGCCCCGTTGGGAAGCGAAGGCGTAAATAAGTAATTACGTTGATGCATGACAACGGGGAGCCCAAGCCAGCCCCGTGATTTATACGTAATTAAAGGGCCCATGTGCAGATCAGCGGGGTTCGAGGGCGGTTCCTGAATGAAGACTTGATTTTTTACGTATAAAAGGGTGAACGTGATTACCGCAGCTTCCGCGGAGCGATCCATGCCCCGTCCTCCCAGTCCCGGGTGGCATCCCAAAACCATGAGCCTGTCCGCCGAGGTCATCGAGGCCGTGTGGGTGCTTGCCGCCAGGACCGGGCGCTCGCCGGGCAAAGTGGTGAACGATATCCTCGCGGCCGCCCTCCTGGGGGAGCCGGCCCCCGCCCCGGCGCCCCCGCAGGCCCACCCGTCGCCGGGCCGGGCGACGCCGCCGGACCCGGCCATCACCCTCCTGCCCCTGGTGGCCCAGCCCTGGCGGACGGCCTACGGCAACCGCATCGGCTTCTTCCAGGAACTCTCCGCCCGGGTCGGCGAGCCCCTGTCCCATCGGCTGATCGCGGACTGGCAGGCCAAGGGCCGGATTCCCGACGCCTACGTGCCCCACATCCAGGCCATGCTGGGGGCTGACGCCGACTGACTCAGACGAGGAAGGCGGAATCGAAGCCGACCCGGACGGCGCCCCAGGGGCGGTCGCCGACGCGCACGGGCACCGAGAGGTCGCAGATCACTTCGCCCGTGTCGCGGGCATAGGTCTGGATGAGGGCCGGCCGCTCTCCGGCGGCGGCCCTCCGCCCCACCGGGTCGTCGAAGAGGCGCTTGTGCCGGCAGTGGACCAGGTCCCGGGCCGGGTTGCCGGTGGGCGGCTGGGAGAAGGCGGTGGTGTGGGCGGGCGCGTAGCCCCGCCCGTCCACGGCCAGGGCGTAGACGCAGCCCTGAAGGCGGCCGACCAGGGCGTCGTAGCGGGCGCGCAGGTCCGCCTCCACCTCCGCGTCGTAGCGGGTCGTGAAGCGGGGGGGTTCGGAGCCGGGGATCCGGCGGTAGTCCCGGTCCCAGATGTCGAGGCCCCGGGCCGCCGCCGCGGCGAGGACGGCCGACACGGCGGCGGCCAGGTCCAGGGCGCCCTGCAGGAGGCCATCGAAGGGGGTGCCGCCGGTGCGGAAGGCGGAGAGGGTGTCCTGGACGGCCTCCGTGCTGGCCCGCAGGCCCTGGATGCCCTCCGCCATGCCGGCCGCGGCGCCGGCGGTGGCCTCGGCCCGGCCCAGGAGGGCGGAGATGCCGCCGCTCAGGTCCCGGCTGATCCCGTCCAGGCGCTCGACGGCGTCCGAGACGGAGGCCACGGATTGCTGGAGTTCCTGGAAATCGTCGATGAGGCGGCCGAAGTGGTCGCTGGTCCGACCCACCGCATCGTTGGAGGTCTCCATGGCGGCCCGGATCGCCTGGTTCTCCGCCTGGGTGGTTTCGACGAGGCCGAGCATGCCGCTGACCTGGGTCTCGATGTCCTCGGTGGCCTCCCCCGTGTGGACGGCGAGCTTCCGGACCTCGTCGGCCACCACCGCGAAGCCGCGGCCCACGTGCCCGGCGTGGGCGGCCTCGATGGCCGCGTTCAGGGCCAGGAGGTTGGTCTGCTGGGCGATCCCCCGGATGAGCTTGCCCAGGCCGTCCACCACCTGGGCCCGCCGGGAGAGGTCCTCCACGGTCGCGGAGAACTGGACCATGCGCCCGGTCACCTCCGCCACCCGGCGCCGCAGGTCCTCCAGGTCGGCGCGGGAGGCCTCGGCGGCGGCCAGGTTGCGGCCCGCGGTGTCCGCCATCTGGGAGGCGCTGGCGGCGACCGAGGCGGAGAGTCCGGCCACCTGGTCCGTGGCCCGGGCCAGCCGGGCCGCCTCCTCCCGCTGCCCCACGGCGTCGTCCGCCACCTGGCCCGCGTGCCGGTGCAGGCGGGCGGTGTCCACGGCGATGCGGATGGACAGGTCCCGGGCCGAGGCCACCAGCTGGCGGAACCGGGCGCGCACCTGGTCCAGGGCGCTCGCGAGGGGACGGGCAACGCCGGGCATCCCGTCCGCTGGAGGCGCGTCCAGGGGCTGGAGCCCCGAGGCCATGGCCTGGGCGCGCTCGGCCTCCCGGCGGATGCGGTTGTAGCCCCTGGCTGAAACCACGTAAAGCATCGGCACCCCCGGCGCGTCCGGTCTGGAGGGCCCATCATACAGCAGGCGCCGTTCTGGCCAAGGGTCCGACCTCCGCCGGCCGTTCGCGCTACCCTGGCGGCGGAGGTGCTGGATGCTGCCGACGCTGGAAGCCGTGGCCAAGGGATTCGCCCTGGGGACCCCGATGCTGGATCGGGCCGTGGGGGACTTCACCCCGGAGGACTGGGGGGTCCGGGACGCCGCCGGCCATGATCCCCGCTGGATCCTGGGTCACCTGGCCACCTACCGCCAGAGCGTGATCGCCCTGCAGGGCCAGCCCCGCGAGGACGCCTCCTGGATGGAGGCGTTCACCCGGGGCCGGACCGCCGTGGACATCCCCGGGGACCTGGACATGGCGACGGTGATGGCCGCTTTCCAGGCCGCCGGCGAGGTCATCGCCCGGGGCTGGGAGGCCCTCACCCCGGAACGGTTGGCGGCCCCCCTGGGCCGCACCCTGCCGGACGGAACCTCCACCGTGGGGGACGGCCTTCGCTTCCTGGCCTGGCATGAGGCCTACCACCTGGGGCAGCTGGGGCTCTTCCGCAAGCTCGCCGGCAAGCCCGGCGTCGCCTGAGGCCGCCGGGTCAGTCGACCTTGCGCGGGGTGTAGGTGCCGACCGGATTCAGGGGTTTGGCGTAAGGGCTGGTCCAGACCCGGGTGAAGATCTCGCCGCCCAGGCGGGCGGCCTCGGGGCGGCGCAGGATCGCCTCCACGTTGCGGCTGGCCTCGAAGTAGTCCTCCTCCCAGTTGCTCGTCCCCACCCAGAGGACCGCGCCGTCCACGACGAGGTACTTGCTGTGGATGGTCCGGGCGTAGGGGATGTGCCCCGTGGAGGCCTCGGGGATGGAGGCGATGCGCACCTCGACGTTGGGGAGCACGGCCAGGGACTTGAGGTGGGCGAGGCCGCGGCTCTTGTAGACCCAGTCGGAGATGAGGAGCTGCACCTTGACGCCGCGGACGGCGGCGGCGCGCAGGGCCCGGTCGATGGCGTTCCAGTAGATCCCCTTCCGGCTCACGGGGGAGTACTGCAGGAGCTGGACCTGGATGGAGGTCCGGGCCCCGTCCAGCAGCTCCACGAGGGCGTCCAGGGCGGGGCGGACGGTGCCGGGGGAGAGGAAGGGGGGGCTGGCCACCAGCTCCAGGTCCCCGGCGGGGCCGGGCCGGCCCTTGGGCTTGGGCAGGGACTTGTCCAGGGCGAAGGCCCAGTCGGCCTCGAAGACCTCCTGGAGGCGGTCCACCAGGGCGGGTTCGGTGGAGCGGAGGCCCAGCTCGTGGATGTGCTCAAGGGCCCGCCAGTCGAAGTTCTGGCTGCCCAGGACGGCCTCGCGGCCGTCGGCGAGGAAGTACTTGGCGTGGAGGATCCCGCCGGAGACGCCCTTCAGGTCGAAGATCCGCAGCTCCAGGCCCTTGACGCGCTTCAGGCGCTCCACGGAGGCGGGATCCTGGTCCAGCATGCGGCTGCTGAGGATGAAGCGGGTCTTCACGCCCCGGGCCCCGGCGGCCTCGAGCTCCCGGAGCACGGGCTCCAGGGCGCCCCCGGGCACCTGGGCGATGTAGAACTCGGCGAAGTCCAGGCGCGTCCGGGCGCCGCGGATCACCTCCACCCAGGCGTCGCGCGCGAAGGCCAGGCCGGGGTGGGCCAGGGCGGTCTCCGACGGCACCGACTGGATGAGCTGCGTGGTGCCCGCCGCCAGGGCGGGAAGGGCGGCGGAGAGGAGGAAGGCGCGAAGGGCGTCGGAAACTCGCATGGGACCTCGGGACAGGAGGTCCATTCTCGCCCGGATCGGCACCGGGGACCACCCCGGCGCCCGCGGCCTCAGCGGGCCGGCCGCTGGAGGGCGGCGTTGGCGAGGTCCAGGTCGAAGCGGTAGGGGTCCCAGCCGGCGGGGAAGCTGGTCTTCGCCTGGCCGTGCTCGGGGTGGCTGGGGTCCTGGGCGGCGGCCATCCGCTCCCGGAAGGCGAGGGGCCCGCCGGAGCCTTCCGGCGGGCAGGCCATGCGGCCTCCGGTGCACACGGGCGCCGCCAGGGGCGGCGCGGGGGCCAGGCGCCCCTCCACCGTGGCCAGGTGGGTCCACGCGTCCTCGACGCCGTACTCGTAGGCGAACACGTCCCCGGGCCCCACCCGGAGGGCCGCCAGGGTCGTGGACTCGGCGCGCAGGCCCAGGGCGGGTTCCGCGTTCCGGGGGCCGTACTCCCGGTCGCGGATGCGGAAGAGGTGGGCGTGGTCGTCCTCCCACCCGAAGGCGGCCTGCAGGACCCGGTGGAGGCCGGCCAGGCTCAGGTTCGCGGGGACCTGGAGCCGGCGCCACACGGGGGGATCCGTCTCCGCGAGGACGACCTTGATCTGGAGCGCCTCCCTGGTTCCGGCGGTCATGGGTGCCTCCCCGGACCGACGATTCTAGCCCAAACCTGCGACAATGGACGGGACAAGTCCTGCATCCCGGAGGCACGCCCATGATCTCGGTCACGGATCCCATCCAGCGGTCCATCGACTGGACCAAGAAGGTCCTTTTCCAGCCCTTCGACCTGGGCACCTGGTGCGTGATGGGCTTCGCCTCCTTCCTGGCCGCCCTGGGGAGCGGTGGGGGCGGCAATTTCCGGGGCCGGAACCCGTTCAAGGGCGGGCACGCGGCCACCATGGCCCCGGCCGAGATGTTCTCCACGGCGCGGGAATGGGTCCTGGCCCACCTGGTCCTGGTCGCGGCCGCGGCGGTCGCGCTCTTCGTCATCGGCATCCTCCTCGCCTGGATCTCCAGCCGGGGCCAGTTCGTGTTCCTGGAGTCCGTGGTCACCGGCAAGGCCGCCATCGCGGAGCCCTGGCGGCGCCATCGCCGGGCCGGGAACAGCCTCTTCCTCTTCCGGCTCGGGCTGGGGGTCGCGAACCTGGCCGTGCTCGCCCTGGCGGGGTGGGCCGGGTGGAAGCTGGCCGGGCCCGGCGCCTTCGACGGTCCCGTCGGGCTGGAGCTCTTCCGGGCCCTCCTGGGGGCCTTCGCCATCCTCCTGCCGGCGGGCCTCGTGCTCTTCCTCATCGGGCTCGTCCTCCGGGACTTCGTCGTGCCGGTCATGTACATCCGCGGCTGCGGAGCCGCCGAGGGCTACGGCCTCCTCTGGCGGGAGGTGATCCGGGGCAACGGCGGCAGCTTCGTGCTCTTCTACTTCCTGCGGCTGGTCCTGGCCCTGGCCGCGGGGATCGTCGTGCTCCTGGGCTCCTGCCTCACCTGCTGCGTCGCGGCCCTCCCCTACGTCAGCTCCGTGGTCTTCCTGCCCATCGCCTTCTTCTTCCGCAGCTACCCGCTCCACTTCATGGGGCAGTGCGGCGAGGCCTGGCGCCTGCTTCCGGACCGGCCCTGAGGCTTGGGGATCCGGGCGATTTCCAGGACAATAGGGCTGCCTGACGAGGATTCCCATGCCCGGACCCAGCCTGACCGCCCTTGAACTCGCCCAACGTCTGGAAGGGACCCTCCAGGGGTGCCCGCCGGACCGCGTCCTGACCCGGGTCCTGCCCCTGGACGAGGCCGGGGAGGGCGACCTCAGCTTCCTCTCCAATCCCAAGTACCGCGCCAAGGCCCACGAGAGCGCCGCGGGCCTCATCCTGGCCGACGCCGGGGCGGACCTGGGCGACCGGCCGGTCCTCGTCGTGAAGAACCCCTACTGGGCCTTCGCCCAGGCCGTGGGCTGGCTGTATCCCGAACCGGAGCCCGAGTTCCACGACGGTCCCGTCCACCCCGCCGCGCGGCTGGGTGAGGGGGTGCGCCTGGGCTACGGCGCCACCGTCGGCGCCCGGACCGTGATCGGGGCCCGCACCCGCATCCATCCCGGCGTGCACATCGCCGAGGACTGCGTGGTGGGCGAGGACTGCGAGTTCTTCCCCGGCGCCGTCCTCTACCGGGGCACCCGCGTCGGCGACCGGGTCCGCGTCCACGCCAACGCCGTCCTGGGCTCCGACGGCTTCGGCTACGTGCCCGTCCAGGGCGTCCACCGCAAGATCCCCCAGGTGGGCTGGGTCGAGGTGGGGGACGACGTGGAGATCGGCGCGGCCTCGACGGTGGACCGCGGGGCCCTGGGCCCCACCCGCGTGGGCGCGGGCACAAAGATCGACAACCTCTGCCAGATCGCCCACAACGTCCAGGTCGGCGAGCACTGCGTCATGGCCTCCATGACGGGCATCTCGGGCAGCACCACCCTCGGCCACCACGTGACCCTGGCCGGCAAGGTGGGCACCGCCGGGCACATCCACATCGGCAACGGGGCGATCTGCACGGGCAACTGCATGGTGGGCAAGGACGTGCCCGACGGCGCCATGATGAGCGGCCACCTGGCCCGGCCCCACCGGGACTGGCTGGAGGCCCAGGCGGCCCTGGGACGCCTGCCGGGCGTGCTGCGGACCCTCAAGCAGAAGGGCATCCTCTGATGCTGGACCGCCTCGTCTACGCCGACTGGGAGGATCCCCCCGAGGCCATGGCGTTCGAGGCGTCCTACGAGGAGGTGCTCGCCGAGCTCCGCGTGCTCCTGCCCCGCGTCATCGAGGGGCGGGACGCGGCCCTGGCCTCGCCGGCCTCCATGCCGACGCCCTACTGGGACGACAGCCTCCGCCTCTACCTGCTGGCGCCCGCCCTGGTGAACGTGGCGCTCAACTACAAGATCTGCGTGGAGCAGGGCCTGCCCCTCCATCCCACCTACTACTTCGAGGTCTCGGAGCGCAGCCGCTTCCAGGCCCACTATCCCCCCGCCGTCCTCCGCCACGCCAACGCCATCTTCCAGGGCTCCATCCGCGCCGCGCGGGCCGTCTACGCCCTGCGGGACAGCGCCGTCGCGGAGCTGGAGGACTTCGAGCGCGACCTGCCCGAGATCCTCGAGGGCTTCGTCTACATGAGCACCAAGGACCGCTACACCTGGCGGGCCTCGAATCCCCGCTGGATCCGGGCCCTGGCCGACCATGTCCTGGCCTCGTTCCAGCCGGCCCTCGTCGTGGGCGCGGCCCACGGGAGCATCATGTCCGGCCTGGTCTTCGCCAACCTCGTGGACGCGCCCCTCTACTTCGTGCGCTTCTCCATGTTCAAGCGCAACGACCAGGACCCCATCCTGGCCCCCTCGGACCTGGCGCACCTGGAGGGCTTCCGGGCGGGCCCCGCGCTGCTCTTCGACGAGGACGTCGCCAAGGGCACCACGCTCACCCGGTTCGAGCAGGTCATGCGGCCCCTCTTCGACGTCGCCCACACGGGCAGCGTCCTGCGGCACACCCTCAGCCCCTGCCGGCCCGAGTTCGTGGGCCACGCCTGGAACGACTGAGCGGCGCCCGCGCGGGGCGCGGCGGGAAGCGGAACCGGAGTCCCGCTTCCCGCCGTCCCGACGGGGTTCAGCCGGCCCGGTAGGGCACGAAGTGCGGCGTCCACTGGGCCTTCTCGATGAGGAGGCGGAGCTCCGCGTCGTCGGCGAGGCGGCCCAGGCCCTCCTCGCGGGCCTGGCGGGCCACGGCGAAGGCCACTTCGGTGGAGGCCCGGCGGATGTCCTCCATGGGCGGGAGCATCAGGCCCTGGGCCTCCTGCTCCGGGGTGACCATCCCGCTGATGGCGCGGCTCGCGGCGAGGAGCATGCCGTCGGTGACCTTGGAGGCCTTGGCGACGAGGGCGCCGAGGCCCACGCCCGGGAAGATGTACATGTTGTTGCACTGGCTGGAGCGCAGGATCCGGCCATTCCACTCCATGGGCGGGAAGGGGCTTCCGGTCGCCACGAGCCCCTTGCCGTCGGTGGCCTTCCACACCTGCTCGGGGGTGGCCTCGCACTTGGACGTGGGGTTGGAGAGGGCGAAGACGATGGGCCTGTCCGTGGCCTGGCCCACCTCGCGGAGGACCTGCTCGCTGAAGAGGCCGGTCTGGGCCGTCACGCCGACGAGGACGGTGGGCCGCGCGTTGCGGACGACGTCCATCATGCCGATCCGGCCGGGGGCCTCGAGGGTCCAGCCGGAGACCGCCGCGCGGCGCTGCGCGAAGGGCCGCTGGGGGGCGTCCAGGGCGGGGTCGTCGTCCACCAGCAGGCCCTGCATGTCGATGGCGAAGATGCGGGAGGCGGCGTCCTCGCGGGAGAGGCCCTCGGCCTCCAGCGCGGCGAGGATGTTCATGGCGATGCCCGTCCCGGCCTGGCCCATGCCGACGATCATGTACCGCTCGTCCGAGAAGCGGTGCTGCTTGATCCGCATGGCCGTCATCAGGGCCGCGATGGCGGTGGAGCCGGTGCCCTGGATGTCGTCGTTGAAGGAGAGGATCCGGTCGCGGTAGCGCTCGAGGTTCTTGAAGGCGGTGCCCTTGCCGAAGTCCTCCCACTGCAGGAGGGCGTCGGGGAAGTGGCGCTTGACGGCCATGACGAAGGTCTCGACCATGCGCTCGTAGGCCTCTCCGCGCAGGCGGGGCTGGCGGTAGCCGAGGTAGAAGGGATCGTCCAGGAGCCGCTGGTTGTTGGTGCCCACGTCGAGGCAGACCGGGAGGCACACGTGGGGGTGCAGGCCGCCCGCGGCCACGTAGAGGCTCACCTTGCCGACGGGGATGCCCATGCCGTCGGAGCCCAGGTCGCCCAGGCCCAGGATGCGCTCGCCGTCCGTCACCACGATGAGGCTCACCTGGGGCAGGGTGATGTTCTGGAGAACCTGATCGATATGTCCGATGTTTTCCGGGGTGATGTAGATGCCCCGGAACCGGCGCTGGATGTTGCTCATCTGCAGGCAGGCCGTCCCGACGGTGGGCGTGTAGACGATGGGCACCATCTCCTTCAGGTGGTCCGTGACGAGCTTGTAGAAGATCACTTCGCTCCGGTCCTGAAGGGCGACTAAAAAGATGTACTTCTCCAGATCGTCCGGCTTGTGCTGGAAGGCCTCATAGGCGCGGTCGACCTGCGCGTCGAGGTCCGTCACGGCTGAGCGGAGCAGGCCATCGAGCCCGAGGGTGGCCCGCTCCTCCGGGGTGAAGGCCGAGGCCTTGTTCAGGTGGGGGTCGTTGAGGAGCTGCCGGCCCCTGGCATAGACCTCGTAGTACTCCTCCCCCGTTAAAGGGTCGATCTTGAAGGAAAAGGTCCTCATGGGGCACCTCCCGTGCCGATATGGAATAAGGACATTCTACCTCCTTAATCTCCTTAGGATTTTGCGAACGATTCTCGACCTTTGCAGTCGGAAACCGGTGATTCGGATCACAATCGAGAAAAAAAGATCGGAATAGGTGTAGGATCAACTCATCCAGGAAATAGGAGGCCAGGGTGAAGATCCCGGCCATGGACTGAACAACGAGTTGGGAGGCCGTATGACGGTCGGACTTCTCTATGATTCAACGCGCTGTGTGGGTTGCCACGCGTGTTCTCAAGCCTGCAAGGAGCAGAACAAGCTCCCGGGGGAGGTGCAGGACCATACGACGGCCTACACCTGGACGGTCGTGAAGGAGCATGAGGGGGCTTTCGTCCGCCAGATGTGCATGCACTGCCTGGAACCCTCCTGCGCCTCCGTCTGCCCGGTTGGGGCCCTCCACAAGACCAAGGAAGGCCCCGTCGTCTACGACGCCAAGAAGTGCATGGGCTGCCGCTACTGCATGCTCGCTTGCCCCTTCGAGGTGCCCAAGTACCAGTGGGACCGCGCGGTGCCCGTCGTCGGCAAGTGCATCATGTGCTACGACCGCGTCAAGGAAGGGAAGGCCACGGCCTGCGCCGAGGCCTGCCCGACGCAGGCGACGGTCTTCGGCGAGCGCAAGGAACTCATCATGGACGCCCGGGAGCGGATGCGGGCCAACCCCTCCGGCTACCAGGACGCCATCTACGGCATCAAGGAGGTCGGCGGGACCGGCGTCCTGATGCTCTCCGGCGTGCCCTTCGCGAGCCTCGGCCTCAAGACCGGGCTGCCCGAGGAGGCCCCGCCCATGCGCACCTGGCAGGTGCTCTCCAAGATCCCCGATTTCGTGGCCATCTGGGCCGCGTCCCTCTATGCGATCCACTGGATCACCAAGCGTCGTGACGACGTCGCCAAGGCCGAAGGAGGCGAGTGATGGATACCCCTGTGCGCAACGACCGCTTCCGCGCCGGCTTCTGGACGGTGCTCTGCGCCCTGTTCACGCTGGCCTTCCTGGTCATCGCGGTCCTCCGGTTCACCAAGGGCCTCGGCGCGGTGACGAACCTCAGCGACCGCTTCCCCTGGGGCCTCTGGATCGGCTTCGACCTGCTCTGCGGCGTCGGCCTCGCCGCCGGCGCCTTCACGGTCACGGCCTGCGTCCACCTCTTCAACCTGAAGGCCTACGAGCCGATCGTCAGGCCCACCATCCTCACGGGCTTCCTCGGCTACGTCTTCGTGATCGTCGCCCTCCTCCTGGACCTCGGCCAGCCCTGGAACATCTGGCACGCCATCATCTACTGGAACCACCACTCGGTGATGTTCGAGGTGGCCTGGTGCGTGATGCTCTACACCACGGTCCTCTCCATCGAGTTCTCCCCCGTGGTCCTGGAGCGGTTCGGGTTCCACAAGGTCGCCCACATGATCCACAAGTTCATCACCCCGCTCGTGATCGTGGGCGTCTGCCTCTCCACCCTCCACCAGTCCTCCCTGGGTTCGGTCTACCTGATCGTCCCCTCCAAGCTCCACCCGATCTGGTACACCCCGATGCTGCCGCTCCTCTTCTTCACCTCCGCGGTGGGCGCCGGCCTGGGCATGGTGGTGATCGAGTCCTACCTCAGCGGCCGCGCCTTCGGGAGGCACCTGGAGATGGACCTGCTCGCGCCCCTCGGCCGCGTCATGGTGGCGGTCCTGTCGATATACGGACTCATGCGCATCCAGACCATCGCGCACAACGGCGCCTTCCGGGATATCATCGGCCTCACCTACGAGGGCAAGATGTTCATCCTGGAGTTCGCCATCGGCGTGCTGGCCCCCGTCATCCTGCTGGCGATCGACAAGGTGCGCAACAACCCCACCGGCCTCGTGACCGGCGCCTTCCTGGCGGTGATGGGCTTCGTGGTCAACCGTCTGAACGTGAGCGTCACGGGCATGGAGCGCTCCGCGGGCATCCACTACATCCCGTCGGCCATGGAGATCACCGTCTCCATCGCCCTCGTCGGCATCGGCATGGCGATCTTCGCCCTGGCCTGCCGCTACCTGCCCATCTTCCCCGACGCCAAGGGCGCCAAGCGGTCCAGGCGCCCCGCCTCCCCGTCGCCCGACCTGGTCCCGGCCGAAGAGGGCCGCTAGCATGGGCACGCGCATCGGAACCCGCCTGATCATCGGCGCCAGCCTCGTCTCGGCGCTGGTGATCGGCGTGATGTCCGTCCTCACGGTGCGCAGCCACAACGACGAACTCGTCGCCCAGCTGATGCGCAACGCGAACCAGCTCGGCGAGACGATCAAGATCTCCACCCACTACGACATGCTCGAGAACCGCCGCGAGGACCTGCACCGCCAGATCCGCACGCTGGGCGGCCTCCAGAGCGAAGGCGTCCGCAAGGTCCGGCTCTTCAACAAGGAGGGCCGGATCATGTTCAGCTCCGACAGTTCGGAGATCGGGACCACCCTCGACAAGCGGGGGGAGGCTTGCTACGCCTGCCACCAGGAAGGCAAGCCCCTCGAGAAGCTGGACATCAACGCGCGGGCCCGGATCTTCCGGGATCCCGACGACGGGGTGCGGGTGCTGGGGATCATCAATCCCATCCCCAACGAGCCCGGGTGCTATACGGCCGCCTGCCACGCCCACTCCCGGCAGCAGAGCGTCCTCGGCGTGCTGGACGTGAACATCTCCCTCGCCCAGGCCGACCAGGACATCGCCCGGAGCCGCCGCAACATGGCCCTCCTGGCGGGCGCGGCCATCTTCTTCACGGGCATCGTCATCTGGTGGCTGAACCGCCGTTTGGTGGTGCGGCCCGTGGAAGCCCTCATCAAGGGCACCCGCCGGGTGGCCGACGGGGACCTCGGCAGCGCCATCCACGTGGAAGGCCGGCACGAGCTGGGTCACCTGGCCGAGGCCTTCAACACCATGACGCGGACCCTGTCCGAGACGCGCCTGCAGCTCACCCAGGCCGACAAGCTCGCCTCCGTCGGCAGACTCGCCGCAGGCATCGCCCATGAGATCAACAACCCGCTGACCGGCGTGCTCACCTACGCCTCCCTCATGGCCAAGCGCTTCCCCGCCGGGGATCCGTCGGCCGAGGACCTGGAGGTGATCATCCGGGAGACGAAGCGGTGCCGGGGCATCATCAAGGAACTGCTGGACTTCGCCCGGCCCACGCCCCCCTCCCGGCGGCTCACGGACCTCAACGAGGTCATGCGGCACAGCCTCGCGGTGGTCATGAACCAGCTGAGCATGAGCCAGGTGAACCTGTCCCTGGACCTCGCCCAGGACCTGCCCGAGGTCTTCGCGGACGCCAACCAGCTCCAGCAGGTGGTGGTGAACCTCCTCCTCAACGCGGCCGACGTGGTCGAGCCCGAGACCGGCCAGATCCGCCTCTCCACCCGCGACGTAGGCGACGGCTTCGTGGCCTTCCAGGTCGAGGACAACGGCTCGGGCATCCGGGCCGAGGACGTCCCCCACCTCTTCGAACCGTTCTTCTCCACGAAGGGCAACAGGGGCACCGGGCTCGGCCTGGCGGTCACCTGGGGCATCGTGGAAGGCCACGCCGGCTCCATCGACGTCCAGACGGAACTCGGCAAGGGCACGTGCTTCTCCGTCCGCATCCCAACCAGGAACCCCGAAACCGGAAACCCAGACACCAACAAGGAGGCACTGCCATGACCGTGCTGCTCGTCATCATCATGCTGCTCGCGTTCGTGGGCATCGACTACCTCGTCCGCGAGACGACGGCCAGGCTCAAGGAGAAACGCCAGCGCGCGGCCCGTGAGGAGATCCTCAAGGTCGCGGTCCGCCTCGACGTCGCGGGCGAGGTCAAGAGCCTCAAGCGCGTCGAGGTGCCCGAGCCCAAGGCCCGCATCCTCGCCGTGGACGACGAGGCGATCGTCCTCGACTCCTTCCGCCGCATCCTCGTGCTGGAAGGCTACAACGTCGACACCGTCGAGAACGGCCCCGAGGCCCTGAACCTCGTTCAGCGCCACGACTACGACTTCGTGTTCACCGACCTCAAGATGCCCATCATGGACGGCGTCGAAGTGGTGAAGGCCGTCAAGCACCTGCGCCCCGACGTCGACGTGGTCGTCATCACCGGCTACGCGACCATCGAGACCGCGGTCGAGACCATGAAGCACGGCGCCACCGAATACGTGCAGAAGCCCTTCACGGCCGAGGAGCTCTCCGAGTTCGTGAACCGCATCCTCGTTAAGCGCCAGGCCCGCATCGAGGCCCAGAAGGCCCCCACCGTCCGCATCGTCAGCCCCAGCCAGGCCGAGAACGCGCCCGCCGGCGAGTTCTGCGTCCCCGGCGGCTCCTTCATCTCCACCGGCCACGCCTGGGTCCGCATCGAGCCCGACGGCCAGGTCCGGATCGGCGTCGACGACTTCGCCCACAAGGCGATGGGCGCCGTCAGCCAGGTGGTCCTGCCCGCGCCCGGCAAGGCCGTGGCCAAGGGCGACGTCCTGTTCTCCTTCCGCCGCGGCGAGGAGGAGATCCGCTTCGCCGCCCCCGTCGCCGGGAAGGTGGTCGAGGACAACGGCGCCCTGAAGGCCGAGCCCGCCCTCGTCGCCGCCAGCCCCTACAAGGACGGCTGGATCTGCCGCCTGCAGCCTGCCGACCTCGCCGCCGAGCTGCCCGCCCTGAAGATCGGCCGGCCCGTGGTCGACTGGTATGCCGAAGAGATCAAGCGCCTGCGCGAGCTCAAGGCGGAGGGCGACGGCCAGGAACTGGCCTGGAGCGACCTGGAAGCCGCCTTCCTCAAGTAGGCCGGCCCACCCCCCGGAAGGCCCCCCCCGGGGGGCCTTCCTGCGTACGGGCCCGCAGGATTGTTCAAGCATTCCGGAGGATCGTGCAAAGATCGGTCCGGGGCCGGACCTAGACTGGCATCAGACCCGGCGGCCCTGGTTGACAACCTCGACGGGGCCGGCCTGGGGAGCGGAGGAGGAACATCATGGAAACGCGCAAACTCGGGACATCCGGCCTGGAGGTCTCGGCCCTGGGACTGGGGTGCATGGGGATCAGCTTCGGCCTCGGCCCCGCCGTGGACCGGGCGGAGGGGGTCGCCCTCATCCGCGCGGCCGTGGCGCGGGGGGTCACCTTCTTCGACACGGCCGAGGTCTACGGCCCCTTCGTGAACGAGGACGTGGTCGGCGAGGCGCTCCAGCCCTTCCGGGACCAGGTGGTCATCGCCACCAAGTTCGGGTTCCGCATCGACCCCGCCACCGGGGAGAACCTCGGCGGTCTGGACAGCCGTCCGGCTCACATCCGGGAGGTGGCGGAGGCCTCCCTCCGCCGGCTCCGGGTGGAGGCCCTCGACCTCTTCTACCAGCACCGGGTGGATCCGGAGGTGCCCATCGAGGATGTGGCCGGCACCGTGGCCGACCTGGTCCGCGAGGGCAAGGTCCGGCACTTCGGCTTGTCCGAGGCCGGCGCCGGCACCATCCGCCGCGCCCACGCGGTGCACCCCGTGGCCGCCCTGCAGAGCGAGTATTCCCTCTGGTGGCGCGAGCCGGAACGGGAGATCCTGCCGCTCCTGGAGGAGCTGGGCATCGGCTTCGTCCCCTTCAGCCCGCTGGGGCGGGGCTTCCTCACCGGGAAGATCGACGCGGCCACGACCTTCGACCCCGGGGACATCCGCGCCACGGTGCCGCGCTTCACGCCCGAGGCCCGGCAGGCCAACCTGGCCCTGGTGGACCGCCTGAAGGCCATCGCCGCCGCCAAGGGCGGCACCCCGGCCCAGGTCGCCCTGGCCTGGATCCTGGCCCAGAAGCCCTGGATCGTCCCCATCCCCGGCACCCGTCGGCTGGAACGCCTGGAGGAGAACCTGGGCGGGGCGGAACTGGCGCTCACGCCGGCGGACCTGGCCGCCATCGATCGGGCCCTGGCCGAGGTGGAGATCCAGGGGGCCCGGTACCCGGAGCACCTGCAGCGGCTCGTGGGCCGCTGATGGACGTCCGGCCCCTCCCCGACCTGGCGCGCCTGCGGGAGCTGATCCAGGCGTCCGCCCCCTGCGACGGCGCCTTCGAGCTCCGGGTGCCGGGGGTCTTCGCCTCCCGGGTCTCCCGGGCCCAGAAGGCCTGGCACCACGCGGTGCAGCGTCCGGCCCTGTGTCTCGTGGCCCAGGGGGCGAAGCGGGTGACGCTCGGGGCGGAGGCCTACGATTACGACGCCAACCGCATGCTGGTCTATGCCGTGGACGTGCCGATCATGGCCCAGGTCACGGAGGCCCCCTACCTGGGCCTCCGCCTCGACCTGGACCCGCAGCGGATCTGCGCCCTGACGGCCCAGGTCCACCCCCAGGGCCTGCCCGCGGCCCCGGAGGGCCGGGCCATCTGCGTGGACGCGGCCGATCCGGCCCTCCTCAACGCCATCCTCCGTCTGGTGGAACTGGCGGCCCGGCCCGGCGACTCGGACCTCATCGCCCCGCTGGTGATGGACGAGATCCTCATCCGCCTCCTGGGGAGCCCCCTGGGCCGCCGGGTCGCGAGCGCAGGCCTGGAGAACAGCCGAACCCACCGCGTCTCCCAGGCCCTGAGCTGGGTGCGCGCCCACTTCGACCAGCCCCTGGACGTGGCGCGTCTGGCCGCCCTCGCCCACATGAGTCCCTCGTCCTTCCACCAGCACTTCAAGGCGGTCACCTCCATGAGCCCCCTCCAGTACCAGAAGGCGCTGCGCCTCCAGGAGGCGCGGCGCCTGATGCTCCTGGCCGACCTGGACGCGGGCTCCGCGGGGCGGCGCGTGGGCTACCAGAGCCCCTCCCAGTTCACCCGGGAGTACGGCCGCTATTTCGGCGACGCCCCCACCCGGGACATCGCCCGCCTCCGCCGGGTGCCCGAACCCCAGGACCGGGGCCCCGCGGACTGAGTGCAGCGTCCGCCAAGTTGCCTGAATCATCCGAGGGGAGCGGCCGCTGCACTTCCATCGCGTGCGGATGATCCAAGAGACTTGGCGGACGCGGCCCTGAGGCTGAGCCCGGAAACGGAACAGGGTCCGTGAGGACCCTGTTCGTCGTTCCGGGTTGGGGGGCCGGGGCTCAGTGGGCCCGGTTGGGGTAGGCGGGCTTGGCGGGGCGCTTGGGGGGATTCTTTTCCAGCGCCGCCGTGACCTCCTGGAGGGCGCGCTCCAGCTGGGGATCGCGGCCCTGGGCCATGAGCGCGGGATCGTCCATGACCTCGATGTCGGGATCGACGCCGTGGCCCTCGATCAGCCATTCGCCGGCGGTGGAGTAAATGCCGAAGGTGGGCACCGTGATGTTGCCGCCGTCGATGAGCGCGGGCGCGCCGCTGATGCCGATCAGGCCGCCCCAGGTGCGGCGCCCGATGAGGGGGCCGAGGCCCGCCTGGCGGAAGTAGAAGGGGAAGCAGTCGCCGCCCGAGCCGCTCCAGCCGTTCATGAGCATGGCCTTGGGGCCGTTGTGGGCCACGGTGGGCCACTGCCAGTCCATGCCGTCGCGGACGCCCCAGTAGTTGAGGACCTTGCGGCCCAGCATCTCGACGAAGCGATCGGGGATCTGGCCGCCGCTGTTGAAGCGGTCGTCGATGATGAGGCCGGGCTTCGTCCACTGGCCGCGGAACTGCCGGACCAGGTCGTTCTGGCCGCCGATGCCCGTGTCGGGGACGTAGACGTAGCCGACGCGGCCGTTGGAGGTCTTGTCGACCCAGGCGCGCATCCCCTCCACCCAGGCCAGGTGGCGCAGGCGCATCTCGTTGGGGATGGTCTCGACGAGGACGTCGCGGGCGCCGGCGGCCTCGGGGCGGTCGTTGACGGTCAGCAGGACGGTCTTGCCGGCCAGGCCCTGGAAGGCCGCCCAGGGATCCTTGGAGGTGTCCACGGGCACGCGGTTGACGGCCAGCAGGTAGTCGCCTTCCTTCACGTTGACGCCGGGCTGGGCGAGGGGGGCCTTGGCGGAGGCGTCCCAGGAGGCGCCGCGCAGGATGCGCTTGATGCGGTACTTGCCGTTCTCAAGCGCATAGTCGGCGCCCAGGAGCCCGACGCCCTTGGGCGCGGCCAGCTCCACGTCGCCGCCGCCGCGGTAGGCATGGGAGGCGTTCAGCTCGGCGATGAGCTCGCCCAGGACGAAGTTGACGTCCTCGCGGGTGACGCAATCGTCGATGAGCTTGCCGTAGCGGGTCTTCATGGCCTTCCAGTCCACGCCGTGGAGGGCGGGATCGTAGAACATGTCGCGCTCCAGGCGCCAGGTGTCGTTGAAGATCTGGCGCCATTCGGCCTTGGCGTCCACCTGCATGGGCAGGTCGCCGGTGGGCATGCGCTTGTCGAGCTTCTGGTCCGGGCGCAGGTCGATGAAGCCGAAGGCGTCCTTCCGGGCGACGAGGGCCTTGCTGCCGTCGGGGGTGACGCCCACGCCGTCGACGTCGGCGATCACGGTCTTCTCCTCGCGCTCCTCCAGGTCGTAGGTGTACAGGGTGCCCTTCCGATCGCCGTCCATGGCCTGGGGCCCGAGGCGGCGGTAGACGAGCTTGCCCTTCACCGCGACGAGGTCGGCGTAGTCGCCGGCTGGAGGCGGCAGCAGGACCATGCGCCCTTCGAGGCCGTCCAGGTCGATCTCGACGGCCTTGGGGCCGGCGGGCTTCGCTTCCTTCGCGTCCTTGGCGTCCTTCTTCTCCTCCTTCTTGTCCTCCTTCACGTCGTCGTTGCGGGGCGCGAGGGGGCTGGGGACGTCCTTGCGCAGGGGCAGGGCGGCCAGCTTGGTGGAGTCCTTGTAGATCCAGGTGTTGTCCAGGTCGCTGTAGGTGGGCGAGAAGACCTGGCCGGTGGTGATGAAGAGGTAGTTGCCCTCGGGATCGAAGGCGGCGTCGGAGGCGTTGTAGAAGTTGGAGGTGGCCTCCTTCAGGCTGCCGGCCTTGGTGTCGTAGAGCATCACCACGGCGTTCCGGTTGGGGGTGTCGCGCACGTAGGTGATCCACCGGCTGTCAGCGGACCAATTGACGGAGAAGGCTGCCACGCCCCCGTCCATCATGAAGTGGCCCTTGTCGATGGCCTGGACCTTGCCGGTCTCCACGTCGCAGAGGTTGATGCGCATGGCCACGTCGGCGAAGACGATCTTCTTGCCGTCGGGGGACCACTGGGGGCGGTAGCGGAAGCCGGGGCCCAGCTTCGTCACCTGGCGGGGGGAGCCGGTGCCGTCGGCGGGGCGGACCCAGAGCTCGTACTCGCCCGTGGCGTCGCTGAAGTAGGCGAGCTGCTTGCCGTCGGCGGAGAGGGCAGGGAAGCGCTCGGCGACGCCGGGGGTGTTCGTCAGGTTCAGGACGACGCCCTTCTCGGCGGGCACGCTGAAGAGCTCGCCGCGGGCCTCGAAGACGGCGCGCTTGCCCTGGGGCCCAGGGGTGGCGCCCCGGATCAGCTTGGAGGCGTTCTCGGTGCGGGCCCGCAGGACGGCGGCGTCGGTCACCACCTCCACCTTGACTTCGACGAGCTTCCCGCTGGGGAGCTCGAGGCGGTGCAGCCGGCCGCCTGCCTCGAGGACGATGTCCGAGGGGCCGATGGCGGGGAAGTGGACGTCGTAGTCCTTGAAGAAGGTGATCTGCTTGAAGGCCTTGGTGCGGGTGTCGAAGGACCAGATGTTGTTGCGCTTGGAGGCGTCGCGGTCGGAGAGGAAGTAGAGGGTGCTCCCGTGCCACATGGGCTGGGCGTCGTTGGAGCCGCCCTCGCTGGGCAGCCGGAAGCTGGTCTTCTTCTCCAGGTCGTAGAACCAGATCTCGGAGGCCATGCCGCCGCGGTAGCGCTTCCAGGTGCGGAAGTCGGTGGAGATGGGCATGTAGGCCAGCACCTTCCCGTCGGGGGAGAGGGCGCCGAACTCGCCGTAGGGGACCGGGAGGGCTTCGGGCAGCCCGCCGCCCTTGGCGACCTTGAAGATCTTATTAAAGCGGTCCTTGCCGGATTCCATCATGGAGGCGAAGAGGATGGACTTGCCGTCGGGCGTCCAACCCAGGACCCGGTCCGGGAGGGGGTGATGGGTGATGCGGGCGGGGACACCGCCGCCGGCGGGCATCACGTACACATCCTGGTTGCCGTCGTAGGTGGCGGTGAAGGCGATTTCCTTGCCGTCGGGCGAGAAGCGGGGGAAGGATTCCTCCCCGGCCGGCGTCGACAGGCGCTGGGCCAGGCCGCCCTCCTTGGGGACCACCCACACGTCGCCGGCGAAGCAGAACGTGATCTGGGAGGCCGAGACATGGGGAAAGCGGATCAGCTTGGCGTCCAGATGGGCGCTGGCCGGAGCTCCGGCGGCCAGCAGCATCGGCAGGGCCAGCCATGTGCGTGCGTGCATGATCTCTCCTTGAGGATGGATTCCCTAGCATCGTATTACGCGGACGCGCGTACGGGCGTTTAGCCCGCCGGACCGCGGTTCGTGGCGGGCCCTGCCCCCAGGGTCAATCAATTATTGGTTTATGTATGCTCAGTCGGCGAGGGTCGACAGGTCCCCGGGGTCCTCGCCCATCTCCAGCGCCTTGAGGTAGCGCCGGACGATCTTGCCGGAGCGGGTCTTGGGGAGGGAGGTGCGCACCTCGATCTCCGCCGGCACGGCGATGGGGCCCAGATCCTGGCGGACGTGGTCCTTGAGGGAGGCGATGAGGCCGGGGCCCTGGGCCACGCCGCTCCGGAGCACGACGAAGGCCTTGATCCGCTCGCCCTTGACGGGGTCGGGCAGTCCGATGACCGCGGCCTCCCCGATGGCGGGGTGGCGCACCAGGGCGCCCTCGACGTCCGCCGTCCCGATGCGGTGGCCGGCCACGTTCATGACGTCGTCGGAGCGGCCCAGGACGGCGAAGTAGCCGTCGCGGTCCTTCACCGCGATGTCGCCGGCGGTGTAGACGCCCCCCGGCACCTGGTTCCAGTAGCGCTCGTAGCGGGCGTGGTCCCCCCAGACGGTGCGCATCATGTAGGGCAGGGGCCTGCGGAGGATGAGGAGGCCGCCGGACCCGTCGGGGACGGGCACGCCCTCGGCGTCCACCACCTCCGCCACGACGCCGGGCATGGGCTTGCCCACCTTGCCCGGCCGCGCCTCGAAGGTGGGGAGCGTGCCGAGGACGGGGGCGGCGATCTCGGTCTGCCACCAGTTGTCCACGACCATGCCGTTGCTCTGGCCGGCGAGGTACTTCTGGGCCCAGTGGTGGGCCTCGGGGTTGAGGGGCTCCCCGGCGCAGGCGATGAGGCGCAGGCGGCTGAGGTCGTACTTGCTGGGCGCCTCGGGCCCGTGGCTCATCCACATGCGCACCGCCGTGGGGGCCGTGAACATGAGGTTGACGCCGTACCGCTCGCAGAGCTCCCAGGTCACCTCGGGGCTGGGATAGTCCGGCACGCCCTCGCGGCAGAAGACCGTCGCGCCGCAGGAGAGGGGGCCGTAGACGATGAAGGAGTGGCCGACGATCCAGCCGATGTCGGAGGTGCTCCAGTAGATGTCGCGGTCGGTGATCTGGTAGAAGGCGCGGGCCAGGTAGGTGACGCCCACGAGGTAGCCGCCGGTGGCGTGCACGACGCCCTTGGGCTTCCCGGTGGTGCCCGAGGTGTAGAGGATGAACAGCGGGTCCTCGGCGTCCATGGGCTCCGGCTCGCAGTGGATGCTGTGGGCCTCCTGGATGTCGTAGAAGTCGTGCTCGCGTTCGGACTCGAAGGCGTAGGGCTCGTCGCCGGGCCGGGATCCGCGCCGGTGGACGATGATGTGGTCCACGCTGAAGAGGTCCCGGACGGCCTCGTCCACGGTGGGCTTCAGGGCCACCTTCTTGCCCCGGCGGAGGGTGTAGTCGGAGCACACGACCACCTTGGCGGCGCAGTCCACGATGCGGGCCCGGAGGGCCTGGGTGCCCATGCCCGCGTAGACCACCGAGTGGATGGCGCCGATGCGCGCGCACGCAAGCATGGTGATGACGCCCTCGGGGCAGAGCGGCATGTAGAGGATGACGCGGTCACCCTTCGCCACGCCCAGGTTGCGGAGGGTGTTCGCGAAGCGGTTCACCTCGCGGTAGAGGCGCCCGTAGGTGTAGGCGTGCTCCTCGCCGTCCTCGCCGACCCAGATGAGGGCGGCCTTGTTGCGGCGCTCGGAGTACACGTGGCGGTCGATGCAGTTGACCGTGGCGTTGAGCTTGCCGCCCAGGAACCACTGGTGGCGCGGCGGATCGAACTTCGAGACCTGGGTGAAGGGCTCCATCCAGTCCACCAGCTTCGCCCGTTCGGTCCAGAAGCCGTCCGGGTCCGAGAGGGCGTGGCTGCGCTCCACGGCATCGTTGGCCAGGTGGGCCTGGCGCGAAAGCCAGATGGGAGCGGGAATGACATTCTCATCCCGCTGCAGGCGGGAGATGGCGGCCTGCTGGGACTCGCTCAGGTGCGTGGCCGCTTGAAGGTCCTCGTTCGTTCCCTGGGACATGGCGCCGGCTCCTTGGGGTTTGGGTGGGAGGATCATAGACGCAATCTCAGGCTTGTCGAGGGAAAGTCGTCCGGATTTCCGGGCCTCCGGCCGTGTTCAAATGGAAGGGTTCTTTCAGAGGTTCCGCATGCCCCAGCTCTCCGATCCCATCCAGCTGAAATCCTTCACGTTGCCCAACCGGCTCGTGATGGCGCCCATGGTCACCGGCCTGGCCGAGGACCACCAACCCTCGGAGGCCCAGCTGGCCTGGTACCGGGACCACGCCCGGGCCGGCGTGGGCCTGGTGGTGGTCGAATCCACCGCCGTGGCGGCCGACGCCATCATCATGCCCCGGCTCCTGGGGGCCTGGGACGACGCCCAGGTGCCCGGCCTGGCGCGGCTGGCCGCGGCGGTGAAGGCCGAGGGTGTGCCCGTCGTCGTCCAGCTGGTGCACGGGGGCGGACGCGCGGTGCGGGAGGACCCGGCCGTGCCCCGCCTGTCCGCGTCTCCCGTGGCCGTGCTCCCCGGCCCCGCGCCCCGGGCGATGACCGAGGCGGAGATCCAGGCGGTCATCGCGGCCTTCGCGGCCGCCGCGCGGCGCGCGGTGGCCGCGGGCTTCGACGGCGTGGAGGTCCACGCGGCCCACTACTACCTGCTGTCCCAGTTCCTCTCCCCCCGCACCAACCAGCGCACGGACCGCTGGGGCGGGAGCCTGGAGAACCGCGCCCGGTTCGCGCTGGAAACGGTGAAGGCCGTGCGGGAGGCCGTGGGTCCCGACAAGCTCGTGCTCTGCCGCATGCACGCCGTGGAGCACGTGGAGGGGGGCCTGACCCCCGAGGCCTGCGCCTGGCTCGCCCAGGCCCTCGAAGCGGCCGGCGTGGATCTCCTGGACGCCTCCGGCATCGGCACCAGCTCCGTGGGGGACTGGGAGGGCCAGCCCTTCCTGAACACCAGCTCCGTCCCCCCCAAGGGCACCCCCGGCGGCGGCTACGTGCCCTTCGCGGCCCGCCTCCGGAAGGCGGTGGGCATCCCCGTCATCACCGTCGGCAAGCTGGCCGAGCCGGGCCTCGCCGCGGGCGTGGTGGCCCGGGGCGACGCGGACCTGGTGGCCCTGGGCCGCCCCCTGATCGCCGACGTCCAGGCCGCCCGCAAGCTGCTGGAGGGCCGGGACGCGGAGGTGGACGCCTGCCGTGAATGCCTCGCCTGCTTCGCCTCCATCCGCAAGGGGCCCGTGCGCTGCTCCGTGAACCGGGAGCTCCGGGCATGAGCCGCGCGGGGTCCATCGTCCTGCTGACCGGGGCCGGCATCTCCGCCGAGAGCGGCCTGGCCACCTTCCGCGGGGCGGGGGGCCTGTGGGAGGGTCAGCGGGTGGAGGACGTGGCCACCCCGGAGGCCTTCCGGCGGGATCCCGCGCGGGTCCACGCCTTCTACAACGCGCGCCGGGCGAGCCTCGCCCAGGTCCAGCCCAACGCCGCGCACCTGGCCCTGGCCCGCCTGGAGCGGGCCTGGCCCGGGGAGGTCCTCCTCGTCACCCAGAACGTGGACGATCTGCACGACCGGGCCGGGAGCCGGAACCTCCTCCACATGCACGGGGAGCTCCTCAAGGTCCGCTGCCTGCGCTGTGAGGCGGTGCACCCCTGGACCGGCCCGACCTCCCTGGACACGGTGTGCCCCGCTTGCGGCCGGCCGGCGGGCATCCGCCCCCACATCGTGTGGTTCGGGGAGATGCCCCTGGAGATGGCGCGCATCGAGGCGGCCCTGGAGACCTGCGCCCTCTTCGCGGCCGTGGGCACCTCGGGCAACGTCTACCCCGCCGCCGGCTTCGTGGCGGGGGTCCGGCCCGGGGTCCCCACCGTCGAGCTGAACCTGGAGCCGTCCCTCGTGAGTTCCCGCTTCACGGACCGGCGCCAGGGGCCGGCCAGCAGGCTGGTGCCCGCCTGGGTGGACGAGCTTCTGGCCGGGGGCATCCCCGCTTAGACTGGGGGAACCCCCGCCCCCGGAGCCGCCATGACCCTTCGTTCCCTGCGCTTTGCCCTCGCCCTGGCCCTGGCGGGGCCCCTCGTCCTGTCGTTGCCGGCGCGGCCGGCCGTGGCGGCGGAACCCGACTGGCAGGCCCTCGTAGGGCCCTACCCGGCCGAGGATTCGGAGGCGGCCAAGGCGGAGGCGGCCATCCTCCTCTGGCTGCAGAAGACCCGGACCCGGGCCGACGTGGCCCGGGCGGCGTCCACGGAATGGCTGACGCCGGACGCCTTCGCGGACCTCTACCCCAGGGGCGCGGGCCCGAACGCCCGGCCCAGGACCGCCGCGCTGCTCGAGGCGGGCCGGGTGGTGCTGCGGCCCGCCGTGGCCCTCGTCAAGAAGCACTACCACCGCCAGCGCCCCTTCGTCGTGCTGACCCAGCTCACGCCCACGGTGGCCAAGGAGAATACGGGCAGCTACCCCAGCGGCCACGCGGCCCTGGCCGGCCTCTACGCCCGCATCCTCGCGGAACTGGACCCCGCCCACCGGGACGCCCTCCTGGAGCGGGGCGCCCTCATCGCCCACGACCGGGTGCTGGCCGGCGCCCACTGGCCCAGCGACGTGGAGGCGGGCCTGAAGGTGGGGGAGGCCTTCGCCGAACACTGGCTCCAGGAGAACCGGAAGCAGGTGGACGCCGTGATCGCCGCGGAGTGGCCGCGCTGATCAGGCCCAGGCCAGGCAGCGCAGGCTCATGTTGGCCAGCTGCCAGCCCTCGTGGACGGAGCGGGGGGCCGCGCCCGGGGTGGCCGCCCCCAGGGCGGGGAAGAGCACATCCAGGTGCTCGGTGGTGGGGGCCGCCCAGGCGCTCCGGGGCCACCGGTCCCGGTGGGCCAGCAGGTCCTCGGTCCGGCCCTCCTCCAGCCGGGTGACGAACCAGGTCTCCGCCTCCCGGGCCCAGGGATCCACCTGGCCGTCCGGGGCGGCGAAGTCGGCCAGCCGCAGGTTGTGCACCAGGCCGCCGCTGGCGACGATGAGGATCCCCGCGTCCCGCAGGGGGCGCAGGGCCGCGCCCAGGGCCACCAGGCCGGCCGGGTCCCGGCGGGGCAGGCTGAGCTGGACGACGGGCACGTCGGCGGCGGGGAACAGGTGGCGGAGCACGGCCCAGGCCCCGTGGTCCAGGGGCCGGTCCGCGTCCAGGGCGGCCCCGGTGAGGGCCGCCACCTCCCGGGCCAGGCCCGGATCGCCGGGGGCCGGGTAGTCGATCGCGTGGAGTTCGGGCGGGAAGCCATAGAAATCATGGAGCGTCCCCGGCCGCGGCGCGGCGGTGACCCGCAGGTCGCTGGTCTGCCAGTGGGCGGAGAGGACCAGCACCGCCCGGGGCCGGTCCGGGAGGGTCCGGGCGAAGGCGGCCAGATCCCGGACGTACGGATGGGCCGGCCCCTCCAGGGCCAGCATGGGCGAACCGTGGGAGACGAACAGCACCGGGAGCCGGGTCATGATGCACCTCGCACCCCCAATTATATGTTCAAACATCTAATTGGCAAGCCCGCCCTGGGACCCCTACCGGAAGGCCAGGAAGAGCAGCAGGACCCAGGCGAGGGCCGCCCCGCCGACGATGAGGGCGAGGCGCTGGGGCCGGATCTCCAGGCTCCATTCCAGCCGGGGCACCTGGGGATCGCCCTTGCGGTTGCCGTTCCATCGCCGGCGGTCCGGAGTCCGCCGGCGTTCCCAGGTGGGAATGCGGGACGAGGGGAGGGGAGGGTGGAGGAGGGCGGCCATGGTGTTCCACCCAATGTAATAATTAATTCATTCATGGCAAGGGGGCCCGACCGATTCCCGGAGGGGCGCGGGCCGGGTTCAGCGGTCCCAGGCCTCGCCGGGGCGGAGCGTCAGGACCCGGGCCCCCTGCCGGGTCACGGCGATCGTGTGCTCGAACTGGGCCGACCAGGCGCCGTCGCAGGTCACCACGGTCCAGCCATCCGCCTGGGTCCGGACCGAACGATGGCCCTGGTTGATCATGGGCTCGATCGTGAACACCATGCCCTCCCTCAGCGGGAGCCCGGTCCCGGGCCGGCCCCAGTGCAGGACCTCGGGGGGTTCGTGCATCTTCTGGCCGATCCCGTGCCCGCAATAGTCCTCCACCACGGAGCACCCGTGCTCCCGGGCATGGCGGGCGATGGCATGGCCGATGTCGCCGAGGCGCGCGCCAGGGCGAACGGCCTGGATGCCTTTCCAAAGGGATTCATAAGCGACCCGGACCAGCCGCCGGGCGGAGGGCGCGACCTCGCCGATCAGGTAGGTCTTGCTGGAATCCGCGATGAACCCGTCCTTTTCCAGGGTGATGTCGAAATTCACGATATCCCCGCTCCGGAGCACGTCCGACGCGGAGGGCACCCCGTGGCAGACCACCTCGTTGCGGGAGGCGTTCAGCGCGTAGGCGTAGCCGTACTGGCCCTTGCTGGCGGGACGGGCGTGGAGGTCGTTCACGATGAAGGCTTCAACGATATCGTTGACGCGCAGGGTCGACAGGCCGGCTAGGTCGTAGGTGTCCAGGTGCCTGAAGACGGATGCCAGCAGCCGGCCCGACTCGGCCAGCTTCCGGAGCGCCTCCGGCCCCTTGATCACAGGGGCGCGCCGGCCGCGGGCGCCTCGACCCCCGCGGCCCGGAAGGCGCGCGCCAGGAGCTCCTGGTAGGGCAGGGTCGGGTTCATTTCGCACAGCATGCCGATGCGGATCCAGTACCCGGCCTGCGCATTGATGGAGCGGCAGGCGACGGCGCTGGCCTTCCGCACCTGGTCGTGCAGGTCGTCATCGAGGTTCACGATCCCCATCGGCGGGCCTCCAGGCTATACGGATCATCCATGGATTGTAACAATCCGTACAGCGGGGTCAAGGGGCCCGTCAGTCCGCCCAGTCCTTGGCGCGCGCCACGGCCCGGTGCCAGCGGTCCAGGCGGGCGGAGCGCTCGGTGGCGTCCAGGGTCGGCTCGAAGCGGGCCTCGGGGCGCCAGTTGCGGGCGAGCTGCTCGGGGGTGTCCCAGAAGCCCACGGCGAGGCCGGCCAGGTAGGCCGCGCCCAGGGCCGTCGTCTCGGTGACCCGGGGCCGCACCACGGTGACGCCGAGGACATCGGCCTGGAACTGCATGAGGAGGTCGTTCCGGGAGGCGCCCCCGTCCACCCGCAGCTCCCGCAGCCGGATGCCCGAATCCGCCTCCATGGCGGTGAGCAGGTCCGCGGTCTGGTAGGCGATGCTCTCCAGCACCGCGCGGGCCAGGTGCCCCTTGTGGCTGCCCCGGGTGAGCCCGAAGAAGGCCCCCCGCGCGGCGGGGTCCCACCAGGGCGCGCCCAGGCCGGTGAAGGCGGGGACGTGGAACACGCCGCCGCTGTCCGGGACGGAGCGGGCCAGGGGCTCCACCTCGGCGGAGGTGGCGATGATGCCGAGGCCGTCCCGCAGCCACTGCACGGCGGCCCCCGCCATGAAGACGCTTCCCTCCAGGGCGTAGTCCAGGCGGTCGCCCACTTTCCAGAGGGTGGTGCTGAGGAGGCGGTTCCGGCTCAGCACCGGCCGGTCCCCGGTGTTCATGAGCATGAAGCAGCCCGTGCCGTAGGTGTTCTTGGCCATGCCGGGTTCCAGGCAGGCCTGGCCGAAGGTCGCGGCCTGCTGGTCCCCGGCCATGCCGGCCAGGGTCAGGGGCCCGCCGAAGAGCTCGGGCCGGATGGTGCCCAGGGGGCCGCTGGAGTCGGCGACGGCGGGCAGCACCGCGGCGGGGATGTCCAGGATGCCCAGCAGCTCCTCGTCCCACCGGTTGCGGTGGATGTCGAAGAGGAGGGTGCGCGAGGCGTTGCTGGGATCCGTGACGTGGCGGCCGGTGAGGTTCCAGGCCAGCCACGCGTCGATGGTCCCGAAGGCCAGCTCGCCCCGCTCCGCCCGGGCCCGGGCGCCGGGGATCTCGTCCAGCAGCCACTTCAGCTTGGTGCCGGAGAAGTAGGCGTCGAGGACGAGGCCCGTGCGCTCCTGGAAGAGGGGGCCCAGGCCGCGGGTCCGCAGCTCCTCGCAGAGGCCCGCGGTGCGCCGGTCCTGCCACACGATGGCCGGGGCGAGGGGCTCGCCCGTGGCGCGGTCCCAGAGGACCGTGGTCTCCCGCTGGTTGGTGATGCCCACCGCGGCCACGTCCCGGGGCCGGGCGCCGGCTGCGGCCAGGGCCTCCCGGGCCGTGGCGAGCTGGGTCTC
This sequence comes from Mesoterricola sediminis, assembly GCF_030295425.1. Taxonomy (NCBI): domain Bacteria; kingdom Pseudomonadati; phylum Acidobacteriota; class Holophagae; order Holophagales; family Holophagaceae; genus Mesoterricola; species Mesoterricola sediminis. The sequence continues at coordinate 3,903,648 of NZ_AP027081.1, read as the reverse complement.
CCAGATCTCGCGCGCGTCGTGCTCCACCCAGCCGGGCCGGGGAAAGTGCTGCGCGAACTCCTTCTGGGCGACAGAACGGACAGCGCCCTCCCCGTCGAAGAGGAGGGCGCGGCTGCTGGTGGTGCCCTGGTCCAGGGCGAGGACGAAGCTCATCTGATCGATTTCCTCTTCTCGATGAGGGCCTCGACGACCGTCGGGTCGGCCAGGGTGGTGATGTCCCCCAGCTCCCCGTAGTCCTCGGAGGCGATCTTGCGCAGGATGCGTCGCATGATCTTACCGCTCCTCGTCTTGGGGAGGCCAGGCGCGATGAGGATGAGGTCGGGCGTGGCGAAGGGGCCGATGTGGTGGCGGACCTCGTTCTTGAGCTCGCCGATGAGCTCCTGCCCCTCCTCCCATCCCGCGTTGAGGATGACGTAGGCGAAGATGCCCTGGCCCTTGATGTCGTGGGGGAAGCCGACGACGGCGGCCTCGGCGCAGCCCGGGTGGGTGACGAGGGCGCTCTCGACCTCGGCGGTGCCCATGCGGTGGCCGGAGACGTTGATGACATCGTCGACGCGCCCGGTGATCCAGTAGTAGCCGTCCTCGTCCCGGCGGCAGCCGTCCCCGGTGATGTAGTAGCCCATGAAGGGCCTCAGGTAGGTCTCGACGAAGCGCTGGTGGTCGTTCTGGATCGTGCGGGCCATGCCGGGCCAGGGGTTCCGGATGGCCAGGAGCCCCGTGACGCCGTTGCCCTCGATCTCCCGGCCCTGCTCGTCCAGGACGACGGGCTCGACCCCGAAGAAGGGGAAGGTCGCCGAACCGGGCTTCAGGGGCGTGGCGCCCGGCATGGGGCTGATCATGATGCCGCCGGTCTCCGTCTGCCACCACGTGTCGACGACGGGGCAGCGCCCCTCTCCGACCTGGGTGTGGTACCACTTCCACGCCTCGGGATTGATGGGCTCGCCGACGCTGCCCAGGATGCGCAGGGAGGAGCGGTCGTGCCGCTTGACGAATTCGTCGCCCTCGCGGGCCACGGCGCGGATGGCGGTGGGGGACGTGTAGAACTGGGTGATGCCCAGGCGCTCGACCATCTCCCAGTAGCGGCCCGCGTCCGGGAAGGTGGGCACGCTCTCGAAGAGGACCGTCGTGGCGCCGTTGCAGAGGGGGCCGTACACGACGTAGGAGTGGCCCGTGATCCAGCCGATGTCCGCCACGCAGGCGTAGACGTCGCCGGGCTGGTAGTCGAAGACGTAGCGGTGGGAAAGGGCCGCGTGCAGGAGGTAGCCCGCCGTCGTGTGGGCGACGCCCTTGGGCTTGCCCGTGCTGCCGGAGGTGTAGAGCAGGAAGAGGGTGTCCTCGGCGTCCACGTGCTCGATGGGGCAGAAGGGCCGCTCCGCGTCCATGGCCGGGCGGAGCCACACGTCCCGCTGGGGGTAGAAGGGGATCTTGTTGCCGGTGCGCTGGGCCACGAAGACGAACTTGACGGTGGGGCAGGCCATGACGGCCTCGTCCACGGTGCGCTTGAGGGGAATGATCTTCCCGCCGCGGATGCCCTCGTCGGCGGTGATCACCGCCTTGCAGCGCGCGTCGTTGATGCGGTCCCGCAGGCTCTCCGCCGAGAACCCCGCGAACACCACGTTGTGCACGGCGCCGATCCGCGCGCAGGCCAGCATGGCGTAGACGGCCTCGAGGATCATGGGCATGTAGATGGCGACGCGGTCCCCCTTCCGGATGCCGTGGTGCCGGAGCACGTTGGCCAGCCGGCAGACCTCGCGCTGGAGCTCGCGGTAGTCCACGCTCCGGCCCTCGCCGGGGGTGTCGGACTCCCAGATGAGGGCGGTCTGGGTGCCCCGCTGCGAGGCGTGGCGGTCCACGCAGTTGTGGCAGGCGTTGAGGCGCCCATTGAGGAACCACTGCACCTGGCCCCACTCGAAGTCGTACTCCCGGACCTTGCTGAAGGGGTGGAACCAGTCGAGCTGCGTGAGGGCCTGCTCCTCCCAGAAGGCCTCGGGTTCCCGCACGCTGCGGTCGTAGAGCGCCCGGTAGGCCTCCATGGACGGCAGGTGGGCCCGGGCCCGCATGGCCTCCGAGGGGGGGTACACCTCGCTGGAGAACTGGGATTCGCTCTCGGGGACTGGGGCCATGGCGTCGCCTCCTGGCGGTCGGATCAGGGTGGGGTTGGGGGAACTGGCGCCGTATCGTATATCAATTCCCATTCGCGGTCATTGAACGGTTTTTCAGGGATAATTCCTGCCATGGACGTCCTCAATCCCGCCTCCCAGGCCCTTCAGCTCCTCTTCAAGAAACTCCACCCCCACCTGGAGGACGCGGCCCACGCCCTGGCCACCGGCGCGGGCCGGGAGGACCTGGAGCGCCTCCACGCGAAGCTCGTGCGCGCCTGCCACCAGGCGTCGGAGGTCCTGGACGGCCTGGCGGCGCAGAGCGAGGGGGACCTGGCGGAGAGCCTGGAGACCCTCTCCGCCAACCTGCTCCCCGTGGGGGCGGGCTACCGCCAGACCCTCATCCTCGTCCAGCTCTGCCTGGAAGAGGCCCCCGCCGACCTGCTGCCCCATGCGCCCGCGGGGGAGGCGGCCCGGTCGGCCTGGGGCGCCCGCATGGTGGCCTTCCTGGCTCGCCTGGAGGACCCGGCCTTCCAGGCCCGGGCCCGCTGGGAAGCCGTGGACCCCGACCTGGGCGACGAGGCCCTGGAGGACGGTTTCTAGGCCTGGCGCTTGCCCATCTTCGAATCGAGGTACCAGATGGCGCCGCCCTTGTCGCCGACGGCGCGGAGGTGGTCCACGATCTCGGAGACCTTGGCCTCCTCCTCGACCTGCTCGGTGACGTACCACTGCAGGGCGATCTCGGTGGCGAAGTCCCGGGCGTCCCGGGCAGCGGCGAAGAGGTCGTTGATCCGGGCCGTGATGCCCTTCTCATGCTGCAGCACCTGCTCGAAGACCTCGATGATGCCGCCGAAGGTCTGGGGCGGGGCGGGGACGGTCTGGAGTTCGAGGCGGCCCCCCCGGTCGAGGAGGAACTGGATGAGGCGGTCGGCATGGGCCGTTTCCTCGCCAGCCTGGACCTTGAGCCAGTGGGCGAAGCCCTTGAAGCTGAGGGAGGCGCAGTGGCCGGCCATGGCGAGGTAGAGCTGGGCCGAGGCCTGTTCGCAGTTGATCTGGGCGTTGATGGCGGTCTGCATGGCGGGAGCGATCATGGGGCCTCCTGGGGGAGGCCATTGTAGCCATGCCTGCCCGCCGGGCGGCAACCCCTCTTTTCTGTCAGGCGCCCAGGCCGAGGATCTGCCGGGCCTCCTGGCGGAGGCCCTCGAGGCGGTCCCGGTCCAGGCGGCCCTCGAAGGCGCAGCCCCCGAAGAGGTGGACCTCCCGGCCGTCCCGGCACAGGACCACCAGGTCGTAGGCCCGGGTGCCATCGGTGGCGTCGCCCAGGCCGCTCAGGGCCAGATCCCGGATGTCGGCGACCGGGATGTCCACCCGGCGGACCCGGCCCCCCCGCCAGGTCACCACCAGCCGGACGCCCGCGGGACCCACCTCCACCCGCCGTGCCTCGCCCAGGAGCAGGGCGACGGCGCCCAGCCCGAAGACCAGGGCCCCGAGGAGGAACCCGGCCGTGCCCGGGGTGGGGGGCCAGGTCCCCTGGGGCCGGCCCAGGACCAGGAGCAGGGCGCCGACGGCGAGGGCGGCGAGTTGGAGGAGGGTCATGGGCGCGCGCTGGCTTTCAAGGACCACGGCGGACTCCGGAGGCGCAGCCAGTGTGGGCGAAGGGGGCCGGTCCCGCAAGCGTTCGCTCCCTCGGTTGGACGGGAGCCGCCCCCACTGGCAGGCTCCGAAAGGCGGCCCACTGGCCGGATTCGACCAGCCAGACGGGTCTACAGTGGGGTCCGGAGGCTGCCATGCTGCTGGCCATCAAGGAGGACGGGGGACCCAAGGGGAAGCAGGTCGTCACCCAGGTCCAGGCCCTGATCGCCCGGGGCGCGCTCAAGCCGGGGGAGGCCCTGCCTTCCACCCGGCTCCTGGCCGAACAGCTGGGCCTGCACCGGAGCACGGTGGCGGCGGCCTACCAGGACCTGTGGGCCCAGGGCTGCCTGGACCTCCGGCCCGGCGCCCAGCCCCGGGTTCGTCCCCGCGGCGGCCTGATACCCGCCCCCCCGGCGGGGGCGCCGGGCTTCCCCTGGGAGGCGCGCCTGGCCGACCTCGGGCGCCTGCCGCGGCGCCCCGTCCGGCCGGAGGGAGCGATCTCCTTCGCGGACTTCACCATGGACCCGCGCCTCATGCCGGTGGCGGCCTTCGAACGTTCGCTCCGCTCCGTGCTCCGGCGCCGGGGGCCCGAGGTGCTGGCCTACGGGGACCCCCAGGGACAGCCGGGCTTCCGGGCCTTGCTGGCGGCCCGCATGGCCCAGCACGGGGTGGCGGCGGCCCCGGAGGAGATCCTCGTCACCCACGGCTCGCAGCAGGCCCTGGAGCTGGTCCTGCGCGGCGTCGCCCGGCCCGGCGACGCCGTCCTGGTGGAGACCCCCACCTACAACCAGTTCCTCCGGCTCCTGGGCCTCCTGGGGCTGCGGGCCCTGGCCGTGCCGGAAGGCCCCGGGGGGCCGGACTTCGCGGCCCTGGAGGCCCTGGTGCGCCGGGAGCGGCCCGCCCTGGCCTACGTGATGCCCAGTTTCCGCAACCCGACCGGCCGGAGCCTGGACCCGGCCCAGCGGGAGCGCCTGCTGGCGCTCTGCGGGGCGGCGGGCCTGCCCATCCTGGAGGACGGCTTCACGGAGGAGATGAAGTACTTCGGCCGGGCCATCCAGCCCCTCAAGGCCCTGGACCGGTCCGGCCTGGTGATCTACGCGGGCACCTTCTCCAAGATCCTTTTCCCGGGCCTGCGCCTGGGCTGGATCGCGGCTCCGGAGCCCTGCGTGGCCGGCCTCACCGCCCTGCGCGCCGCCGGGGAGCTGGGGCCGCCCCCCCTGCTCCAGGAGGGCCTCGAGGACTTCATCCGCCTGGGCCGGTTCGACCAGCACCTGGCCCGCCTCCACCGGTGCTTCCGGCGGCGCATGGACGCGGCCCTCGCGGCCCTCCGCCGCCACCTGGACCCCGCCTGGGCCGCCTGGGAGGCGCCCGCGGGGGGCTACCTGCTCTGGCTGCGCCTGACCGGGTTCGACCCGGCCCTGGACCTGGAGGCCGCCCTCGCCCGCCACGGGGTGGCCGTGCGGGACGGACGCAGCTTCTTCCCCTGCCCGGCTGAAGGTCCCCGCTGGGTGCGCCTTTCCATTTCCACCCTGGACGAGGCGGAAATCGCCCGGGGCATCGAACGCCTGGCCGTGGGCCTGCGGGCCCTCCGCGGAACCTGACCCCCCGTCTCGCCACCTGTCCATGGGCGCGGCCTCGCCGCGCCGGGAGCCGCCATGTCCTTCGCCAACACCTACGCGGACGCCGTCCGCGCCGAAGCGTACGCCCAGCTGCAGTTCCCGGGCACCTACCACCTGGCCTTCCGGGACCTGCCCGCCCTTCTGGGGCCCGGCCGGGGCCGGGCCCTGGACTTCGGGTGCGGGGCGGGGCGCTCCACCCGCTTCCTGCGCGCCCTGGGCTTCCAGGCCGAGGGCGCCGACTGCTCGGAAGCCATGCTGGCCCAGGCCCGGCTCCGGGACGGGGAGGGCACGTACCTCCGGGTCCCGGACGGGGACCTGTCCCTGCTCGCCCCCGGGCGCTACGCGCGGATCCTCTGCGCCTTCACCTTCGACAATGTCCGCCCGGAGGCCAAGCCCGCCCTGTTCCGCCAGCTGGCGGGGCTCCTGGCGCCGGGGGGCCGCCTCCTCAACCTGGTCAGCTCGGAGGCCCTCTACCGCCTGGAGTGGGCCTCCTTCTCCACCGCGGGCTTCCCCGGGAACCGCGCGGCGCGGCCGGGGGACCTGGTCTACACCGTCATGAAGGACGTGCCCGACGCCCGGCCCGTTCCCGATGTGTTCTGCCCGGAGGCCCAGTACCAGGCCCTGTACGCGGGGGCGGGGCTGGCCCGGGTGGCCGTCCACCGGCCTTTGGGCCGGCCGGAGGAGCCCTTCCCCTGGATCAGCGAGCGCCTGGAGGCGCCCTGGCGCATCGATGTGCTGGCGCGGCCGGAGGCCGGGGCGGCGCCGGCGCTCGGCCGGGTGTGGGGCCTCGCCGGGGGGCCCTGCTGATAGACTGGAGCCCGGGACCTCCCCGCCGTGGAACGACCATGAGTGATTTGAACGGACGCCTCGCCTTCATCCAGGAGGCCGAGCGCCTCAAGAACGTCCTGCGCTCGGCGCACACCTCCCAGGGACGGCGGGAGAGCACGGCGGAACACACCTGGCGGCTCTGCCTCATGGCCCTCGTCTTCGCCGACCGGCTGGAGCCCGTGAACCTGGAGCGCGTCCTCAAGCTCTGCGTCGTGCACGACCTGGGCGAGGCCATCCACGGGGATGTCCCCGCGGTGGCGCTGCATCTGGCGGCCGGCAAGTCCGACCAGGAGCGGGCGGACCTGGAGGTCCTGACCGCGACCCTGCCCGAGGGGGTGCGGACCGAGCTCCTGGCCCTGTGGGAGGAGTACGAGGCCGGCCTGACCCCCGAGGCCAAGGCCGTGAAGGCCCTGGACAAGCTGGAGACGATCATCCAGCACAACCAGGGGGACAACCCCGAGGACTTCGACTACGCCTTCAACCTGGACTACGGCCGGCGCTACACGGCCGCGGACCCCCTCTTCGCGGAGATCCGCGCCCTGGTCGACGCCGACACCCGGCGCCGGGCCGAGGCCTCCGGGCAGTTGCCCGCCTAGCCGCGGAGGGGGACCGGTTCGCGGCTGCCGCGGGCGTACTGGGCGGGCCAGGGCACGACTGCCCCCAGCTCCCGGGCCGCGGCCAGGGGCCAGCGGGGGTTGCGGAGGAGCTCCCGGCCCAGGAGGACGAGGTCGGCCTCGCCGGCCTCCAGGATGGCCTCGGCCTGGGCGGCGCCGGTGATGAGGCCGACGGCGCCCGTGGGCAGGCCGGCCTCGCGCCGGATGCGGGCGGCGAAGGGAACCTGGTAGCCGGGGCCCGCGGGGATCGCCGCGCGGGGGACGAGGCCCCCCGAGGAGCAGTCCACCAGGTCCACGCCCAGGGGTTTCAGCCAGCGGGCCAGCTCCACGCTGGCCTCCGGGTCCCAGCCGCCCTCCACCCAATCCGTGCAGGAGAGCCGCACGAAGAGGGGCAGCCGCTCGGGCCACACGGTCCGGACGGCGGCCACCACCTCCCGCAGGAGGCGGCTCCGCCCCTCCAGGCTCCCACCGTAGGCGTCCTCGCGCCGGTTGGTGAGGGGCGACAGGAACTGGTGCAGCAGGTAGCCGTGGGCGGCGTGCACTTCCACGACCCGGAAGCCCGCGTCCAGGGCCCGGCCCGCGGCGTCCCGGAAGGCCGCGGCGACGCCGCGGAGGCCCTCCGCGTCCAGGGCCCGGGGCACGGGCCAGTCCGTGTCGAAGGGGAGCGGGCTGGGAGCCACGCCCGTCCAGGAGGCGGGCGGGACCCCGCCGCCCAGCCAGGGCGCCCCGGAGCCGGCCTTCCGGCCCGCGTGGGCCAGCTGGACGCCGGGCACGGCGCCCTGGGACGCCACGAAGGCGTTGATGCGGGCCAGGGCCTCGGCCTGGGCGCCGTTCCAGAGGCCCAGGTCCGCCCCGCTGATGCGCCCTTCCGGGGCCACGGCGGCCGCCTCGGTGATCACGAGCCCCGCCCCCCCCTGGGCCAGGCCGCCCAGGTGGACCAGGTGCCAGTCGTTGGGGAGGCCCGCCACGGCCGAGTACTGGCACATGGGGGAGACGGCGATGCGGTTGGGGAGGACGACCTCCCGGAGCTGGAGGGGCTCGAAGAGTCTGGCCATGGATTCCCGCCTTTCCGGGCGATTATACGTCCTGGCGCGGGCCGGGTGCGCTACAGTGGTGCCGATCCATGGCCCGGCGCCGCGCCCGGGCCCCATCCGGGGACGACATGGCCAAGATCGCGATCGTGGACGACAGCCGCCTGGCCCGGACCTTCACGGCCACCGTCCTGCGCCGGCTCGGGCACGAGGTGGAGGAGATCGACCCGGCGAGCATCTTCGAGGTCGTCCGGATGCTCAAGGAGGTCGGTCCGGACCTCCTGGTGATGGACTTCCTCATGCCCAACTGCCCGGGCATGAGCCTGGCGCGGGTCTGCCGGGAGGAGGCGGCCCTGGCGGGCATGCGCATCCTCGTCATCACGGCCCACCACGACGAGGAGGTGGCCACCCGGCTGACCCAGATGGGCGTGGCGGGGATCCTGTACAAGCCCGTGGAGGCCGCCGGCCTCGCGGAGCAGGTCGGCGAGCTCCTGGGCTGAACCGCGGGGCTACTCGAAGGTGAGGACGCCGCGCTCCTTGCGGTAGGCGAAGAGCTCGCCGAACCGGCCCCAGGCCACGATGGTCTCGAAGGTCACCTCCGGGTCCTCCATGGGGAGGCGGCTGGCGATCTCCTGGATCAGCTCCTCGCGGGCGAGGACGCCCTCGCGCAGCTCCAGCATCTCCTGGACGACCCGGAAGAGCTTGAGCTCCATGAGCTGGTCGCGCCAGATCAGCTTGCGCTCGTCCATGCCGCCCTGCACGAAGCGGCGGCCCAGGGCGGTCAGCTCGACGCTGCGCTTGGGGGTGTCCACCAGCTCCAGCATCTCCAGGCCCTTCACCGTGGTGAGCACCTTCTCGAAGGGCACGTGGGTGTGGGAGACCACCTGGAAGAGGTCGCAGGAGCCGCCCAGGGTCTCCAGGAGCTCCAGGAGGCCGAGCATGTCGGCGTTCTGCGCGCCGGGGAGCGGCTCGACGATGTCGGACTCCATGGAGGGCTCCACGGTGCTGACCTGGATGTCGGGGAGCTCGGCGCTGGTGATGATGTCGTGGAGCTGGTCCACCAGCCGCAGGAACTCGGGGCTGCGGGTGTCGCGGGGGCGGGACAGGGGGTTGTCGACGATGGTGCGGATGCGGCCCGGGTTGGCGGAGAGCACGACGACCCGGTCCGCCATGTAGGCCACTTCCTTGATGTCGTGGCTCACCATGAGGATGGAGGAGGGGTTGCGCTCCCGGTCGTCCCAGATGTCCAGGATCTCGGCCCGGAGGCCCTCGGCGGTGAGGGCGTCCACCTGGCTGAAGGGCTCGTCCATGAAGAGGATCTCCGGATCCACCGACAGGGCGCGGGCCATGCCCACGCGCTGCTTCATGCCGCCGGAGAGCTCGCGGGGGTAGGCCTCCTCGAAGCCCTCGAGGCCGACCATGCGGATGGCCCGGTTCGTGCGCTCCTTGACCTCCGCGGGCGGGAGGCCCTTGGCGACGAGGACGTTCTCCACGTTGGCCTCGACGGTCATCCAGGGGTAGAGGGCGAAGCCCTGGAAGACGATGGAGACGTTGGGGTTGAGGCCGGCCTGGCGGCGGCCCCGGTACCGGACCTGGCCCGTGGTGGGCTCGATGAGGCCGGCGAAGATGCGCATGATGGTGGACTTGCCGCAGCCCGAGGGGCCGATGAGGCAGATCACCTCGTTGGGGCGGATGTCGAGGTTGATGTCCTCCAGGACGCGCAGGGGCACGCCGGTGCCTCGGTCGAAGGACTTCTGGACGCCGCGGAGTTCGAGGATGGGCTGGACCTGGGCCATGGCGCTGACCTCACTTCGTCAGGGAATAGCGCGTGTGGGCCAGCTTGTAGCAGGGCTTCCACACGATGCGGTTGAACAGGACGACGATGGCGCTCATGAGGAGCACGCCGGCGGCGAGGAGGGTGAGGTTGCGCTCGTAGAACGCCTGGCTCACCGTGGCCCCGAGCCCGAAGGTCTTGAGGGTCTGGCCGTGGAAGTCGTAGTACTCGGCGACGATGCTGGCGTTCCAGGCGCCCCCGGCGGCGGTGACCCAGCCCGTGACCAGGTAGGGGAAGGTCGCGGGGAGGTAGAGGGCCTTGAAGCGCTGCCAGGGCGAGAGCCGGAAGCAGACCGCGGCCTCCTTGAGGTCGCCCGGGATGGCCATGGCGCCGGCGATGACGTTGAAGAGGATGTACCACTGGGTGCCCAGCAGCATCAGGAGGATGCAGCCGTACCCCATGCCCACGTGGAGGTGGGCGAGGAAGGCGATCACCACGGGGAACAGCATGGGCGCCGGGAAGGACGCCGCCACCTGGACCACGGGCTGGAGGATGCGGCTCAACCGCGGGCTGAGGCCGATGGCCAGCCCCGCGGGCACCGCCCACAGGGTGCCCAGGGCCGTGGAGGCCAGCACCCGCGAGAGGGTCAGGCCCCCGGCGCGGAGGAGGACCAGCCACTGGCCGGCGCGGATGGCGGAGAGGTAGTGGACCAGGCTCACCGCGCCCCACACCACGACGAGGAGGAGGGCGGCGAGGGCCCCGTTGGCGATCCACCGCTGGATCTGGGACGCCCGGTGGATGGTCCTGGGCCTGAGGACGGGGGAGGCGGCCTTGCGGTGGTGGCGGCGGTGGGAGGCCCGGGCCTCCAGGATGCGCACGAGGCGCGAGCGCCGCAGGACACGCAGGAGCCAGCTCCGGGGGGCCTCGACCTGGGCCGTCTCCTCCACCCGGAACCGCTGGGCCCACACCACCACGGGGCGCCACAGGATCTGGTCCAGGAACACGATCATGGCGACCATGGCGATGACGGCGGCCAGCATGGCGGGGCCGTTGCCCTTGTCCACGGCCACGCTCATGTAGGAGCCGAGGCCGGGCAGGCGGAAGTCCTGGTCGCCCATGCGGAAGGCCTCGGTGATCATGAGGAAGAACCAGCCCCCGGCCATGCTCATCATGCTGTTCCACACCAGGCCCGTGGTCCCGTAGGGCAGCTCCACCCACTTGAGCCGCTGCCACCAGGTGAACCGGTAGACCGTCCCGGCCTCCTGGAGGTCCTGGGGCACGGACTTGAGGGAGTGGTAGAGGCTGAAGGTCATGTTCCAGGCCTGCCCGGTGAAGATCATGAGCACCGCGGCCAGCTCCAGGCCCAGGTTGCTGTGGGGGAACACCGCCACCAGGGCCAGGATGAGGCCGGGCATGAAGCCCAGCACCGGGATGCTCTGGAGGATGTCCAGGAGGGGGACCAGGAGCTTCTCGGCGCGGCTGTCCTTGGCGGCCCAGTAGGCGTAGACCAGGGTGAAGCCCAGGGAGATCACGTAGGCGGCCAGGCCCCGCATCATGGAGAAGAAGGTGTAGAGGGGCAGGGACCAGGGGGAGAGGTTGATCTCCACGACGGGGCGCTTGGCGCCCGTCCACTGCTGGCCCAGCTGGACGAGGCCGAAGAGCAGGGCGAGGCCCGCCAGGATCACCACCAGGTCCACCCAGCGCCGGCGGCGGAAGGGATAGAACAGGGTGTTGGCCTGGCCCCAGACGGTATCGATCAATCGGTTGAGCATGGCGGATCCGAGACGGGGAGACCCTGGGCGGTCCCGGGCCGGCCGGCCTTCATGGCGCGCGGCGGGCACCCGGGTGTGGTTTCCGGGACCCCTGGCTTCCGGGGACCCTCAGGAAGGGCACAAAGGGGGTTCATCGATGGGTTTCATGCCTGGCATCGATACCTCCTTTCCGGTCAAATCCTCACTTGGCAGCATGACCCCCCCGGGGGGGGCCGGTCAACCCTGGAAAGGCCCCGTTTGGCCCGGGCCCCCGGAGGGTGGACAATGGTGGGAAAGGAGCAAGTGCCGTGGATACCAGGAAGATGGGTTTCAACACCAAGCTCGTGCACGCGGGCATCCCGGAGGATGCCCTGGGCAGCGTGACCACGCCGGTCTACCAGACCTCCACCTTCGCCTTCCGGAACGCCGAGCAGGGCGCGAACCGCTTCGCGGGCAAGGAGGCCGGGTTCATCTACAGCCGCATCGGGAACCCCACCGTCGGGGCCCTGGAGGAGGCCGTCGCCCAGCTGGAGAACGGGGCGGGCTGCACCGCCACCTCGTCGGGCATGGGCGCCGTCTCCAGCGTCTACATGGCCCTCCTCAACCAGGGCGACCACATGGTCAGCACCGCCGGCGTCTACGGGCCCAGCCGGGTGCTCATGGACAAGCACTTCAGCCGCTTCGGCGTGGAGAGCACCTACCTGGACACCTCGGACCTGGAGGCCCTGAAGGCCGCCATCCGGCCCAACACCAAGGTGGTCTACGTCGAATCCCCCTCCAATCCGTCCATGATCGTCACCGACATCGCGGCCGCGGCCCGGATCGCCCACGCGGCCGGGGCCCTCCTCGTGGTGGACAACACCTTCGCGAGCCCCTTCCTCCAGCGGCCCCTGGACCTGGGCGCCGACGTGGTGCTCCACTCCATCACCAAGTTCATCAACGGCCACGCCGACGTGGTGGGCGGGGTCATCGTGGCGAAGACCGAGGCCGTCCACAAGCAGATCCGCGCCATGGTCGTCATGATGGGCCCCTGCATGGACCCCCACCAGGCCTCCCTCGTCGCCCGCGGCCTCAAGACCCTCTCCATCCGCATGGAGCGGGCCCAGGCCAACGCCATGGCCATCGCCCAGTGGCTGGAGCGCCACCCGAAGGTCGAGTGGGTGAGCTACCTGGGCCTGCCCAGCCACCCCCAGTACGAGCTGGTGAAGCGCCAGATGGCCGGTCCGGGCGCCATGATCAGCTTCGAGGTGAAGGGCGGCGTCGAGGCGGGCGCCCGGCTCATGGACAACGTCAAGCTGGCCGCCCTGGCGGTGAGCCTGGGCGGCGTCGAGACGCTCATCTGCCACCCCGCCTCCATGACCCACGCCAGCATGGGCCGGGAAGCCCGCCTGGCCGGCGGCGTCACCGATGGCCTCGTGCGCTACGCCGTGGGCATCGAGGACGTGGAGGACCTGATCGCCGACCTGGACCAGGCCCTGGCCCACGTCTGAGGCCGGACCCATGGACCCCGGGGGCGCCCTGATCCGTTTCGACGGCGGGTGCGTCCTGTGCCGGGGGTGGGTGCGCTTCCTCCTGGCCCGGGACCGGGCCGGGAGGCTGCGCTTCGCGCCCCTGGAGGCGCCCGGGGACACGGTGGTGGTGGAGACCGCGGCCGGGACCTTCCGGCGGAGCGACGCGGTCCTGGAGGTGCTGAAACGCCTCCCCGCCCCCTGGCGGTGGGCCGGCCTCCTGCGGGCCCTGCCCCGGCCCTGGCGGGACGCGGTCTACGATGCGGTCGCCCGGAACCGCCACCGCTGGTTCGGCCGGGACGAAAGCTGCCCGGTCCTGCCCCCGGAAGGGCGGGACCGCTTCACCGGGGGGCCCCGGGGCTGACGCCCGGGTCCATGGGCATGCCGCGGTGGATCCATTCGAAGCCCGCGGGCAGGGCCACGGCGATGGCGCCCAGGTGGGACCAGCCCGCGCCGCGGTCGCCGATGGGCTGGACGCGGAGGAAGTCCGCCGGGTTGCTCCCGGCCAGGGCCAGCTCCGCGCCGAGCCGTTCGGCGGTGCGCAGGGACTGCTGGTACGACAGGTCCGCGTCCGCGGGGCTGTGGCAGAAGAGGATGGGACAGGTGGGCCGCCAGCCCTGGTGCAGGTCGTTCTCCTCCAGGAGGCGGCGCATGCCGCTGGTGGCGAAGGCCGGGTCCTCCAGTTCCCGGGCCATCCAGGCGGGGTTGAGGAGGTCCCGGACGCGGACCTGGTCCTGGGGCTTGCCCAGGCGCCGGGCGATGTAGTCCCCGGCCTCGAAGCCGTCCAGGGTCCCGTCCATCCAGCGGAGGATGCCCCCGTCCTCCCGCTCTTCCAGGAGCACGGGGGCGAAGGCCTCCCGCAGGTCCACCCGGGGGCCGTACACGTGGGCCCAGGCGGTGAGCAGGTAGGGGAGGAAGAAGCAGTAGGTGAAGCGGGCGTCGGGCCGGATCAGGTCCCGGCGGGCCTGGTCGGAGAGGTCGAAGGGACCCGACATGCACGCGGCCCCCGTCAGGGTCCAGCGCTGGCCCGCGTAGGCCTCGGGGCGGGTGGCCAGCTCCCGGGCGGCGGCCAGGGACGTGTAGGCCCCCTCCGAGTAGCCCAGGAGGAAGGTGCGGCCGTCCCACCCGTAGCCCCCGGCCACGAGCCAGGGGTCCGTGCGGAACAGGTCCAGGGCCGCCGGGATGGCGTCCAGGGTGGACCAGGCCAGGGAGGTGGCGTGGCAGAAGGGATGGTAGTGGACCCCGTCGGCCCCCATGCCGGGCAGGTCGGGCATGGCCACCGCGAACCCGTAGTAGAGGGCCGCCGCGGCCGCGAAGACCCATTCATGGCCCCCGTAGGCCGAAGGCACGGCCTTCTTGCCCAGCCCGGTGAAGTGGGGGTAGACGACGAGGGGAAGGTCCCGGCGCAGGGGCAGGCGCCAGGTGGGGGGGTAGAAGACCCGCCCGGACATGGGGACGAGGTCGGCCTCCTGGTCCCCCCGCTCGTCCAGCACCGGTTCTCCCCGGGCGTCAAAGCGGGGCCGGCGGCCCAGGTACGACAGGTAGGCCGAGTGCACGGCGAGGTCGGGGATCTCGGGCCCCAGCCACTGCTCCAGGACGTTCACGGCCACGGTGAACGTGGTCAGGGCCGAGTAGCCGCGGAAGGGCCCGAGGAGGGGCTGGGGGACGGGGATGGGGGGTGGGTCGGCCGCCTGGGCTGACGCCGGGGCGAGGCCCAGCGTGAGGGCCTGGAGCAGGGGGCGGAGGGGGCGCATCGTCGGCCTCGGGAGCGGGACGCCCCACGATGGGGTCGCCGCGCCGCCGGGGCCATGGTTTTTTTCAGGAGGGAAGCCGTTCGGCCGTCAGAAGAGGCTGGTTCCGTCCATCTCGGCCGGCTGGTCCACGCCCAGGAGCTTGAGGAGGGTGGGGGCCACGTCGGCGAGGGCGCCGCCCGCGCGCAGCTGCCGGGCCTCGAAGCCCCGGGCCACGAGGACGGCGGGCACCGGGTTGGTGGTGTGGGCCGTGTGGGGGTTCCCCTTCTCGTCCCGCATGCACTCGCAGTTGCCGTGGTCGGCGGTCACCAGCAGGGCGCCGCCCTGCTCGAGGGTGGCGGCCGCGATCTGGCGGATGGCGTCGTCCACCACGGCGCAGGCCGCGGCGGCGGCATTCAGGTCGCCGGTGTGGCCGACCATGTCGGGGTTGGCCAGGTTGCACACCAGGAGCCGGAACTCCCCGCCCCGGATGGCCTTGAGGAGGCCCCGGACCACCTCGTGGGCGCTCATCTCGGGCTGGAGCTCGTAGGTGGGCACCTTGGGGCTGGGCACGAGGATCCGCTCCTCGCCGGGGAAGGGCTCCTCGCGCCCCCCGTTGAAGAAGTAGGTCACGTGGGCGTACTTCTCGGTCTCGGCGGTGCGGAGCTGCTTCCAGCCCTTCTCGCTGACCAGCTCGCCCAGGATGCGGGTGAGGTTCTGGGGCGGGTACGCCACGGAGACGTGGGGCTCGAGGTCGGCCTCGTACGCGGTGAAGGTGACGAGCTTCACCTTCGGGCGCCGGGCCTGGGGGAAGGCGTCGAAGGCGGGGTCCACGAGGGCGTGGCTGAACTGGCGGGCCCGGTCCGCGCGGAAATTGAAGAAGATGCAGCCGTCGCCGTCGGCGATGGGGTGGAAGCCGTCGAGCTTCGTGGGGCTCACGAACTCGTCCGTCTCGCCCCGGTCGTAGGCGGCCTTGATGCCGGCCTGGGCGTCGGCGGCCTCGAACTCGCCCTCCCCGTCCACGAGCAGCTTCCAGGCCCGGACGACGCGCTCCCAGCGCTTGTCGCGGTCCATGACCACGTAGCGCCCGATGAGGCTGCCGATGGTGACCAGGGGGCAGGCCCGGAGCTGGAAGGCCAGCCACTGGAGGTAGCCGTCGGCGCTCTTCTGGGCCGTGTCGCGCCCGTCCAGGAACGCGTGGATGGTGGTGGGGACGCCCTCCGCCTGGGCCCACTGGGCCAGGGCCACGAGGTGGTTCTGGTGGCTGTGCACGCCGCCGTCGGAGACCAGGCCCATCAGGTGGAGGCGCCCGCCGGAGGCCTTGAGGTCCCGGAGGAGGCCGCCCATGGCCGCGTTGTCGCGGAAGGTGCCCTTGCGGATGGCGGCGTCGATGCGGGTGAGCTCCTGCCACACCACGCGGCCGGCGCCCAGGTTCATGTGACCCACTTCGGAATTGCCGAACTGGCCTTCGGGGAGGCCCACGGCCTCGCCGCCGGCGTTGAGCTGGGTGGCGGCGTAGCGGCGGCGCAGGTCCGACAGGTGGGCCATGCCGGAGACGAAGGTGGCGTCGAAGGCGTTGCGGGGACCATCCCCGAACCCGTCGAGGATGAGGAGCGTGACGGGACCCGTGATCATAAATGTGTCCTTCTCGTCTGCCCGCCAGTCGTAGGGTGGCTGGGCAGGGGGTGTGGGGGGGGCGCGCCGGGGCCGCACGTGCGGCCGGTCCCCCCGCGGTTGCTTCAGGGAACCTGCTCCCCGTGGGGGTTGCAGAGGAGATAGAGAACGGCCATTCGCACGGGGACGCCGTTGGTGACCTGGTCGAGGATGAGGTTGTTGGGCCCGTCCGCCACCTCGGAGGTGATCTCCACCCCCCGGTTGATGGGCCCAGGGTGCAGGACGGCCACGTCGGGACGGGCCAGCCCCATGCGGCGGGCGTTCAGCTGGAAGAAGCGCACGTACTCCCCCTGTCCGGGGATGAAGGCGCCGGTGCCGCGCTCGAACTGGCAGCGCAGCATCATGACGGCGTCCTGGCTGGGCAGGGCGGCGTCGAGGTCGTGGGTGATCTCGATGTCGGGCCAGGTCGCCTTCAGCTCCCGGGGCACGAGGGTCGGGGGGCCCACCAGGGTGACGTGGGCGCCCATCTTGGTGAGGAGCCAGAGGTTGGACCGCACCACGCGGCTGTTGCGGATGTCGCCGACGATGGCGATCCGCAGGCCCTCCAGCTTCCCGAAGCGCTTGCGCAGGGTGTAGGCGTCGAGCAGGGCCTGGGTGGGATGCTCGTGGGCCCCGTCCCCGGCGTTCACGATGCTGGCCTTCATGTGCCGGGCCAGGAGGGCGTGGGCGCCCGGGGCGCTGTGGCGCATGACGATGAGGTCGGGGTGCATGGCCTCCAGGTTGAGGGCCGTGTCGATGAGGGTCTCGCCCTTGCTCAGGGAGCTGGTGTCGGCGTCGAAGTTGATGATCTCGGCCGACAGTCGCTTCTCCGCGATCTCGAAGCTGTTGCGGGTGCGCGTGCTGTTCTCGAAGAACAGGTTCACGATCAGCCGCTTGCGGAGGGCCGGGACGATCTTGATCTCGGGGCGCTCGCAGACCTCCTCGAAGGCCCGGGCCTGGTCCAGGATGTGGGTGATGTCCTCCGGGGAGAGGGGCTCGATCCCCAGGAGGTGGCGGTGGGGGAAGACGTAGCGGTTCTGGGGCATGGTCAGCTCCGGGTCTCCAGGAGGACGCTGTCCTCCCCGTCGGCTTCCTTCATCCGGACCGCCACCCGGTGGGTGAGGGCCACGTCCAGCTTCAGGCCCACGAAGTCGCCCTGGATGGGCACTTCCCGGCCCCCGCGGTCCACCAGGACCGCCAGCCAGACCCGCTTGGGGCGGCCGTGGTCCAGCAGGGCGTCCAGGGCCGCGCGGATGGTGCGTCCCGTGAAGAGCACGTCGTCCACCAGGATCACGGACCGCTCCCGGAGGCTGAAGGGGATCTCGGTGGGGCGCACGATGGGGCTTCCCGCCAGCTCGGACAGGTCGTCCCGGTAGAGGGTGATGTCCAGCACCCCCAGGGGCACGTCGCGCTGGAGGACCTCCTCCAACATGGCCTTGAGGCGCTCGGCGAGGTGGAGGCCCCGGGTCCGGATGCCCAGGAGGGCGATGGAGGGGTCGTCGCCGAAGGCGGCCGTGATCTCCCGGCAGAGCCGCTGGAGATGGGTCTCCATCTGCTTGGCGTCCAGCAGGCAGGGGGCGTTCGACTGGGACATCTTGCGGCTCCTGGTTCGTGTCCGCCCTCCAGTGTATCGGAAGTGGGGTGCGGCCCGTCCGGCCGTGAGCTCCCGGGCAGGCGAAAACCAGACGAAATGGATTCGGTCACGGGGCGGGCACGCTACTCTTTGGATGCATTCCGGAACGAACTTCCGGGCAGCCGGCTCGGCCCCCGCCCGGACCCCCAGGTTTCCATCCACGGAGGAACACCATGACCACCGCCACCGCCACCCGCGAGGACCTCGGCGTCCTCGAGCCCCATGGGCTCTGGCACTACTTCATCGAGCTCTCCCGCATCCCCCGCGGCTCCAAGAACGAGGCCGCCGCCGCTCGCTGGGTCGCTGACATGGGCCGGGCCCTCGGCTGCGAGGTCCACCAGGACGCCGTGGGCAACGTGATCATCCGCAAGCCCGCCGCCCCCGGCCGGGAAGGCGCCCCCGTGACGGCCCTCCAGGCCCACGTGGACATGGTCTGCGAGAAGAACGAGGGCACGCCCCACGACTTCCTGAAGGATCCCATCGCCCTCCGGCGCGTGGGCGACCGCCTGTACGCGACCGGGACGACCCTGGGCGCGGACAACGGCGTCGGCGTGGCCGCCGCTCTGGCCGTCCTGGCCTCCAAGGACATCCAGCACGGGCCCCTGGAAGTGCTGGTGACCATCGACGAGGAGACGGGCCTCACCGGCGCCGCCAACCTCGCCTCCGGCCAGCTCAAGGCAAAGTACCTCCTCAACCTGGACAGCGAGGAGGAGGGCGACCTCACCATCGGCTGCGCCGGCGGCATCGACACCACGGCCACCCGGAAGATGGCGCTCCGTCCCGCCACCGCGGGCCACGCCCCCTACCGCCTGAAGGTCATGGGCCTCAAGGGCGGCCACTCCGGCATGGAGATCAACGCGGGCCGCGGCAACTCCCTGCGCATCCTGGGCAGCGTGCTCTGGACCCTCGGGCCCCGTTTCGGCCTGGAGGTCGCGGCCCTGGCCGGCGGCAACAAGCGCAACGCCATCCCCCGCGAGGCCTCCGCGGTGCTCTGGATCGCCCCCGCGCAGGTCGAGGCTTTCCAGGCCGCCCTGAAGGCCCTCGAGGCGGATCACCGGTCCGCCCTGGGCGCCTTCGATCCGGGCCTCGCCTTCGTGCTCGAGCCCAAGGCGGACGCCCCCGCCCAGGTCTGGGAGGACGCCGGCGCCCGCGCGGTGGCGAGCTTCCTCTTCACCTGCCCCCACGGCGTCGAGGCCAACAGCCCCGACATCCCGGGCCTCGTGCAGACCTCCACGAACCTGGCCATCATCGCCACCAACGGCGACCAGGTGGAGATCTCCACCAGCCAGCGCAGCTCCATCCACGGCTCCAAGATGGACATGGCCCACCGCGTGGCGGCCTCCCTCGAGCTGTGCGGCTTCACCGTCAAGCACGGCGACGGCTACCCCGGCTGGAAGCCCGAGCCCAGCGCCGACCTCGTGAAGCTGGTGACCGGCGTCCACGAGAAGGTCTTCGGGAAGCCCATGGCCATCAAGGCCATCCACGCCGGCCTGGAGTGCGGCCTCATCGGCGAGAAGTACCCCGGCATGCAGATGGTCTCCTTCGGCCCCGACATGTGGGACGTCCACACCCCCGACGAGCACGTGAGCATCCCCTCCGTGGGGAACTTCTGGAAGCTCCTCGTGGCGGTGCTCGAGAACGCCTAGGCGTCCGCGGGCGGCGTCCCGCCCTTCAGCGCTGCCGGCCCCTGGATGCCTCCGCATCCAGGGGCCGGTTCCGGTTTCCCCGGGCGGGCCCGGCCTTCAGGCGGTGATGAGGGCGCGGACCTCGTCGTTGCCGAATTCGGAGGCGCAGGAGACCTGGAGGGCCAGGTGGCCGGGCTGGCTCGGGGGCAGGTCCACCTGGACGCTGAAGGCGCCCTCGGCGTCCGTCCTGCCCGCGGCGAGGCTGCCCGCCTTCTTGAGGCTGGACATGAGGCGCACCGTGACCTCGGCCCCGGCCACCGGCGCCTGGCTCACGCAGAGCCGGGCCCGGATCCGGACCTGGAAGGGCTCGCCGAACTTGGGGACCATGGGCTCGTCCAGCACCAGTTCCAGGGTGTCCGTGTCGCCCTCCTGCTGGAGGTACTCCAGGATGGCCTGGTCCAGGGGGCGGTCGTTGAAGACGCTCTGCTCGGCGAGGCTGGGATCGGCGGGCGTGACGTCGTACTTGCCGTTCTTGATGTCCCGGATGACGGCCTTGTGCTGGTCGTCCATGCGGGCCTGGATGGCCCCCTCGGGGACGGGGTGCTCGGCCATCAGGTCCTCGTACGTGCCCCGGTAGCTGTCGAGGATCTCGCCGCCCACGTAGATGAGGGTCTCGATCTTGGGATTGGCGAGGCCCTTGTCCTCCGTCTGGACGTGGAAGACGCGGTTGCCGTGCCGGACGTCGGTGTTGTAGCCGGTGATCATGGGGGGCTCAGGGGCGGCCGATGCGCTCGGCGAGCTCGGGCATGACCTCCCAGGCCACCTCGCGCAGGGCGTCGTTGCCGAGGCGGGCCGCGACGGCCTTGGCCAGGCGGTCCATGAGGACGGGGTCGGCGAGGAGGGCCGCCAGGGGGTCGTGGCCGGCGGGGGCGGGCGCCGGGGGCAGCTCGAGGGTCGCCGGGGCGGGGACCTCGGCCGGGGTTTCGGCCGGGGCCTCGGCGGGCGCGGCGACGGCCACGGCGCCGGCCGCGGCCAGGACGGACGCGATGGCGCCCAGGGCCGGGGTGGGCTCGGGCTCGAAGGCGGGCGGTTCGGGGGCGGCCTCGGCCTCCGGGGGGAGGGTGGGGGGCGTCACCTCCCCGGGCAGGTCGGGCAGGAAGGCCGGGGTGGCCTCCGGGGCCGCGTCCTGGTCGAGGAAGCTGTCAGAATCGAAGTCGGAATGCCCGGCGATGGGATCGGCCGCGGGCTCGGGTTCGGGGGGCGCCGGGGCCTTCCAGACCTCGTCGCGGCCCAGGTCCAGCAGGGTGTCGCTCTCGTCGGACCAGTCCGCCGGGATGGCGGAGACGGGGGTCGGCGCGCTCAGGTGCGGGGCGACGTCCACGTGGAGGGCGGGCTCCTCCTCCCCGGGCAGGGCCTCGAGGGGCAGGTCCAGGGACGGGCCCAGGTCGGGCAGGACCTCCTGCGCCGCCTCGGGCAGGGTGTCCTCCGCGGTGAAGTCGAGGAAGCCCTCGGCGGCCGCGGCGGGGGGCTCCGCCAGGGGCAGGGGGGCCCCGGCGTCCTCGACGGCCGGACCCTCCAGGTTCAGGCCCTTGAGGCTCTCCAGGTCGAGCTCCTCCAGTTCCAGGCCGTCGGCGGGCGCCTCCGCGGCGGCGGGCTCCTCCAGCACGTCGCCGGGCTCCAGCAGGAGCAGGTCGTCCTCGACGGCCAGGCGGTGGTCCGCCAGCCGCAGGCCGGGGACCGTCGCGGTCAGGTCGGGGGAGGCGGGGGCGGGGACCGGCACCGCCATGAGGGCGCGCACCCGGTCCGCGATGTCGTGGAAGTCCACCGGCTTCCGCAGGAAGCCCTGGATGGGCGCCGCGTCCACCTTCCCCAGGTCGACCGTGTCGAGCACGCCGGCCATCATGGCGATGGGCATCCGGGCCGTGGCGGGGGCCGCGCGGAGGCGCTCCATGAGGTCCCACCCGTCCATGTCCAGCAGGATGGCGTCCACCAGGGCCGCGTCGAAGCCGCCCGCGGCGGCCAGGTCCAGCGCCTCGGCGCCCGAGGAGGCGCAGGTCAGCTGGAGGTCCGTGGCGGCCAGGAGCGTCTCGACGATCTGGTGGATTCGCTGGTTGTCGTCCACGAGGAGGAGTCGGGGCATGAGAAACCTCGGGAGGCCTGATGGCGGGAGAAGGGCTGGGCTAACACTAGCAGAGACCTGGGTACATGATAGCTAACGTTTCAAGGCGGACCGCACCGTCCTGAGCCTGGCCGTGGGCTGCAGGCGCACCAGGATGGCCCGGTCCCCGACCCACACCCAGCCCACCTCCCAGGCCTCGCGCAGGGCGATTTCGGGCCCTTCGGGGATCCAGCCCTTCACCGAGGCGCGGAGCCCCAGGGCCGTGCGCCACTCGGGCCGGAAGGCCTTCAGCAGGGCCTCCCGCTGGCGCTCCCGGGGCAGGTCCGGGGTCTCCCCGCCCCAGCGCTGGTCCCAGGCGGTGGCGGCGGCGCCGTCGCCGAACCAGAGCCACGCGGGGTCATTGGCCGGCCAGGCTGCCAGAGAGGGGTCGACCTTCTCCCATTCCGCGCGATCCGCGGGGGTGACGCTGCGCGGCGCGGGTTCGCCCTTCCGCTCGGGGCCCAGGAGGCCCATGCGCCGGGGAGGCAGGGCCTGCAGCGTGCCGGCACCGGCGGCGCTGCGCTTCCAGACGCCGGATTCCAGGACCCAGAGGGTCCACTGGCCGCCGGCCGACACCCACAGGCGGTCCTGCTGGGGGAACCAAAGCCGTCCACCGGCCTGCCAAGGCACCATCACCCGGGCCCCGGGCAGGTCCTTGCCGTCGTCCCAGAGGTGATCCTGGCGGACTGGCCAGCCGCGCGGCGCCGGCGGCAAGCCCTTCTCGTCCCAGGGGGCCAGGGTGGCCGGGGGGAGCTCGGGCTCCAGCGGCAGGGTCGCCAGGAGCAGGCCCGCCTCGCCCTGGGGGGGCTTCAGGCCGATCAGGACCGCCTTGCCGTCCCAGCTGAAGCGGCTCCAGGGACCGCTGTCCGTGGCCCACAGCACCCGGCCCTCGGGCACTTCCATGAGCCGCGTCTCGAAGCGCCCCGGGCCCGCCGAGAGGGTCACCAGGAGGCGGCTCCCCCGGAGCGGGTCCAGCCGGGCGCTGGCGATGGGGGCGTCGAAGCGGTAGTGGCGCCACTCCAGGCCCTTCCAGAGGATGATCTCGCTGCGGCCGCCGGGCCCGTTCAGGGCCAGGCCCTGGTCGGTGAGGTAGGCCGAGGCGGGTTCCCAGGGCGAGCCGAACCCGCCGCCGTAGGGCCAGGGCTGCTCCTGGTCCGGATCCACGGCCCCCTGGAAGCGGGGCGCCCAGCCGTCCAGGAGGCGGTACTCGGCGAGGGTCTCGAAGGTCTGGAGGGACTGTTCGACCGCCGCGGATTCCACCACAGCGCCCCCTTCCCGCGTGGAGCGGGGCGCCTGGACGATCGCCAACAGCATCAGCATGGCGGCGATGAACATGCTGGCGAACAGGTATCGCTTGGGGATCACGGGTGGAAGAACCCTCCTGGAACATGATGCAATCATTCCTGGATGGGCCGCCATGAAACATGAAGGGCATGTGGAGACCGAAATGAAGTTCCGGATCCCGGACCTGGCCGCCGCCGCCCAGGCCCTCGCGGACCGCGGCTTCCGCGAGGCCGTTCCCGCCGCGGAGGAGGCCAGCGTCCTCTGGGACCGGGACGGCGCGCTCCGCGAGGCGGGCTGCGCCCTGCGCCTGCGCACCCACGGGGGCCGGTCCGTCCTCACCTGGAAGGGCGCGCGGGTGGAGGATCCGCTGCTGAAGATCCGTCCCGAGATCGAGACCGGGGTCGCCGACCCCCGGGCCCTGGCGGGCATCCTCGCCGCGCTGGGCTACGCGCCCTGGATGGACATGACCAAGCGCCGCGCCGTCTGGCGCCGCGCGGACCTGGAGGCCTGCCTGGACGAGACGCCCTTCGGGACCTTCCTGGAGCTGGAGGGGGAGGCCGCCGCGATCCGGGCCGAGATGGCCGCCCTGGGCCTGTCCGAGGACATGGTGGAGGCCCGCAGCTACCCGGCCCTGTTCCAGGCCTTCCGCGAGGGCCGGCCGTGAGGGCCGCGGCCGCCGCCGTCCTCCTGGTCCTGGCGGCCTGCGGCCGGGAGACGCCGGAAGCCCAGGTCCGGCGCGCCTTCGACCGGGCCGTGGCCGCCGTGGAGCGCGGCGACGCCGCGGGGGCCGCCGAGGCGCTCTCCCCCGCCTTCTCCGGCCCCGAGGGCCTGGACCGGGCCTCGGCCCGCCTCTTCCTGGCGGCGCGGCTGCGGGGCAGCCGGATCGGCGTGACGGTCCTGGGCAGCCGCATCCAGGTGGAGGGCCGGGAGGCGGTCCAGACCGTGGACGTGCTGCTCACCGGCCGCGGCAGCGGGGAGCTCCTGCCCGGCGAATCCTCGCGGCGGACCTTCGTGCTGCGCTGGGAGGCGCGGGAGGGAACCTGGCGGCTGCGGGAGCTCGTGTAGGCCGCAGGAAGAACCGGCAACGCCTTGTCCCCAGGTCGACCTGGTGTGGGTGGATCGAATCACCGGAAGGATCGTGTTCCGATCCTTCGTGACGGCAAGGGTAGGTAAAGAACCCGTACACCGAGTGCGCCGAGGGGCCGAGTCACGCGGAGTCGGCTTCGCGGTTCAGCCCGCCGACCCATACCACCCAGGCCCTGGCCCGCTGGCGCGGGCCGCGATGCTGCGCATCGCTCGGCTGGGGGCTCCGGGCCTTCCGCAGGCACGCCTGCGGGTGCCCTGCGCCCCCAGCCTTGGGCGGGCCTGGGCTCAGCCGCCTCGGTAAACCTCGGTTTCGGGAACACACGCCGACCTCCTGGAAGCCAAGGCCGTGGAGCGGCTGACCCCCATCCGTCAGGCCCAGCGCCTCACCTGTCCGCGCCTCTCTGGCAAGGAGGTGGGACGGCTTCTCAACGTCTGGGCCTGCCCGTTGAACCTTGCCCTCCGCCGTGAGGGTGGCCTTTCGCCCCCGGTCCCGCCACCACCGGATGGTGTTGTCACCCACCTGGAGCTGATCGACGGTGGGCCGAACCTCCGACCCAGGCCCGTCCAAGGCTGGGGGCGCAGGGCACCCGCAGGCGTGCCTGCGGAAGGCCCGGAGCCCCCAGCCGGGCGATGCGCAGCATCGCGGCCCGCATGCGCGGGCCAGGGCCTGGGCGGCATGGGTCGGCGCGGTGGATCGCGAAGCCGACTCCGCGTGACTCGGTGTCTCGGCGAACTCGGCGTACGGGTTCTTTACCTACCCTTGCCGTCACGAAGGATCGGAACCCGATCGTTCCGGTGATTCGATCTACCTACCCTGGTCCGCACCCTCCGCGCGCCGCCTCGGGAGGCGGGGCTGCAGGCGTTCCCGCTCGAAGACCTGGCGGAGCCGCGGGTACTTCAGCGCCATGGGCCAGAGGGGATGCCCGCCGCGCTTGGCTTCCATCATGGCCCGGCCCGTGCCGCGGTAGTCGCCCGACTCGTACAGGGCGGCGATGCGCAGGGCGATGGCCCGCTCGTTGTCCGGCTCCCGCTGCAGGATGCCCTCCAGGGCGGCCAGGGCCCCCCGCGGATCCTTGTCGAGGGCTGCCGCGGCCGCGTCCAGGTCCCGGTACGGGGCCGGGGCCGGGGCGGGCGCAGGGGGTTGGGCGGCCGGCTGGCTTGGGACCGGATGCGCGGCCGGGGGCTGACCCGGGTTCTGGCCCGGGGCCGGCGTCTGGACGGGGGGCGCCGTCTCCGGGGCGGGCTGGGCCGCGGGCGGCTGGGTGGGCGTTGGATCCGGGGCGGCGGGCACCGGCACGGCCACGGCCTGGGGGACCGGCTGAACGGCTTGCGCCGCGGCCCGGGCCCGGCGGCGGTGGCGGCGCCAGGCCCAGGCGCCCCCGCCGGCCGCGCCGGCCAGGAGCACCGCGAGGAGGCTCCAGACGAGGATCCGGAGCCCCCGCCGGGGGGCGGTCCCGCCCTCGGGGCGGATGCGGGGCATGCGGACGGTGATCTCCCGGGTGTCCCCGCCCGTCCAGGCGGGATTCCGGGCGGCCCGGAGGTCGGCGGCCAGGGCGTCCGCGGTGGCGTAGCGGGCGGCGGGGGCCTTGGCCAGGGCCCGGGCCACCACGTCCCGGAGGGCGGGGCTGACGCCCTCCAGGGCCTCGGGATCCAGGGGGGCGGGCTCATCGTGGACGATGCGGTGCAGCACCGTGGCCGTGGACTCGCCGTCGAAGGGGCGCTCGCCGGCCAGGGCCTCGTAGAGGAGGACGCCCACGGCGAAGAGGTCGGCCCGGTGATCGGCCTTGCCGCCCTGGATGGCCTCGGGGGCCAGGTAGCCGAAGGTCCCCAGGAGGGTGCCCGTGGAGGTGAGGTCGCTGCCCGGGAGCCGCGCGATGCCGAAATCGAGGATCTTGGCGGTGAGCCGGTTGGAGAACCGGGTCACCCGCACGTTGCTGGGCTTGATGTCCCGGTGGACGACGCCCCGCTGGTGGGCGTAGGCGAGGCCGTCGCAGACCTGGGCCAGCAGGTCCAGGATCGCGGGCCGGCTGAGCTCGCGGGAGGCCAGCAGGGCCGCGAGGTCGTCGCCGGGCACGTGTTCCATGGCGATGTAGTGGACGCCGGCGTCCTCGCCGAACTCGTGGATGGTGACGAGGTTGGGGTGGTTGAGGCGGCCCGCGGCCTGGGCCTCCCGGAAGAAGCGCTCCCGGGCGTCGGGGGAGGTCAGGGCGGCGGGGCGGATGGTCTTCAGGGCCACCTCGCGGCCGATGAGGGTGTCCCGGGCCAGGAAAACCTCGCCCATGGCGCCTTCGCCCAGGCGCTCAATGAGCTCGAACTTGCCGATGCGGCGGGGATGGTTCGTCATGGCCAGGCTTCCCGGGGTGCGCCCGACGGCGCCCCTCCAGTGTGCCACGGCCGGGCCGGGTCATTCCGGTTTCAGGGCGCGGAGCCAGGCCTCGTCCCGGACGGGGATGCCCAGGGCCTCGGCCTTGGCCAGCTTGGAGCCGGCCTTCTCGCCGGCCACCAGCACCGTGGTCTTGGCGCTGACGGATCCGGTCACCTTGGCGCCCAGGGCCTTGAGCAGGGCCTCGGCCTCCTCGCGCCCCAGGGTGGGCAGGGTGCCCGTGACCACGGCCACCTGGCCCGCCAGGGGCAGGCCGGCGCGGTCCCGGGGGGCGGGGGCCTCGGGCGCGACGCCCATCGCGGCGAGCTGGCCCGGGAGGCCGGGGTGGAGGGCGGCGAAGGCCCGGATGGCGGCGGCCACCTTGGGACCCACCTCCTCCACGGCCTGGAGCTTCGGTTCCGGGGCGGCCCACAGGTCCTCCAGGGTGGGGAAGGCCTCGGCCAGGAGCTCCGCGGTGCGGGCCCCGACCATGGGGATGCCCAGGGCGTGGATCCACCGGGCCAGGGGCTTGCGGCGGGCCGCCTCCAGGGCCGTCATGAGGTTCTGGGCGCTCTTCTCGCCCATGCGCTCCAGCCCGGCCAGCCTCGCCAGGCTGTTGCGGGGATCCTCGAGGAGACTGAAGACGTCCCAGGGCTGGGCGAACCGCGGGGCCAGCTGCTCCACGAGGGCCTCGCCCAGGCCCTCGATGTCCAGGGCCACCCGGGAGCCCAGGTGCTGGAGGCGGGCGCTGATCTTGGCGGGGCACTCGGGGTTCTGGCAGCGCCAGGCGACTTCCTCGTCGGAGTCCTTCCCCACGGCCCCGCCGCAGACGGGACAGGCCTGGGGCACGGCGGGGGGCGGCGCGTCCCCGGGCAGGGTGCCCGGGACCACGGCCACCACCTTGGGGATGACCTCGCCGCCCTTCTCCACGAAGACCTTGCAGCCCACGCGGACGCCGAGGCGCAGGAGCTCGTCGGCGTTGTGCAGGGTGGCGCGGCGCACCGTCGATCCCGCCACCTCCACCGCCTCCAGCTCGGCCACCGGGGTCAGCTTCCCGGCCCGGCTCACCTGCCAGGTGACGCCCAGGAGGGTGGTGGTGGCCTGGAGGCCGGGGTACTTGAAGGCGATGGCCCAGCGGGGCACCCGGTCCGTGAAGCCCAGGCGCTCCTGGAAGTCCAGGCCGTCCACCTTGACGACGACCCCGTCGGTGTCGAAGGGCAGCTTCAGCCGGGCCTCCCGCTGGGCCTCGATGAAGGCGAGGACGTCCGCGAACGTGCCCTCCCCGTGGGCGGGCATGCGCGTGAAACCCCAGGCGGCGAGCTGGTCCATGCCCGAGCTGTGCGCGGCCGAGCCGATCATCTGCCAGGGGAGGAAGGAGAGGCGGCGCTCCGCCGTGATGCGGCTGTCGAGCTGCTTCATGGTGCCGGAGGCGGCATTGCGCGGATTCGCGAACCGGGCCTCGCCGCGGGCGTCCCGCTCGCGGTTCAGCTCCTCCCACCGCCGCCTGGACAGGAACACCTCGCCGCGCACCTCCAGGGTCCCGGGGGCCGCGGCCGGCAGGGTGAGGGGGATGTCGGCGATGGTGCGGGCGTTCTCGGTGACGTCCTCCCCCTCCTCGCCGTTGCCGCGGGTGACGGCGCGGACGAGGGTCCGGTCCTGGTACAGGAGGGACAGGGAGAGCCCGTCCACCTTGAGCTCAGCCGAAAAGACGGGCGAAAAGCCGAGGCCCTTGATGACCCGGCCCTCCCAGTCGCGCAGGTCGTCCTCGGAATAGGTGTTGTCGAGGCTCAGCATGGGGGTGGCGTGCCGGGCCTTCCGGAACTGGTCCAGGGGCGGCGCGCCCACCCGCTGGGTGGGGCTGTTGGGGTCCGCGGCCTCGGGGTGGGCCGCCTCCAGGTCCCGCAGCTCGCGCTCCAGGGCGTCGTATTCCGCGTCGGAGAGGACGGGCTGGTCGAGGACGAAGTAGCGGCGGCGGTGCTCCAGCACCTGGGCCGCCAGCTCCTGCATTCGGATCTTGGGATCGGCGCTCATGGGGAGATTCTACTTGAGCGTGGCCCGGTGCCTCACGCCCATGACGACGCCCAGCCCCAGGAAGTAGCTGAGGGTGCTGCTGCCGCCGGCGCTGAAGAAGGGCAGGACGATGCCCTTGTTGGGCAGGACGCCCACGACCATGCCCACGTTCACCAGGAGGTGCAGGGCGATGATGCCCGCGGCCCCGACGCAGAAGTAGGTCTCCGAGGCGCTCCGGGCCGCCACCGCCGTGTCCAGGATGCGGGTCAGGACCAGGCCGAAGAGCCCCAGGGCCAGGAGCACGCCCAGGAAACCGCGCTCCTCCGCCCACACCGAGAACACGAAGTCCGTGGTCTTCACCGGCAGGAAGTTGAGCTGGGTCTGGCTGCCGGAGGTGAAGCCCTGGCCGGTGAGGCCGCCCGCGCCGATGGCGATGCGGCTCTGGTTGATCTGGTAGCCCTTGCCCTTGAGGTCGGCGCCGGGGTCCAGGAAGGTCATCACGCGCTGCTTCTGGTAGGGCTTGAGGACCTTGTGCCAGGCGAAGACCCCGCCCGCGCAGCAGATGGCGAGGGTGAGGGCCACCCACTTGGCGCGCAGGCCCTTGATGACCGGGATGAGGGCGAGGATGGGGGTGAAGCTGATGGCCATGCCCAGGTCGGGCTGCTTGAGCACCAGGAGCATGGGGAAGAACACGAGGGCCGAGGTCTGCACCAGGTCCCAGCCGGTCAGGTCCTGGGGCTGGCGGGTGCCGAGGCGGTGGGCGACGAAGAGCAGGGTCAGCCACTTCATCAGCTCGGAGGGCTGGAAGGTCAGGCCCCCCACGCCCAGCCAGCGCTGGGCGCCGCCGATGCGGTGGCCGGCCGCCAGGACCGCCACCAGGCTCAGGATGCCCAGGACGTAGAGGGCGAACCCGCTGCGGAAGACCCGGCGGGGGTCCATGCCGGCGAGGAAGGCCATCAGGGCGAAGCCGATGAGGTTCCAGAGCCCCTGCTTGGCCCAGATCATCGCCTGCTGGTTGGTGCCGCGCCCCGCCGAGTACACGGTGAGCAGGCCCATGATCACCAGGAGCGCCATGGGCCAGAGGAGGGAGGTGTCGAGGGCGCGCAGGCGTTCCTTCACGGCGCCTCCCCTTCCGCCGCCGCGTCCTCGGGCCGGTACTCGTCGGGGATCTTGGCGCTGGGCGGCGGCAGCGGCTTCTTGAGCCGGTCGATGAACCAGTACTGGCAGAGCTTCTTGGCGATGGGCGCCGCGTTGGAGGCGCCGAAGCCGGCGTTCTCGGCCACCACGGCGAAGGCGATCTGGGGGTTCTCGCGGGGCGCGTACCCGGCGAAGAGGGCGTTGTCCCGGAACTTCTTGGCCAGGGTGGCGTAGTGGGACTTGCTGACGAAGGTCGTCACCTGGCTGGTGCCGGTCTTGCCCACCATGGTCACGCCGGGGATGCCCATGCCCTTGGCGGTGCCCGACTGGACCACCTCGTAGAGGCCCTCGTCCAGGATGGCCCGGATGCGGGGATCCAGGCCCGCGTCCCGCGGCGCCGGCGGCACGAAGGGCTCCATGGGCCGGCTGTCGTCGGGGCGCACCCCGTAGAGGAGGTGCGGCGTCAGCAGCTTGCCCCCCGTGGCCAGCATGGCGTAGAAGCGGGCGAGGCTGATGGGGGTGATGCTGTTGGCGCCCTGGCCGATGGCGACGCTGATGGTCTCGCCCGCCCACCACTTCTCCTTCTTGACCCGCTTCTTCCACTCCCGGCTCGGCACGCGGCTGACGCTCTCGTGGGGCAGGTCGACGCCCGTGGGCGAGATGAGGCCGTACTTCTCCGCCGCGGCGTGGATGTCGTCCACGTCCAGCTTCATGCCCAGCTCGTAGAAGTAGATGTCGCAGCTCTGGGCGATGGCCTGCACCAGGTTCACGGTGCCGTGGACGTTGTCGCAGCGGAAGTCCCGGTTGTAGTAGACCTTGTGCCCGTGGCAGGTGTACGTGGTGTCGGGGGTGATGAGGCCCTTGTCGAGGGCGGCCAGGGCCACCAGCAGCTTGAAGGTGGAGCCCGGCGGGTAGCGGCCCTGGGTGACCCGGTCCAGCATGGGGCGGTCGGGGTTGCCCCAGAACTGCTCCACCTGCTCCTGGGTGAGGCGGTTGAGGAAGATGTTGGGGTCGTAGGACGGGGCGGAGTACATGGCCAGGATGCCCCCGTCGCGCAGGTCGATGACGATGCCGGCGCCGGAGTTCTCCCCGAAGGCCTCCTTCATGACCTGCTGCAGGCCCGCGTCCAGGGTGAGGTAGACGCTCCGGCCCGGCCTGGCCTCCACCTGCCCGAACACGGCCACCTCGCGGCCGAGGTTGTCCACGAGGATGCGGCGCTGGCCGTCCACGCCCCGCAGCTTGTCGTTGCGGCTGGCCTCGAAGCCCGAGCGGCCGATGATCTCGCCCAGCTGGTACACATCGGGGTTCTTGGCGAGCTCGTCCGGCGTCACCTCGCCGACGTAGCCCAGCGCGTGGCCCGCCAGCTCCTGGCCGAGGTAGACCCGCCGGGGGGCCACCTCGATGCTGAGGAAGGGGTAGCGGGCCCGGAGCACCTCGGCCCGGGCCAGGGCCGAATCGTCCAGGTTGTCCTGGAGGACCAGCATGCGGTTGCCCGCGGCCTGCCGGATGGCCTGGATCCGTCGCTTCAGGGCCTCGGGCTCCAGCTGGAGGGCGTAGGCCAGGCCCTCGATCTGGGCGGGGTCCCGGGGCAGGTCCTCGTTCTGGATCACGAGGTGGAGGGCCCGGCGGTTGTCGACGATCTTGTTGCCGTTCCGGTCGTAGATGATGCCGCGCGGCGCCGGCGTGGTGCGGGTCTTGACGGCCTGCGAGAACGCCAGCCGCTGCATCTCGCGCCGCAGGCCCAGCTGCACCCAGCCGTAGGCAAGCACGAGGCCCAGGAGCATGCAGTACACCACCGTCTTCATCACGGCGATGCGGCGGTGGATGACGTTGCGGTTGACGAGTTCCATCCCCTACCTCCGGTGGATGGGCTCGTGGAGCTTCAGGGCCAGGGTCGCCCAGAGGGGGACGGAGCCGAGGGTGAACACCCACTGGAAGCCCCAGGCGTGGGGACCGCCCGCGAGCCGGAGCAGGAGGTTCGCCAGGAGCCAGTGGAGGGCCGCGAGGGCGGCCATGCGGCCCCAGAAGGGCCGGCGGGTGTGGGGGGGCCACTGGACGAGGAGGGCGTAGGCCGTCAGGCAGATCAGCATGTTGGCCAGGGGGGTGGCGCCCATGTGGGGCGTGAGCCGGAGGCTGCCTTCCACCACCCACCCGGCGGCGGCGGACCACAGGAGGCCGGTCAGCGGGGAGGGGAAGCCCGGGGCCAGGCCCAGGATGAGGAAGATGTGGACGATGGCCTGGAGCCCCGGCCAGGGCGCGGCGAGGGGCAGGCAGGCGATGGCGGCCAGGCTCAGGAGGTGCCGGCGCACCATGGGAGGCGTCTGGCCGCTCATGGCGCCCCCTTCCGGACCTTGGGCTTCTCGGTGGGCTTGGGCTGGGCCGGCGGCGGCAGTTCCAGCTGGGGCCGGGGCGGCAGGATCAGGACGAGGTTGACCCGGTCCAGGGGCGCGGCCAGGGAGACCTCCACCTGGAGCTCCACGTCGCGGGGGCGCACGGAACTCACGTAGCCCACCAGGAGGCCGCGGGGGAAGATGCGGTCCAGGCCCGAGGTGTAGACCGGCTCGCCGACCTGGACCCCTTCCTGGCTGCCGATGTAGCGCAGGGCGGCCTTGCCCGGGCCCAGGCCCTGGAGGACGCCGGTGGCCCGGCTCCGGGCCAGCATCACGCCGGTGGAGGCGTTGTAGGCGTCCAGGGGGAGGAGGCTCGCCTGGGTGGGACCCACCTCCCAAAGCCGGCCGACCACCCCCTCGGGGCAGATCACGCCCTGGTCCGGCTGGAGCCCCCCGTCGCTGCCCAGGTCGAGGAAGAGGCCGCCGAAGGGGGCCCGGCGGGTGCTCGCGATGACCCGGGCCGGCGTGAAGGAGAGGGGCAGGAGCTTCTTGAGCCCCAGGAGGCGGATGGCCTCGTCGGCCTCCACCAGGCGCGGCGCGAGGGCGTCCCGCTCCGCCTGGAAGGCGGCCACCTGGGCCCGGAGGCGGGTGGCTTCGGCCACGGCCGCCTTGTAGGTGTCCAGGCGCTGCCGGCGGTGATCCCGCCAGGCTTCGAGCCGGCCGGACACCATCCGGGTGGGGGTCCCCGCCAGGTCCATCAGGGCCCGCCAGCGCCCGCCGGGGCCGCGCCCCAACAGGATCCAGCCCAGATGCCCCAGCAGCAGGGCCGCCATGGCCCAGCGCCTGCGTCCGGTCGGGTTCCAGCCCCAGGCGCGCCTACGCATCAGTCCAGGATCTGGATGCGCCTCAGGAAGGGGATGTCCTCGAGCAGCATGGCGGTGCCGCGCACCACGGCGGTCTCGGGGTTTTCCGCTCGGTAGCAGGGCAGGTGGGTCTCCTTGGAGATGCGCACGTCCAGGCCCTGGATCTTGGACCCGCCGCCGGTCAGGCAGATGCCCCGGTCGATGAGGTCCGCCGCCAGCTGGGGGGGCGTCTCGTTGAGGGCCTTGCGCACGAGGTCGATGATGGCGCTGATGGGCTCGGCCAGGGCCTCCCGGATCTCGGTGTCGTTCAGGGTCAGGGTCTTGGGCAGGCCCTCGAACTGGTCCCGGCCGGAAATGCTCATGGTCCGGGTCTTGTCGGAGATGTACGCGGAGCCGAGGGTCCACTTGACCTCTTCGGCGGCCGCCTCGGAGATGAGGACGTTGTACTTCTCACGGATGTACTTGATGATCGCCTCGTCCATCTCGTCGCCGGCCACGAGGATGGAGTCGGAGAAGACCTTGCCGTTGTAGGAGATCACCGCCACGTCCGTGGTGCCGCCGCCGATATCGACGATCATGCAGCCCCGCTTCTCGTTGATGGCGAGCCCGGCGCCGATGGCGGCCACCATGGTCTGGTCCACGAGGAAGACCTCGCCGGCCTTGGCGTCGTAGCAGACCTGCTTGACCGCGCGGCGCGCCACCTGGTGGGCCCGGGGGGGGACGCTGACGACGATGCGGGTGCGGGCGATGCCCCGGTTGGGCCGGGCCTTCTTGATGAAGGCGGCCAGCATCTTCTCGGCGGCGTCCACCTCGTAGATCATGCCGTCCTTCATGGGCCGGATGGTCTGGACCCCCTGGGGGGTGCGGCCCAGGAGCTGCTTGGCCTCGTCGCCGACGGCCTCCACTTCATGGGTCTGGGTGTTCAGGGCGACGATGGATGGCTCGTAAACCACGATTCTGCCCGCCTGCTTGGTGTACACCAGCACGGAGGCGGTGCCCAGATCGATGGCGAGATCGGACGTGAAGAGGCTGGACCAGAATTGGGCGGAAAAAGGTGTCGGCACGTGGCGCTCCGGCGAATCTCTTAGAATGCCATGAAAATCAAGATTCTGCCGCTTGCAGCAGTTCCTGGACCAGCAGGGCGGGGTCCAGGCGGCTCGGCAGCTCCCGGTGATAGCCCCGGACCCAGCGGGTTCCATTCACGAGGATGAAGGGGATGGCGCGCTTGCCCGTCTCCCGCTCCAGGCGTTCGGCGGCCCCGGGGACGGTCTCGATGTCCACGTCCGCATGGGGGATGCCGGCCTCGGCCAGCCAGCGTTCCAGGCGGCGGCAATCGGGGCACCAGGTGGCGGTATATACTTGTAAATCCAGTCCCTTAAGGGATTCGTGACCCGGCATGGACGTTCCTCGCTAGGCAGGGTATGCCTTCGCTGTCATTCTGGAACTGAAACGTGTAGGAGAGAAGCATGGAAATGCGCACCGCGCGGGTATGGGGCATGTGTGGTCTTCTGGTCGCGGGCCTCGCCTGCTCCCGGGTTTCCCCCGACAACTCCAAGGTCGTCGCCAACGTGGGCGGCGAGAAGATCACGGAGAAGGCCTTCACCGAGGCCGTGAAGATCCTCCTGGGCGACGAGGCCCGGGCCAAGGACCTGCTCACCAACCCCGCCAACCGCGACCAGCGGAACCGCTTCCTGCAGGAGTTCGTGGACCAGAAGGTGCTGGTCAAGTACGGCGACAAGCAGGGCCTGGGCAAGGATCCCAAGGCCAAGCTGCTGGTGGACGCCGCCAAGGCCAACGCCTACGGCCAGGTGCTCATGGAGCGCGCCGTCTCCACCGGCGAGCCCTCCGAGGAGCAGATGAAGGCCTTCTACGAGAAGGTCAAGGCCCAGGCCAAGGCCGCGGGCCAGGACAAGGACTTCCCCGCCTACGAGGCGGTCAAGGCCCAGCTCCCCGCCGCCGTGCGCCGCGACCAGATCAAGGAGGCCAGCCAGGGCCTCATCGGCCGCGCCAAGGCCGCCGTGCCCGCCACCATCGATCCCGAGTGGCGCTCCGCCGAGGCCAAGTAGCCCCGACCTTCCCGCCGAAAGTCCTGCCCCCGGTTCCCGCGGCGCGCCGCCGGGACCGGGGGCAGAAGCGTGAGGGGCGCCCTACTTCCAGTGCTGCCCGATGAAGGCTTCCACCTCGGGGAGCCCGCCCTGGAGCACGAGGTAGCCGTTGTGCGGCTCCCGGGGCGTGATCTCGTGGTTCACGGGGGTGAGCAGCATCTCCCGGATCCGCTTGGGATCGTCGGTCTGGCCCAGGACCCAGGCGAGCTTCATGTAGGCCGTCTCGGGGAGCATGTTGTCCATGGGGATGATCCCCAGGTTGAGCAGGTCGCGGCCGGTGTCGTAGACGTACATCTGGGCGTAGCCCCAGATGGTCTGGACCGTCATGACCACGGTCATGCCCTTCTGGATGGCGCGCTTGACGGCGGGGTACAGGGGCTTGTTGATGTGGCCCAGGCCCGTCCCGGCGATCACGAGGCCCCGGTAGTTCAGGTCGGAGAGGGCGTCGATGATGTCGGGGTTGAAGTTCGGGTAGTAGTACTGGATGGTGACCTTCTCCTCGAAGGCCGGGTTGATGATGGGCACGCGGCTGCGGTCCCGCTTCAGGTAGTCGTCGGTGAGGTAGGTGAAGTGCTTCCCGTGCTCGTTGGTCTCCCGGCTCACGGTGGCCAGGGGGGTGGCGCCGATGGTGCGGAAGGTGCTCCGGTAGCTGGAGTGCATCTTCCGGCAGCGGGTGCCGCGGTGCAGCAGGTCGTAGTTGTCCGACGTCGGGCCGAACATGCAGAGCATGACTTCGGCGATGTCGCACTCGGCCGCGGTCCGGACCGCGTTCATGAGGTTGAGGGCCGCGTCGGAGGAGGGCCGGTCGGAACTGCGCTGGCTGCCGACGAGGACGATGGGCACCGGGGAGTTCTGGACCATGAAGCTGAGGATCGCCCCCGTGTGGCTCATGGTGTCCGTGCCGTGGCCGACCACGATGCCGTCCACGCCCTTGGCGATCTCCTCGCCGATGGCCTTGGCCAGGGCCTTGTACTGCTCGGGGCCCATGTTCTCGCTGAAGACCCCGAAGAGCTTCTTGGTCTCCATGTTCGCGATGTCGGCCAGCTCCGGGACGGCGCCGTAGAGCTCGCCGGGGGTGAAGGCCGGGATCACGGCGCCGGTGCGGTAGTCCAGGCGGGAGGCGATGGTGCCGCCCGTGCCCAGCAGGGTGACGTTCTTCTTGCGGAAGTCGCAGGGGAAGGCCTTCTCGGGGATCTTGTAGACGGCCTTGCGGTATCCGGTCTCGACGGCGGAGGCGATGCGGGTGGCCTCGACGCCGACGTTGTAGCCGTTGAACAGCTTGACCACGATGTGGAGGTCGTCGAAGGTCTCGCTGCGGGGGAGGATCACGCCCTTGAAGACCGAGCCGCGGTCGTTGACGATCTCCACCTCGCTCCAGACGCCGATGGCGTAGCGCTCGAGGGCGTCGCGCGCGGGTCCGCGGTAGCCCTGGAACCGGTCGTCACGCTCGTTCAGGGGGATGGCGGCGCTCATCGGGAAGCCTCCTGGGTGAGCCGGGTCCTGAGGTAGTCGGCCACGTCCTTCGCGGGGGCCTTGCCGAGGAGGAGCTTCATGGCGCGCCCGGCCAGGAAGCGCAGGCGCTTGCCGTCCGAGTCGCCCTTGTCGATGCGGTAGTCCTCCATGGAGAGGGCGGACAGCTCGCGGGCCCAGGCCTCCCGGGGCTGGACGCCGATGCCCAGGGCCTCCATGGACGCCTGGGCGTCCCGGCCCGGGTTGGCGGCCATGTGGGCGGCGAGCATCTGGATGCCCTCGCGGGGGATCTGGCCGCCGGTGAAGAGGTCGAAGATCTGGACCCATTCGGTGGCGCCCAGCCGTTCCACGGGCAGGCCGCGGCGGTGGAGGGCCTTGGCCCGCTGCCCGATCTCCACGGAGGCCAGGAGGCCGTCCGCGCCCGTCGCGGCCACCACGGCGTCCACGAGGGCGACGCCGCCCCTGCGGATGAGGTACTCCGTGGTCTCCGGGGGCACGCCCCAGGCGCCGAACTGGTGGAACCGCGCCCAGGGGGTGGGCCGCATGCGGGCCCGGGCCGCCTCCACGCGCTCGGCGGTGATGCGGGTGGGGGGCGAGTCGGTGTCGGGGTACATCCGGTCCGGGCCGGGCAGGATGCGCTCGAAGGTGGTGAACCCGCCGGCCAGGGACTGGCGGGTCTCCTGGGGCACCCCTTTGAGGGCGTCCACGAAGCGGATCCGGATCTCCTCGGCGGCCGTGCGGCAGTCCACCTCGGGTCCGAAGACGATGAAGTAGTCGTCGTTCTCCCCCATGCGCAGCTTCCGGCGGAGGCGCTCGAGGGTGCGGTGCTTCAGGGGGAATTCGGGCATCTGCTGGCCGCTGAGCACAATGGGCGCTTCGTCCAGGCAGGCGATGACCCGGACCCGGCCCGCGAGTTCGTCCAGGAAGGTGGTCTCCGGCTGGGTGGGCCACTGGGCCAGGCCCAGGCCGCCCTCCAGGCGGACCGCGAAGATCCGGCCGCCGCTCCGGATGGCGCGCTGCATGAAGCCCAGGTCCACCGACTGGAACACGTCGGTGACATCGGCCACGTGGGTGCGGACATCGCCGGGCTCCCGCCAGCCGCGCCGGTGGAGCTCGTCGCGCAGGCGGAGCAGGTTGACCTGGCGGATGCCCTCGTTGTGCACGAGCTTCACCGCCCAGGCCGCCTTGGGCACGCCCTTGATCTCGACCCGGCTGCCGCCCCTGACGCTGACATTGACGTCCTGGCGGCTGGCGCCGATGCCGGTGCGGACCCGGCCCGTGGTCCGGGCCACGAGGCCGCAGAGGGTGATGGCGTCCCGCACCTCCTGGGGGGTCCGCAGGTCGGGGCCGGTCACGGTCTCCGTGAGGGGCATGCCCAGGCGGTCCGTGCGCCAGACGATGCGGTGGCCCTTGTCGCTCACCTCGCGGCAGGAGTCCTCCTCGATCGAGACGTGGGTGACGCTGAGGGTGCGCCCGTGGAAGGGCATCCCGCCGTTCATGCCCACGATGGCCGTGCGCTGGAAGCCGGTGGGAATGGAGCCGTCCAGGTACTGCTTCCGGGCGATGTGGACCTCGTCGATGATGTCCATGCCCATGGCCAGGCAGAGCTCGATGGCGACGTCGATGGCCTCCTGGTTCACCAGGAAGGGCGGGGTGTCGTCCATCTCATAGGTGCACACGTTGAGGTGGTTCAGGAGATAGATGATCTCCTTGCGCGTCTTGAACTCCATCAGCGCCGTGCCGTCGTACTCGCCCAGCTCGGAGAGGGTGGGCCGCATGTGGCGGAGCACCTCGCCGTCGTGGGTGTGGGTGTAGAGCCCCGCGGGGCAGCGGCAGAAGAGCTTGTGGGCGGTGAGAAGCTGCTGATGCACTTCCAGGCCCGAGATCAAGCCCGCCGATTCGTAGTCAAGCTTCTCGATCATGCTGCACCTGTTCCGGGGGAGGATCTAAGGGTCGCTTTCCCCTGAACGGCCCGTCAAGGCGCGCGGCCCGCTCCGGCGGATATTGATGACCCCCGTCACAGCCCGCCTCCGGGGCGATGACATGAACGTGACATTTGCCCCGGATCCTGGGCAAGCGGCCCGGTCCGCCGCCGGGCAACACGCGCCGGGTTGGGACATCCAAAGGCCTAGGCCGGATGGCCTTGGAGAACCGACATGTCCAGACTGCTGCTCCCCTTCTTCACCGCCTCCCTGGTCCTCTTCGCGGGCCAGCACGAGGCCAAGCCTCGCAAGACCTGTTGTTCCAACGCCTGCTGCAAGCCGGACCGCAATTGCGACCGGCATTGCGACAAAGCGTGCGAGAAGGCCGGCTGTCCCAACTGCTGCGACAAGCCCGCCCACCTCCAGCCGGCCCCCACCGAGCCGCGCAAACCATGAGTCCGTCCCATGAAAGGAAACCGGACCCTGAAGGCGTCCGCCTCCAGGGTCCGGTCGCAGGCTCCCGTCGCGGAGCCCTTCAGGGTGTCGTCAGGTTGCTAGGGCACCTGGAACTGGAAAGCGTGGCACTGCAGGCAGTCGTTCTCCGAGGCGCGGTGCATGTGGTGGCACTTGGCGCAGGCGGCGTCCGTGCCGTAGTGGCGGGACTGATGCGGGTTGTGGGGCTTCACCTGGGCGGTGCGGGCGGCGAGGTCCTTCGTGGGGCCGTGGCAGCCCACGCAGGTCCAGGTCGGCACGGGGGCGGGCTTGCCCTTCCCGTCGTGGCACTGGGCGCAGGTGACGCCGGCGAGGGCGTGGATCTGGACGCCCTTCAGCTTGCCGACTAGGCTGGCCGGCTTGCCCTGGGCCCCCGTGTGGCAGGTCTTGCAGTCCTTGAAGGACTTGCCCTGGATGGACACGTGGCCCGCGGGCAGCTTGATGGGCTCCGCCCCCGTGGCCGGCTTGGCCTGGGCCTGGACGCCCAGGGTGAGGGCGGCGAGGAGCGCGAGGGACGATGGCAGAAATCTCCAAATTCGGATCATGGTTCCTTCCTGTGATGGGCGAGGGAGGGGTGAGGTGCGGCCGGCCCGTCCCCACCCCCAGGGACGGGCCGGAGGCGGGCTCAGAGGCTCGCCACGTGCTTCCCGGTGAGGTACCCGACGGTGTAGCACCGGCCCAAGGAGAGGCCGGGGACTGCCATCGGGTAATCGATGCCACCGTAGAAGCCGCCGCTCAGGTTGCCGGCGAGGTAGAGCCCCTTGATGGGCTTGCCGTCGGCGTCCAGGGCGTTATGCCGTTCGTTCACCACCATGCCCGACACGATGGCCGAGACCCGGACGGCGCGGTGAATCCCGTAGAAGGGGGCCTTGAGCACCGGGGCCATCTTGTCCGCGGGGTTGCCGAAGTCCTCGTCGCG
Organism: Mesoterricola sediminis; assembly: GCF_030295425.1. Classification (NCBI taxonomy): domain Bacteria; kingdom Pseudomonadati; phylum Acidobacteriota; class Holophagae; order Holophagales; family Holophagaceae; genus Mesoterricola; species Mesoterricola sediminis. The sequence goes on along the minus strand of NZ_AP027081.1, from coordinate 3,864,013 downwards.
GCCGGCCGCGGCCAGGTCGTTGTAGCGCTTGACCGTCGCGGCCAGCGCGGCGGGATCCAGACCCAGCTTGCGGGCCAGTTCGTCCAGGGTGTCGGCCACGTGGGTGTTGATGAAGGGCTCCAGCACGCCCTTCTTGGGACCGGGGACGTCGGGCATGTAGTTCTTCAGGCCCTCGGGGGGAACGAGGCGACCGGGCCACTTCGCGGCGCGGGTCATGTAGTCCGCGTCGAAGATCTGGCAGTAGTGGCCGGCGTCCTTCTCGTTCTTCAGGTAGTTGTTGAGCAGGGACATCTCCACGCACTCGCTGACGAAGCGCTTGCCGTCGCGGTTGACCGCCAGGAAGGGCATGTCGCACATGGTGGCCGGCCCCGCGTCGAAGTCGTGGAGCATCTTGGTGTGGCCGATGGGGTCGAAGACGGCCCCGGCCCAGAAGGCCATGACGAACCCGTCGCCATCGCGGTCCATCTGCTTCCGGCCCATGTGCCTGAGGTCGGGCAGGAAGTAGTCGCTCATCGCCTTGTTGCTCTGGTAGTCGCCCGTCGCCAGGATGACGCCCTTCTTGGCCATGAACCGGATGTACTGGCCCTGGGCGTTCTGGGCGATCACGCCCACCACCTCGCCGTTGCGCCCCTGCACGAGCTGGGCCGCGGGGTGGAGGTAGAAGAACTTCACGCCCTGCGCTTCGGCGTACTTGGCCAGGTCGCGCATGCCGTCGCCCGTGGTGTAGGGCTTGGGGCCGAAGAACGAGGTGACGTAGCTCATGGGGTAGCCGTTCACCTTCAGGTTGGGGCCGTGCTGGACGTTGCCCTGGTCGAAGACGGGGCTGCCGCCCTTCTTGGCGCGGTCGATGACCCAGCGGACGGCTTCACCGGAGTTGTAGGCCCACTGGCGGACCAGCTTGGTGTTGCTGCGATGGTTGTTGTTGCCCACGATCAGGGCGACCAGGGCCTCGACGCCGGCCTTGTCGCTCTTGGCCAGGTCGATGCCGGTGCCCGTGTTGCCCTGGGAGACGGCGAAGGGGGCCTTCTGGAGGACGGCGACCTTGGCGCCGGCCTCATGGGCGGAGAGGGCCGCCGGGACGCCCGAGGCGCCGGCGCCGACCACCACCACATCGAAGGTGAGGGTCTCCTTGATGGCCTTTTCGGGGATGGGCTTGGGCTTGGGCAGGAAGTTCAGGGTGGCGCCGGGCGTCTTCCCGAACTCGCCGGCGGGGGCCGCGGCGGCCTTGGCCTTGGCCTTGCCGGGCTCGGCGGCGGCCGCGGCGACGCCGGGCAGGCCGACCATGCCGACCGCTGCCGCCCCGAGGGCCGTGTGGGTCAGGAAGCTGCGCCGGGAAAGGCCGTTCTCCAGGGCATGCCGGGTCGCGGCATCCAGCTCCGGTGCGTCGTGGGATGGGTTGTTCGTCATCCGCGTGTCCTCCAAGGGGGGTGGGTGCTCCATAGGGCGGACCGAGGGCAGGTCGGGCCGCCCGGAGGGGCAGACCGAAGGCCGTCCCCTGTCAGGGACGGGAGGGGCGCCACCGCGCGCCGCCTGCCTTTCAGACCTATGATCCCATCCTAGGGCCGCCCTGGCCCGGCGCCCAGGTCGGCGCCAACCCCCCTCCGGCGTTTTTCGTGCTGTAATTATCGATTTCTAAAATATAGAAAAATTTATACTTGGCGCCTGAGCGAACAGGCATACAACCCGGGCCGGGAGGGGGGCTGGTAGTTTCCGGCCCCCCTCCGGTAGATTTGTGCAGCCCCTAGGCTCAGTCCACGGTGATGGACTTGGAGACGTTCTTGGGACTGTCGGGGTGGACGCCGTGGTCGGCCACCCGCAACTGGTCCAGATACTCCATCTTGAGCACCGACATGCGGAAGGCGAGGCGCTGGAGGAGGAGGGTCGCCGCGAACACGAAGAGGTTCGGATCGGGGGCCGGCGGGACCTCCAGGTAGAGGGACTGGTAGCGGTCGTCGCCCATGGGCCGGCCGGCGACGGCCAGGGCCAGGTCGGGATCGGCCTCGGCGATGAGGAGGATGTCGGCGCCCCGGATCTTGTGGGTGTGGATCTGGCTGATGGTGATCCGCACGTCCCGCTCGTCCCGGGGGCACACGAAGAGGAGGGGGTAGTTGGAGAAGTGGGACTCGACGAGGTCGGGGTTGGCCCGCAGGACGTCGATGCCGCCGGGGAAGGGGCTGCCGTCCCGGCGGGCCTCGTAGGCGTCCAGGAGCCCCGCCAGGTCCGCGATGGAGAAGAGGGTGTTCTTGCCGAGGATGGTGTTGGGCCCGTGCTTGAACTCGGCGGCGTCGTACCCTTCGGCGTGGTTGAGCACCACCTCGCGGATCTTGAGGGCCCCCTCCCGGGCCAGGCCGATGAGGCCGGTGCCGAGGATGTGGAGGCTGGGCTCCAGGTGGAGGCGGCGCGCGGCGGCCTCCACGGCCTCGCCGCACCCGGCCAGGGTGCGCTCCACGAGGTCCCGGGCCGCCCGGAGCTGCTCGACGACGCGGCGCTCGTTCATGGAGAAGGAGGCGGCGAGGGCGTAGAGCACGGCGATCTGGTTGAGGAAGCTCTTGGTGGCGGCCACCGCGATCTCGGGGCCGCAGAGGAGGGGCAGGTAGAACTCCGAGAGCTCCTGGGGGATGCGGCTGTTCTCGTTGTTCACGAGGGCCACCCGGCGGAGGGCGGGGACCCGGGCCCGGACGTCCTGGAAGATATCCACCAGGTCCTTGGTCTCGCCGGACTGGGTGATGCCCACCAGCAGGTCCCCCGGCTCCAGGGTGTTGAGGTACATGGAGCGGAAGGTCCCCGGGTTGGCCGGGAAGACCGCCACCCCCGCGAGGTTGTTGAAGAAGTAGGCGCCCACCAGCGCGGCGTGGTACGAGGTGCCGGAGGCCACGAGGAAGATCCGGCCCTTGGCCTCGCGCATGGCCTTGGCGAGCTCCTGCAGGAGCCCCGAGACGCGCCGCTGCTTCTTCCACACGAAAAGGCGGTCGAAGAGGGCCAGGTCCTCGGCGGCGCCGGGCGCCAGGCGGGCCAGGTCCCCCAGCAGCCCCCGCTCCTCGGAGGTGAAGGGCTCCCCGACGCCGAGGGCCTCCCGGTGGGGCTTCACGGCGGCCCTCAGCTCCCCGAGGGCGGGATCGTCCAGGAGCCTGTCGAACCCTTCCCGGAGGGCCTCGGCGTCCGGGGCCTCGTTCAGGGCCGCGGCCTTGGCCAGGACGGCCTTGCCCAGGTCCAGGCGGGCCTCGAAGGCCTGGTGGAGGGCCTCGGTGGCGGGGTCCTGGAAGTAGTAGCGCAGGATGGCGTCCAGGTTCTCCGCGGAGGAGGCGATCTCCTGGTCCATGAAGTACTTGAAGGGGGGCCGCAGGCCGGTGTCCCGCACGTTGAGCTTGGAGCGGCGGGGCTTCGGGGCCGAGAGCGCCAGGGGCCCGGCCAGGGGGAAGACGGCGTACTCCCGGTCCGTGAACCAGATGCCCTCGCCTTCGCTCAGGGGGATGAGCATCCGGGTCTTGCTGAGGACGCTGGTGAGGTCGCTGGAGACGAGGACGAAGGGCCCGTGCGCGTCCGAGCCGATCCCGGCGTAGAGGGAGGAGCCCGACTTCACCGCGACGACGCCGGGGACCCGGGGGTCGCAGAAGGCGGCGGCGTACGAGCCTTCAGCGCGGGCGTCGGCCCGGCGCGCGGCGTCCATGAGGAGGAGGGCCCCGTCCGGGGGCGGGGCGGGGAGGGCCGCCGCGGCGCGGCGGCCGGCCTCGAGGGCCTCGGCGGGGGCTTCCAGGTTGTCGGCGTAGAACGCCTCGGCGACGTGGGTGATCATCTCCCCGTCGTTGTCCGAGACGACCCGGTGCCCGAGGTCCGTGAGCCAGCCCTTCAGGGAGTCGGTGTTCGAGATGTTGCCGTTGTGGGCGCCCACGAAGGGCAGCCGGCAGGTGACGTGGTGGGGCTGGCTGTTCACGTCGGTGACGGCGCCGTAGGTGGCCCAGCGCACCTGGCCGATGAACCGCGCGCCGCGCTCCCGGTCGATGCCGATGGCGGAGCAGACCCGGCTGGGGGCGCCCACCTTCTTCAGGAGGCGGATCTCCCCGGCGCCGTCCACGAAGGCGCCGCCGGTGGAATCGTATCCACGGTACTCAAGCCTTTTCAGTAGTTCAGTGGCCTCGGCGCCCAGCGACGCGTTGTCAGACCCGTAGCAGATGGAGACGATTCCGCACATCGGCGACCTTTCTGTTGGATGGAATCAGGATAGTCCCTTGTGGGCCTGGAATTCGCTGAAGCTGCCCTGGAAGTCCTCGATCCCGTCGTCCGTGATGTTCCAGATGCGCGTCGCCACCTCGTCGATGAGATCCTCATCGTGCGTCACGAGGATCACGGTCCCCTCGTAGCGCTGGAGGGCGGTGTTGAGGGCGATCACGGCCTCGAGGTCCAGGTGGTTGGTGGGCTCGTCGAGGACCAGGAAGTTGGGCTTCTGGAGCATGAGCTTGCAGAACATGAGCCGGCAGCCCTCTCCGCCCGAAAGGACCTCGGTGCGCTTCATGCCCTCCTCGCCGCGGAAGAGCATCTGGCCCAGCACGCCGCGGATCTGCTCCACCATGGCGTCGGGATCGAACTGGCGCAGCCAGTCCACGAGGGCGTGGCCGCCGGGGATGGACTCGCGGAAGTCCTGGGCGAAGTAGCCGACGTTGACCTCGTGCCCCCACTTGACGGTGCCGGCGTCGATGCCGCGGTCCGCCTCGGTCACGCCGGGGGCGTTGGCCAGCAGGGCCTTGATGAGCGTGGACTTGCCGGCGCCGTTGCGGCCGACGACGGCGATCTTCTCGCCCCGGGCGACGTTGGCGGAGAAGCCCCGGATCACCTCGAGGCGGCTGCCGTCCTCCAGGTCGTAGCCGCGGCTGACGTCCTCGAACTCCACGGCGTGGCGGCCCCCGGGCTTGGCCTGGGAGAACATGATGTAGGGCCGCTGGATGTTGCTCCGGGCCAGGTCGTTCGGGGTCAGGCGCTCCACCTCCTTGCGGCGGGAGGCGACCTGGCTCGAGCGGGTGCCGGCGGCGAAGCGCTGGATGAACTCGTTCAGCTGGGCGATCTTCTTCTCGCGCTGGGTGTTCTCGGCCTCCAGGCGGGAGCGGATCTGCATCTTCTGGACGACCATGTCGTCGTAGCCGCCCGAGTACTGGATGATGGTCTGGTAGTCGATGTCCGCGATGTGGGTGCAGATCGAGTTGAGGAAGTGCCGGTCGTGGGAGATGACCACGAGGGAGCCCTTGTAGCGCTGCAGGAAGTTCTCCAGCCAGTGGATGGAGTCCAGGTCGAGGTGGTTGGTGGGCTCGTCCAGCAGGAGGGCCTCGGGGTTGCCGAAGAGGGCCTGGGCCAGCAGGACCCGGACCTTCTGGCCGCCCTGGAGCTCGCCCATGGTGCGCTCGTGGAAGGCCTCGGGGACGCCCAGGCCGTCCAGGAGGATCGCCGCGTCCGCCTCGGCGGTGTAGCCGTCCTCGTCGGCGACGATGCCCTCGAGCTCGCCGAGGCGCATGCCGTCCTCGTCGGTCATCTCCGCCTTCTCGTAGATGGCGTCCCGCTCCTGGAGGGCGGCCCAGAGGCCCTTGTTGCCCATGATGACGGTGTCGATGACCCGGAAGGCGTCGAAGGCGAACTGGTCCTGGGCCAGGACGCCCATCTTGCGGGGCCGCTGGATGGTGCCGCTGGAGGGCTCCTGCTCGCCGGTGAAGAGCTTGATGAAAGTGGACTTGCCGCTTCCGTTGGGGCCGGTCAGGCCGTACCGGCGGCCCGGCGCGAAGGTCGTGGTGACGTCCTCGAACAGGATCCTGGCGCCAAAGCGCATGGTGACGTTTTGCGCACCGAGCATGGTCTCTCCCCCCAAACCTCCTATTCTACCTTCACGCGGCGGGATTGCGAGGACGGGTCCCGAGCGCGTGGAGGGCGAGGAGGAGGAGGCCCAGGTCGCGCAGGATGTCCCAGCGCATGTCGGAGATCCGCTCGGCCTCGCTCCGGGCGCGTTCCCCGGTGGAGAAGCACCCGCAGTCCACGGGGCGGTGCCGGGCCAGGTTCACCGACAGGGCCAGGATGAAGGCCGCGAGGAGGGCGGCGATCCACCCCGCCGCGGCCCGGACCCAGACGCCGAGGCAGAGCGCGGCCCCGCAGGCCAGTTCCAGCCAGGGCACCACGAGGGCCGCGGGGTGGACGGCCCAGGCCGGGAAGAGGGCGTAGTTCCAGATCAGCTTCGCGAAGCCGGGGGGATCGGCGATCTTCGGCAGGGCCGCCGCCACGAAGACCGCCCCCAGGGCGATCTGCGCCCGGACCTGGAGCCAGGGATGGGCGAGGGCGCGGCGGAGGCTCACCGGGAGCCTCCCCGGGCCGTGGGCCGGCCCTGGGCGGTCCAGTCGGGCCAGCCGCCCCCGTAGACCAGCAGGTTCCGGTAGCCCAGTTCCAGGAGGCGCCGGGCCAGCAGATGGGAGTCCTCGCAGCCGCCGCCGGAGCAGTAGAGCACCAGGGGGGCCTTCGGGTCCGGGGCCGCCTGGGCCTCGAAGCGGGTGATGGCCTCGGCCGCGCCGTCCTCCCAGACGGGGATGCACCAGGCCCCGGCCACGTGACCGGCGGCGTAGTCCGCGCTGCGCCGGGCGTCCAGGAAGGGAATGCCCGCCCGGTAGGCCTCCCAGGCTTCGCCGGAGGTGAGGTCCCGCACCGGCGCGCCGGGGTCCGGCGGGAAGGGCCGGGGCCCGGGTTCAGGCGAGGCCTTCGGCGCCGCGGGGCGCGGCGCCGGGATCGGGGCCGGCGCGGGGTCGGCGGCCGGGGCCGCGGCCGTGGGCCCGGCGGGGGCGGCCGGGGCCGGGACGGGGACCCGGCCCGTCCAGGCCAGGCGCCGACCGGGTCCGGCCAGGGCGTTGGACACCGCCGCCAGCAGCCCGGCCACGGCCAGGAGCCACGCGGCGCGACGGATCAGTACGGGCGGGTTCACCCGTCAAGTTTCGGCCATCCACGCCTCCCGGATCAAGGCGATCTTCTCCTCGATCACGGCCGGATCCACGGGCTTGACCAGGTAGCCGTCGGCGTCGAAGACGAGGCTGGCCTTGATGTCGTCCACGCTTTCGCTGGCCGTGGTGACGAGCACGCGGCACCGCTGGGACCGGGGGATCCGCCGCTCGGACTCGAAGCGGCGCAGGGCGCTGAGGATCGCCAACCCGCTGAGATCGGGCAGGTGGAGGTCCAGGAAACAGACCTGGTAGGGTTCCCCGCGGTCCCAGGCGCGGGTGAACTGGGTGTAGCCCTCCCGCGCGGTGCCGGTCACCATGCAGGCCCCGAAGCGCTTGACGATGTGCGCCAGGACGGTGCTGGAGGCGGCATCGTCCTCGACGATGAGGAACCGGGCGCCCGGAACCTGGTCCAGGCCCTCGGGCAGGGGATGGGGCGCCTGCACCTCGATCAGGGGATCGAAGAACGTGCGCTCCAGTTCCTCCCGGGTCCGGGGCGAGGCGAAGAGGAGCTTGAGGACCTGCTCCTCGGGGCCGGCGGCGTAGGCGTCGTAGCCGGGGTGCATGGCCAGGAGGCTGCCGGCCTCGGCCACGTCCTCCATGACCGGCAGGGTGTCGAAGGTCTCCCGGTCCAGCCCCTGGCGGAAGAGCTTCTCGATCCGGTAGATGCCGTGGCCCGCGCGGAGGGCCGCCTCCAGGCGTTCCGTCTGCTCGGGGGTGAGGGGGAGCCCCAGGCCGGCCTGGGCGGTGGCGGGGCCGGGCGCAGGAGCCGCCCCGGTCCCTTCGCCGGGGGCCAGGTCCTGCGCCTGGTCCAGCACCTGCCGGGTGAGATCGATGCTCCGGAAGACCTCGTCCGACCAGGCGGAAGTCCAGTCCTCCCGTCCCCGGCGGATGCGGTCCAGGCCGTCCTCGAGCCGGTGGAACACGCCGGCCAGCTCCCGGAGGCCCGCGAAGCCCGCCAGGCTCTTCAGGTTGTGCACGGTGCGGAAGAGGAGGTGGACATGGGAGGCGTCTCCGCCGCTGTCGAGGGCCAGGGCTTCGTCCTCGAGCTGGTCCGCGAGGTCGGCGAGATGGGCCCCCTCCTCCGCAAGGTTCATGCGAGCCTCTTGAACAGTTCGTCCAGCTTGGCCTGATTGAAGGGCTTGACGATGTAGTGGAAGGCCCCGAGGGCCATCACCCGCTCCTTGACGTCGTTGCCTTCCAGGGTGGACAGGATGACCACGGGCACATCCTTGTACGTGGGCAGGCGCTTCACGGCCCGGAGGAATTCGGCGCCGTTCATGTTCGGCATCTCGAAGTCGCTGAAGACCAGGGAAAAGGTCTGCTGCTTGCACAGGGCGAGGCCCTCCTGGCCGTCCGTCGCCGCCAGGACCCGGTAGCCCTTGGCGCCCAGGGTCATCTTGATGAGGCTGCGATGAATGTCCGTGTCGTCCACGACCAGGGCGAGGGGCAGTTCGGCCATGGGTCCTCCCGTTCAGACCCCAGGCTACGGCGCCCCCCGACCCTGGAAAATAAGTCAAAACACCTAGGCTGTGTTCGGAATCTATAGATTAGATAAATAGTTAACTTGTACTCATACGTAAAGGCTCGTACACCACGAATTTTCCTGGGGTAACGATGCCGAGACGTTTCCTGACCGATGCCATGTGGGCAAAGCTTGAACCGCTCCTTCCGCCAGAGCGTGGAGGGATGGGGCGATCCCGTCACCCCAACCGTCCCATGGTGGAGGCGATCCTGTGGAGGCACAGGACTGGGGCGCCGTGGAGGGACCTGCCGGAGGAATCTGGACCTTGGACAAGCGTGTACACGCGATTTGAGGCCTGGACCAAGCGCGGCGTGTGGCAAAGGATCCTGGAGTTCCTGCGCAAGGAAGCCGACCTGGAGTGGGTCATGCTGGATGGCACCATCATTCGCGCTCATCAACATTCAGCAGGCAAAAGGGGGGGCTCTGGAACCAGGCGCTCGGACAATCTCGGGGTGGATGCTCGACCAAGATCCATTTGATCTGCGATGCCCACGGTAATCCTTTGGATTTCCTGGTCACTCCGGGGCAAGCCCATGGAAGCCGGTCTGCTGAAGGATTGCTGTGCGGTTGGCAGGCAGAGTACGTGTCCGGAGATCGGGCCTACGATGGGAACCCGGTAAGGAAGGCGATCGAGGCCATGGGTGCGACAGCCGTCATCCCACCTCATCCCCGGCGCAAGAATCCGGCGGCCTGGGACTCACACCTATACAAGGCCCGCCATGCCATCGAGCATGGGTTCGCCAAGCTCAAACAGTTCAGGGCGCTGGCCACCAGGTTCGACAAAACGGCGCGAAGTTAGTTAGTAAATCGGGCTCGCAGGAACACGAGCGTACGCCTTGACCGGCGCGCTGACGCGCAGCCCGATCTTACGTTCTTGGACAGGCCCGTAGCGGCAGGGGGCCGGCGCAACCGGGCTATGGGGATTTCGAAATGGGTCGGAGCCCGGGAGGGGACCCGATGGCTCCCTGGATCGTTCCGTGGGGCTCAGATTCGCCCTTCGGGATCACCGTTCCCGGCGGGATGCTGAGGTGCAGGCAGACCCCGGTCCAGCCACCCCAACCGGGCAGGCCGGGAGTTGATGTCATGGGCGTTGTGGGGACGGTCAGCATGGATCGTCCTCGGGCGGTGCGCGGATGGTGGCGGGCAGGGGTGTCCGACGGAGGGCCCCGCCGCAGACCGGGCAGGTCTGGGATTCGCGTTCCACCCGTTCCAGGTCGGATGGATCCTTCCGGGGCTTCTTGCAGGTCCCGACGATGGCCCTGGCCTTCTCCAGAAGGCCGCCAGCCTGGAGGGAGCCGTAGAGGCCGGCATGACGGATCTTGTGGAAGCCCGGGGGGAGGACGTGCTGGACCAGGCGCTCGAGGAACTCCACGGGGTGGACCGTTGCAGTGTTGCCGTTCTTGGTGGCGAACGTCACCCGGTCCTCGGTGACGTCCAGGAGCCGGGAGTTGGCGATGCCGACCCGGTGGGTGTACCGGGCCAGGTAGCCGGCCACATGGCTGGAGTGCCCGAACGGCTTCTTGGCGTGGACGCCCCAGTCCAGATCGCTGACCGTGGCCATCCGACTGGCGTAGAGTTCCTTCGGGACCTCAGGGAAGGCGCCCTTCGCCTGGAGCCGGCCCAGGGCGTTGAGCATCTTGGCCCGGAACACCTCACCCATCATGGCCACCGGGAACAGGTAATTCTTCCCGCTGGGGATGAAGCCTCCGCCGTCGAGGGCGAGGCCCCCGGCGGTGACCAGCACATGGAGGTGGGGGTGGAAGGTCAACTCCCGGGTCCAGGTGTGCAGCACCAGCAGCAGGCCGGGAATGGCCTTCAGTCGGCTCCGGAACAGCTTCAGGAGGGTCTTCGTCGCTGCCCGGAACAGGGCGCCGTAGAACTTGGCCGGATACTGCCGGGCCAGGAACCGCAGTTCCGCCGGGAGGGTGAACACCAGGTGGAAGTGGGGCACGTCCAGGAGGCGCTGGGTCTCCTTGTCGAGCCAGCGTTCCTGGGCCAGGGCCTGGCACTTGGGGCAGTGCCGGTCCCGGCAGGAGTTGTAGGCGATCCGCTCGAAGTCACCGTGCTCGCAGACCTCCTTGTGCCCGCCCAGGGCCGCGGTGCGGCATTGGCCGATGGCCGTGAGGACGCGGCGCTGCTGCCGGTTCAAGGCAACCCGGCTTTCCAGGGCGTCGCGGTGGAGGCGGACGATGTCGGCGATGTCGAAACGGGGTCGGGTGAACCCCACCGCCCTACTCCGGCAGGTCCTCCAGAGGGCTTCGCACGGCGGCGATCTGGCCTGGCGCCACCTGGGTGTAGATCTGGGTGGAGGTGATGCTGGCGTGGCCCAGGACCACCTGGATCTTGCGCAGGTCCTCGCCGCTCTCCAGCAGGTGGGTCGCGAACGCGTGGCGCAGAAGGTGGGGGTTCACGAACTTGCCGATGCCGGAGACGGCCGCTGCGCAAAGGAGGGCGCGCCGGGCGGTGTCCGCGCAGAGGGGCCCTCCCGACTTGGAGGCGAACAGCCAAGGCTTCGGGGGCTGCATGTGCTTGTAGTAGGTCCGCAGCGCCCGGTAGAGCTTGGCCCCCATGGGCACCATCCGGTCCTTGCCGCCCTTTCCATCGCGGACGTGGATCACCTGCTGCATGGCGTCGATGTCCCGGGTCTCGAGCCGGCAGGCCTCGTTGATCCGCAGGCCGGTGGCGTAGACCAGAGTGAAGAAGGTGCGGTATTTCGTGGTGGTGAACCCGTCCAGCAGCCGCGCAACCTCAGCCTGGCTCAAGGTGGAAGGCAGGTGGGCCTTGGCCTTGGGGACGGTGATCCAGGCCACCTTCTCGGGCTGGCCCAGGGTCCGGGCATAGAGGAACTTCAAGGCTGAGTAGTGGAGGGCCAGCCGGGAGGCTCCGATGGCCTGCTGCCGGAGGACGTCCACCCACCGCCGCACCGATTCCTGGCTGGCGTCGCATGGGTCGTGGCCAAGGAATTCCTCGAAACGCCTCACCGATGCGACGTACTGCTGGATCGTCTTATGGGCGCGGTTCGCCATTTGAAGGTCCCCGGCGAACCGGGACAGAGATAAACTGACCGCCATTGCAGTCCTCCATGAATGTGGGGCTGGTGCTGTAACACCGCCACATCCATGGGGACTGCAAGCTGTAGATCCCGCAAGCCTTATTGGACGATCAGGCTGGACGGACGCTGATCACCCCTGCCGCGAAGCGGCTTCGTCCAATTCTCAGCCCAGGTGGCTTTGGCCTGCATCGTGATCTGGCTGAGGCTATGAGCGGAGGGTGACAAGCGTTCCGGATCCTCATTGATCCTATGAAACGCGGAGGCGCGGAGGATCTCGCAGAGGGTCGCGGAGGAAAGCGCTCCTGGAACCTGCCACCTCCCAATGACACGTCCCAACGGGAGGCGTGATGGGAAGGCATTGGGGAGAGGTCGACGGGGAGGATCATCCGCACAAGGAGATCACCCAGGCCATCATCGGGGAGGCCATCGAGATCCAGAAGGCTCTGGGGCACGGACTCCTGGAAGATCCCTACAAGGTCTGTCTGGCGCACTCCCTGAGACTGGCCGGCCATAAGGTGAAGCGGGAGGTTTTCCTGGATATCGAGTGGAGGGGGCTTGTGGGCTTGATCCTTTCTCCGCGAGCCTCAGCGAGATCCTCCGCGCCTCCGCGTTCCAATAGGATGCTGCGAATGCGCGGCGCCATCAGGCACTGCAGCACAGACTCACTATTCCAGCTCCTCCATGCTCCGGCACGGATGGGTATTAGCCATTACTATCCTAGATTACGAACACACCCTAGGTGCTTTCTAGTCCGTCACCAGGCTCCCGCGCTGAAGCCCGAGCAGGTCCGCGCGCCAGGCGGGCATGTCCAGGTCGAGGCCGATGACCACGCCGGCGCAGGGCGCGGGGGTGCCGCCGGGCAGGAGCGGGAGGGGGGCCACCTCCAGGCGGCCGTCGGCCAACTGGAAGGCCCAGCGGTCGCTGCCATCGTTCCGGGGGGGCCACTGGGCGAAGACGCAGACGCCCTTCGCCCGCAGGACCTCGCCCCGGGCCGGGGGCCGCAGGAAGAGCGCCTCCAGGGCCTCGGGATCCAGGGGACGGTCCCAGGCCACCGTCAGGGCCCGGGCCCCGGCGAAGCTCACCCGGCCCGTGGAGGCGGGGGCCTCGGGCAGCAGGCCCTCCCAGGGGTCGGGGCTCCCGGCGGGCGCCACCCCCAGGCGCGTCTGGACGATGGCGTGGCCGGGGTAGGCGGCGCGGATCTGGCTCTCCCAGGCCACCGCCAGGCTCGGGTCCAGGTCCGCCTTGCTCACGTACACCAGGCTGGCGAGGGCCGCCTGGCGGCGCAGCAGGGCGCGCTGCTCCAGGTGGTGCAGGGGGGTCAGGGCCGAGACTACGGTCAGGCAGCCTGCAAGGCGGATGCCCCCCAGGGCGGGGTCCGTCTCCAGGTCCACCAGGTCGGTGGGGTCCGCCAGTCCGGTCGTTTCCAGGACCACCCGGTCCGGACGGGTCTCGGGGGGGGCTCCGGCCCATTCGGCCAGGACCTTCACCACATCGGCCTTGAGGCTGCAGCAGGCGCAGCCGTTCACCAGGTTGGCGATGCCCGCCAGCTCCGGGCGCTCGGCGTCCACCAGCACCCCGTCCACGCTCACGGACCCGAACTCATTGATCAGGACGGCCACCTTGCGGCCCCGCCCCAGCTCCTCCCGGAGCAGGCGGTTCACCACCGTGGTCTTCCCCGAGCCCAGGGGACCCGTCACGAGCAGAACATCGAGCATGGGCGGCCTTTCCGTATCCACCTCGATCATGGCACGCTGAAGCCATGGATTGGGTGGACAGCAGCTACCTGGTGGCCGTATCCCTGGCTGGGGCGGTCGCCCGGGCCCTGAAGCGGGGCCTTCCCCCGGACTGGCGCCTGCGCCTGGAGGCCTCGCCCTGCGAGGACCTGGCGCAGGGCTGGATCTGGGTGCACGCGGTGAGCGTGGGGGAACTGCTCCTGGCCGAAGGTCTGCTCGGCATCCTCCGGGACGCGGGGCACCGCCTGCACGTGACCACGGGGACGGCCAACGGCCTCGCCCTCCTGGAACGCCGCCTGCCAGGATGGGACCGGGGGACGGGCCGGGTCACAGGCGGCGCCTTCCCCCTGGACGATCCCCGGGGCCTGGCCCCCTTCCTGCGGGTGCCCCCGGGCGCCTTCGTGTGCCTGGAGACGGAGATCTGGCCGAACCTGCTCCGGGAACTGGAGGCCCGCGGCATTCCCAGGTGCATCGTGAACGGGCGGCTCACCCCGCGGAGCCTCGCCCGGGGAGGCCGTTGGCTTGGTCGTGCGGCATCCCGCCTGACCCTCGTGGCGGCCCGGGACGCGGCCTCGGCGGAGGCCTGGCGGACCCTCGGGGCCCCCCGGGTGGACCTGGGCGGCAACCTGAAGGCGGACCTGCCCGAACCCCGGCCCCTGCACGCCGGATGGACCCTTCTGCGGGAGGCCTGGGCGGCCGACCCCGTCCTCGTGGCGGGCAACACGGTGGAGGGGGAGGAGGCGGCCCTGCTCGACCTGTGGACCGGGTTGCGGGCGGCCTGGCCCGGCCTGCGCCTCATCCTGGCCCCGCGCCAGCCCCGCCGCTTCCAGGAGGTGGCCGGCCTCCTGGCGGGCCAACCCTTCCGGCGGGCCTCGGAGCCCTGGCCCGGGGACGCCCGGGCCTGGGCGGACACGGGCATCCTCCTCGCGGACACCCTGGGCGAACTGGCCTCGGCCTACCGGGAGGGCACCCTGGCCCTCGTGGGGGGCGGCTGGGGCTGGCACGGGGGGCACAACCCCCTGGAGCCGGTGCGCTTCGGCCTGCCGACCCTGATCGGCCCGGGGTTCGCCAATTTCGAGGACCTGGTGGTCCCCCTCCGGGAGGCGGGGCTGGTGGAGGTCCTGCCCCTCGATGGCCTGGCTGGCCGGATCGGAGCCCTGCTGGCGGCCACGCCTTTGCGCCCCGCCCTGGCCGGGAAGCCGGTACCCTATCCGGAAGCCCTCACGGGAACCCTGGGAAAAACAGCCGCATTGCTCAAGAATTGCCTACCTCCCGCACGATAAGGAACGTATCCCCCGGAGTCCGTCCCCATGAGCCATCCCCAGCCGCCTCATGTTCTGCTCATTGATGACGACGTGGCCGTGCTGGGCCTGGTGGGGGACGCCCTCACCCACTTCGGGATGCGGGTGCACCCCTTTTCCGAGGCGAACCGCGCCCTGCGCCTCCTGGAGGACCCCGAATCCCCCCAGTTCGACCTGGTCATCTCCGACATCAACATGGACGGGATGGACGGCTTCGACGTAATCAACCGGGTCAAGTCCACCCATCCCAACCTGCCCGTCGTCCTCATGACGGGGCAGGCCAGCCTGGACTACGCCATCCGGGCCATGCGCATGGGCGCGGCCAACCTGTTCCAGAAGCCCCTCACCATCCGGGAGCTGGTGAACAGCGTGTTCCACCTGGTGGACCTCCACCGGGAGATCCGCCTGGCCGAGAGCGGCCTCCGGGGCATGGTGGAGGAACGCCGCGTCTTCCGGGCAAGGGCCGACGAGCTCGACATCCCCAGCCTCGTCACGCACCTGACGGACCGGCTCGTGCCCATGGGCTTCGCCAAGGCCACGAACGTGGACGTCATCGCCATGGCCTTCCACGAGGCGCTGGTCAACGCCCTGGAGCACGGCTGCCTCGAGCTGGACTCGGGGCTCAAGGGCGACCTCTTCGCCGAGAAGGACGCCTACGCCGCCCAGATGCAGGAGCGCCTCGCGGACCCGCGCTACGCCCACCGCCACATCGAGATCGAAAGCGTGCTCACCGGCGACAGCTTCACCGTGGCCATCCGGGACGGCGGGCCCGGGTTCGACACGGCCACCGTGGCCAACATCTCCGACGTGGACCTGAACCGCCAGTGCGGCCGCGGCCTGCCCCTGATCCTCCTCGTGATGGACGAGGTGATCCACAACCCCGCCGGCAACGAGATCCGCCTGGTCCTGGCCAAGAAGGAAGCCTGAGGCGTACGCGGAAGGGCCGGACGCCGCGGGGCGTCCGGCCCTTCCGTGCGGGGATCCTACAGGGCCTGCTCGATGAAGGCCTTCAGGGCGGGCTTGGCCTGGCCGCCGACCTTCTGATCCACCCGCTTGCCGTCCTTGAAGAGGAGGAGGGTGGGGATGGACATGACGCCGAACTGGCCGGCGACGACGGGGTTCTCGTCCACGTTGATCTTGACGATCTGGGCCTTGCCCTGGAGCTCGCCGGCGAGCTCGTCCAGGATGGGGGCGATCATGCGGCAGGGGCCGCACCAGGGGGCCCAGAAGTCGATGAGCGTGACGCCCTGGGCGACGGTCTGCTGGAATTCACCATCGGTGATGTGCTTGACGAGGTCAGACATGTTTCTCCTCTCGGGTCGGGGATCGCCCGGTCGTGGGACCGGGTCAGGGAATGGGGAACAGGTTGGCCTGGGGCATGCCGCCCCCCCATTGTGCCAGGGTGAACACGGTCATGTAACGTTCGTTGGTTTCCCGCAGGCGCTGGGTCAGGACCTCGCACAGCGCGTAGAGGACCTTCAGGGCGATGCCGTGGTGGGTCTCGATCAGGCCGCGGAGGGCCTGGAGGGGGATGAAGAAGGTGCCCGTGGGGCCGTTGGCGATGGCGTCGGCCGCCCGGGGCGAATCGTCCACCAGGGCCATCTCGCCGAAGAAGGCGTTGGGGCCCAGGATCGCGAGGGCCTCCTCGCCGGCCGCGGCGTGCTTGCTGATGCGCACCTCGCCGGTGACGACGATGTAGAGTCCGTCCCCAGGGTCGCCTTCCCGGAATATGACCTCCTCCCCCGCGTGGGCCCTGGGCTGGCCGATGGCCAGGATCCGGGCGCGCTCCGCCTCGTCCAGGTTCCTGAACAGGGGCGAGGCTTGGAGGAATTGAGAATTCATTATTGGGCGTCCAGGTGCACGTGGCCTACGATGTCCAGCCCGAAGCCACGGAGACCAATATACTTCTTTTCCTGACGGCTCAGGAGCCGCATTTCCCGGACGCCCAGGGACTCCAGGATCTGCGCGCCGACGCCCACATCCCGGTCCGAGAGCGGGCCCTGGGCGGCGCCTTCGGGGGCCCCGGCGGGACGGCGGAGGTAGACGAGGACGCCCCGGCCCTCGCGGCGGAGGGCCTCCATGGCCTGATGGAAGGGCGTGGGCTCCACGCCTCCGAACCCGTCCAGGTCCGCGGGGAGGCTCTCCTGGTGGACCCGCACCAGCGGCGGATCACCGGCCAGGTCGCCCAGCACGAAGGCCATGTGGGTGTTGCCGTCCAGCAGGCTCTCGAAGCGGTGGATGTGGAGGCTGCCCCAGGGGGTCTCCCGGCGCGCGGCGCCGAGGGGGCGGATGATGGGATCGACCCGCAGGCGGTGGGCCACCAGGGCCGCCACGGTCACCAGGGGCAGATCGAACTTCCGGCAGAAGGGGATCAGGTCCGGCACCCGGGCCATGGTCCCATCGTCCTTCATGATCTCGCAGATGACCCCCGAAGGGTGGAGGCCCGCCAGGCGCGCCAGGTCCACCGAGGCCTCGGTCTGGCCCGTGCGCGCCAGGACGCCGCCGGCCCGGGCCCGGAGCGGAAAGACGTGGCCCGGCTTGACGAAATCCGAGGGCTTGGCCCCGGGGGCGACGAGGGCCTGGATCGTGCGGGCCCGGTCGTGGGCGGAGATGCCCGTGCTCGTGCCTTCCCGGGCCTCGACGCTGACGCAGAAGGCCGTCTCGAAGGGGCTGGTGTTGTCCTGCACCATCTGGGGGATGTGGAGGCGGTCCAGGAGCCCCCCCTCCAGGGCGGTGCAGATGAGGCCGCGCCCGTGGGTGGCCATGAAGGCGATCAGCTCGGGGGTCACCTTCTCGGCCGCCAGGGTCAGGTCCCCCTCGTTCTCCCGGTCCTCGTCGTCCACGACGACGACCATGCGTCCCTGCCGGATGGCCTCGATGGCGGTTTCGATCTCTGAAAAGGGCGTGTCCACGGTCGCTTCCTGAAAACTGGATTGTAGGCCCGAATCCAGGCTCCCTTCCAGGAACCTCCGGGTCCGCGGCGGCACCCATCATCGGGTGACCTTCAGGGGGACCGTGCTAGGATTCTCTCTAAGCATACCTTTACTCGAGAGGGAATCTCCATGTCCCAAGGGCTGATCCAAGGTTCCATGCGGGAAGCCCCGCTCCCCGACATCATCCAGCTGGTGAGCCAGGGTGGGAAGACGGGGTGCTTCCACGTGGCGGACGAGCCGCGGAAGGCCCGGATCTATCTGAAGGACGGCAAGATCGTCCACGCCGTCACCAACGACTGCGAGGGCCTGGACGCCATCTACGAAATCGCCCTCTGGCTCGACGGCACCTACCATTTCGAGGAGAAGGACCCGGGGACCGAGGTGACCATCACCAAGCCCAACCCGTCCATCCTCATGGAAATGCATAAACGCATGGACGAATGGCGGGTGATCAGCCAGAAGATCCCCTCGCTGGACCTCCATCCCCAGTCCACCCTGCTTCCGGGCGAGACGCCTTCCGGCGTCAATCCCCGCGAGGCCCGGCTGCTGGCCCTCGTCACCGGGTGGTACACCGTCCATGAGCTGGCCGAGGTCCTGGAAAAGCCCGTGCTGACCATCGCCAAGGATCTCTATGGGCTCGTCATGGCCGGCCACGTGATCCTCAAGGGCGTCCGCGGCGGCCGGCGCCCGGAGGTGCCGGTCCACGAAGCGCCCCCCCAGGACCTGCCTGCCGCGCCCGAGCCCGCGCCGGCCCCGGAACCCGTCCCCGTCTCCGTCTCCATCCCCGCGCCCGTTCCGGAGCCGGTTCCCGAGCCGGTCCCGCCCCCGGTGGCGCCCGCCGAACCTGCCCGCGTGGAGATCCGACCGCTTCCCCATCCCGCGCCCCATCCCACGGCCCGTCCGGTGGTCCAGGATCCGGTCAAGCTGGCGAAGCTCACCAATTTCACCCAGCGCATCGTCCAGGCCTCCAAGGCCGTCCTGCCGCCGGAGCACCACGACATGGTCAACAAGCTCCAGGCCAGGGCCAATCAGCAGCTCATGGCTGGCGAGGGCCCCGAGGCCGTGAAGAACCTGGCCCTGGCGGTGTCCCGGGGCGCCGTGGACGCGGGCTGCGACGGGGAGACCGTCAAGAACCTCAACGCGGGCCTCAAGGCCCTCTTCGCCAAGTGACCCCAGGACGTACCCGCATGACCAGACCCAGGCTCCTCCTCGCCGTCCCGGCCCTTCTCGCCCTCCTCGCCGCGACGGCCTGCGTGGATCCCAAACCCGGGGACACGAGCAGGACCATGGTCTACGTGTACGACGAGACCGGCCAGCAGGTGCTCGTCTGGAACGACGTCAACGCCCTCTACGACGCCGCCTCCAGCGGCACGGCGGCGCCGTCCCCCGACCGGGTCATCACGAGTTCGGCCCTCCTCACCGGGCGCGGCGCCATGGCCTGGGGCGGCATGGCCCTCAACCCCTCGGCGGAGCTCCTCTACCTGGTGTACGAGAACGGCGCGGTGGTGCGCATCTCCAACGTGGCGAACCAGAGCGGCAACCTGAGCAACGTCACCGACATCGTCTCCTTCAACCTGGGCAACAGCAGCTCCACCACCGATCACTACTCCAACTACTATTTCGACCAGGCCGCCCTCGACCCCACGACGGGCACGCTCTACGCCCTCGAGAAGGGGAACAGCAGCGCCAGCCGCATCTGGGTGGTGGCCTCGCCGGCGGCGATCGCCAACAACACGACGCTCCCCCTGGGCACGGTGATCGGGAACGACCTCACCTCGGACACCGGCGGCTCCGGCCTGACCGCGGGCAGCTCGGGCACCGTCCTGGCCTGGTTCAAGGACGGGAACCAGGTCCCCGACGCCCTGGGCACCTACTACACCGGCTTCCGGGCGCGGCTCTCCTCCGGCGGCAGCTTCGCCCTGGCCAGCAACGTGATCATCGGGACCCAGGCCCTCCTGGGGGACACCTCGACGACGTGGGCCTCCCTGGCCTTCGATTCGGCCAACAACCGGGTCTACATCCTGCGCCAGCTCGCGTCGGGCAATCCCGTGATCGCCTTCAACCAGAGCCAGTTCACCATCGGCACCCTGACCCAGACTCCCTACGCCTCGCTGCCCGACGGCAGCCTCCCCAACCTGCGCACCCTCGCCCACGCCCGCACCAAGGACTGGATGGCGGGGGCCGACGTGGTCACGGGCACGGGGAACGGCACGGGCACGAACATCCTGCGGCTGTGGAAGGGCCCCAGCACCGGCACGGTCAAGTCCGTGGCGGTCAGCCTGGGCGCGGGCGTGGCCATCAAGGGCATCGCCCTGGACGGGAGCCTGTAGATGGTGCTGCACCGCCTCCTGGGCGTCCTGGCCCGGGACGTCGCCAAGGATCTGCTCCGCCACCGGGGACAGCATCTCCTCGCCATCCTCACCCTCGCCTCGGGCCTGTTCCTGGCCGGGGGCGGCCTGCTGGTGGTGCAGGGGCTGGACCGCTGGGTCTCCCGCATGGAGGCCCTGGCGCGCATCACGCTCTTCGCGGGGGAGGGGGGCACCCTGGACCAGGCGGAGGCGCAGCTCGCCCGGGACCCCCGGTTCGTGCAGGTCCGCCGCGTCAGCTCCCAGGAGGGCACCCGCCGGTTCATGGAGACCACCCGCGACGCGGGCCTGATGCTGAAGAGCCTGGGCGAGCCCATCCCCGAGACCCTCGAGCTCTCTCTGCGCCCCGACCTCCGCTCGGGACGGCGGGCCATCGAAGTGGGCGAGAGCCTGCGGAACCTCCCCGGCGTCGGGGACGTGGTGGTGGACCAGGAGCGCATGGAGGGCCTCCAGCGCGCGGCGCGCCTCCTCCGTTCCGCCCTGGGCTCCTTCGGCGCCCTCCTGCTGATCGCCGCGGGTTTCGCCACCGGCAACGTCATCCGCATGTGCGTCATGGCCCGGGAGGAGGAGATCACCATCATGCGCCTCGTCGGCGCCACCGAGGGCTTCATCCGGACCCCCCTCCTGGTGGAGGGCGCGGTGCTCGGCCTCCTGGGCAGCGCCGGGGCCGTCCTGGGCCTCCTCGGCCTCTGGTGGCCCCTCCACCGCGGCGTGGGCGGGCTCTCCCCCCTCCTCGTGGAACTGGCGCGGACGGGCTTCTTCTCGCCCTGGAACGTCCTCCTCCTGGTGGCCATCGGCATGGCCACCGGCGCCCTCGGCGCCCTGTGGGGGTTCTGGTCCACCCAGCGCGCCGTGCGCCGCATGGAAGCGCTGATGGAGGAGCGGGGCGCCTAGGCTGTGTTCGGAATCTATAGATTAGATAAATAGTTAACTTGTACTCATACGTAAAGGCTCGTACACCACGAATTTTCCTGGGGTAACGATGCCGAGACGTTTCCTGACCGATGCCATGTGGGCAAAGCTTGAACCGCTCCTTCCGCCAGAGCGTGGAGGGATGGGGCGATCCCGTCACCCCAACCGTCCCATGGTGGAGGCGATCCTGTGGAGGCACAGGACTGGGGCGCCGTGGAGGGACCTGCCGGAGGAATTTGGACCTTGGACAAGCGTGTACACGCGATTTGAGGCCTGGACCAAGCGCGGCGTGTGGCAAAGGATCCTGGAGTTCCTGCGCAAGGAAGCCGACCTGGAGTGGGTCATGCTGGATGGCACCATCATTCGCGCTCATCAACATTCAGCAGGCAAAAGGGGGGGGGCTCTGGAACCAGGCGCTCGGACGATCTCGGGGTGGATGCTCGACCAAGATCCATTTGATCTGCGATGCCCACGGTAATCCTTTGGATTTCCTGGTCACTCCGGGGCAAGCCCATGAAAGCCGGTCTGCTGAAGGATTGCTGTGCGGTTGGCAGGCAGAGTACGGGTTCGGAGATCGGGCCTACGATGGGAACCCGGTAAGGAAGGCGATCGAGGCCATGGGTGCGACAGCCGTCATCCCACCTCATCCCCGGCGCAAGAATCCGGCGGCCTGGGACTCACACCTATACAAGGCCCGCCATGCCATCGAGCATGGGTTCGCCAAGCTCAAACAGTTCAGGGCGCTGGCCACCAGGTTCGACAAAACGGCGCGAAGTTTCTCAGCCCAGGTGGCTTTGGCCTGCATCGTGATCTGGCTGAGGCTATGAGCGGAGGGTGACAAGCGTTCCGGATCCTCATTGATCCTATGAAACGCGGAGGCGCGGAGGATCTCGCAGAGGGTCGCGGAGGAAAGCGCTCCTGGAACCTGCCCCTGGATATCGAGTGGAGGGGGCTTGTGGTTGAGCGGGCCTACCGGCTGGATTTGCTGGTTGACGACCTCGTGGTCGTGGAGGCGAAGGCGGAATGGAGGTCGGCCTGCTCCTCAATTCCCGTCAGTGGCCTTTCAAAGACGGTGGAATCAAGCGGGTGATACATACAAGGGCTTGATCCTTTCTCCGCGAGCCTCAGCGAGATCCTCCGCGCCTCCGCGTTCCAATAGGATGCTGCGAATGCGCGGCGCCATCAGGCACTGCAGCACAGACTCACTATTCCAGCTCCTCCATGCTCCGGCACGGATGGGTATTAGCCATTACTATCCTAGATGACGAACACACCCTAGGCGCCAGGCTCCCCGGCGCCCTCGAGGAGGGATTCGGCGGCTTGGAGGCCGGGGGGAGATCCGGCCAGAGCCAGACGATCGCCGGGGCGCAGGATCGCGTCCCCGTCGATGGGCAGCCAGTGGCCCGCCCGGTGGATGGCGGCCAGGTCGGTGTCCGGCAGGTCGGCCAGCGCGGCCTGGAGGTCGGCCAGGGGGCGATCGATGAAGGGGCAGGGATCCTGGACCTGCACGCAGGCCAGGGTCGGCCGTGGTCCGGGATCCGCGGGCCGCACGCGCCAGCCGGGGGCGGCGGCGCCCAGGGGCGCGGGAGCCCGGATGAGCACCGCCACCCCCAGGAGGAGGCCCACGAGCAGGGCCAGGGCCGGGCCGGCCGGAAGGAGGGCGAAGGTCGGCGCGCTGAGCCCCAGGAGGATGGCCAGGCGGAGCAGGCCGACCCGGCCCGGGTGACGGGCGGGGGCCGCCACCACGAGGCCGGCGATCTGGCCCGCACGGCGGAAGAGCACCCAGCCCAAAAGGAGCAGGCCGGCCAGGGCCACGGCCAGGAAGGAGGCGGCGGCCAGGGGATGGCGGGCCACCAGGGGCAGGGCCCTCACTTGGGCGGTCACGAGGAGGAGCAGGTTGAACACGAGGGCGTCCACCAGGAGGTAGGCCACGGGGGCCGCGGGCCCGCGGGGGGCGGCCGGACCCCGGCCGTCCAGGGGCCCCCGGGGGGCCAGCCAGCGCCGGAGGGCGCGCGGCGCGTGCCGGACGAGGCCTTCGGCGAGGGCGGACCCGGTCCGGAAGGTCCAGGGCCCCGCCACGGCGGTCACCAGGGCGACGCCCGCCACCACGGGCAGGGCGTGGGGCCACAGCAGGCCCGCGGCGCTCCCCACGCCCGCGAGGACGAAGGAAAGTTCGCCGGGCTGGGCGAGGGTGAGCCCCACCCGGAGCCCCCGGGCGACGGGAACGCCGGCCAGGGCGGCTCCCAGGCCGCCGCCCAGAGTGCTGGCGACGAGGAGCCCGGCGGAGAGCAGGAGGATGGGGCCCGCCTGGGCCGCCAGGTGCCGGGGATCCAGGAGCATGCCCACGGCCACGAAGAAGATGGCGCCGAACATGTCCCGGACGGGCTGGACGAGCCGCTCGATGGCCTCCCCCCGGCGGCTGGCGAAGGCCAGCATGCCCGCGGCGAAGGCGCCAAGGGCCGGGGAGATGCCGGCCTGCCCGGCCAGGGCGGCCCCCGCGAAGCAGGCGCCCATGGCCGTCACCAGGAGGGTCTCGTCCCGCCCGTGGTCGGCCGCCCACCGGAGCAGGGGGGGCACGACCAGGCCGCCCGCGAGCAGGGCCCCGCACGCGAAGGCGGCCACCTTCAGGAGGGCCAGACCGACGCCGCCGGCGGCGGCCCTGGCGTCCAAACCGGCGAGGAGGAGGACCGCGAAGAGGTCCTGGACGACGAGGACGGAGAAGACCAGGTCCCGGAAGGGGCCGCGGGTCCCGTGCTCCTGGAAGAGCTTGGCGATGATCATGGTGCTGCTCACGGCCAGGGCCGCCCCCAGCAGGGCGGCCTCCTGGGGCTGCCAGCCCAGGGCGCGCCCCGTGGCCGAGGCCAGGAGGACGGCGGCGCCCACCTGGGAGGAGCCGATGACCAGGGCCGCCACCCCCTCCCGCGCGAGCTTGCGCAGGTCGAACTCCAGCCCCACCGAGAACATCAGGAGGATCACGCCCAGCTCGGAGAGGGTCCGGATGCTGCCCACGTCGGCCATGATCGGGACGGGCAGGTGCGGGCCCACGATGAGCCCGGCCAGGACGTAGCCCAGGACCGCCGGCTGGCGGAGGCGGCGGAAGACGACGGTCGTGACGCCGGCGACCCCCAGCACGATGGCGAGGTCGGCGACGAGAGGCGGGATTCCCTGGGTCATGGTCCTGGGATGCCTCCAGGGCCGGCATCGTTCCCGGGGGGACCGGAGGCGCGCTCCTGATAGGATTTCCGGCATGGACACCCCCATGGAACCCCGGCCCAGGATCGCCGTGCTCATCCCCTGCCACAACGAGGCCGCGGCCATCGGCCGCGTCGTGGCGTCCTTCCGGGAGGCCCTGCCGGAGGCCGTCATCCACGTCTACGACAACAACTCCACGGACGGGACGGCGGAGGCCGCCCGGGCCGCGGGGGCCCGCGTCGGCCGCGAGGCCTGCCAGGGCAAGGGGCACGTGGTGCGCCGGATGTTCGCCGACGTGGAGGCCGACGTCTACCTGATGGTGGACGGCGACGGCACCTACGACGCCGCCAGCGCCCCCCTCCTGGTGCGGACCCTCCGGGAGGGCCGCCTGGACATGGTGGTCGGGAGCCGCGTCGAGACGGCCCTCGAGGCCTACCGGCCCGGTCATCGCGTCGGCAACCGCCTCCTCACCGGTTCCGTGCGCCTCCTCTTCGGGCGGCGCTTCACTGACATCCTCTCGGGCTACCGGGCCTTCTCCCGGCGGTTCGTGAAGTCCTTCCCCGTCCTCTCCGCGGGGTTCGAGATCGAGACGGAGCTCACGGTCCACGCCCTGGAGCTGTCCATGCCGGTGGAGGAGGTCCCCGCCCCCTACGGGGCCCGGGCGGAGGGCACCCAGAGCAAGCTGCGCACCTGGAGCGACGGGCTCCGGATCCTCCGCCTCATCGCGAGCCTCTACCGCAACGAGAAGCCCCTCCAGTTCTTCTCCATCCTCTCGGGCCTCGTCGCCGCGGCCTCGCTGGCGCTGGCCGTGCCGCTCTTCGTGACCTACGCGCGGACCGGGCTCGTGCCGAGGTTCCCCACGGCCATCCTCTGCGCCGGCATGATGACGATCTCGGCCCTCGGCCTCGCCTGCGGCCTCGTCCTGGACACGGTGACCCGGGGCCGGCGCGAGATGAAGAAGCTGGCCTACCTCGCGGTGGCGGCGCCCGGGGACGGGCGGTGAACCCCGGCGGCCGGATCCGCCGGCTGGCCCTGCCCGGGGCCGCCGCGGGCTACGCGGCCCTCCTCTTCGGGGCCACGGCCCTCCTCCAGCAGGGCCTCTTCGAGCGGGACGGGTACTTCCACGCGCGCTTCGCGTGGATGATGCCGGTCCGGGGCCTCTCCAGGGCCTTCCCCTGGACCCAGCTGAGCACCTGGCGGGACCGGTTCTGCGACAAGGAGTTCCTCTACCACCTGCTGATGGCGCCCTTCGCGCGGATCGGGGACGACCCCATCCTCGGGGCCCGGATCCTCTCGGTCCTCCTCGCCGCCGCCGTGCTGGGCGCCCTGGCGGTGGTGCTCCGGGCCCACCGGGCGCGGGCGCCCCTCGCCTTCGCGCTCCTGCCGCTGGCGGCGGGCGGGCTCTTCATCGCCCGGCTGGGCATGATCCGTTCCCACGTGCTCAGCATGCTCCTGCTGGTGGTGGGGGTGCACCTCCTCCTGAAACGCTCGGTCCGGGGGCTCTTCCTCCTGGGCTTCCTGTACGCCTGGAGCTACACGGTCCCCTTCGTGCTGGCCATGACGGCCGCGCCCTTCGCGCTGGGGGTCTGGGCCGCCGGCGGGCGACTGCCCTGGAAGCTGCCGGCGGCCGCCGCCCTCGGCGCCGTCGCGGGCCTGGCGCTCCACCCCTACACCCCCCTCACGCTGGAGACGTTCCTGACCTACGTGCAGGTGTTCCGCCTGGGGATGCAGGGCGCGGGGACCTCGGGCTTCGAGCTGGGCAACGAGCTGTATCCCTACCCCCTGGCCGTGTTCCTGGACATCTACCCCCTCCTGGCGGCGGAGGCCGTGCTGCTCGCGGCCGCGCTGGCGGGGTTCCGGCGGCGCCTCGGCGCCGACGCCCTGGGGCTCGGCGCGGCGGCCCTGGCCTGGTTCGGGCTCACCCTGGCCACCCCCCGCTTCGCGGAGTATTCGGTCCTCCTGGTGGCCGCCGCCTGCGCCCTGGTCGTCCGGGACCTCCTGCCCGCCCTGGAGGCGCGCCTGGCGGCGCGGCGCTGGGCCCGCCTGGCGGGCGGCGTCCTCGCGTGGGCCGTCCTCGCGGGCTTCCACGCGCGGTCCCTGACGTTCTACGCCTGGTACCAGTCCACGGGGGCCCCGCCGCGCTTCTTCACGGGGGCCTGCGCCTGGATGGCCGCGAACCTCCCGCCGGGGGAGCGGGTGGTGAACCTCTTCTGGGACGACTTTCCCGAGCTCTACTACGACGGCTACCGCCAGACCTACCTCTGGGGCCTGGACCCCACCTACACGATCCGCGAGGACCCGGCGCGGGCGCGCCTCCTGGAGGACCTCCGCCTCCACCGCGCCGTGGTGGACGGCCCCCGCATCGCGGCCGCCTTCGGGGCCAGGTACCTGGTCCTGCGCAAGGCCCGCGCGGACCGCTTCCCGGAATTCGGGGGCCCGGGCTTCCGGCGGCGCTACGGGGACGACCGGGCCGTGGTGCTGGAACTGGAGACCGGGGTCACTCCCCCCGGGCGACCTTGACGAGGGCGTCCAGGGCCTCGTGGGAACCCATGGCGATCAGCACGTCCCCCGCCTCGAAGACCTCGGCGCCGGTGGGGTTGAACCGGAGTCCCTCCAGGCCGCGGTTGATGCCGACGATGAGGGCGCCGGTGCAGTCCCGCACCCGGATCTCCCGCATGGTGCGTCCCACCAGGGGCGAGCCGGGGCGCACGAGCACGTGCTCGATGGCCATCTCGAGCTGCTTCTTGTCCAGCATCACGTCGACGTAGTTGAGGAGGTCGGGGGTCATGAGGAGGGAGGCCATGCGGCGCCCCCCGATCTCGTAGGGGCTGACGATGTGGTCGGCCCCGGCGGCCTTGAGCTTGTTCTCGGTGCCCAGCTTGGTGGCGCGGGCGACGATCTCCAGGTCGGGGTTCATCTGCCGGGCGGTGAGGGTCACCAGGACGTTGTCGGCGTCCGAGGTGAGGGCGGTGATGAGCCCCCGGGCCCGCGCGATCCCGGCCTGCTCCAGGACCACCTCGTCCATGGCGTTGCCGACGATGAAGAGGTCCCCCTGGAACCGGGGGTTGTGGGTCTTGTCGGGATCCCGCTCGACCACCACGAAGGGGACGTTGGCCTGCTTGAGCTCCCAGGCCGACTGGAATCCGGTCTTCCCGAACCCGCAGACGACGACGTGGCCCTTCAGGGCGTTGAGGCGGTTCTGCATGCGGCGCTCCAGGAACAACCCCTTGAGGTCCCCCTCGAGGAGGAGGGCCAGGAGGTTGGAAAAGGCCATGCCCACCACGACCAGGCCGGCGATGAGGTAGAAGATGACGAAGAGCTTCAGGCCGTAGCCCCCGGGGTGCTCGTCCCGGAAGCCGACCAGGGTGGTGACGGCCATGTAGAAGCCGTCCATCCAGCCCGCACGGCCCAGGAGGTGGAAGCCCACGGCCCCCATGAGGGCCACGAGGGCCAGGAGGGTGATGGACTGGGCCAGGCGCCGGATGGGGGGGAGGTCCTTCATGGGACCTCCCACGGCGCCGCGAGGGCGGCCTCATGCAGGGCATGCGCGCTGGCCATGGTGCCAGTGTAGCTTAAGGGACGGCTCGTGCCGCGTCCGCTCCCCTCGGATGATTCAGGCAACTTTGCGGACGCTGCACTCGGGGCCTCAGGCCCACCCTTCCCGGGCGAACCGGGCCAGGCGCTCCTCCCCGGACCGGAGGTCCAGGGCCCGGGCCACGAACCGCCCGATGGGGTCGGCCTCCAGGTTCACGGGGGCGCCCGGGATCATCTTCTCCAGGCGGGTGCGGCGCACGGTCTCGGGGATCAGGGCCACCGTGAACCAGTCCCGGCCGCAGTCGACCACGGTCAGGGAGATGCCGTCCACGGCGACGGAGCCCTTGGGCGCCATCATGGCGGCCAGCTCCGGGGGCATGCCGAAGCGCCAGACGCCCTCGCCGGAGGCGCGCTCCAGGAGCTGCCCGACCCCGTCCACGTGGCCGGACACGAGGTGCCCGTCCAGGGGATCCCCGACGCGCAGGGCGGGCTCCAGGTGGAGCAGCGCCCCGGGCTCCAGGCGCCCCAGGGTGGTGCGGGCCAGGGTCTCGTGGGAGAGGTCCGCCTCCCAGGCGCGGGGGGAGCGCGCGACGGCGGTGAGGCAGGCCCCGTTGGTGCAGATGCTGGCGCCCTCCTCGGCGCGCTCGATGAGATCGGGGGGGGCCTGGATGGTCAGGCGCGCCCCCCCGGGGCGGTCGCGCCGGGCTTCCAGGGTCCCCAGATGGCGGATCAGTCCCGTGAACATCAGGCCTCCTCCGTCCTAGTGTGCAACGCGCTGTTGCGGAGTCCATAGGCGAAGTAGATCACCAGGCCCAGGCCGAGCCATGCGAAGAAGCGGATCCAGGTGACGGCGGGCAGGCCCTTGGCGATCCAGAGGCAGGCCAGGATGCCCGCCGGGGCGAACACCCAGATCCAGGGCATGCGGAAGCGGCGGACCGCCTCCGGCCGGCGCTTCCGGAGGATCATGACGGCGGCGCAGACGACGGAGAACGCGAAGAGGGTGCCGATGTTGCACAGCTCGACCACCTCGTCGATGCTCAGCAGGGCGGCGGGGATGGCGACGAGGAGGCCCGTCAGGAGGGTGGCGTTGGAGGGGGTCCGGTGGCGGGGGCTCACCCGGCCGAACCAGGGGCCCAGGAGGCCGTCCCGGCTCATGGCCATGAAGATGCGCGGCTGGCCGACCTGGTAGACGAGGAGGGCGGCCGTCGTGGCGATCACCGCGCCCAGGCTGATGACGCCGGCCACGCCGTTCATGTGGTTCTGGCTGAAGATGTAGGCCAGGGGGTCGGCCTTCCCGGCCAGGTCGGTGTACTTGAGCATGCCGGTGACCACGAGGGCCACGGCGGCGTAGATCAGGGTGCAGATGCCCAGGCTCAGGAGGATCCCCCGGGGAAGGCTGTGGCCCGGATCCCGGCACTCCTCGGCCGTGGTGCTCACGGCGTCGAACCCGATGAAGGCGAAGAAGATGATGGCCGCCCCTGCCTGGATCCCGCCGAAGCCGTGGGGGGCGAAGGGGTGCCAGTTGCCGGGGTTGATGAACCGGGCCCCGATGGCCACGACGGCGGCCAGGATGAGGACCTTGAGCACCACCATGACGGCGTTGGCCCTGGCGCTCTCGCGGATGCCCAGGTAGACCAGGTAGGTGACCCCCACCGTGACCACGACGGCGAGGAGGTTCACGGTCACGGGAAAGCCCGCCACCAGAGGCGCGTCCCGGAGCACCTGCCAGTTGGCGAAGACGGCGCCGCCGTCGGCGAGGCCGGCCCGCGCCTGGGCGAGGAGGTGGAGCTTGGCCCCCAGGCCCATGGGGGGCGAGGCGGGCAGGAGCTGGAGGGCGGTCCGGGGATCCATGGCCAGCCAGCCCGGGACGTGGACGCCCAGGACGTTGGCCAGGAAGCTCCGGGCGTAGTCGCCCCAGCTGATGGCCACCGCGACGTTGCTGACCGCGTACTCCAGGAGGAGGTCCCAGCCGATGATCCAGGCCATGAGCTCGCCCAGGGTGGCGTAGGCGTACGTGTAGGCCGAGCCCGAGACCGGGATCATGGAGGCCAGTTCGGCGTAGGCGAGGGCCGTGAAGCCGCAGCCCACGGCCACCAGGAGGATGCTGACCACCAGGGCCGGGCCCGCCGGGAGCCTCCCGTCGGCGAGGTGCCCGGCGGCGGCCGTCCCGATGCTGGAGAAGATGCCGGCCCCGATGATGGCGCCGATGCCGAACATGGTCAGGTCGAAGGTGCCCAGGTTCCTCCGGAGCTGGTGCTCGGGCTCCTCCGCCTGTGCCTTGAGCGTCTCCAATGACTTGGAACGGAAAAGTTTTTCGATCATCGGGGCCCTTCCTGGCGTCAGACTGGGGGCTGCTGGCTTTGGACCATGGTAATGGCAAACGACGGAACCCGGGGTAGGGCCTGAATGGACCTCTGGCGCGACAGACGGCTCCGGCTCAGCGTGACCCGACTCGGGATGGAGTTCCTGGTGGCCCTGCTCGCCCTCGGCGCGGCCGCCGTCAACACGGGCAACAACCTGCTGTACCTCGTCTTCTCCCTGATGCTGGGGCTGTTCCTGGCCTCGGGCTGGATCAGCCGGCGGGCGATCCGGGACCTGGAGGTCCTGGGGGTGGAGGAGGGCAACCTCTTCGCGCGGGTGAAGGGCGCCGTGAAGGTGCGCTACCGGGACGGCGACCCCGCCCGGCTCCGGGCCCTGGAGGTGCGGCTGGACCTGGCCGGCGCCAGGGCCGAGGCCGCCTTCGTCCGGGGCGGCGACGGGACCAGGGAGGGGGTGGCGGCGGTCCAGGTCACCCCCGCCCAGCGCGGCTGGACCCCGCTCCGGAACGTGGAGCTGCGCACAGCCTTCCCCTTCGGGTTCATGGAGAAGGCCTGGTCGGTGCCCCTGGACCAGCGGATCCTGGTGCTGCCCCATCCCCGGACCCTGGCCGGCGGCCCCGGGGGCCTGGGGGACGCCCCTTTCCCCCTCGCCCGGGCCGGCGCCGCCAGCCCGGATGGGGCCCGTCCCTTCCGGGAACGGGACCCCCTCTCCCGGGTCCACTGGAAGCGCACCGCCCAGCGTGGCGAGCCCTGGGTCCGCACCTTCGAGGACGAGGCGGCCCGGGGGGTGCGCCTGGTCCTGGACCTGGCGGCCTGGGAGCCCGGCCCGGCCTTTGAGCGGGAGCTGGAAGGCCTTTCGGGCAGCGTCCTCCAGGCCCGGCTCCAGCGGCGCCAGGTGCGGCTGGAGGCGGCGGGCTCCGACGGGCGGGTGGCCGTGGACGGGCCCGGCCCCTGCTGGCGGGCCCTGGCCCTGGCCCAGGCCGGCGGGCTGGTCAGAGACCTGTGCAGCGGACCGGATTTTGCCTAAGATGAATCCACGATTGCTTTGAGGTGGCCATGACCTTCGACGACCCCCAGTCCCCCGCATGGGACGCCCTTCTGGACGCCGCCTGGAAGGCGCGGGCCAACGCCCACGCCCCCTATTCCGGGTTCCAGGTGGGCGCCGCGATCCTCCGGGAGGACGGAAGCGTCACGGCCGGCTGCAACGTGGAGAACGCGGCCTACCCCTCCTCCATCTGCGCGGAGCGCAACGCCGTCTTCGCCGCCACCGCGGCGGGGATGAAGCCCGGCGGACTGAAGGCCGTCGTGGTGGTCACCGACGCGCCGGACCTCACGCCGCCCTGCGGTTCCTGCCGCCAGGTGCTCGCGGAATTCGCCGAGGATGCGCCCGTCCTCCTGGCGAACCGGAAGGCCCGGGCGCTCCATCGGCTGGCCGACCTGCTCCCCCACGCCTTCACCATCCGCAATCTCAAGGGCTGATCCAGCCCAAGCACCCCGGGGCGCCCCATGGCCATTGACCGAGCGAAGATCACCAGGCAGGCAGAGACCTACATGGCCCAGGGGCGCATCGACCGCGCCATCGATGAGTTCCTGAAGCTGCTCGAGGACAAGCCCGACGACTGGAACCTCATGAACCGGGTGGGCGACGCCTACCTGCAGTCCGGCCGGGTGCCCGAAGCCATGGACATGTTCAAGCGCGCGGGCATCGGCTACGAGCGGGGGGGCTTCGCCGCCAAGGCGAGCGCCGTCTTCAAGAAGGCCCACCGCACGGCCCCGGACGACCTGGACGTGTGCGAGCGCCTGGCCGAGCTGTACCGCCAGACCAACATGATCAAGGACGCCATCCAGATCCACATCGGGGTGGCCGAGGCCTTCACCAAGAAGGGCCTCCTCAAGCGGGCCCTGGAGGAGTTCGCCAAGGTCGTCGAGCTGGATCCCAAGAACCTGAAGAACAAGGTCAAGCTGGCGGACCTCTACAACAAGGAGGGCATGAAGGAGAAGGCGGCCGCCATCTACTTGGATGTCTCCGAAGCCCTGGCCCTGGAGCAGATGCACGCCGAGGCCAGCCAGATCCTGGAGCGGGCCAAGGCGATGGTCTCCACCCCCCAGGTCTTCCTGACCCAGAGCCGGCTCGCGGTCATCCAGAAGGACCTGGCCTCGGCCGCCGCCCATCTGCGGGAGGGCCTGGCCGCCAACCCCCGCAGCGCCGAGATCCTGGACGCCCTCGCGGAGGTGGAGCTCCAGGCCAAGGCTCCCGACCGGGCCCTGGAGGCGCTGGCGGAGGTGCCCCAGCTGCCCGAGAAGAGCCTGGGCCTGGTGGAGCGCTCCCTGCGGGAAATGGTGCGCCTGGGCCACGTGGACGAGGCCCTCAAGCTCTTCAAGCCCATCGGGCGCGAACTGGGCCGGCGCGGGATGGGCGAGGCCGCGGCCCGGACCCTCCGGAGCGGCCTGCAGGGCGCCTTCAACGCCGAAGCCTGGATCCAGATGGCGGAGATCAGCCACCAGTCCGGGAACCGGACCGATCAGGTGGACCACCTGCGGCGCGCCCTGGCCGCCGCCCGGGCCAAGGGGGACGACGAGGTCGCCGCCGCCGTCCGGGCCCAGCTCCAGGGCATGGGGATCTCGGACGCCGACGAGGCGCCCGCGCCCACCGCCAGCCAGATCTCGGGCGCCAGCTCGGGCTGGGTGGCCTCGCCCCTCGAATCCGCCGAGCACCTGGAGGCGGATGCGGCCCGCCGGATCCAGGTCCAGCAGCTGGAACGGGAAGCCGAACAGGCCATGCGCAGCCGGTTCATGGACCGGGCCCACGACGCCTACGCCAAGATCCTCGAGCTGGAGCCCGCCAACTACCAGGCGATCGTCCGCATCGCCGAGATCCACCGCTCCACCGGCATCCTGAGCAAGGTGCAGATGCACTACGTGAAGCACGCCGAGAAGCTGGCGGCCCTGGGGAACCGGGCCCTGGCGGTGGACCTGCTGGACCTGGCCGAGAACCTCTTCCCGGGCTCCACCCGCCTCTACCGGCGCAACCTGGGCCTCCTGGACGCGCCTCCGGCCAGGCCCGCGTCGGCTTCCGCGCCCGCGATCCCGCTGCCGCCGCCCATCGAAGCCCTCCCCGTGGCGCCCCTCGACCTCCTGCCCATCCAGGAGCTGGAACCCATCCAGGAGCTGGAGGCCGCCCACGAGCTGCCCCCGATCCAGGAACTGCCGCCCATCATCCCCCTGGACCTGGAGCTGGAGCTGCCCGCGGCCGTCGTGCCGCCGCCGGCGCCCGAACCCCCCATCGCCCTGGAGGTGCCGGGCTGGGCGCCCCCCGCGGCGCCGGCCGCCTACCCCAGCCAGCCCGACTACGAGTGGTCCGAGATCACCGGCGGCGGGGCCGACCTGCCGCCCCTCGAACTCGAACCGCTGCCCTTCCCCACCGCCCCGGCGACCCCCGCGCCGGTGCCCGAGGACCTCGTCTCCTGGCTGGCCGACATCGACTTCCAGCTGGACTACGGCAGCCCCGAGGAAGCCAAGATCGAGATCGACAACGCCCTCAAGGTCCACCCGGGCCATCCAGAGCTGCTCAAGCGGCTGTCGGCCGCCGACGGCGCCCTCGCTCGGCTGGGCATGCCCACCCCGGGCGCGGCGGCGGAGCCCAAGCCGGAGTACGAGGCCTCCTTCTTCGACCTCTCGGACGTGCTGGGCGACGCCCTCCTGGAAACGGGCGAGGGCGAGGAAATGCACGACGCCACCCACGTGGTGGAGAAGATCCAAAGCGTTGATGAACTTTTCAACGCCTTCCGTGAAGGGGTGGAGCAGCAGGTCAAGGGGGACGACTACGAGACCCACTACAACCTGGGCATCGCCTACAAGGAAATGATGCTCCTGGAACCGGCCATCGAGGAGTTCAAGAAGGCCATGCGGGATCCGGAGCGCACGCTCGAATGCTGCTCCATGCTCGCCATCTGCGAGCTGGCCCAGAACAACCCGGACGCCGCCGCCGGTTGGCTGCGCCAGGGCATCGGGGCGCCGGGCTTCCCGCCCGAGGACGCCCTGGGCCTCCATTACGACCTGGGCATCCTCCTGCTGGGCCAGGGCCACCGGGACGAGGCGATGGCCGAGTTCCGCACCGTCGCCGACCAGGACCCGGACTACCGGGACGTCGCCCAGATGCTCCACGCCTGAAAAATCGGTGGATCCCAATCTGAGGTTGAGACTCTATCCTGATGGAGTCTGGAGGCCGCCATGCCGGACGCGCGTCCCATCCTCCCCCCCCATCTGGCCCGCCACGTGGTGGACCAGGCCTACGATGCCTACACCCCCCGGGACCAGGCCGTTTGGCGGCACATCCTCACCCGGCTGACCACCCACCTCGCCCACCGGGCCCACCCCAGCTACCTGGAGGGCCTGGCCTCGGCGGGCATCGGGGTGGAGGCCATCCCCCGCCTGGAGGAGATGGACGCCCGCCTCCAGCGGATCGGCTGGCGCGCCGTGGGCGTGCGGGGGTTCATCCCCCCCGCGGTGTTCACCGAGCTCCAGTCCCTGGGGATCCTGGCCATCGCGGCCGACATCCGCTCGGTGGAGCACGTCCCCTACACGCCCGCCCCCGACATCGTCCACGAGAGCGCGGGCCACGCGCCCATCCTCGCGGACCCCGCCTACGCCGCCTACCTGAAGCGCTGCGGGACCGCGGGCTTCAAGGCCATCGCGAGCCTCGAGGACGAGGCGGTGTACCAGGCCGTGCGCCACCTCAGCGTCGTGAAGGAGGACCCCGCCTGCGGGCCCGCGGAGGTGGCCGAGGCCCAGGCGCGGCTGGAGGCCGCCAGGGCCGCCCGCACCTACGCCAGCGAGAGCGTGAAGGCCAGCCGCCTCTACTGGTGGACGGCGGAGTACGGGCTCGTCGGCCCCGAGTCGGACCCCCGCATCTACGGGGCCGGCCTCCTGAGCAGCCTGGGCGAGGCCGTCCACTGCCTGGGCCCCGAGGTGCGCCGCGTGCCCCTGAGCCTCGCCTGCGTGGAGCGCGACTTCGACATCACCGCCATGCAGCCCCTCCTGTACGTGGCCCGGGACTTCGATCACCTCACCGAGGTGCTGGAGGCCTTCGAGGCCACCCTGAGCTGGCGCCGGGGCGGGGAGCACGGCCTGCGGGAGGCGATGCGGGCCCGGACCGTGAACCACCTCGTGCTGGACACGGGGGCGCAGCTCAGCGGCCGGGTGGTGGCCGTGGAGCCGGGACTGGCCGTCCTGGCCGGACCCGTCCAGGTCGCCGTGCGGGGCCGGGCCCAGGGCGAGCCCTGGCCGGGCCA
Organism: Mesoterricola sediminis; assembly: GCF_030295425.1. Classification (NCBI taxonomy): domain Bacteria; kingdom Pseudomonadati; phylum Acidobacteriota; class Holophagae; order Holophagales; family Holophagaceae; genus Mesoterricola; species Mesoterricola sediminis. The sequence goes on along the minus strand of NZ_AP027081.1, from coordinate 3,828,900 downwards.
CGCCGTCGTGCTCCTGGACGCGGGGGACCCCCCCCGGGTCGGGGACTTCCGCCTGGAGACCCCCGGCGGCGTCGAGCTCTCGGGGCTCCGCCTGGAGGGCGGCGAGGTGCTGGACCTGGAGGGCTGGGCCGGAGGGCGGGACCTGGAGCTGCCCGCCGAGGCCCTGCTGTTCACGGCGGACGCCGTGGTCTCGGTGGCCGGCGGCCCCGCGGACCCGGAGGCCTGGGACCGGCGCTTCGGCCAGGACCCCGGGGAGGCGGACGCCGAGCGGCGGGCCCGGGACCGGCGGCGGCGGGCCCTGGATCCGGCCCTGGCCGCCCTGTACCAGGAGGTGCGGGACCTGCGCGCCGCGGGCCGGGTCGAGCCGGCCCGCCTGAACGCCATCCAGGCGGCCCTCGAGGCGTGGCCCGGCGAGTGGCTCCTGGCGGAGGAAGTGGCGGAACTTCGCCCCTCGGGCGCGCCACAGGAGAAGGTGGGCGCCGCGGCGGGGCCCCGTTGCGTGGAGCGACCATGACCTGGATCGAGAAGGACAACGCCCTGGAGCGGGAGATCCGGACCCCGGACTTCCTGTCGGCCTTCAACCTGGTGAGCCGCCTCGTGGCCCCGGCCGAGGCCCTCAACCATCATCCCGACGTGGCCTTCGGGTGGGGCTACGTGCGCATCCGGCTCACCACCCATGACGCGGGGGGCCTGACGGACAAGGACCGGACCCTGGCCGCCCGCATTGACGAGGCGATCAAGCCCTTCGCGGGATGAGGCGGGTCCCCTGGGATCCCAGGGGCTGGAGGGCCTGGAGGGCGGGCTGGACCGGCTTGCCGGGGCGCTGGAGGCGGATCAGCTCCAGGGCCTGGCCGTCGCCCGCCGTGAGCCAGGCGCCGTCCCGGCCCCAGGCCAGGGTGCCGGGCCGCGCGCCGTCGGGACGCAGGTCCCCCACCGCGCAGACCTTCAGGGGCGTCCCCTCCAGGTCCAGCTCGGTGCCGGGCCAGGGCGCCAGGGCCCGCACCTGGCGGTGCAGGTCCAGGGCGGGGCGCCCCGGGTCCAGGGGGGCCAGGCCCTTGTGGAGCTTGGTGGCGAAGGTGGGTTCACCGGCCTGGGGGGTGGGCCGGGCGGTCCCCGCCGCCAGGGCGGGCAGGTGGGCGAGTAGCAGCCCGGCGGCATCCTCCGCCAGGGCCGGCAGGAGGTCCTCGGCGGTGTCGCGCAGCGTGATGGGGCGCCGGGCCTCGGCCAGGATGGGGCCCTCGTCCAGGCCGGGGGTGATGGCCATGAGGCCCACGCCGGTCTCCGGGTCCCCGGCCAGGATGGCGTGGTTCACGGGGGCGGCCCCCCGCCAGCGGGGGAGGAGGGAGAAGTGGAGGTTCCAGGCGCCGAGCTGACAGCCGTCCAGCATCCAGCGGGGGAGGATGTGGCCGTAGGCGACGACGATGGCCAGGTCGATGGACAGGGCCTCCCAGGCCGTCCGGGTCTCCGGGGCCTTCCAGGAGAGGGGCTGGTGGACCGGCAGGCCCAGGGCCAGCGCGGCCTGCTTCACCGGCGGGGCCTCCAGGTGCCGGCCCCGGCCCTGGGGCCGGTCGGGATTGCAGAAGACGGCGGCCACCTCCCGCGCCCCGGCCAGCGCGCGCAGGACGGGCACCGCCGCCGCCGGGGTCCCCAGGAAGGCGATGCGGACCATCAGGCCCTCGACTTGCTGTACTTGCGCTGGATGATCTGGCGCTTGACGGGGCCGAAGTATTCGACGAACAGCCGGCCGCGCAGGTGGTCGATCTCGTGGCAGAAGGCCCGGGCCAGGAGGTCCTCCCCCTCCAGCTCCTCCCAGGCGCCCTCCCGGGTCCGGGTCTTCACCCAGACCTTCCGGGGGCGCTCCAGGATCTCGTGGATGCCGGGGATGGACAGGCAGCCCTCGGGGCCCCGCTGGGTGCCCTCCCCGCGGAGGACCTCGGGGTTGATGAGCACGATGCGGGCGGCGGGATCCTGGCCGCAGGAGGTGTCGATGACGGCGATGTTGAGATTCACGCCCACCTGGGGCGCGGCGATCCCGACCCCCTCCTCCGCGTACGAGGTGTCGAACAGGTCCTGGACGAGGGTCTCCAACTCGGGCGTCCAGTCGCCCACGTCCTCGGAGTTCTGCTTCAGTCGGGGATCCCCCCAGGTCAAGACGTTTCGGACTGCCATGAATCCCCCGGTCAATCAGTTTAGGACAAAGGGCATTCCTTTGATAACCTAGAAGATCTGGCCGATCGTCCCCGACCCTGGAGAACCCATGCTTCGCAATTTCCGCCAAGTCTTCAAAGGCAACCAGACGCCCATGGCCGTGGTCATGATGGTCGTTCTGCTGGGCCTGGTGGCCTACCTCGCGCCCAGCGGCGGCGGCGCGGCGGCGCCGGACAACGTCATGGCCCGCGTCTACGGGCGGGACGTGCTGCGGCGGGACATCGACCAGCTGATCGCCCAGTACATCAAGAGCCTGGGCCGCAACGCCAACATCGAATCCCGGCTGCCCATGCTCCAGGACCAGGCGCTTGAATCACTCATTCAGCGCGAGCTGCGGCACGAGCTGGCCGACCGGCACGGCATCGTCGTGACCGACGCGGAGATCCGCGCCGCCCTCGAGGCCCGCCTCAAGAGCATCCCCCTCTTCCTGGCCGAGAACGGCCAGCTGCGCGAGACCTCCGAGATCAACGGCATCCTGCGCGAGAACGGCACCTCCCTCAAGCAGTGGGAGCAGGAGGTGGCCAGCGACCTGAGCCTCTCCAAGCTGGTGGCCCAGGCCGCGAGCCGCGTGCCCGTGGACCAGGCCTGGGTCGACCTCGAGCACCGGGTCCGGGCCGAGAAGATCACCTTCGAGGCCGTGACCCTCGCCCCCGATCCGTCCCAGGTCCAGGATCCCGGCGACGCCCGGCTCGAGGCCTTCCTCAAGGCCTCCGGCGCCCGCTTCCAGGTGGGCCCCCGCCGCGTCATCGACTATGTCTCCGTGGACCAGGCCGCCCTCGGCCTCACCCCCGTGGACGACGCCAAGGTCAAGGCCCTCTATGAGACCCGCAAGGCCCAGTACACCGAGCTGAAGGCCCGGCACATCCTCTTCATGGTGCAGGGCGAGGCCCAGGCCGCCGAGGCCTTCAAGAAGGCCCAGGACCTCCGCGCCAAGATCGTCGCGGGCCTGGATTTCGCCAAGGCCGCCGAAGCCAGCAGCGAGGACCCCAGCGCCAAGGGCAAGGGCGGCGACCTCGGGTGGTTCAACCCCGGCCGCATGGACAAGGCCTTCTCCGCGGCGGCCGCCTCCCTCAAGGAAGGCGAGATCAGCCAGCCCGTGAAGAGCCAGTTCGGCTACCACCTCATCAAGCTCGAGGGCCGCCGCGAGAAGCCCTTCGACGAGGTCAAGGAGGAGCTGCGCGCCCAGATGGAGCGCGAGGCCTTCGCCACCAAGGCCAAGGACAAGCTCGAGCAGCTGCGCAAGCGCGCCGGTGAGCGTGGCGACCTGGCCGCCCCCGCCCGCAACCTCGGCCTGAAGGTCCAGACCTCCAAGCCCTTCACCATCGAAGACAGCATGGGCATCGATGGGATGCCCGGCAGCCAGTTCCTCGCCCCCGAGGCCTTCCGCCTCGAGGTGGGCCAGGTGTCCAAGGTCCGCCTCGCCGGCATGGCCTACGTGGTCTACCGGGTGAAGGAGGAGCGCCCCGTCGCCGTGCCGCCCCTCGCCGAGATCCGGGGCCGGGTGCTGGAAGGCTGGAAGCAGGATGAGGCCCGCACCGCCGCCATGGCCAAGGCCCAGAAAGCCGGCGCCGACCTGGCCGCCCTCGGCACCCCCGAGACCAAGACCGACGTGACCATCGCCACCCTGGGCGAGCTGGGCCAGCACCCCGCCATCCGCAAGGCGCTGCTGGACACCCCCGCCGGCAAGACCACCCAGCCCCTCTGGTCTCCCGATGGCAAGGTGTGGATGGCCCGCATCAAGGCCCGGACCCCCGCCGAGCCCCTCACCTTCGAGGGCCGCCGCACCCTCGTCACCCAGCTCCAGACCCAGGTCGCCGAGAAGCTCCTGACCGCCGAGCTGGTGACCCTGAGCCAGGAAGGCCGCCTGCACCCCGGCTTCAGCTCCCTCTACGGGCGCTTCAACGGCATCTGGCGCAACGAGGAGGCCATCCGGCGCGCCCAGGGCGATATGCCCGACACCCTGCCCGACTTCGAGTAGGGTTCCCCCGGGCCGATCCCCGGTCTTCGCGGCGCGCCGCGGGGACCGGGGACCTCGCGTACGGGGAGCTTTCCTGGCGCGGGAGGCCCGGGCGCGGCATACTCGGGGCACTTCGGCGGGAGGGCGGGGCATGGGGCTGGCGGGCAAGACGTTGTTCATCACCGGGGCGACCCGGGGCATCGGGCTGGCCATCGCCCTGCGCGCGGCGCGGGAGGGGGCCAACGTGACCGTCTTCGGGAAGACCGCGGCGCCCCATCCCCGCCTGCCGGGCACCGTCGCCTCCGCGGCCGCGGAGGTGGAGGCCGCCGGCGGCCGGGCCCTGCCCTGGGTGGGGGACGTGCGCAGCGAGGAGCAGGTCCTGGCGGCCGTCGCCGCCACCGTCGCCACCTTCGGGGGGCTGGACATCCTCGTGAACAACGCCAGCGCCATCTCCCTGGCCGGCACCGAGGGCACCGACCTGAAGCGGTGGGACCTCATGCACCAGGTGAACGCCAGGGGCACCTTCCTCTGCGCCAAGGCCTGCCTGCCCCACCTGCGGAAGGCCGCCAATCCCCACATCCTGACCCTGAGCCCGCCCCTGGACCTGCGGCCCAAGTGGTTCGCCCCTCACGTGGCCTACACCCTGGCCAAGTTCGGCATGAGCCTCTGCACCCTGGGCATGGCGGAGGAGTTCAGGCCGGACGGCGTGGCCGTCAACAGCCTGTGGCCCCTCACCACCATCGACACCGCCGCCGTGCGCAACCTCCTGGGCGGCGACGCCCTGTCCCGGGCGAGCCGGCGCCCGGAGATCGTCGCCGACGCGGCCGCCCTGATCCTGGACCGGGACGCCCGCGCCTGCACCGGCAACTTCTTCATCGACGAGCTCGTCCTCCGCGAGGCCGGCGTGACCGACTTCTCCCCCTACGCCGTGGATCCCTCCGCCGTCCTGGTGGCGGACTTCTTCCTGCCCGACGCCGTCCTGGAGGCGAGCGGGACGCCGCTCCAGGTCCTCGGGTAGCTTTCTCGTGCAGGTGGATCGCATCACCGGAACGCGATCGTTCCGGTGATCCGATCTGCCTGCTAGCGGATGACGTCGCAGCCCAGGTAGGGCCGGAGGGCCTTGGGCACGGTGATGGTGCCGTCCTCGTTCTGGTAGTTCTCGAGGATGGCCACCCAGGTGCGGCCCACGGCGAGGCCGCTGCCGTTGAGGGTGTGGAGCATCTGGGGCTTGCCGGCCGAGGGGCGGTAGCGGATGTTGGCGCGGCGGGCCTGGAAGTCCCCGAACCAGGAGCAGGAGCTGATCTCCCGGTAGGTGTCCTGGCTGGGCAGCCAGACCTCCAGGTCGAAGGTCTTCCGGGAGGAGAAGCCCATGTCGCCGGTGCACAGGAGCATGCGCCGGTAGGGCAGCTCCAGCGCCTCGAGCACGGTCTCGGCCTCGCGGGTGAGCGTCTCCAGCTCCTCCTGGGCCTTCTCGGGCGCCGTGAAGGACACGAGCTCCACCTTGTGGAACTGGTGCTGGCGGATGATGCCCTTGGTGTCCCTGCCGTAGCTGCCGGCCTCGCTGCGGAAGCAGGGCGTGAAGGCGAAGTGGCGCAGGGGGAGCTGGTCCTCGGCCAGGATCTCCTCCCGGTAGAGGTTCGTGACCGGCACCTCGGCGGTGGGGATCAGGTAGAGGGTGTCCTCGCCGCGGCTCGTGCGGAAGAGGTCCTGCTCGAACTTGGGGAGCTGGCCGGTCCCGTACATGGCCTCGGGGAGCACCATGTAGGGCGGGAGCACCTCGTTCCAGCCCGCGCCGGCGTGGAGGTCGGCCATGAAGGAGACCAGGGCCCGCTCCAGCTTGGCCCCCAGGCCCTTCAGGACCGCGAACCGGGCGCCGCTGAGCTTGGCGGCGCGGTCCAGGTCCAGGATGCCCAGGCGCGTGCCCAGCTCGACGTGGTCCTTGGGGGCCGCGATCGCGCGGGGGGCGCCCCAGCGCTTGATCTCCACGTTGGAATGCTCGTCCTTGCCGACGGGGACGCTCTCGTGGGGCAGGTTGGGGATCGTGGCGAGGAAGGCCCGGAAGGCGGCCTCCGCCTCCTTCTCCGCGGCCTCGAGGGTCTTCAGCTTGTCGCCGGCCTCGCGCTGCGCGGCGATGAGGTGGTCGGCGTTCTCCTTGGCGCGCTTGAGGCGGGCCACCTCCTCGGAGACGCGGTTGCGCTCCGCCTTGAGGACCTCGGCTTCCTGGATCACCCGGCGGCGCTCCTCCTCGAGGCGGGAGAAGGTCTCCCGGTCGAAGGCCGCCCCCCGGGCGGCGAGGCCCTGGACCACGGCGTCCAGGTCGGTGCGGAACAGGGCAGCGTCGAGCATCGGGTCCTCGGAAAACTCCAGTGTAGCGCGGACTAGAGGGGCTCCCCCGCCCAGGACGTGGCGAAGGCCTCCTCCGCCTCCTTCCGGCCGCGGCCCGCGCCCAGCACCAGGGCCAGTTTGGCCACCGCGGCCCAGCGCGTGTGGCGGCCGCCCGGGATGGCGCCGAGCTCCCGGGCCTGGCGGCCCAGATCGTAGGTCTGCAGGTCCACTCCGCCGGACAGGCACTGGCTCACCACCACCACGGGCACGCCGCGGTCCCGGCAGCTGGCGAGGAAGGCCTGGAGGTCGGGGCGGTCCATGGGGAGGTTCCCCGCCCCGAAGCCCTGGATGACGACGCCCCGGGTGCCCTCCCCGAGGGGCAGCCAGGGCTGGCCGGGGAAGGGGGTGCGCACCTCGATGGCGGGCTCCAGGGCCTCGCGCACCCAGGCGGGGGTGCGCCGCTCGAAGGCGCCGGCGTGGGGGTGGAACTGGATGGTGAGCCCCAGCTCGGCCAGGGGCGGCAGGTTGGGAGATTCGAAGGCCTGGTAGCGGTGGACGCTGACCTTGTCGCAGGCCACGCCCCGGAGCCAGTGGTCTCCGAAGCAGATCCCGACTTCCGGCACGCCCTGGGCCGCGATGGAGACCGCGTCCACCAGGTTGCCGCGGGCGTCGGTGCGCACGTAGGCCAGGGGGCGCTGGGAGCCCGTGAGCACCACCGGCTTGCCCTGGCCGCCCAGGAGGAAGCCCAGCACCGAGGCCGTGAAGGCCATGGTGTCGGTGCCGTGGACCACGACGGCGCCCTGGCAGTCGGCGAGGCCTTCGCGAAGCAGACGCGCGAGCTGGAGGATGTGCTCGGGCTCCAGGGCCGCGGAATCCCGGTTGAAGGGCACGGCCAGGCTCAGGTCCGCCACCTTGGCCAGTTCGGGGACCTGCTCCAGGATCCGCTCCAGGGAGGGGCCCGGGGCCAGGGAGGAGGGATCGCCCTGGGGGGCCATGCCCAGGGTGCCCCCGGTGTGGATCATCAGAATGCGAGGCTTCATGGCGGCTCCCGTCGGCGCGGATCGGCAGGGGAAGGGCGGGGAAGGGCCGATGGGCCGAAGCTTCCCCGCCCGGCTTCCTCTATCTTACTGTGCCCGACCCGGCCGGCGCCCGGCCTCAGGGCCGGGGCGTCGCCGCCAGCAGGGCCTTGATGACATCATCGGTGGTGACGCCGTCCGCCTCGCTTTCGTAGGTCAGGAGGAGGCGGTGCCGCAGGACGTCCGGCGCCAGGTTGGCCACGTCCTCGGGCAGCACGTGGTCACGGCCGGCCAGGTAGGCGACGGCCTTCCCGGCGGCCTGGAAGGCCAGGGCCGCCCGGGGCGAGGCGCCGCACCGGAGCAGTTCCCGCCCTTTCCACGCCTTGCCCTGGCCCGGGCGCGTGCCCTGGACCAGCCGGACGATGTAGGTGCGGATGGCCTCGTCCAGGCGGACCCGCTGGGCCTCCTTCCGGGCCTCGATGAGGGCCTGGGCGTCCACGGCGGGATGGACGGGCTCCTCGTGCCCGTCGGCGCGGCGCAGCACCTCCGCCTCTTCCTCGGCGCCGGGATAGTCCACCTTCAATTTGAAGAGGAACCGGTCCATCTGGGCCTCGGGGAGGGGGAAGGTCCCCTCCTGCTCGAGGGGGTTCTGGGTGGCGAGGACGAGGAAGGGGTCCGGAAGGGTGAAGGCCTCCTCGCCCAGGGTCACCTGACGCTCCTCCATGGCCTCGAGGAGGGCGGACTGGACCTTGCTGGGGGCCCGGTTGATCTCGTCGGCCAGGAGCAGGTTGGCGAAGATCGGGCCGATGCGGGGGGAGAAGGTGAGGTTCCGCGGGTCGAAGACGAGGGTGCCCACCACGTCCGAGGGCAGGAGGTCCGGGGTGAACTGGATGCGGCGGAAGGCCATGCGGCTGGCCGAGGCCAGGGTCCGGATGGTCCGGGTCTTGGCCAGGCCGGGCAGGCCCTCCAGGAGGACATGGCCGGGGACCAGCAGGGCGGCCATCAGCCGCTCGAGGACCCGGGGCTGGCCCACGATGACCTTCCGGCATTCGTGCAGCAGGGGGGCAAGGGGGAGTGCGGGTTTCGCGGGCATGGACGGTCCTGGGTTGCCCTGATTCTGGCCCCAACCGGATCCGAAGGAAAGGGAGGGGAGGCCGCCTGGCTGTGACAATCGGAGGCGGGGGGGGCGCCGCTCCCCGGCCAAAAGGGGCTGGACGGCCCTTCGCCATGGGGGTCGGCCGCAAACCTCTTCGGATCGGAAACCGACAAGGACATCCCTTGATCCATATGCGTTTTGCAAGAACATGCCGCCCGATGGCGCGGCCCTTGTGCCTTAAATCACGAGAAAGTTCCTGTATCATTCACAAAATTTCTCATCGTCATTCGAAGTGTGCTAACCTACGTGACAAATCCATCCCCGGATTGAAGCTCCCAGTAGCAAGGCCACTTTTGCCTGCAGGTAAGGTCTACCCCTCTGCCCTTTGCGGCAAAAACTTGCAACCAAACAACTTAGGAGGATGCAGATGCATCGCTACTTCAACCAGCTCGGCAGGATCGGCGCCATCATCGCCGTCGGTTCCGTCTCCCTCATCGCCCAGGGCACGCAGACCTGCACTATCACGGGTGAGGTGCTTGAGTCCAACGGCGCCGGCATCGCGGGCGTCACGGTCCGCCTGACCTCCCCCAACCTGCAGGGCGCCCGCGTCCTGGCGTCGGACGAGAAGGGCCGCTTCATTGCGCGCCTCCTGCCTCCCGGCGTCTACACGATTGAACTCACCAAGACCGGCTACAACGCCTTCAAGACCACCGAGAAGATCGGCATCGACCAGAACTACCAGCCGCGCTTCACGATGGCCAAGACCGTCGGCGCCGTGGTCGAAGTGGTCGCCACCAACACCGCGGTTGACAAGACCGACGTGAAGACGGCCTCCAACTACAGCCTCGACAACGTCGACCAGCTGCCCACCACCAACCGCACGATGGAGACCGTGGCCCTCCTGACCCCCGGCGTCGTCTCCGGTGTCGGCGGCCGCGTCCAGATCCGCGGCGCCATGACCAGCGGCAACCTCTACCTCGTCGACGGCCAGAACGTGGCCGACAACGCCTACGGCAACCGCGGCGTGCGCATGATCGATGACGCGGTGGAAGAGATGCAGGTCATCACCGGCGCCATCTCCGCCGAGTACGGCAGCGTCGACGGCGGCGTCATGAACGCCGTCACCCGCTCCGGCGGCAACACCTTCACGGGCCAGTGGCGCGAGGAGCTGAGCAATCCCCAGTGGAACGCCGTGCAGCCCATGCAGAACCGGGCCGCCATCACGAACCAGCTCTCCGAGCAGAAGACCTTCAGCCTGGGCGGCTACATCCTCAAGGATCGCCTCTGGTTCTCCGGCTCCTACTTCCGCACCAGCGTGAACACCTCCTCCTCGCTCGGCTCCGGGGCCCTGGGCACCATCGCCGGCAACAGCAACTACAACTACAACCGCGAAGAGATCCGCCGCCAGCTGAAGCTGACCTGGCTCATCAACCAGAACCACACCCTGGTCTATGCCTGGCAGAACAGCCAGAACGCCGAGAACCTGCGCGACTACAGCGCCGGTGAGCTGGCGTCCCTGATCCCCCAGACCTACAAGGACAGCCTCTACAACGTGGCCCTCCGTTCCGTCTGGAGCTCCAACCTGACCTCCGACCTGCGCTTCGGCCAGAAGAAGCAGACCTACGGCGCCGGCCCCAGCGTCGACGGCAGCCAGATCGCCAACAGCCCCATCTATGACGATGCCACCGGCTACTACTACAATCACGGCATCTTCAACGCCAACGACGGCGGCGACCACCGCGACAACCACACCATCAACGCCAAGGTGAGCCTCTTCTGGGATGCCGCCGGCTCCCACGCCACCGACTTCGGCGCCGACTACTACGAGGGCATCCGCCGCTCCCGCAACGAGCAGACCTCCACGGGCTACATCCTCGAAGTGGACGCCTTCAGCTACGCCGCCCGCACCGGCATCCCCGTCGCCATGTGGGTCTACGAGTCCGGCGCCGGCGAGGCCAAGACCAAGACCACGGGCGTCTACCTGAACGACAAGTGGACGGTCAACAACAAGCTGGCCTTCCAGATCGGCCTGCGCTACGACAAGTACAAGGCCGAGTCCGACACCGGCATCACCACCGTGTCCGCCAACGGCTTCTCCCCCCGCCTCGGCCTGAAGTACGACATCCTGGGCGACGCCCAGTGGGTCCTCGGCGCCAGCTGGGCCCGCTACAACTCGGCCGTGGCCGAGGGCATCACCACCCAGGTGACCCGTCAGGGCAACCCCAAGGAAATCGACTACTACTGGACCGGCGATCCCAACACCGCCCTCCCCGTCGCCCCCGGCAGCGACATCTGGAACCTGGCCAAGTACCCCCAGACCGCCGCGAACGTGGCCTGGTATGGCAACCCCAGCCTGAACGTCAAGCTCTCCAACGACCTCAAGGCCCCCCACGTCGACGAGACCCAGCTGTCCGCCGCCTACTCCTTCAAGAGCGACCTCTTCGGGACCGGCGCCGTCAAGCTGACCTACGTCAACAAGGAATGGCATGACCTGCTCGACTACCAGCAGGGCAACATGGGCACCGTCACCGACACCGCCGCCGCCTTCACCGCCTACATGAAGGTGTGGGGCAACAGCAGCGTCGCCAAGCGCAAGTACCACGACCTCGAGCTGGACGCCCAGGCCCAGAAGGGCACCTGGTCCTTCGCCGGCAACATCACCTGGGCCCGCACGGAAGGCAACTACGAGGGTGAAGGCTCCTCCACCCCCGCTCGCGGCGAGGGCCTCCAGGCCTGGACCACGACCAACATCGCCTCCTCCCATGCCGCCGCCACCCTCGGCCAGCCCCGCACGGTCTCCTTCTCTCCCGACATCACCTCGCCCTACGGCGCCCTCACCGGCAACGTTCCCCTCCGCATGCGCATGACCGGGTCCTACTACCACGACAGCGCCTACGGCCGCACCACCTGGGGCCTCATCTACCGCTTCGATTCGGGCGCGCACTACAGCCTGACCCGCAACATCACCCCCGGCCAGATCGACGTCGACCTCGCCTACGTCGGCGCCGGCACGAACTTCACCCAGTACTACGGCAACCAGCGCGGCCAGTTCGTGGCTCCCGCCTCGGCCTTCATGGACCTTTCCATCACCCAGGACTGGCAGCTGGCCAAGGTCAAGGGCACGCCCGTCAAGGCCTTCGTGAAGATGGTCATCACCAACGTGTGGAACCACCAGCAGATCCTCGGCTGGAACACCACCATGAACAAGGCCACCGGCGTCGCCGCCAACAGCAGCAGCTACAACGGCAGCAACCTCGCCGTGAACAGCGCCTGGGTTCCCGGCTCCTCCTTCGGCAAGCAGACCGGCTCCTCCAACTTCGGCGCCGCCCGCTCCTTCTTCCTGTCCGCCGGCGTCCGCTTCTAGGACACCCGCCGCACCACCTGAAGGGGGGCCCGCAAGGGCCCCCCTTTTTTGGTGTCCCGAAGGCGAAAGGGGCCCCCATCCGGGGGCCCCTTTTCGCGTCCCGCGGCGCGGGCGGGTCAGGCGTCCATGGCCTGCAGGCGCTCCGCCTCGAAGGCGGCCCGCAGGGGCTCCAGGATGGGCTCGATCTGGCCCTGCATGAAGGCGTCGATCTGGTGGATGGTGACGTTCACCCGGTGGTCCGTGACCCGGCCCTGGGGGAAGTTGTAGGTGCGGATCTTCTCGCTGCGGTCGCCGGAGCCCACCTGGGTCTTGCGCAGGCTGGCCTCGGCCGCGTCCTTCTCGGCCTGGGCCTTCTCCAGGAGGCGGGAGCGGAGGACGGTCATGGCCTTGGCCATGTTCTTGAGCTGGCTGCGCTCGTCCTGGCAGCTGACCACGGTGTTGGTGGGCAGGTGGGTGAGGCGTACGGCGGAGTAGGTGGTGTTGACGCTCTGGCCGCCCTTGCCGCCGGAGCAGAAGGTGTCGATGCGCAGGTCCTTCTCGTGGATGACGATGTCCACCTCCTCGGCCTCGGGCATGACGGCCACGGTGCAGGCGGAGGTGTGGATGCGGCCCTGGGTCTCGGTCTTGGGCACGCGCTGGACCCGGTGGACGCCGGACTCGAAGCGGAAGAGGCTGTAGGCGCCCTCGCCTTCGATCTCCGCCACCACCTCCCGGAGCCCGCCCTGTTCGGCCTCGCTCTCGCTGAGGACGGAGACCCGGTAGCCGCGGCGTTCGGCGAAGCGCACGTACATCCGGAACACCTCCGCCGCGAAGAGGGCGGCCTCCTCGCCGCCGGTGCCCGCGCGGACCTCCAGGATGACGTTCTTGGCGTCCTTGGGGTCCTTGGGCACCAGGAGGGCCCGGAGTTCGGTCTCGCCCTGCTGGATGGCCTCCTTCAGCTCCGGGATCTCCAGGGCGGCCAGGTCGCGCAGGTCGCTGTCCAGGGTCTTGTCGGCCAGGATGGCCTCGGCCTCCTCCAGCTGGTGGAGGCGGGTGCGCTGGGCGTGCCAGGCGGCCACGACGGGCTCGAGCTCGGCCCGGTGCTTGGTCAGCTCGCGCAGGCGCTTGGGATCGCTGACCACGGCCGGATCCTGGAGCTGGGCCTCGATTTCCTGGAACTTGGCATCAAGGGATTCAAGCTGGTCGAGCATGGGACCTCCGGGGGCGGGGCACAAAAAAAGAACGGGCCGGTGACCGGCCCGTTCCTGGGAAACGCCTCGCTACTGGTTGGCTTCGGTGGCTTCGGGAGCGGCTTCCGCGCTCACGGGAGCTTCCTTCTTCGCATACTTGCGGTTGAACTTCTCCACGCGGCCGGCGGTGTCCATGACCTTCTGCTTGCCGGTGAAGAAGGGGTGGCAGGCCGCGCACACTTCCACGCGGAGCTCCTTCTTGGTGGAGCGGGTCTGGAACTCACTGCCGCAGGCGCAATGGACGGTCACGTCATGCAGCTGGGGATGGATCTTGTCCTTCATCGAGGCCTCCTGGAACCGACCGGATGCCAAGGCGGCACGCGGCTTGTTCACGCACAAGGGGAATAGTTTATCCAAGATACCCTTGGATCTCAACGGGAAATCACTGGGGCGCCAGCAGCCAGCGGCCGGACATCAGGCGCTTCAGGTGGATGGCCACGAGGACCCCCAGGGCGAGGGTGAAATTGAAGCTGAGTTCAAGGAGCCAGGCGTACGGGCGCCGGTGGTGGAACACGAACGTCCACAGGAAGGCATCCACGAGGGTGAAGGCGAGGGTCTCGGCGACGGCCTGCCAGGCCGGTCGCGTCGTGGAGTGCCGCTCCAGCATGTAGCCCGTGAAGGCGCCGTACATCAGGCGGCTCGCCATGAAGCCCCGCAGGCTGGTGAAGCCCAGGGGAATGGCCATGAGGGTGCCGAAGAGGGCGGAGGTCAGGACGCGCACGCCCGGGCGCAGCGTCTGCCAGCGGCGGCGGACCAGGAAGAGCCCGGCCCCGACGGCGAGCCCGTGGGCGAAGCAGAAGGCGAGGCTCAGGTGCCAGGGCCAGTTGCCCTGGAGGAAGAGGTAGCCGCCCGTGGCCAGGCCCAGGAGGGAACCGGCGAGGAGGGAGGTCTCGCTGCGGTGCGTGGTGTCGGTGTCCTCGCCCTCGGAGAGCTGGGAGGCCAGCTCCCGGGGCATCTCCTTCTCGGCCAGGAGGGCCTCCATGTCCGACTCGGTCAGGAGGCCGCGGGCCTCGGCCTCGTCCCGGAGGTGGGCTTCCAGTTCGCGCACGATGAGGCGGCGCCTGCCGGAGGACAGTCCGCGGAGGGACTGCTCCACCTCGGCGAGGTAGCCCGCCAGCGCCTGGTTCACGGCCGGGGCCCCACGAACCCGTCGACCATGGCGACGAACCGGCCCCACTCGGCCTTCTTGGCGTCGAGGAAGGCGGTGCCGGCCGGGAGGATCGCATAGTAGCGGCGGTCGCGGCCATTGGGCTGGGTCTGCCAGTACGAGGTGATGAATTCGGCCGCCTCGAGCTTGTGCAGGGCGGGGTAGAGCGCGCCCTCCTTCAGCGTGTAGCTTCCGTCGGTGCGCTGGCGAACCGTCTCGATGATCTGGTACCCGTACATGGGTCCGTCCGTGAGCAGGGACAACAGAAGGAGCGGTGTGCTCCCCTTCAGCAGTTCACGGTCCATGGTGCCTCCCGTTTAGGCTTCAAGTTTACCTCGCCTTGCGATAGGGTCAACGCGGCGAGCCGGCCCAGTCTAGCATAAAATATTAGACATTCATCCTCGCATCGCCTCGGTGACGGGAATCCTGCTCGCTCGCCAGGCGGGCAGGAAGCCCCCGGCGAGGCCCATGAGGATGCTGAAGGCCACGCCCTGGGCCATCAGGCCCGGGGTGATCGCGAAGGCGTAGCTGACGTCGGACCAGGTGGTCATGTTCACGCCCCCGGACCGGGTGCCGTTGAAGAGGAGGGCGAGGGACGCGCCCAGGAGGCCCCCCAGGGCGGTGAGGAGGATGGCCTCCCACTGGAAGCTGGCCAGGATCTCCCGGCGCTTGAAGCCGATCGCCCGGAGGGTCCCGATCTCGGAGGTGCGGCCGGCGACGGCGGCGTACATGGTGTTCATGGCCGCGAAGATGGCGCCCACCGTGAGGATGGCCGTGATGATCTGCCCGAGCACCTGCATGGGCCGGCCCGCGTCGCCCAGGTCCGCGAAGTAGGCGGGCTCGGGTTTCGCCTCCAGCTTGAGGCGCACGTCCCGCTCCATGTCCCGGACGAAGGCGGGCACGTCCTCCGCGCTGCGCAGCCGGACCGCGACGGAGGAGTCCACGCCGTAGCGCCGGTAGGCCTGGCGCAGGTCCGCCACGTCCGTCCACACCTCGGAGTCGTAGACCGAGCCGCTGCCGTCGAAGACCCCCACCACGGTCCAGGTGCGGCCGCCCATGGCGATGGTGCCGCCGAGATCCACGCCCGCGTAGCGGTTCTGCATGCGCCGGGGCACCACGGCCTCGGATAGCCCGGGGCGGAACCAGCGCCCAGCCACCAGGGTCACCTGGCTGCGCATGCGGGCCCCGGCGCGGGTGGTGCCGCGCACGGTCACGGTGAGGCTGCCCGAGCCGTCCGCGAGGGGCAGCTGCTTGCTCACGATGATGTCCTCGGTGAGGAGGGGACCCTGGGCGTCCCGGGCGATGAGGGGATGCGTGGCGATGAGGCGGGCCTGGGCGAGGGTCACCGAACTCATCATCTCGACCCGTGCGTTCTGGCGCAGGATGATGACCTGGTCGTCGCGCCCGCTGCGCACGTAGGCCCGGGAGACGCCCTGGGCCATGGAGAGCACCACGACGAAGATCATCACGACGATGGCGATGGCGCCCACGGTGGAGAGGGTGCCGGCCTTGCGGACCCAGATGGAGCGCCAGTTGTAGGCCAGGGGCACGGGGTGGAAGAGGGCGGCGTGGAGCAGCCAGAGCAGGTAGGGTGCCAGCGGCACGAAGAGCCAGCCGATCATAGCGCCCTCAGGCCGTCGGTGATGGGCCTGCGGCTGGCGCGGTAGGCCGGGGCGAAGGTGGAGAGGAGGCCCAGGGCGAGGGTGATGAGCACGCACAGGAGCAGCGTCTCGCCTGTGATGATGAAGTCGGCCATCCAGGGCAGGATCGCGCCGCCCACCTTGGCGGCGAGGTCGGCGGCGCCCATGGCCATGAAGATGCCCAGGCCGCTGCCGAGAAGGGAGAGGAGGAGGCCCTCGGCCATGAGGAGGCTCAGGATCTGGGAGGACCGGAATCCGAGCGCGCGCATGGTGGAGATCTGCGTCGTCCGCTCCCGGATGGCCATGGCCATGGTGTTGGCGGTGACGATGAGGATCGCCACGAGGACCGCCCCGGTGATGGAGTGGATCATGGTGGAGTAGTCGCCCAGCATCTTCATCATGTTCAGGTTGAAGGCGTTCTCCGTGATGGTGAGGGTCTCCTGGGCGGAGTTCGCGAAATGCCGGTCGATCCGCTCGCAGAGGCGGGGGATGTCGGCGGGGTTGCGGGCCCGGGCGGTGAAGGCGCCCACGCGGCCCTTCATGAAGGGGACGGCCTCCTGGAGCTGGCGGATGTTGAAGGCCAGGAACATCTCGTCGGACTTGCGCTTCCCCACGAAGATGATGCGGATGTTGAGGCGGACGGTGATGTTGAAGATGCTGCTCCGCAGCGGCACGACGTCGCCCACCTTCCAGCCGAAGCGGTCCGCGAGCGTCTTCCCGACGATGCAGCCGTTGCCGTCGCGCAGGAAGTCGCGGACCTGGGCCGGGGGGATGCTCGCGAGGTTGGCCTCCTCGCGGTACACCTGCAGGTACGTCTCGGGCTCGACGGCGAAGTTGGCGAAGAAGTTCTTGGGGTCCTTGTACTCGCCGCCGAACCACTGGAAGGCCGTGAAGGCCTCGATCTCGGGCTGGGCGCGGAGGTAGTTGGCGTAGGACTGGGGGATCACGTTGGTGAAGGAGGCCTTGTCCTGCACCACGAACCGGGTGCCGCTGCCGCCCGAAACCGTCAGGGCGTCCATGGTGCCCAGGAGGCTCTGGAGGAGCGCGATCAGGAAGACCGACACGGCGAGGCTCAGGACGGTGAGGACCGTCCGCCGCTTGGAGCGGAACAGGGAGCGCAGGACCAGGGTCAGGAAGTTCACCCGCGGTCCTCCAGGATGCGGGGGAGCACGGGGCGGTCGTGCACCTCGACGGTGCGGTCCAGCACGCCCTTCTCCAGGTGGATCTGGACCCGTGCGTGCTGGGCGGCCTTGGGGTCGTGGGTGACGAGCACGATCGTCTTGCCCAGCTCCTGGTTCAGGTGCTCGAGGAGGACGAGGGCCTCCTCCGCGTTGCGCGCGTCCAGGGCGCCGGTGGGCTCGTCGGCCACCAGGAGGCCCGGATCGTGGACGATGGCCCGGGCGATGGCCACCCGCTGCTCCTGGCCGCCGGAGAGCTGCCGGGGGTAGTTGCGCATGCGGTCCGCGAGGTTGACGAGGCGGAGGGCCCGGTCGACCCGGTCGCGGCGTTCGCTCCGGGCCATGTCGGTGAGGAGGAGGGGCAGTTCCACGTTCTCGAAGGCGGTGAGCACGGGGATGAGGTTGTAGTTCTGGAAGATGAAGCCCACGTTCCGGCTCCGCCACCCGGCGAGCTCGTCGTCGTCCAGGCCGTTGAGGTCGTAGCCGCACACCTCCAGTTCGCCGCCGGTGGGGCGGTCGATGCCGGCGATGAGGTTGAGGAGCGTGGTCTTGCCCGAACCGCTCGGCCCCATCAGGGCGTAGTAGCCCCCCCGGGGGATGTCCAGGTCGACGCCCGTGAGGACGGGGATCTCCAGGGCGCCGCGCCAGTAGCTCTTGGCGAGTCCGCGCAGCCGGACGCTGAGCTCGGGGGCCGCCACGTCAGCGCTCCTTGGGGGCGACGCGCTTGCCGGGCTCCAGCTTGACCTCCTGCGGCACCACGAGGAGGGGCAGGTCGGGCGGGATGCCCTTCACCTGGCACCCGACGGGGTTCTCCGCCCCCGCCTCCACCTTCCGGAGGACGGCGCGGCCGTTCTCGACGGTCCACACGAAGGTGGCCCCGTCCCGGGCCACCAGCTGCTCTCGGCCCACGTAGACCGCGCGCTCCGCGAAGGGCTCGCCCATGAACGTGACCTTCGCGCCCATGTCGGGCACCAGCAGGGGATGCCGGTCCACCAGGGCCACGCGCACCAGGACGGTGGCCTTCTGGCGGTTGGAGGCGGGATAGATCTCCCGGAGGGTGCCGCGGAGCGGCTTCGCGCCCGGCTCCGCGTCCAGGGCGTCCACGCGGATCTCCGCGGGCATGCCCCGCTTCAGCCGGGGCAGGCCGGTCTCGTTGACCTCCACCTCCAGCTCCAGGCTGTCGAAGTCCGCGAGCGTCGCGATGGCGTTGATGGCGTTGGCGCCGCCGGCGGTGCCGGGGCTCACGGTCTCGCCCACTTCCGAGAGCTTCTGGGTGACGGTGCCGGTGAAGGGGGCGCGGAGCACCATGTTCTCCAGGAGGGCGTCCTGGTAGGCCAGCTGCGCCTTGAGGGTGGAGACGGCGGTGCGCAGGCGGTCCAGGCTCGCGCGGTCCAGCACCCCCTCCTTGAAGAGGGTCTCGCCCCGGTCCCGGTCCAGCTCCGCCTGGCGGAGGCTGGCCTCCACCTGGGCCCGGGAGGCCTCCAGGTCGGGGGCCTCCAGGCGGGCGATGATCTGGCCCTTGGTCACGCGGGTGCCCTCCTCCACGCCCAGCCAGGCCAGGCGCCCGGGGACCTTGGCGGAGAGGGTGGCGCGGTGGCGGGCGACGAGGTAGCCGCTGGCGGTCAGCACGGGATTCCGCTCCCCGGCCTGGAACACCGTGGGCCGGCTGATGGCCAGGCGCAGCGGCGCGTTCCGGGCCGCCACCATGCCGGCCACCGCCAGGCCCGCCACCGTCGCCAGGAGCACCCAGCCCCACGGAAAGCGCTTCTTGAACACAGGCTTCGGGCTGCCATCAGCCATGGATTCCCCCCGGGCAAGATCATTTCTTCAAGTAGACACCGGGCGGCCATGTACGTCATCCCCGGATCGGTGAAAAACCGGCCCGGACCGGTGAACGCCGTCCTGCCGCCGGCGCCTTCAGCGCCCCAGGGTCCGGGGATGGCTCACCCAGGGCGAATCCGCGTCGGCGAAGCGCCACGGGCGGTCGCGGTCCGCGGGGTCGGCGAAGTCCACGCCCACGCGGGGGCCCGTCCGCACCCTCCGGGGCGGGGTGCCGGCGAGGAGTTCCAGGCCGCCGGCCTCGTAGAGGCGGTGGCGGGTCCAGGCGAGGTCGAGGCCGAGGGCCTGGGCCACCTTGCCGGGGCCCGTCAGGAGGGCCGGACCCTGGAGGCCGCCCCGGCGTTCCCGGATGCGCTCCAGCCCGGCCACGGGCTCGCAGCTGCGGATGAGGACGCCCTCCGCCCGGCCTTCGGGGCCCGAGATCACATTGAGCATGTGGTGCATGCCGTAGCAGAAGTACACGTAGACCCGGCCCCCCTCCTCCCACATCACCCGGTTGCGGGGCGTGGGGCCGGAGCGGGCGTGGCTGGCGGTGTCCCGGGGGCCCCCGTAGGCTTCGGTCTCCGTGATGCGCAGCTCCACCTCGCCCAGGCGGAGGTGGCGCCCCAGGAGGTCGCGGGCGACCGCCGTCACGGCGCGGAGGTAGAAGGCGAGGGGAAGCCGGTCGCCGGGCTGGAAGGGAGGGCGGGCCATGGGCCCAGGGTACCCGGGGGCGCCGGCAACCCCCAAGGCCCGCGGCTACCGCCCGTGGACCCTGCGGCCGCGGACGTAGGCGGCCTGGACCATGCCGGGGGTGGAGCGGTAGATGCAGCGGGAGAGCACCTCCTCGGGCCGCAGGACCGCGCGGTCCGCGAGGGGGTCCGCCGCCCGGGGATCCAGGACGATGAAGTCCGCGTCCTTGCCCGGTTCCAGGCTGCCGATGGTCCGCTCGAGCCCCAGGGCCCGGGCGCCGCCCAGGGTCGCCAGGTGGAAGGCCTCCACGGGGGTGATGGGCGCGTGCGCGTGGAGGCCGAGGGCCTCGGCCACGCGGCCGCGGGCGTCGGCGTCGAGGTCGAGGGCCTCCAGGCGCCGGAGCTGGGCCCTGCGCTCGGCCCAGCGCTGCTTGGACTGGTCGCAGGCGGCGGCCATTTCGCCCCAGAGGTCCAGGCTGGGGCCGCCGCCCACATCGGAGGCCAGGCCGACGCGGTGGCCCTCGGCGAGCCACTGGCGCAGGGGCATGATGCCGCTCTTGATGAAGGCGTTGGACCGGGGGCAGTGGACCAGCGTCGCGCCGGCCTCGCGCAGGACGGCGCGCTCGCCCTCCGACAGGTGGATGCAGTGGCCCAGGAGGGTGCGGGGCCCGAGCATGCCGGCCCGCGCGTACACGTCCGTGTAGTCCCGCGCCTCGGGGAAGAGCTCCCGCACGCGGGCGATCTCGTCCAGGTTCTCGCTGAGGTGGGTCTGGATCCAGGCGCCATGCTTCTCGGCCTCCCGGGAGAGGCCGGCCATGAGGTCCATGGAGCAGACCGGCGCGAAGCGCGGCGTGAAGGCGTAGCCCAGCCGGCCCCCGTCCCGCCCGTGCCAGGTCTCGCAGAGCTCGGCGCTCTGGGCCAGGGAGGCCGCCGTGTCCTCCCGGAGGGCGTCCGGGCAGTGGCGGTCCATCATCACCTTGCCGAGGATGGCGCGGATGCCGCACGCCTCGGCCTCGCGGAAGGCGCGGTCCGCGGCCTCCTGGTGGACGGTGAGGTAGGCGACGGACGTGGTGGTGCCCCAGGCGAGCTGGTGCGCGAAGAAGAGGCGCGCCGCGGGGACCGCCGCTTCCGGATCGGCGAAGCCCGCCTCGAGGGGGAAGATGTGGTTCTCCAGCCAGGGCAGCAGCTCCAGGCCGTCCAAGGCCACGGCGCTGTACTGGGGCAGGTGGGCGTGCAGATCCACGAGGCCGGGGAGGATCCAGGCGGGGCGGAGGTCCTGGACGGGTTCGCCCGGATGCAGGCGCTGGAGGGCGGCGAAGGGCGCGGCCGCCAGGATCCGTCCGGCCCCGTCCACCATCAGGCCGCCGTCCGGAATGTCCTCCAGGCGCGCAGGCGAAGCGGGGCTCAGCAGGTGAGCGCGATAGATCAAGACGGTTCCCCCAGATGGCCGACAGCCGGGTCGGCGCAAAACAGGGGGAAGATAGCATGATTTTTTCAGTGGACGGACAAGAATCTTTCCAAGGGCCGCCCGGCGGGCCCCGTCAGTGCAGCTGGATGGGGCGGAGGAAGCCGAGGGCCCGGTCCTTCTCCCCGTCCATCACCACGTCCAGTTCGTGCCCTGGGCGCACCTTCTCCAGGTCGATCACGCGCACGGCCTTCTCCAGGCGGATGTGTTCCGGGAGGAGCTGGGTGAGGACGCTGGGGCTGTTCCGCAGGAAGTCCTCGTTGAAGAGGTTCCCCTCCTCGTCGGGGTACAGGGCCAGGTAGTGGATGCGGGCCTCCACGAGGTCCTGGAAGAAGTGCGTCCCGAAGGAGAGGTCGGGGACGTAGTTGCCCTTCTTCCGGGCGATCTCCACCAGCAGCTGCGTGTTGTTGATGCCCGAGTAGGTGATGCCCACGCCGAGGGTGACGTCCCCGCGGCTGCCCCAGCGCCCGGGGCCCATGAGGATGAACTTCCGGCGGGGGAGCATCCCGTTCAGGCGGTTGACGCAGTCCGCGATGGCCAGGAGGTCGGCGAGGTCGGGGATGGTCCGGTACTCCTCCGGGTCCACGTAGACGATGTAGCGGATGCCCTCGACGTAGCCGTTGGTGATGTACTTGCTCGCCGAGAAGAGCTTGTCCTCGTAGGGGACCTTGGTGGGCATGTGGATGCGGCCCTCCTCGTCCATGCGGCTCTGGGGCCGGCACTGGAGCAGGTAGAGGTTGGACCCGTCGTGGGCGAACTCCAGGTCCACCGATGTGCCCAGGGCCTCCTGGAGGATGCCCAGGACCGTCCGGATCTGGGCCACGAACTCCGTGCGCTCGACCAGGCCCGCGAAGGTGACGACGAGGTCGTCCTTGGCGGCGTTGATCATGCCCCGCATGGGCTTCTTCAGGAAGCCGTCCTCGAGGAGGGAGACGATCTGCTCCAGCATCGGGTAGTCGTCCCCGGCCTCGCGGAGCAGGTCGGGGATGGCGAGGCTCTCGAACCGGCCGGTCTCGAGGTTGATGACGTCCATGGAGGTCTGGGCGTAGTGGGCCACCTGCTCGGGCGTGACGTTGACGCGCAGGTTGGGCTGCCCCGGGCTCATCATGAAGGGGAAGTCGCTGCCCAGGCGGTCCACGGCGCGGGTGCCGAGGCCCATGACCATGCGGACGATGCCGTCCTCGCGGCGCAGGCGCGGGGACCAGCGGAACTCGTTGTGGCTGAAGGCCACCCCCGCGAAGGCGGGCATGAAGTACTTGCCGACGCGGTGGCCCACCACCTTCTGGATGATGATGCCCATCTCCTCCACGAAGTCGAGGAGCCCGCGCTCGGCCCGGTACTGGATCGGGTCCGGCCCGAAGACCGACGCGTAGACCTCGGCCACGGCGTCGACGAGGGCCTCCAGGCGCTCCTCGCGGCTGCCCACGTTGGCGAGGAAGAGGCTTCGGTACTTGCCGGAGAAGGCCATGCCCTCGCTGTCCTCCAGGAGGGAGGAGCTGCGCACGATCAGCGGGCCCTCGCCCAGGTCGTCCATGGCGAACTGGATCTGCTGGAACATCTCGGGGGAGAAGAAGGAGTTCTTGAAGACCTGCTCCAGGTAGGGGAAGGTCTGGCGGACCTCCTCGATGGGGCTGAACTTCAGGCTCCACAGGTCCTCCAGGCTGTTGTGGCGGAGGAAGTTGTAGATGCCGTCCGAGGTGATGTACCAGGTCTTGGGGGTGCGGATGGAGTCGATGAGCGGGTTGCCCGTGCCCTGGCGCTTGAGGATGCGGGCGGCGAGGATGAGGCCGGCCGCCTTGCCGCCGAGCTTGCCGTTGCCCTGGGCGGGCCCGAGCACGTGGGTGAGGATGTTGCCGAAGTCGTAGACGGAGAGGTGGGCCTTGGCGATGCCGATGAACTTGAGGCTCTCCGTGAGGAAGCGGCGGATGAGCGCCACGCGGACGTTCGTGTCGTCCGGCACGGCCAGGGCGGGGAGGTCCTCGCGGGTCTCCCGGCAGAACCGGTCGACGATCTCCTTGATCTCCACCAGGGGGATGTCCCGCTTCTCGGTGGCGATGGCGAGGAAGCCGAGCTTGTCCTGGCGCATCCACTGCTTGAGGAGGGCCGTGAGATCCGCGTCCTCGAAGACGATGGAGGCGATCTCCTCGATCTCCTTGAACGTCTGGCTGACCAGGTTCATGTCCCGCTTGGGCAGCGGGGCATTGGAGCCGTGGGAGGCCTCCTCGCCCTGGGCGTAGATGGCCGGGTCGAACTGGGCGATCATCTTCTGCACGCCCGGGACGCCCACCTTGGTGGCGTGGTTCATGAGCCGGCGGATGATGCGCAGGTGCAGGGCCGGATCGATCTCCGTCAGGAGGTCCAGGATGTAGCGCCACTCGGGCTTGGCCGCGGGGGCCGGCGCCGCCGGGGCGGAGGTCTTCTCCTCCTCGCGCTGGGCGATGCGGATCTCGGCGAGCTGGCCCAGCTTCTGGGCGGTGAGGTCGACGAGCTTCTTCTGGTCCAGGTGGAAGGGGCTGCCGGGCGCCCGGGACGAGCGGTTCTCCAGGTAGACCACCTCCACCTCGCCGAGGGTCTCGCCCTTCACGACGATGGGGGCGCGCAGGGTCCAGGGGCCCGGCTGGAAGCCCTTGGTCTCGAAGCACTCGCCCCAGAAGTGGATGCGGGCCTGGCAGACCTCCTCGTGCTTGAATCCCTTGGGCAGGGCCTCGGCCACCACCTGGAGGATCTGGGTGAGGCTGAGGTCCTCCCGCGCCAGCAGCCCGGCGATCGTGAAGATGGTCTGCAGTTCTCGGGACTGGCCGAAGCTGGGGTCGTTGATCATCTGGAGATCCCTTGCGAAGGTGGGACCATTATGACCAGGGGATGCCGCCCGGAGCCAGGAACTGCCAGCGCCAAGGCCTGAGGGCCCGCTGCGGCTTCGCGACCAGCCGTTAGGGTCCTTCAAACCTCCGCCATGATTGAGCGCACTTTTGGCTCGAAGGGGGTAGTCATGGGTCGGGCTTGGGGCGAAGGTTGGGAAGACCGCTCAATTTCCATACCAGGCTCCTCCTTATGGCGAGGTCTTTTCCGCTACACCCTTATCGCCGAAGTTCCAATCTGGATCTGGGTGGCCATCCTGGCCATGGCGTACCGTCGCGGAATATATACAGGCGATTCGACGCCCTCCCCGTTCCTGGGGTGGGGAGTCCTCGAACTCCTGTTCTGGGGCGCAATCTGCGAATCATTCCTGGTGGCGGGTCTGGCAGAGCTCCTCCGCCGGACCTCTCTGTCGCCGCTTTGGATCTGTGGCCTTGCCGGTTTCGCATGGGGCGCCCTCCACGCCAAGGACCTGGGGGTTTCCTTCTGGAGCCCTGCCTGGGGGTTCTTCGTGTACACGGCTGGGTACCTGGCGTGGCGCCCTCGATCCTTCTGGCACGGCTACCTCGTCGCCATGGTCCCCCATCTCTACCATGACATCCAATGGAAGCTCCTGACCCTTCGCTGATCCACGGTCCAGGGCTCCCCGGCAGATCCGGTGTCGCCCTGCGGAGGGGCCCACCTCCCTTGGGGGCGTGAGCGGCCATTCCGGGCGTCCAAGAGGCATGCCTCTGCTCCGGCGGATAAGGCGGGGGAAGGCGTCGAGGCGCGGGTCTGGGGTGGCAAAGAAAACGGCCCGCGTGGGCGGGCCGTTTTCCTGCGGTTACGGATGGTTCGGTTTACACCCAGCCGCGCAGGTGGGCGGCTTCGGCGACGCGCTTGATGGAGATCATGTAGGCGGCGTCGCGCATGTAGACCTTCTTCTCGCGGGCCAGGGCGGACACGGCCTTGAAGGCGTTGGTCATCTTCTGGTCGAGCTTGGAGAGGACCTCTTCCTTCTCCCAGAAGTAGTTCATGTTGCACTGCACCTGCTCGAAGTAGGAGCAGGTCACGCCGCCGGCGTTGCAGAGGAAGTCGGGGATCATGAAGATGTTGCGGCTGTGGATGACCGCGTCGGCCTCGGGGGTGGTGGGGCCGTTGGCGCCCTCGGCGATGATCTTGACGCTGGGCTTGATCTTGTTGACGTTCTCAGCGGTGATCATGTGCTCCTGGGCGGCGGGGATCAGGACGTCCACGTCCTGCTCGATCCAGGCGTCGCCTTCCAGCTTCTCCCAGCCCATGGCCTTGGCCTTGGCGGGGTCGATGGTGCCGAACTTGTCGATGGAGCCCATGAGCTGGTCGAACTTGATGCCGTCCTTGCAACGGTAGGTGTAGGGCTTCTTGTCGGTGTTGTCCCAGCAGGAGATCGCGATGACCTTGCCGCCGTACTGGGTGAAGAGGTCGAGGCTGTACTGGGCCACGTTGCCGGCGCCCTGGATGGAGGCGGTGGCGCCCTTGATGTCCAGGCCCAGCTCCTTCATGGCTTCGCGCACGGTGTAGATGACGCCGTAGCCGGTGGCCTCGGTGCGGCCCAGGGAGCCGCCCATGCCCACGGGCTTGCCGGTGATCATGCCGGGGAAGCGGCCGCCCATGATCTGCTCGTACTCGTCCATCATCCACAGCATGTGCTGGCCGTGGGTCATGACGTCAGGGGCGGGGACGTCCTGCAGGGGGCCGACGTTCTTGGCCACCTGGCGGACCCAGCCGCGGCAGATCTGCTCCTGCTCACGGTCGCTCAGCTCGCGGGGGTCGCAGATCACGCCGCCCTTGCCGCCGCCCAGGGGGATGTCCACCACGGCGGTCTTCCAGGTCATCCAGGTGGCCAGGGCGCGCACGGTGTCGACCGTCTCGTGGGGGTGGAAGCGGATGCCGCCCTTCGCGGGGCCGCGGGCGTCGCTGTGCTGCACGCGGAAGCCGCGGAACACCTTGACGGAGCCGTCGTCCATGCGGACGGGAATCGTGAAGTGGTACTCACGGGTGGGGTTGCGCAGGAAGTCGCGGCTTCCCTGATCCAGGTTCAGCTTCTCGGCGACGCCGTCGAACTGCTTCTGGGCCATTTCGAACGGATTGAAGGGCTTCTCAGCCATGACTCAACTCCTTGGTGGAAGGGATGGAAGGTGGGAGGGACGCCACTCAGGCGGGCATGGGATCCAGGCGTGACGGCCTGACGCCGATGACTATACTCCCTTGGTTCGGCCGGAAACCCGCGCCTGGCAAGTACGTGACTTTGCTCACTGGGACGCGGATGCACCAAGGGCCCGGCGGTCGGATCAGGTCATGAACCTGTGACAGTCGGGCCCCTGGAACGGAAGGGAGACTACTTCTTCTCGGCCATCTGCGCGGCGGCCTTGGCGAGGACCTTGGGCTGGACGAGGTAGTGGATGTAGATGATGCTCTGGGTGCCGTCAGCCTTCTGGCGGGCGGTGAGCTCCATGATGGGCTTGCCCTGGAGGCCGAGGAGCAGCGCGGTCTCCTGGGTGTTCTTGGGATTGGGGGTGCTCTTCATGACGGCGATCTCGCCCCAGAGCGCTTCAGGAACGCCCTTGATGAGGCGGTAGAGGCCGGTGTTGTAAAGGGCGCGGAGCTGGGGGCCGTTGAGGGCGGCGAAGTCCTTGGCCTTGGTCTTGTCCTTCTCGTCGGTGGGGACCTGGTCGAGCTTCAGGACGTCGAGGCCCTGCATCTCGGCCGGGAGGGCCGGGATCTGCTTGGCGCTGAGCTTGTCCATGGCGGCCTGCAGGGAGGCCATGCTGACGCCGGGGGCGATGTAGCCCATGGCCTTGATCTCATCGGCGCCCAGGGCCTTGATCTCCTCGGCGGTGAGGCTCAGGTCCATGCTGCCGGCGTGCTTGTGGAACCACCAGGCGTTGCCGTACAGGCCGGCCAGGTCCTGGGGGGCGATGACCGCCACGTCCTGCAGGTCCTTGCGCACCCCGATGTACTTCAGGTGGGGCAGCAGGGCATGGGCCTCCTTGGCGGCCATCGGCGCCGTCTTGGGCACACTGTCCGCTGGCTTGGAATCGCAGCCGACCAAGAGGGCAAGGCCTGCGAGGGCGGGTAGGCACAGGTTCTTCAAATTCATGGGACCTCCTCATCGGAACCGCTAGATTATGGGAGGTATTGATCGCCTTTTCAAACGGGATTCCCTTGTACCCCATCCGCCTCATCACCGTCGGACGTCCGAAGACCGGGCCGATCCGCGATCTGGACCAGCACTACCGCACGCTGCTCAAGGCCCATGCCCGCCTGGACGTGGACGAGCTTCCGGAGGGGCGGGGCGATGCGGCCCGCCAGCTCAAGGAAGAGGCCGAGCGCATCCGGGCCCGTCTGGAAGGCATCCGCTGTCCCGTCCTCCTGTGCGCGGAAGGGCCCGCCCGGACCTCCGAGGACTTCGCCCGCTGGCTCGGGGTCCGGATGGACCGGGGCGAGAGCCTCGCCTTCGCCATCGGGTCCAGCCACGGGCTGGACCCGGCGCTCAAGGGGGAGGTGCGGGAGCAGCTGAGCCTCTCCCCCATGACCTTCCCCCACGACCTCAGCCGGGTGCTCTTCCTGGAACAGCTCTACCGGGCCTTCACGATCCTGAAGGGCGGACCGTACCACAAGTGACGGCGGTCACCCGACCGGCGGATTTCGGTCCCGGGGTTCTGAAATTTAATAAAAACTTTATATATGATTTTTTTGGGACATCAATCCCCGCTTCCGACTGACCCGCAAGGGGAAGCCTGGATCGGGCGCCGGATCCAGAGACTCGGTATCCGTGGGTTTCGGAGCATGAAAATTTTTTTGAGATTCCCGGGAACCTTTTGGAAACTGGATCATTGGTCGCTCCCCCGCACGCAACGTGCCGGAAATTTCATAATAAGGACCATAGAATCTGTTTTATGTCGGAGATGAATGTCCGATTTGAAACGTCGCGAGGGCGGGGGAAAAGGGCCCGATTTCGCGATAGCAGAGCGAATTCGTCGGATTTATTCGTGGCTTGCGGCCCCCCGGCAGGCTTACTAGCATTCTTCAAAACAGATCTTCGGAGCCAGACGTCTGGTTTTCCGCGTTCCCATTTTTGATCGGAAATCTCACCTTTCATTTCCCGTGGAGGAGGCCCTCGATGCGCACGCGACCCATGGTCTTGCCGACCGCTCCGTTGCGGCGGATTGCGGCTGGAGGCCAGTCATGAAACAGCGAATTCACCTGGCCCTCCTGGCCGCCCTGGTCCCCGCGGCGGCGTTCGCCCAGGACGTCAACGTGTACAGCACCACGATGGCCCAGATGTGGAAGACGGACACCCCCGGCTTCGACAAGGCCACCTACGCCCCCGTCACCGAGTTCCTCGGCATCGACGCGACGAAGCTGGGGACGGACGCCCTCTCCCTCCATCTGTACGGCTGGGGCCGCACCGACCTGAAGGACCAGTCCGCCCTCGGCGGGAAGTCCGCCGGGGACCTCACCTACGGGTACCTCCAGTACGACTTCGCCCAGGCCAACGGCCAGATCAAGGCCGGCCGCATCACCGCCTTCGGCACCACGGGCGTGGAGCAGCTGGACGGCGTCTACGCCCGCACGGACCTCAAGGGCGGCTTCGCCATCTCGGCCTTCGGCGGCATTCCCGTCATCTACAAGAACTACGGCGTCCTGCCCCAGGCCGACATCACCTTCCAGAAGAACTTCCTGGCCGGTGCCCGCCTGTCCTACCGGATCCCCCGCATGGGCGAGCTGGGCGTCTCCTACCTCCAGGACGGCTCCAACGCGGCCAAGGACCTGGACGTGGCCACCCCCCGCACCGTCGACTACTCCCGCCGCCAGGTGGGCGTCGACCTGACCCTGGCGCCGGTGGCCTTCTTCGACTTCACGGGCCGCACCGTGTTCGACGTGGCCAACCATCCCGCCGCCGCCCCCGGCGAGGACCGCAAGCGCGTCGCCGAGCAGGAATTCCGGGGCACCTTCCACATCCTCGAGAACCTCTCCGCCACCGGCGGCTACGTCCAGCGCAACTTCTACTCCTACTACGCCGGCGGCACGCTCCCCTCCCTCTTCAACCAGAACGAGCGGGGCACCTACACCGCCACCAGCGGCGCCGTCACCTACGCGCCGGTCTCCGCCCTCACCCTGACGGCGGACCTGCGCCACACGGAGCGCGAAGTCTACGGGTACACCACCCGGGCCGGCCTCGAGGGCCGCCTGAACGTGCCCGCTGCCAACCTCGTGTTCGGCGGCGCCTACCACAAGACCGTCGCCTTCCGCGTGACGCTCGTCGACTCCGTCACCCCGGCCTACAGCCTCAGCCACAGCGAGATGCGCGGCTGGGTGATGTACGAGAAGGGTCCCTTCTCGGCCAGCCTCGACGGCATCCGGCTGCACTTCACGGACGCCGCCCTCAACCCCGCCCTCAACGGCAAGGCCATCCAGTCCGCCATCGTGGGCTCCGTGGGCTACCAGGCCGCCAAGTCCTTCAAGGTCTCCGGGGATCTGAGCGTCGAGGACACCGCCCTCTACAAGAAGCAGGTCATGGGCCTCCTCCGGGCCGAGTACCGCTTCGGCTTCGCCCTCAAGGGAGGCAAGTGATGCACAAGAAGATCCTCCTCCTCGCGGCCGCCCTCGGCCTCGGGATCATGTCGGCCTGCGCCCTCGTCTCTCCCGAAGCCAGCTTCGCCCGCACCCACCCCCAGGAGCTCCCCAACGGGCGCCCCACCTGCTCCGAGTGCCACGGCACCGAAGTGGTGAAGAGCACGCAGAAGACCTACGCGTCCCTGAACCACACGGCCGCCTTCGCCAAGGACCACAAGGTCCAGGCCACCCAGGACGCCACGACGTGCGCCACCTGCCACGCCCAGTCCTTCTGCGCCGACTGCCACGGCGGCAAGACCGTCATGCCCGCCTCCACCAAGCTGGGCAACCGTCCCGACCGGGTCTCCCCGCACCGCGGCGGCTACCTGACCATGCACCGCATCGACGGGAAGATCGATCCCACGGGCTGCTACAAGTGCCATGGCCGCGCCAACAACGAGAAGTGCAGTGCTTGCCACCGGTAGAGGTCCCGTCATGAACCAGCGTCTGATTGCCAAAACCCTCCTCACGGCGGCGGCGGCCCTGGTCTTCTGGGGCTGTTCCACCAGCGCCACCAACGCGCCGTCCCTGAACCCGACCACCGGCCAGCACCCCGCCACCTGGCAGTCCTCCCACTGGAAGGACTACCTGATGAACCCCGACAGCTGCAAGCCCTGCCACGGCTCCACCACGGACAAGACCCAGGCCGGCGGCACCTCCAAGGTCAGCTGCTTCGGCTGCCACCACCCCGACGGCCCCCACCACCCCGCCGACTGGGCCCAGGCCAGCCAGCACGGGCGCCTCGGCGCGCAGCCCAAGGACAACGGGCTGACCGGGCTGCTCCGCACCAGCTTCGTGGCCTGCACCCGCTGCCACGGGGACCAGTACACGAACCCGGTGGGCATCACCCCCGCCTGCACCGCCTGCCACACCACGGCCCCGCACCCCGCGAAGCCCTGGGTCAGCGGCGTCTCGCCCAGCAACCCGAACCACGACCGCACCGACCCCAGCAATGCGGCCGAATGCGCCAAGTGCCACGCCCTGGGCGCCCACTCCTCCATCACCCCCAAACCCCCCGCGGCAGCGGGCACCACCCCGGGCTGCTTCAACGGCACCCTCTGCCACACCACGAATCTCTAGTCCGACGGCTTCCAACAACCCTGCGAACCCCATCGCACGCTGAGCCCCCAAGGGAGGTGCCCGACTTGAATGATCCCCGACATCCCGATCTGCAGTTCCATCGCAATTGAAACAATCATGCGTTTTCAACAAGGAGGAAAAAGCATGGAAATGAAACCTCTGAAGAGGTTGGGCGCCCTGGCCGCCAGCGCGGTCATCGCCCTCGCCCTCGTCGGCTGCCGTGGTGAGAAGGGTGATACCGGCGCCGCCGGCCCCGCCGGCCAGAACGGCAGCAACGGCACCAACGGCACCAACGGGACCAACGGCACGAACGGCACCAACGGGACCACCCCGACCGCCAACGTCGCCAACATGACCCAGGACCAGTGGGCCAACCTCGCCCTCACCGGCACGATCACCAAGGCCGCCGTCGTGAACGGCCAGCCCGTCGTGACCTTCAAGGTGACGGACGCCAACGGCACCCCCGTGACCGGCCTGGGCTGGACCTCCAAGTCCGCCACGGCCCTCTACGCCAGCTACCCCAACGTCGCCCTCTCCATCGCCAAGCTGGTGGTGGGCGCCGACGGCAGCGGCCAGTGGATGAACTACATCGTCACGTCCAACCCGACGACCACCACGGCCGCCGGCCCGACCAAGCCCACCACCGACAGCATCGGCACCCTGGTTGACAACGGCGACGGCAGCTACGTCTACACGTTCCGCCGCGACATCACCAAGGCCCAGGGCATCCTCGACGCCGCCACCTACACCGGCAACAACGTCCGCGCCGACCTCGGCGACGTGACCTACGTCGACACCCTGACCCACCGCGTCTCCCTGCAGATCGCGGGCGCCTTCCGCGGCACCGGCAGCAACACCGCCGACGGCTCCACGTCCGCCCAGAGCGCCGTGAACCTCAAGGTTCCCGTCAACGCCACCTACGACTTCATCCCCAAGACCGGCGCCGCCATCACGGCGACCGACGCGGGCCGCACCATCACCACCACCCAGGCCTGCAACGACTGCCACACCCGCCTGAGCACCTTCCATGGCGGCAGCCGCTGGGATCCCAACTACTGCTCGATCTGCCACACCGACCAGCGGAAGTACGGGAACGCCGAGGCGACCACCACCACCGGCGGCTACACCGGCAGCACCAACAAGATCGCGAACCAGGCCGTGGGCAACATGCCCCAGTTCATCCACCGGCTGCACGCCGGCGAGATCCTGAGCAAGACCGGCTACAACTACGCCGGCATCGCCTTCAACGAGACCACCTACCCGATGGACCACCGGAACTGCGTGCAGTGCCACGACGGCTCCAAGTCCGCCCAGGGCGACCGCTGGAAGACCAACCCCGGCCGTAACGCCTGCGGCGCCTGCCACGACAGCATCGACTGGGTCCTCGGCACGAACCACCCCGGCGGCTCCGCCTCCGACGACAAGTACTGCTCCCAGTGCCACAGCGCCAGCGACATCGCCACCGTCTACCACGTGGCCGTCGTTCCCCCCAACCCCAACAACACCTGGCTGGGCGGCACCAACGCCAACACCAACGCGTCCTACGTGGCCGGCATCACCAGCAACCTGCCCGCCGGCGCCATCAAGCCCACCTGGGACCTGAAGAGCTTCACCCTGAACGCCAGCAGCCAGCCGGTGTTCGTGTTCCGCTTCCTCCAGGACGGCCAGCGCGCTGACTTCAACACCTACAGCGCCACCGGCAAGACCGAGTTCTGGGA
Source organism: Mesoterricola sediminis (assembly GCF_030295425.1). Taxonomy (NCBI): domain Bacteria; kingdom Pseudomonadati; phylum Acidobacteriota; class Holophagae; order Holophagales; family Holophagaceae; genus Mesoterricola; species Mesoterricola sediminis. The sequence continues at coordinate 3,796,474 of NZ_AP027081.1, read as the reverse complement.
CAACTTCGTGGGCGGCCCCAGCTTCTACGTCGCCATGGCCCTGCCGCAGGACGGCATCGCCACCCCCGCCGACTACAACGCCACCGCCAGCACCTACTTCAAGAACGTCTGGAACGGCACCGCCACCGGCACCGCCGCGGGCACCCTCACCGGCCCCGACACCAACGGCTACTACACCCTCACCATGACCGGGGTGAAGATCCCCACCACCGCCACCATGGTCACCGGCGGCATCGGCTACACCTACGGCCTCACCTCCACCCAGCCCCTGACCCAGACCAACGTTGCCGGCTACGCCTACAACGTCGAGGGCAAGCGGCAGGGCGGCCTGTCCGTCCCCGCGCCCAACGTCTACAAGATGGGCGCCACCTCCAGCACCCTGCTGTCCACCCAGGTGGCCGCTCGCCGTGCCATCGTCAGCAACGCCAAGTGCAACGAGTGCCACGCCGCCCTGGGCGTGTTCACCGAGAAGGTCTACCACGCCGGCCAGCGCAACGACGCCCCCACCTGCGTGTTCTGCCACAACGTGAACCGCGTCAACAGCGGCTGGTCCGTGAACATCAAGGACGCCATCCACGCCATCCACGGCGCCGGCAAGCGGGTCAACAAGTTCAGCTGGGAAGTCTCCGCCGGCGACTACTACTGGCAGGTCGAGTACCCCGCCATCCTGAACAACTGCGAAGCCTGCCACGTTCCGGGGTCCTATGACTTCCAGAACACCGCCAGCGCCAACGCCCTGCCCAACCTGCTGTGGAGCACCGTGGCCACCGGCACGACCCCTGCCACGATCAACGCGATCGTGACCGGCACCGAGACCGTCCCCGGCACCTACTACAGCCCCTTCGTGGCCGCCAACACCGCCTACGGCAGCGGCTACTCCACGAACCTGGCCACCGCCGCCACGACCAACTACACGGATGCCGCCAGCACCACGCTGGTGAACTCCCCGATGGTCGCCGCCTGCGCCGGCTGCCACGACACCCCCGTCGCCATCGCCCACTACAAGACGAACGGCGGCGCCTTCTACGAAGCCCGCGCCACCGCGCTCCTGAAGGTCGAGCAGTGCGCCCTGTGCCACGCCTCCGGCAAGACCGCCGACGTCCGCACGGTCCACATGACCTTCAAGTGATGTCCAGGCCGGGGCGGGCCCTGCCCGCCCCGGCGCGTTGATCCACGAACAGGGATGACCCGGGTGCCCCGCATCCGGGTTATCTTTTTCAGGCACCATCGTGACGGAGATCCCGCATGACCCGATTCCCCCAGCTCCTCCTCGCCGCCACCCTCGCCCTCTTCGCCGCCGCGCCCGCCATCGCCCAGGAGGAGGAGGCTCCCCGGGCGCCGGTGCACAAGAAAACCACCAAGCAGGCGAAGCCCCGCAAGGCGCCCAAGAAGATCCCCTACGAGAAGCGGGTGGACATCAACAAGGCGAGCCGGGAGCAGATCCTGAAGGTGAAGGGCATGACCCCCACCCTGGTCGACCGCATCCTCCGCGACCGCCCCTACAAGACCAATGCGGAACTCATCACCCGCAGCGGCTTCCAGCGGAAGGACTACGACGCCGTCCGCGGCCTCATCGTCTGCGGCCAGGACCTGAAGGCCCCCGCCAAGCCCGCCCCGAAGAAGTAGCCGGCCCGCCCCCGGGGCGGAGGCCCGGAAGGCCCTGGCGGCCATCCGGCCTGTCCCGGCCAAGGCTTGAAGGCGAACCTGCCTCGCTTTGCCTCGGAAGCCTGCTCGACGCACGGCGTCGAACAGGCTTCCGAGGAAGGACTTCTGGCGGCCCGTGTTAGCGGCGGACCGTCGCCAGTTCCCGGTGCTCCCGGTGGTGCTGCAGGTCCAGGATCTGCAGGTCCCGGATGGTCACGTGGGTCATGGACGCGTCCATGTGCGCCTTGACCTCGTTCCAGGCCTTGTGGAGGGGGCAGGGGTTGTCGTGGTTGTCGCACTGGGCGAAGCCCATCACGCAGCCCGACATCGTCTCGATGCCCTCGAGGGCCTCGACGACCTCGCCCACGGTGATGCGGTGGGCCGGCCTGGCCAGGCGGAAGCCGCCCCGGGGCCCGCGCACCGAATGGAGGATGCCCTCCTGGGCCAGGGACTGGAGGATCTTGGCCAGGTAGGGGCCAGGCAGGCTGAGGTGCGAGGCCAGGTCCTTGGCGAGGCTGTACGTGCCATCCTCTGGCATGGCCGCCAGGGCCCTGAGTGCGTATCCGGTGGCAGTCGAGAAAAGCATATCGAATCCAAGGTCTAATTCAGGATAGGTTTGTCGGATTAAAATTCAATTAAAAAAAATGCAGGGGGCCTAGGACCGGCCCCGGCGCAGCACCCGGCCCTTGACTTCCAGCAGACCCTCGTCCTGCATGGATCGCAGTCCCCGGGACAGGGTCTCGGGGGTCATCCCGAGCTGGGCGGCCAGCGTCTTCTTTGTGACGGGAAGCACGAAGCTCCCCCCCCGGGGCACATATTCCTCCACCCAGGACCGGAGGCGGTCCGAGCTGTCGGAGGCCGTCAGCTGCTCCACCTTCTGGATCAGGCGCCGGAGCCAGAGGGTCTGGGCGTGGATGATGGCCAGGGCCAGGTCCGGGTCCTCCCGCATGGCGCCGAGGAAGGCCGCCTTGGGGAAGTGGACGACCCGGGAGGGCTTCACGGCCGTGGCCGTGGCCGGGAAGGCCTCGCCTCCGAAGAGCGCAGCCTCGGCGAAGCTGTTGACGGGGGTGACCACGGCCAGGGTGGGGTGGGCCCCGGGAACGGAACTGCTCCGGGTGAGCTGGATCGCCCCCTCGACGAGGACGTAGAAGCCGGTGCAGGGATCCTGCTCCATGAACAGCATGGCCTCGGGTTCGAGGGTCCGGGTGGTCACGATGCGCGCGAGGCGCTCACGCTGGGGGGCCGCCAGGGTGCGGAAGAGGGGGGCTTGGTACCAGACCGGGGTGTCCATGCTGCCATTCTGCCATCAGCGGGCGGGTCCGCGCGCCGGGAGGACCAGGGCCGCGGCCAGGGCGGCGCCGAGGAGGGCGAGGAGGGCCGGGACGAGCCAGGGCGCCCGGGCCGGGGTGGCCACAGGGCGCCACGCCAGGGGGAAGGCGTAGGCGGCTTCGGTCATGGGGCCGCCCCAGAGCTCCCAGCTCCCGTCGGCCCGGAAAAGGCCCGACTTGCCGGTCAGGGTGGCCCGGAGGAGGGGGAGGCCGGTCTCCACCGCCCGCAGGCGGACCTGGGCCGCGTGGAGGTCGGTGGCGGGGCTCCGGTCGAACCAGCCGTCGTTGGTGTGGTTGGTGAGGAGATCGCCGCCGGCCAGGGCCAGGCCGCGGGCCACGCGGGTCTCCACCAGGGCCTCGCTGCAGATGAGGGGGTGGGCCTTCAGGAGGCCGCCGGGGGCGGGGAAGGCGAAGCTGGAGCCGGGGCCCAGGTCGCCGGGTTCGGCGGAATAGAATCCCAGCTGGGCGTCGAGCCAGGCCCGCACGGGGGCGGGCCCGGGCATGCGCTCGCCGAAGGGCATGGGGAGGACCTTGGCCTGGACGAAGGCGGGCCGGCCCGCGGCCTCGCCCCGCACCAGGTTGAAGGGGCCGCCCTCGGTGCCGTAGAGCCAGGCCACTCCGCGCCGGCGGGCCTCCTCCCGGAGGCGGTCGGAGGCCAGCCGGTCGTCGCGGCCGAGGACGGCGCTCTCGGGCCAGAGCACCAGGGTGGCCCGCTCCGGACGGGGCAGGGACGCGGCGCGGAGGGCCGCGTCGGTGCGGCGCCACATGTCCGCCTCCATGAGGGGGAGCCGGACGCCGGGGGGATACCCCGGCTGCACCATCACCACGTCGAGGCGGTGCTCCGGGCCGCGGGGCAGCAGGCGCCACGCCCCGCCGAGCCCGGCCAGGAGGGCCAGGAGGAGGCAGGGGGCCGTGAGGCGCCGCCGCCAGGGGGCGCCCGCGGCGGCCTGGAACCCGCTCCAGGCGCCCAGGCCCCAGAGGAGGGCGGCCAGCCCGTGGGTGCCCAGGAAGGCGGCGCCCCGGGCCATCCAGGGCACTCCGCCCAGGGAGGCCCCGAAGCTGAAATCGTAGATGTGGAACGCGAAGGCCTGCCACAGGACGATGCCGGCGGCCGCCGCGAGGGCGCCGGCGGCGGGGCCCCGGCGCAGGGCGAGCCGCCCCAGGAGGGTGACCGCCAGGAGCCCCGCGGCCTCGTAGCCCCAGAAGAGGAACCCGGCGCCCAGGGCCCCGGCCCAGGGCAGGCCCCCCTTGCTGCGCATCACCTCGGGCACCCAGTGGAACCCCCCGGCGGTGCCGGCCAGGAACCCCAGGAAGATCCATCCCGCCCGGCGGCCCCGGCCCAGGGCCGCGAAGGCCGCCGCGGGCAGGAGGAAGGCGCCCGCGGCCTCGGCGTAGCCCCATCCGGAGGGCGCGGGAAAGCGGTTCGCCAGCAGGTAGGCCAGGGCCACCAGGGCCGCGTCGCGGAGGCCCCTCACGGCCGGAACCCCCGGCGGCGGGCCGTCTCGTGGCAGGCGATGCCCGCGGCGACGGCGGCGTTCAGGCTCTCCACCCCCCGGGTGGGGATGGCCACCCGGATGAGGCCCGGGGGCAGGTCCGCGCCCCGGAAGCCGTGCCCCTCGTTGCCCACGAGGAGCCGCAGGGGGCCCTCCAGGGGGGCTTCGGCCAGGGGCAGGGCGCCCTCGCCGCCGTCCAGGGCGAGCCAGGCCGCGCCGTCGGGCTCCAGCCGCGGGACGCGGCGGAGGGGCATGAGGAAGGCGGCCCCCATGGAGCCGCGCAGGGCCCGGGGGGCGAAGGGGTCGGCGCAGCCGGGGCCCAGGAGGGCCTCCCCGAAGCCGAAGGCGGCGGCGCTGCGCAGGATGGCCCCCAGGTTGCCGGGGTCCTGGATCCCCCAGGGGACGATGACCCGGTCGGGAAGGGGCCCCTCGGGGTCCGGCCGGAGGCGGGCCAGGAGGGCCTGGTCCGGGGGGCTCCCCGCGTCCGCCAGGTCCCGCATCAGGGTCTCGCCGAGGACGAGGGCGGGCAGGCCGAGCCCCGCCTCCAGGGGGTGGGGCGCGGCCCCCTCCAGGCGCAGCCACAGTTCCGGTTCGAGCCGGGAGGCGTGGGGGGCCGCCGCCCAGGCCTCGATGAGCTTGGCGCCCAGCAGCAGGGTGTGGGACCGGCGGGCACCCCCCTGGGAGATCCGGTCGCGGAGGTCCCGGTATCTGGGATTCGCCCGGCTAGTGATCAAATTCTCTTTTTCCATGCGGACGCACCCAGCTTGAAGGAAACCATAGGACGCACGGCCGTAACAAGGCAGAATCAAGACAACGTCCAATGGTAGGCCGGGCCGAACCGGTCCAACAAATGCCTCATTCAGGGGGGAAGGAATGCAACCGTATGTCTCATCGGACCAGAACCTGAGGGAATTCTCCCTCAGGGCCGTCCTCATCGGCCTCGTCCTGGCCGTCGTCCTCGGGGCCGCGAACGCGTACCTGGGCCTCAAGGCCGGCATGACGATCGCCGCCACGTACCCGGCCGCCGTGATCTCCATGGCCCTCATCAAGCTCATGAAGGGCACGATCCTCGAGGAGAACATGGGCCGGACCGTCGGCAGCATCGGCGAGTCCGTCGCCGCCGGCGCCATCTTCACGATCCCGGCCTTCGTCATCTCCGGCATCTGGCCGAAGTTCTTCTCGGCCGCCAACTACCTCACCTCCACGGCCATCATGTTCGTGGGCGGCACCCTGGGCATCATGTTCGTCGCCCTCCTCCGCCGCGTGATGGTGGAGGACGCCGAGCTGCCCTACCCCGAGAGCGTGGCCGCGGCCGAGATCCACAAGGCCGGCGCCAAGGGCGGCGGCGGCACGAAGATCCTGTTCACCGCCATGGGCGTGGGCGCCGCCATCCAGGCCCTCGTCCAGGTGCAGCTCTTCAGCAGCTTCTGGCAGGAGTTCGTCTACTTCAAGGAGAACGCCTTCACCCTCATCGGCAAGGGCAAGGCCGCCCTGGCCAAGGGCGGCATCTACCTCACCGCCCCCGGCATCAGCCCCGCCTACATGGGCGTCGGCTACATCATCGGGCCCAAGCTGGGCGCCCTGAACTTCGCGGGCGGCATCCTGGCCTGGGGCCTCATGGTCCCCCTGATCATCTACTTCATCGCCCCCTACGCCATGCCGGCCGAGGCCACCAAGGCCGACTGGTTCGCCCTGTCCGCCGCCGTCTGGAAGTTCATCGTGCGGCCCATCGCCATCGGCGGCATGCTCGTGGGCGCCGGCTACACCCTCTTCCGCATGCGCAAGAGCCTCACCACCGGCCTGGCCCGCTCCGTCTCCGACGTGAAGAAGGCCGCCGCCGGCGAGGGCTCCATCGACCGCGTCAACCAGGACCTGCCCTTCACCTGGGTCCTGATGGGCATCGTGGGCGCCGCCGTGGCCACCTTCCTCATCACCTGGCAGGTCTTCCACCTGACCTTCATGGTCTCCGTCGTGGCCGCCCTCGTGATGGTCATCGTCGGCTTCTTCTTCTCGGCCATCTCCGGCTACCTGGTCGGCATCATGGGCTCGAGCAACAACCCCATCTCGGGCCTGACCCTGTCGGCCCTGGTGGTGACCGCCATCATCATGGTGGCCCTGGGCGTCAAGGGCCAGGCCGGCGTCGCCGCCGTGCTCGGCGTGGCGGCCATCGCCTGCGTGGCGACCGCCGTCGCCGGCGAGATGCTGCAGGACCTCAAGGTCGGCTACATCCTGGGCGGCACCCCCTGGCGCATGCAGGTGGGCGACATCCTCGGCGTGGGCCTGGCCGCGGCCGTGCTCTTCCTCCCCCTGATGATCCTCCACGAGGGCGACATCAAGAAGGTCGGCGAGGCCCAGATCGTCCAGCTCGAGAAGCAGAACATCAAGTCCGTCACCTACGGCGAGCAGACCTACACCATCGAGCAGCTCCGCCAGCTCCCCGCCGACCAGAAGAAGGTCGTCATGCAGCTCGACGCCGGCTTCGGCAGCCCCAACATCCCCGCCCCGCAGGCGGGCCTCATGGCCATGCTCAGCAAGGGCATCGTCGAGGGCAAGATGGCCTGGCCCCTCATCATCGTGGGCATGCTCATGGGCTTCGCCTTCATCCTCATGCAGGTCCGCAGCCCGATGCTCGTCAGCGTCGGCATGTATCTGCCCCTGGGCACGACCTTCGCCATCTTCCTGGGCGGCTGCGTCAAGGGCATCGTGGACATGATCGCCGAGAAGCGGGGCCTCAACGAGGCCCAGAAGGTGCGGGTGGAGAACACCGGCGTCCTCGTCTCGGCGGGCCTGATCGCGGGCGAGGCCCTCGTGGGCCTGGCCTTCGCGGCCCTCACCTTCTTCGAGGTGAAGTACACGATCTTCGCGGATCCGGCCCGGATCACCTTCCTGGTGAGCCTCGCCATCCTGGTCGCCATCGGGATCTACCTGGTGCGGCTGCCCCTCGCCCACGCCGGCGAGGCCGACGAGCCCGCGCCCCCCAGCGCCAACTTCTGATCCTGTCCTGCCTGCGCGCGGGTCCCGGCCAGCCGGGACCCGCGCCCTTTGTCCGGAGGCACCCATGGCGGGCCTGTCCCTCGATGCGTTCATGGCCCTCGTGCCCGTCCAGGCCGTGGCCTGCGAGCGCCTGGAGGACGGGCGGGCCGTGCTCCTCCGCCCCAAGTTCACGAGCCCGCGCCTGGCCTGGCTCCAGAAGCGCCTGCCGAAGCCCCACTTCCGGGTCCGCCTGGACGTGCGGGGCTCCTTCATCTGGGACGCCATCGACGGGCGGAGGACCGTTCGCGAGGTCGTCGAGGCGGTCCGCGCGGGCCTGGGCCCCGAAGCGGAGCCCGTGGAGGAGCGGGCGGTGGCCTTCCTCCATCACCTGGTCTCCGGGCGCTTCGTGCGCCTTGAAACGCCGACGATCCCCGCGGCCACTCGTATACTGGAGTCATGAACGTGCGCAGCCTGAAGGCCCGGTCCATCCTCACCCTGCTCAGCGTCTACCTGGGGGTGGGGGTCCTCTGTCTGCTGGCCTTCCTCTGGGCCGCCCGGGGCCTGTCCCGGGCCTTCGCCCGGCGCTACGCCATCACCCACGCCCAGCTTGATAAAGAAAGGTTCATGGGACCCGTCATGCGGGAGGCCGCCCTGGCCCGGAAGATGGCCGGGGAGGGCACCATCCGGGCCCTCTGCCTGGGCGACCAGGATCCCCGCGTCCGCGCCGCGGGCCTGGCGGAGCTGGAGGCCTACCGCCGGACCTTCGCCGACCGGAGCTGCTTCCTCGTCGCCGCAGCCACCCGCCACCACTACTTCGGCGGGGACGACCGCGGGCCGGCCAAGGCGCCCTTCCAGACCCTGGACCCCGCCAACGTCAACGACCGCTGGTTCTTCGACGGCATGGACCGGGGCCGGGATTTCGAGCTCAACGTGGATTCGGACGTGGCCCTCGGCCTCTACAAGGTCTGGATCAACGTCCTCGTGAAGGACGGGGGCCGCCGCATCGGCATGGCGGGCACCGGCATGGACCTGTCGGAATTCGTGCGGGACATCGTCCGCAGCGGCGACCGCGGGGCCACGACGATCATGGTGGACGCCAAGGGCATCCTCCAGGCCCATCCCGACGAGGCCCTCATGGCCCGCAATGCGGGCATCAAGGACGAGGCCCGGCGCACGACCTTCTACCAGCTCCTGGAGACCGACGCAGACCGGGCCCTCCTGAAGGAGCGCCTGGACCGCCTCATGAAGGGGGGCTCCCCCCGGGAGACCTTCGTGCTCCGCCTGGGCGGCAAGCGCCAGCTGGTGGCGGCCCTGCCCATGCCCGAGATCGGCTGGGCCACCGTCACCCTCGTGGATCCCTCCCAGGTCATCGGGGTGCGGCGCTTCCTCCCCATCCTCGCCGTCCTGGCCCTCGGCTTCCTGGCGACGGTCGCCCTGGCCTCCTGGTTCCTGAACCGCACCGTCCTGATCCCCCTGGCCCGGCTGACGGCGTCCGCCGGGGAGGTGGCCTCCGGCCACTACGACGTCGCCCTGCCCGTGGAGCGGGACGACGAACTGGGCCGCCTCACCGCGGTGTTCAACCGCATGGCCGGGACGGTGCACGAGGTGACCACCGGCCTGGAGCGCCTGGTGCAGGCCCGCACCGCGGAGCTGGAGCGCTCCCGGGCCCAGATCCTCGACAGCGTGGCCTACGCCCGCCTCATCCAGGCCCGCACCCTGCCCACGGCCCAGGAGCTGGGCTCGGCCCTCCCCGACCACTTCCTCCTCTTCCGCCCCCGGGACCTGGTGGGCGGCGACTTCTACACCCTCCGGAGCCTGGAGGGCGGGTTCCTCCTCGGCGTGGGCGACTGCACCGGCCACGGGGTTCCCGGGGCCTTCATGAGCATGGCCTCCCGCGCCGCCTTCGACCAGGTCGCGGCCCGGCACCCGGAGGCCGATCCCGCCATCCTCCTCGGGGAGATGAACGTCGCCCTCCGGACCCTCCTGAACCAGGAGGACCCCGAGGGCAGGGATCGCGCCATGGACAACGGCCTCGACCTGGGCCTGCTCCGCTTCGTGGGCGGCCGGATCCGGTTCGCCGGGGCCCGCATCCCCCTGTGGATCCTCCGCCCCGGCGCCGGCGAGCCCGAGATCCTGCCCGGCGACGCGCACAGCCTCGGCTACCGCCGGAGCCGCCCCGACTTCGCCTTCACGGGCCAGGAGCTGGACCTGCCCGCGGGCACCTCGGTCTACCTCTTCACCGACGGCATCCTCGACCAGCACGGGGGCCGCCACAACTTCGGTTTCGGCCGCCGGCGCCTGGCGCGGATCCTCCTCGGGGTCCGGGACCTGCCCATGGCCGCCCAGGGCGAGGCCCTGGCCCTGGCCCTGGCGGAATACCAGGGCGCCAATCCCCAGCGGGACGACATCACGATGCTCGGCTTCCGCATTCCGGAGGTCCGATGAGCGACCTGCACGCCATCCACCAGTACCTCGCCGGCGACGGCATCCTCATGTGCTTCAACGGCCCCTTCCGCCACAGCCTCATCGAGGAGCTGGGCAAGGCCGTGCGCCGCCACCTGGAGTGCGAGGCCGTGGCCAAGCCGGCCATGGCGGACGTCTTCACGGTGTTCATCGAGGCCGCCCAGAACGTGGCGAACTACGCGAACCGCCCCCTGTGGGACGAGGCCACCCGCTCCCGGGTCCAGCACGGCGTGCTGGTCATCGCCCGCCATGAAGACCGCTACGTCGTCCGGTGCGGCAACCTGGTCCACCCCGCGGACGGTCTGGCCCTGATGGCCCGCCTGGATGACCTGGCGGCCCTCGACCAGAAGGCCCTCAAGGCCCGCTTCAAGGCCCAGATCCACGCCGGGGGCTCCGCCGCCGGCGGCGCCGGCCTGGGTCTCATCCGCATGGCCCGCACGGCGAGCCTCCCCCTGGAGTACCGCCTCGTCTCCGGGGACGGCGGCCTGGACTTCTTCTCCCTGACGGTGACCCTATGAGCGCGCCGGTCCTGGACGACCTCCACATCGCGGCCACCGCCTCGAGCCCCGCCGTCGAGGCCCTGGCGGGCGACGGCTGCCTCCGCATCGCCGGTGAATCGTACCCCGAGAACGCCTTCGCCTTCTTCTCGCCCGTGCTGACCTGGGTGGACGCCTACCTGGAAACGCCGGACCGCCCCCTGCGGGTGGAGCTGGAACTGACCTACCTGAACACGAGCAGCATCAAGTGCATGATGGACCTCCTGGACGGCCTCGAACTGGCGCACGCCGGGGGCCGGGAGGTGCGCATCGTCTGGTTCTACGATCCCGAGAACGACCGGGCCCTGGACCTGGCCGAGGAGTTCCGGGAGGACCTGGCCCTGCCCTTCGAGATCGTGCCGCGGGCCCTCCACGGGGAGCCCGCATGAACGCTCCGGTCGAGGAACGGGGTCCCCTCCTCGAGCCCGAGGCCGTCGCCCTGAAGGCGCGGCTGGAGGCCCTGCGGGAGAACCCGGCCTTCCGGAGCCACCCGCTCATGGAGGAACTGGAGGCCCTGGCCCGGGACCACCTGCGCCTCCTGCGGCGCATGGACAAGATCACCCGCATCTCCGACGGGTTCCAGATCCAGCTCAAGGAGCTGAACGACTCCCTGCAGGTGGCCAGCCGCACCGATCCCCTGACCGGCATCCCCAACCGCCGGGCCATGCTGGAGGCCCTGGAGGCGGAGCACGCCCGGACCCTGCGCGCCCGGGGCGAGCTGTGCATCGTCATGGCCGACGTGGACCGGTTCAAGCACATCAACGACACCTTCGGCCACGCCGCCGGGGACCGCGTCCTGCACACCCTCGCGCAGGCCCTCCGGGACGCTCTGCGGGGCTACGACCTCTGCGCCCGCTGGGGCGGGGAGGAGTTCCTGGTCCTCCTGCCCGGAACGGGCCGGGCGGGGGCCCTGGAAGTGGCGGACAAGCTGGTGCGGGTCGCCGCCGGCCTCGAACTCTCCTCGGGCAGCGAGGCGATGCCGGTGAGCCTGAGCGTGGGCGTGGCCCAGCTGGAGCCGGGCGAGAACCTGGACGCCCTCCTGCGCCGCGCCGACGGGGCCATGTACGAGGCCAAGGCCGCCGGCGGGAATGGCGTGAGGGGCTGAGGCGCCGCGCCTACTCGATGGGCAGGCGGCCCTGCGTCATGCGGATGATGGCGGGGACGTGCAGGTCCTCCTGGATGCCGGGCATCTCCCCGCTGGGGGTGGGGGCCTGGGGCAGGAGGCGGGTGGGGGTCAGGGGGGGCACGGCGTCCGCCTGGACGGGAGCCTCGCCGTAGACCCGGCCGCTGTCCCCGTAGGCCTGCCGGGGCAGCTCGGCGAAGCCGGAGCGGTCCTGGGGCTGCACCTCGACCACCGCCATGGGGATGGGTTCGATGGCGTCCTCGGGCTCCTGGAATCCGGAGGCGAGCACGGTGACCAGGGCGCGGTCCTCCAGCTCGGGGGCCTCCACCTGGCAGAGCTTGATGTCGGCCAGGCCGTGGTAGTGGCGGCTGAGGAAGCCCATGGCCGTCTCGACGGCGGAGAGCTCGACCCGGTCCCAGTCGGCCATGACGGAGACGATGACCTGTGTGGCGGAGCCGCGGTTGTCGCGCTCGAGCAGGGGGCAGTCCAGCGCCCGCTGGAGGGCGTCCAGGAGGGCCTCCTCGCCCCGGCCGGAGCCGGTGCCGATGAGGGCCTCGCGGCCGTTGCGGAGCACGGCCTCCACGTCGGCGAAGTCGCCGTTGAGGATGCCGGGGCGCAGGATGAGGTCGGTGATGCCGCGGACGCCCTGGATGAGGACGCCGTCGGCGACGCGGTAGGCCTCCTTGGCCTTGACCCCGCGGTCGCACAGGGTGAGCAGCTTCTCGTTGGACACGACGATGACGGTGTCGGCCGTGTTGCGCAGGTTGTCGAGGCCCTGGTTGGCGCGGTCGGCCTTGTTCACGCCCTCCCACTTGAAGGGGGTGAGCACGACGGCCACGGTGAGGGCGCCCTGCTCGCGGGCGCAGGAGGCCACGATGGGGGCCGCGCCGGTGCCGGTGCCGCCGCCCATGCCGCCCGTGATGAACACCATGTCGGCGCCCTGGAGCTGGGCCAGGATCTCGTCCCGGCTCTCCTCGGCCGCGACGGCGCCGCGCTCGGCGTTGCCGCCGGCGCCCAGGCCGCGCATGGACATGGGGCCGAGGGGGATCTTCACGTGGGCCCGGCTGAGCGCGAGGCTCTGCTGGTCGGTGTTCATGGCGATGAACTGGACGCCTTCGACGCCGCTCTGGATCATGCGGTCCAGGGCGTTGCAGCCGGCGCCGCCCACGCCGACGACCTTGATGTTGGCGCCGGGGAGGTGGACGGGGTTGGGAAGGAAGGGAATGTCGTTCATGGGCATCAGATCCATCGCTTGAGCTTATCCAGGATCCCTCCCGTCCGGGGGGCGCGGGTGGTGGTCTCGTTCATGCTGCGGTGCAGGGCCTTCACGGCGCCGAGGGCGTTCGTGTAGAGCGGGTTCGCGATCGCGTGGGACAGGCCCTGGACGCCGCTCACGCGGCCCAGCACGACGCGGGGACGGCCCAGGATGTTCTGGGCCAGGATGGGCAGGTGGGGCAGGAGGGCGCCGCCGCCGACGAGGTGGACGCCGCCGTGGATCTCGTGGATGAGACCGGACCGGCCGATCTCCGCCAGCACCATGTTGAGCAGCTCGATGGCGCGCGCGTGGAGCACTTCCGCGAGCTCGCGGCGGGAGACCTGGCGGCCCTCCTCCTCCAGGTCCACCATCTCCTCCGCGGGGACGTGGCCTGGAAGGGCGGTGCCGTAGACGCGCTTGATGCGCTCCGCGCGGGAGATGCCGCCCAGGTGCTTGGTGATCTCCAGGTCCTTGGTGAAGTGCATGCCGCCGATGGGGATGACCGCGGAGTGGAAGAGCGTCCCGCGCAGGAAGACGCCGAGGTGGGTGAGCTGGTCGCCGATGTCCACGACCACGGCCCCGTTCTCCGCGTCCTCGCGGCTCAGGACGGCCTCGGCCGAGGCCAGCGGCGAGTACATGAGCTCCGCGCCCTGGAGGCTGGAGAGGTGCAGCGCGCGGTTGATGTTCTCCAGCACCGAGCCGGGCGCCACGATGATGCGCACCTCGGCCTCGAGGGTGTCGCCGATCATGTTCACGGGGTTGCGGATGTCGCGCTGGCCCTTGATGTGGAACATCTGGGGGATGCGGTGCAGGACCGTCTCCTCCTTGGCGAGCTTGCAGCCGTTGGTGGCCTGCTCCATCACGCGGTCCCGGTCCTGCGTCGTGATGACGCGGTTCGCGGACGCGATGGTGATGGAGTCGCGCAGGTTCTCGCCCTTGAACTGGATGCCGTCCACGGCGACGCGGATGCCGTCCACGCGGGTCTGCCCCGCCGTGCGCATGGCCTCCTCCACCGCCCGCATGATGGCGGCGACCGTGAGGTTGATGTCCGTGATCTCGCCCTGGCGGATGCCGCCTTCAGGGGCGGCCAGGCTGGCTCCGGTCACGTTCAGCAGGCCGCCTTCCTCCTGGACTGCGACGACGGCGACGACCTTGCTTGCTCCGAGATCCAGTCCTAGCAGTACGGCTGGTTGCACCATGAGAATTCCCGTATCCTTGGTCCAAAGCATAACCGCGCGTCAACTGAATTTACAGGGCGGAAATCAGCGGGGGCGCGCCTGGGTCCGCGGCGGCTGGGCATCCATGGGTTCTCCGACCGCGATCTCGTCGTCCCAGCGCAGGTCGACGTAGCGCAGGGAGGCGAGATCCGGACGTTTTGAGAGTTCATTGAGGTACAACATCTGGAAATTTGGAATATTCTTGGTGGGTTCCGCTTTCGAGAGATAGATCGGCGCGTCAAGCCCTTCCAGGTAGGCGACGGGGCCCTTGGCGCTCCAGCGGAGCTCCGTGAGGCGGTCGTAGAATTCCTTCTGGCGGTTGCGAAGGCTCGTCGCGGCCCGGATGAGCTGGACCATGGGGCCGTCTTCCTGGCTTTTCGGGTCGGCGACGACGGGAATGGCCGATAAATCGACTTGATTGAGCCTGTCGAGCACAATGCCGTCGTCCGAGACGAGGTAGACGCCTTCCGGGCGGGCGAGCCAGAGGATGGGTTTTCGCTCCTCGATGACGAGGCTGAGGCGGTCGGGGGGATCCCTGCGGATGAGCAGGCCCTTGACCCACCGGCGGGCCTCCAGCGTCTCCCGGAGGCGGTCCGCGTCGAACCAGAACAGGGGCTTGCCCAGGCAGAGGCGGTCGGCGATGGCCTGGGCCTGTTCCAGACGCTCGCCCCGGCAGCCGGAGATGGACACCGTCTCGATGGTGAGCTTCTGGAGGCCCAGGAAGCGGTGGCCCAGCTCCAGGGCGGCGTAGGCGGCCCCGGTCACCAGCAGGGCCACGAGGGCCACCCGGGCCCAGGGCATCCAGGGACGTCGCGTGCGGGTGCGGGGGAGCAGGGGCATGGGAGACCAGTCTTACCAGATCTCGACCTCGGGTTCGAGGTCCACCCCATGGTGGTCCCGGACCCGCTCCCGCACCAGGGCCATGAGCTCGCCGAATTCGGCGGGGGTGGCGGCGCCCAGGTTCACGAGGAAATTCGCATGCTCCAGGCTCACCTGGGCGTCCCCGATCCGGGTCCCCTTCAGCCCGGCCTCGTCGATGAGGCGCCCCGCGCTGGTCCCCGGGGGGTTCCGGAAGATGCAGCCCGCGTTGCGCCGGCCCAGGGGCTGGCTGGAGCCCCGCCGGGACCGGCAGGCCTCCACCCGCTCCCGGATGGCGGCGGGGTCCCCCTCGGCGAGCCGGATCCGCAGGCCCAGGGCCAGGCGGTCCCCGGGCAGGCCCCGGCGGTAGGCGAACTCCCCGGGGGCGGGGGCCGCGTCCACGATCTCCCCGTCCGGCGCCACGTACCGGCAGCGCGCGAGGACGTCCACCAGTTCCCGCCCGTAGGCCCCGGCGTTCATGCGCAGGGCCCCGCCCACGGTCCCCGGGATGCCCGAGGCGTATTCCATGCCCGAGAGGCCCATGGCCGCCACGTCCGCGGCGAGGCGCATGTGGCCGTAGCTGGCCGGGGCCTCCACCTCGCACCCCTCCCGGCGCAGGACGGCGGGGAGCCGAAGGCGGACCACCGGGATCTCCACGTCCCCCAGGACCACCAGGTTGCTGCCGCCGCCCAGGACCTTGAAGGGGATCCCCTCCCGGGCGCAGGCGCGCACGAAGGCCGCGGCCTGGGCCTCCTCGACCGGCTCGAAGAGCCAGCGGCAGGTCCCCCCCACGCCCAGGGTCGTCAGGCGGCTGAAGGGCACATCCCGCCGGTGCGGGAGGGCCAGGAGATCGTCGGGCCAGGGGTTCACGGCACCTCAATCATGCCAGGAAGCCGCACGCCCTCCAGGGCCAGGAGGCGGGCCTTGGTCTCCAGGCTCCCGAACAGCGAGAACCCGCCGGGGCCGTCCGAGGCCACCACCCGGTGGCAGGGCACGAGGACCGGGAGGCGGTTGGAGGCCACCGCGCGCCCCACGGCCCGGGCCGCCCCCGGCGAGCCCGCCATCAGGGCCACCGCCCCGTAGGTGAGGGTCTGCCCCGGGCGGGTGGCGAGCAGGACCTCCGCCACCCGGCGCTGGAAGGGCGTCAGGCCCTCCAGGTCCAGGGGGATCCCGTCGAGCCCGTCCCCGGCCCCGGCGAGATGGTCCGCCAGGCGCCGCGCCGCCTCCGCCACGAAGGGCGGGGGCGGGTCCCCGGGGCCGGGTTCCACCCCGAAGGAGAGCGAGCGGATCCCCCGGGAGGTCCATCGGATCCGGCAGGGGCCCAGGGCGGTGGGCAGGTCCAGGAAGCGCTCCATGGGGTTAGGATGGCACATATGCGCTGGATCGGCCTGGACCACGGAACCAAGAACATCGGCATCGCCTTCACGGACGAACTGGAGATCCTGGCCTCCCCCTTCGAGGTGTGGCCGAACCAGGGCGAGCCCACCCTGGCGAAGCTGGCGCGGCTGGCCCGGGAGGAGGGGGCCCAGGCGCTCCTGGTGGGCCTCCCCGTCCACAAGGACGGCGCCGAGAGCGCCACGGCCCCTCTGGCCCGGGCCTTCGGGGAGGACTTGGCCGCGCGCACCGGCCTGCCCCTGGTGTTCTGGGACGAGCGCCTCACCAGCGTGGAGGCGGAGCGCCTCCTGGCCGCCCGGGGGGTGAAACCCCGGGATCGAAAGGCTCGCTTGGACGCCGCTGCGGCCGCTGTCATGCTGAATGATCTGATCGAGACCCGCCGGACCCGTGGGATCCCCGCCAACCGGCTGGACTGAGCGAGGGACCATGGACGAAGGGACCGCCTCCCTGGGGGCTTGTCTGGATTGCGGCGCCGAACTGCACGGCCGCTACTGCTCCGCCTGCGGCCAGCGCGGGGGCCCCCGCGACCTGCGGCTCCTGCACGTGCTGGAGGAGATGGTCCACGACCTCTCCCATTTCGACGGGCGCCTCCTGCGCACCCTGCGGCTGATGCTGCTCCGCCCGGGCCAGGTCACGGCCGAGTACCTCGCCGGACGCCGGACCCGCCACGTTCCGCCCTTCCGCCTCTACGTCTTCATCAGCTTCGTCCTCTTCCTCCTCCTGGGCTTCGCCCCCGCGCGGAAGGGGGCCCCCGCGGCCCACGGCCCGGCCGCGGTGCGTGTCGCCGAGGACGTGCCCGTGGATGCGGACATCCGCGTGGAGGGCATCCCCCACGCCGAGCAGCTCCGCAAGGGCGTCCTCTGGGCCAAGGAGGACCCCCGCGCCTTCCGGGAGGCGCTCCTC
This sequence comes from Mesoterricola sediminis, assembly GCF_030295425.1. NCBI lineage: Bacteria > Pseudomonadati > Acidobacteriota > Holophagae > Holophagales > Holophagaceae > Mesoterricola > Mesoterricola sediminis. The sequence goes on along the minus strand of NZ_AP027081.1, from coordinate 3,779,286 downwards.
CACTGGACCTCCCGGGCCATGTTCGTGCTCCTGCCCACCTTCGCGGCCCTGCTGTTCCTGGCCTTCTTCCGGTCCCGGCGCTACTTCGTGGAGCACGTGATCTTCTCCCTGCACGTCCACGCCTTCGCGTTCTCCGTCTTCATCCTGCAGCGGCTGCTCGACCTGGTCCCCTGGGAACCCGCGGGGAGCGCGGGGAGCTGGCTGATCCTGGCCCTGCCGGTGCACCTGGGCCTGGCCATGAAGCGCGTCTACGGGGGTCCCGCCTGGAAGATCGTCCTGAAGGGGGCCCTGATCTCCGCCGCCTACCTGATCCTCGTCCTCGTGGTCCTCTTCGGGGCCCTGCTCTGGGTGCTGGACCACGGCGGCCACTGACGGAAACGCCCGTCCCGCCGGAGCGGGACGGGCGTTCCGGCCGCGGGCCGGACCCGGGTCAGGGGGCCATCGTGGTGATCTGGAGGCTGGGGCTGCTGCCCCACCCGTCCGTGAGGGTGACGACCCGCAGGCCGTCCCCGCTCACCTTCATGCCCGAGCTGCGGATGGGCGAACCGGTGTTCACCAGCTTCATGGCCTTGAGCTGCACGCCGGCCGCGTTGTAGATCCAGAAGTCGTACGGGGAGGCCGATTCGGACAGGCAGAAGATCCGGCCGTCCTTGGCCACCTCCACGTTGCCGGGGTAGGCGGCGCCGGGCAGGGTCTGCACGAGGGGCATCAGGATGTCGGTCCCGGTCGTGTCGAAGACGTAGAAGTCGTAGGGGGCCGCGAAGGCCGCGTAGAACCGGGACCCGTCGGCGTTGAAGGCGTAGTCCGCGGTGTTCCAGGCCGTGCCGTTGGGCCAGCGGCCCATTCCGAGGAGGAGCTTCCCGCCGCCCAGGGCGGTGTAGTCGAGGCTGTAGACGGAACTGTCCAGCGACATCAGGCCGCCCTGGAGGCTGGCGGAGACGGGCGCGCTGGAGGAGAGCCGGTCGGCGGCCTGGCCCAGGGCGGCGCCCGTCAGCGCGTCGAACACCGTGCCGGTGCCCGTGAGGAGGACGAGATGCCCGTTGGCGCGGGCGCAGGCGAGGTGGGGCCCCGCGGTGGCGCCCACGGCCCAGGAGGCCTCCACGGTCCCCGCGGGCAGGGCCACGCGGGCGATCCTGAAGTTGGTGGCGTCGGAGACGAAGAGCTTCGAGCCGTCCGGGGCCACGGCCAGGTGCCGGATCTGGGCCCCCAGGGAGGCCAGGGTGGCGACCTTGGCGTTGGTGTGGACGTTCCACACCTCCACGTCGGAGCCCCCGGTGGCCACATAGACATAGGGGCGGACGGGGTCCGTGGCGAGCTCCACGCCCGCCGTGAGGTACTGGGACAGGGCCGCCGGCGCGGTGCCGCCCACCCAGCATCCGACCTGGATGCGTTCGGCGCCTTCGACGGTCGGATCCGCCGCGGTCAGGGTCACCGTCGCGAGGTGGATCTGCCCCGCGGCCAGGCCCGCCGGGTTCGCCACGAGGGTGACGGTCCCGCCCGCGGTGCCGGAGGGGGTCACGGCCAGCCACGGCTGGTCGGAGACCGCGGTCCAGGCGGTGGGCAGGCCCAGGTTGTCGCGGACGGGGATGGCCCGGGTGAGGGCCGTGAGCCCGGGCATGGAGGCGAAAGCCGCCCCGGTGTCCTGGGCCAGGAGCCGGTGCGCCTCCAGGTTGAGGTCCACGGGGACGGCGGCGGTGAGGACATCGCCGTTGACGGTGGCGTTGACGGTGATGGACCCGGTGTAGGTGCCCGCCGTCAGACCCGCCGCGACCGGCGCGACGCTGACGGCCGCGGGGGTGGCGGAGGCGCTGCCGGCCTTGGCCGCGGGCGCGATCCAGGGTTGGCTGGCCGTGAGGGTCCAGGGGAAGGCGGCCGCGCCGGTGCCGAGGGCCACCTGGAGGGTCTGGGCCGAGAGGTCCCGGCCGTTGGCGCCGCCCAGGGTGAGGCTGGCCGGGGTCACGGAGAGGGCGGGCCGCGCCAGGGCCAGGGTCACCGGCACCGTCCGGGTGAGGGTGGTCCCGCCGGCGACGGCGCTGAGGGTGATGGTGCCCGCGTAGGACCCGCTGGCGAGGGGCCCCCGGGAGGGATCGGCGGTCACGGCCAGGGACCCGGGCGTCGTCCCCGAGGTGCGGTCCAGCACGATCCAGCTGTCCGAGGCCGAGGCGGTCCAGGCCACGGCGGCCCCGCTGGTGAGGGTGACCGGGAGGGACTGGGGGGCCAGGGCGGTGCCGTTGGTGCCGGAGAAGGCGAGGGCGGCGGCGGGCGCCTGCAGGGCGGGGGCGTTGACCGTGAGCTTCACGGCGAGCGTGGCCTTGTCCGTGCCCCCGGTGTGGGCGAGGATGACGGTGCCCGTGTAGGTGCCCGCGGGGAGCCCGGTGGGATCGGCGGAGACGGAGAGGGTGGCGGGGGTGACCCCCGACGCGGCGCCCAGCTTGATCCAGCTCTGGTCGGCCGAGGCGGTCCAGGGCAGGGCCTCGCCGGTGACGGCGACCTGGGCGGCCGCGGGCGGCGTCCCGCCCTGGATGAAGTCGAAGGCGAGGGACGAGGTGTTCGTGCCCACCTCCGACGTCACCTTGTAGGTGACCGGGATGTCCTGGGCGTCGATGACGCTCTGGTCGGCCTTGCCGATCCCGGCCCGCAGGGTGCAGGTGTAGGTGCCGGCGGGAAGCCCCGTGGTGTTCACGTGGACCGACAGGGTCCAGGCGCGGCCCGAGCCGGTGAGGGTCGGAGTGTCCATCCACGCGGGCGGGGTGCCCACGAATCCCGCGGCCACGTAGGCCGCCTCGGAGGTGGTGAAGGTCATCGTGACCGCCTGCGCCGCCGGCGCGGCCTTCCCCTGCACGCCGTTGAAGGTGAGGGAGGCCGGCGTGACCTTGAAGCCGCTGCCGCCCCCGGAGCCGCCCCCGCCGCAGGCGGAGAGGAACAGGCACAGAAGGGCGAGGGCGGCACAGGCCAGGCGCTGGCGCATGGAGACTCCGGAGCAGGGCCTCCCCCGCGATCAGGGGCAATCCGGACTGGAAGGGGAGGGATGACCGGTCATTCTCGCAGGTCCCGCCACGCCCGTCCGTCCTGATTCATGCCCTGCGTCACAACCGGGGCGCCTCGGGGGCCCGGCCCCGGCGGCCGCCGTAGCGCAGCTTCGCGACGAGGATGGACAGGGCCAGGGCCAGCGTCACCGCGTTGGCCACGGCCACGGGGGCCGAGCGGATCCAGAGGCCGTACACGAGCCAGAGGAACACGCCGGAGGTCATCATGGAGTACATGGCCAGGCTGAGGTCCTGGACGGAGCGGGTGCGCCAGGCCTTGATGACCTGGGGGAGGAAGCTACCGGTGGTGAGGAAGGCGGCGAGGTATCCGACGAATTCGGCCATGGCTGGCTCCAGGGTTCACGCCCAAGGTAGGCGGCGCGGATTCCGGCGCCATCCGCTGTTTTGATGAAAGTTGATGAGTACCGGGGCCTCAGGCGCCCAGTCGTACGATGCGTCCGCAGCGCTCGGCCAGGGCCGGGTTGTGGGTCACCAGCAGCGTGGTGGGCCGCAACTCGCGATGGAGCTTGAGGAGGAACTCGAAGACCTCCAGGGCGGTCTCCGGGTCGAGGTTGCCGGTCGGCTCATCCAGGAGCCAGAGGCCCGGCCGCCGCACCAGGGCCCGGGCGAGGCCGGCCCGCGCGGCCTGGCCTCCCGACAGGGTCGAGGGCAGCCGGCCCCCGAGGCCGCCGAGGCCGACGGTCTCCAGCAGCTCCTCCACCCAGGCGTGGCCGCCGGGCTCGGGGCCGCCCGCGATCCGCAGGGGCATGAGGAGGTTCTCCTCCACGGTGAACTCGGGCAGCAGGTGCGGCTGCTGGAAGGCCAGCCCCACGTGGGCGCGCCGGAAGAGGGCCGACGCCTCGGGCCGGCCCATGGGGACCTCCTGCCCGCCGGCGTTGATGGAGCCGCCCTCCCAGCGGTCCAGGCCCGCGATGCAGTTGAGGAGCGTGGTCTTGCCCACGCCCGAGACGCCCATGACGGCGCAGAGCGAGCCGGCCTCGACCTCCAGCGAGAACCCGTCGAACACGGGGTGCTCCGCCCCCGCGTAGGTCTTGTGGAGGTCGCGGATGCTCAGGGCGAGGCCGCTCATGCCATGCGCCCCACGAGCTTCCAGTAGAGCTCGAAAGTGGCGAGCGCATCCCCGAGGGCGGTATGCCGCTTCTCCTCGGGGACCTCGATGCCGAAGTGGGCGAACAGGCTCGAGGAGCCGAGGTCCTCCAGGGGAAGGCGGCCCGCGTCCCGCAGGGCGGCGGCGATCGCGTGGGTGTCCACCGTGCGGTGCCCGAACCGGGACTCGAAGGGGATCCCGAGCCCCTCCCAGAACGTCTCCAGGAAGGCCTGGTCGAAGGCCACGTTGTGGCCCGCCAGGATCACGGGCTTGCAGCGGTGCGGGAAGTGCTGGTCGAGGAAGACGCCCATCACGTCCATCGCCATCCGCGGCTCGAGGGCCGCCTCGGCGTGGCGGACCAGGTCGATGCGGTTGACCCGCATCCCGCCCGCGGACACGACGAAGGGCTCGTGGCGGATGAGCACCTCCAGGCTGTTGATGACCTTCGGGCCGTCGCCCACGACGAAGGCCACGCTCAGGAGGCTGTGCTTCCGGGGGTCGACGCCGCCGGTCTCGGTGTCCACGAAGAGGAGGGGCTGGGCCATGTCAGGTCTCGGTTCACTGGGCCCGGAGGGCGTCCACGGGGTCCACGGACGCCGCCCGGCGCGCGGGGTAGCGGCTCGCCGCCCACGCGACGAGGAGGGGGAAGGCCGCCACCACCAGGATGTCCGTCACCGAGAGCCGCAGGGGCACGTAGGTGATGAAGTCGTACACCGCGGAGGGCAGCTTGATCAGGCGGTAGTGGTCGGCCAGGAGGCACAGGGGCACCGAGGTGCCGAGGCCCCAGAGGGTGCCCACGGCGCCGATGCGCACGCCCTGCAGCTCGAAGAGGCGCTGGACCTGGGCCGGCGTCGCCCCGAGGGCGAGGAGCACGCCCAGGTCGCGGCGCTTCTCCGTCACCAGGAGCACGAGGCTGGCCACGATGTTGAAGACGGCGATGAGGACGATGAGGCTGAAGATCGCCCCCATCATCCACTTCTCCACCTTGAGGGCCGCGAACAGGGCGCGGTTGGTGTCCCGCAGGTCCTGGGCGAACCAGGGGCCGTGGGGCTTGCCGTTGAGGCCGGCGAGGACCTGCCCCTTGACCCGCTCGATGGCGTCGACGCCGGTCGTCCTGACCTCGATCATCTCCGCCTCGGAGGTGGAGGCCAGGCGCATGGCGTCGTTGATGTGGATGATCCCCCAGCTCTTGTCGTACTCGCCGATGTGGCTCTCGAAGATCCCGGCGATCCGGTACGCCGCCATGCGCGGCTGCAGGCCGGAAAGGCTCATCTCCAGCCGGAGGAAGACCACGGCCACGGTGTCGCCCACGCGGAGGCCCAGGTCCTGGCACAGCTGCCGGCCCAGGATGATCTCCCCCTCCTTGAGATCCTCGACCCGGCCCGGCTTGAGCGTGTCGAAGATGCGGGAGGTGCCGTGCGCCGAGGCGGGGTCGACGGCCTTGACGAGGATGGGCGAGGGTGGCGCGTCCGTGGCGACGGGGCGCACCAGGCCGCGGTCGAGGCGCATGGGGTTGGCGGCGACGACGCCGGGCGTGCTGCGGATCTTCGCCAGGGCCGCGTCGGTGCCGGGAATGTCGCCGGACACGTGGCAGACCGTGAAATGACCCGTGGCCGAGAACAGGTTGCCCTGGATCTCCTCCATCAGGCCGTTGGCGATGGCCAGGGCCACCACCATCGCGAAGACTCCCAGCGCAATGCCCCACCGCGCGAAGCGGACCATGACCTTGACGAAGGCCCCCTTGGTCCGGGTGTGGAGGTAGCGCGCGGCGACGAACGACTCGAAGGTGGCCACTAGCGCTCCCGTTCCCTTTCGTGATCGTGGAGGAACCTCACGAGGATCCGGTCCACGAGCTCCCAGACCTCGATGAGCGCGGCCACCGACATGGCCAGGCCGATGCCCAGCAGGAGCCCGCGCCCCAGGGGCGTGTAGAAGAAGCGCGCCACCTTGGGCCAGGTCCAGACGAAGGCCGGGAGGCGGATCCGGTTGTAGGCCGCCAGCGTCCCGAGGAGCATTCCCCCCCAGAGGAGGTAGAAGAACCTCAGGCTCCGGCCGAGGGAGTCCATCAGCGGGGAGTACGCCCGGGTTCTGGCCATCAGTTCCGCGCTGCGATCTGGGAGCCCTTGGGCGCCTGGAGGCTGAGCACCTTCCGCTTGAGCATGGAGGTGGCCTCGGGCAGGACCTCCAGGGCCTTCTTCACCTGGGGGTCGCGGGCAGTGATGTACTTGAACCCGGCGTCCATGCCGAAGGCCACGTTCTGCATCTCCATGGCCAGCTGGTCGCGCATGTCGGCCTGGTTCTGGGGATCCTTCCAGTCCGCGTCGGAGCATTCGATCTTCTGCTCGTGCATCCAGGTCCGGAAGCGCGCCATGAGGGCGTCGTCCGGGACCTCCTGGGGACGGATCCCGCGCTTCTCCTTCTCCAGCACGGCGAACTTGAAGAAGGCGCTGTACCGGCCCCGCAGGTTGCCCACGAACGTGGTGAGCCTGCCGGCCTCCACTGTGAAGTCCGGGGTGATGCCGCCGCCGCCGTAGACCGTGCGGCCCAGGTCCGTCTTGTAGACCGGGCCCTTCTGGCCGAGGGGCTCCTTGGCGTCCTCCGGCAGGAGGTAGTCGTCGATGTTGTGCTGGTAGTCGCGCTGGATGCAGCGACCGGAAGGCGTGTAGTACCGGGCCGTGGTGAGGGCGAGGCCGCGGGTGCGGTTGATGGGCATCACTGCCTGGACGAGGCCCTTGCCCCAGCTGGTCTGGCCGACCACGAGGCCGCGGTCGTGGTCCTGGATGGCCCCCGTGACGATCTCGGAGGCCGAGGCGGTGGCGCGGTTGATGAGGATCACCAGCGGGAAGGATTCCAGGGCGGATCCGCGGGGGGTCCGGGTCTCCTGCACGTCCCGGCCGTCCCGGCCGCGCTGCGTGACGATCAGCTCGTTGGGTCCGAGGAGCTGCCGGCAGATGCCCGTCGCCGCGTCCAGGAGGCCGCCGCCGTTGTAGCGGAGGTCCAGGACGAGGTCGACCATGCCCTGGGCCTTCAGGTTCCGGACCGCCTTCTCGAACTCCTCCGAGGTGGTCTCCCCGAAGTCCTTGATCGCGATGAATCCGGTGGTGGGGGTGAGCATGAAGGCGTACTGGACGCTGTTGGCGGGGATCTCCGACCGGGTGATGGAGAAGCGGAGCAGGCCGGGGAAGCCTGCGCGCTGGACGGCGACCTCGACCACGGTCCCCTTGTCCCCGCGGAGCCGCTGGACGACGGCGTTGCTGGTCAGGCCCTCGGTGCTCTTCCCGTCCACCTCGCGGATGAAGTCGCCGGCGCGGATCCCCACCTTCTCGGAGGGGCCCCCGCGGACCGTGCTGACCACCACGACGCCGTCGGCCTGCTGCTGGATGATGGAGCCGATCCCGAAGAACGACCCCCGCTGGTCCTCGCGCAGGGTCCGGAACTCCGTCTCGTCCATGTAGTACGAGTGCGGGTCCAGGGTGTGGAGCATGCCGGAGATGGCGGCGTGGGAGACCTGCTTGGGGGTCGGGGGGTCCACGGACTGCTTCTGGACCAGCCCCATGATCTCCGTGAGGGTGTCGACGCTGCGCTGGCGGGCGCGCTCCTCCCCGGTGCGCCCGGCGAGGGGGGCGTACACGGCCGTGGTGCCCACGATGACCAGCCAGATCCAGCTCTTGTTGAACCACCGCGCCATGCCTGCGTCCCCTCAGAAGCCCTTCAGTATCGTTTCCGCGACGGCACCCATCCGTTCACGCCGGGCCCGGGTGGCCAGGATGACGGCCTGGAGGTCCCGGTAGGCCAGGTCCAGGGTGTCGTTGACCACAAGATAGTCATATGCGGGGAACTGCGACAGCTCGTGGCGCGCGTGATCCAGCCGGACCTGGATCTCGGCTTCCGGGTCCCTCCCCCGCTTGCGCAGCCGGGAGGCCAGCTCCTCCGCCGAGGGGGGAATGAGGAAGATCATGACGGCCTCGGGCATGGCCGCGTGGACGTTCCGGGCCCCCTGGGTCTCGATGTCCAGGAGGATGTCGCGTCCGGTCGCCAGGTGGGAATTGATCCAATCCTTGCCCGTGCCGTACTTGTGCCCGTAGACCTCCACCCATTCCACCAGGCCGCCCTCGGCGATCATCCGGTCGAACGTGGCCGTGTCCACGAAGAAGTAGTCCTTCCCGTCCACTTCCCCCGCCCGGGGGGCGCGGGTGGTGAAGGAGATGGAAAAATCAAGATCCGGCAGCTCCTGGACCAGCCGCTTGGCGAGGGTGGATTTCCCGGTGCCCGAGGGGGCGGACAGGACAAAGACATTCCCGGAATGACTGGTCAATGCACGACTCCAAAGGAACATCTTAGCCGCTTGCGGGCCCGCGAAGGCGGTTCCATACTTGGGATCCCTGACCGGCCGGACCTCGTGGGGCGAGGCGGCGGGGACGCCAACCCGGGGGTGACTGGTTTCGACAGGTTGCCGCAGGGGTGAGAGGCGCAGGCGGGGGTTCATCGGTTGGCCCCCTTATCAAGCCGATGAAAACCAAAACGCCAACGATAACTTCGAACTGGCCCTCGCCGCTTAACCGCGACGAGCGAGTCCCCGTGATCTTCCGGTAGCGGGCTCGTAAAACCTCCCGACGGGTGACTTCGGTCTGCCGAAAGGAGGGACGGAATGGATGGCCGCGACGCTCCCTGACGGCCATCGAGACCAGGGAGCACGTCCTCGATCAGGGTCGTCCGGTCCCCTGCAGAGGTCACGCGAACCGGACCAAGCCTGTAACGACCCTCCACGTCTCGCTTCTTGGACGCGGGTTCAATTCCCGCCACCTCCACCAATCCGCAAAATCCCAACCCTCATCGGTTGTGTGTCGCGGAACCATAACCTGTCGAGAACGACAGGTTATGGTTCAAAGTCCGCGGCGACAAGTTATGGTAAATTTCCGGTCCGGCAGGCGTTTCGGCGATAATTGGTGAATGTCGCCTCCAAAGCCTGATACCAAGCCCTCCAAGGCAGAGATGCGCCTCCTCTCCAAAGAATGGACGGAGGAATCCCAGGATCATGACCAGGACCTCCTGGAATTGCTGGCTTCCGTGGGAGTCAGGGCGCCCGATTGGTCGATTGCAGCCGACTGGCTGGAACCGGCCGTCCGTCTTGGAGAAGGGATGGAAGTTCCAATCAAACGGCCCGGGGAAACCGAGGTCTCCGGAGTCTATCTCTTCTACGATTGGACGCCATCGTTGGACCCGAGTGAACTCAGTGCTGGTCGAATTGTAGAAATACCACGGCATATCGTCCCTTTGTACGTCGGCAAAGCCGCGAACCTATGGAACCGCATGCAAGCGCACTGGGCCCGTCCCCAGGAAGGCGCCTGGATTACCACCTACTTTGAAGAGGTCGAAAAGGACCTTTTGGCCGGCCATTTGCAGGCATGTGCCTGGAGGGAGGAGGAGCGAGCCGGAATGGAAGCACGCTTGCTTAAACGCCTGCGACCCAGGTACTGCAAAAGAATGGAATGATCTGGCGGAGAAGGATTTATGGAATCGAAGCCTCAACGACAATCTGAGCCAGAGGATTCTGGACACCAGGACCCAGAAGAAGGGTTCACCTGGTCGCCCAAACCTCTCTCCGAGTTGACCCAGGCTGATGTCCAGCGCCTCGCGGCGCCAGCTCTCCGCATCTTCCACCACGTGGCAGACGCATGGCAGTTGAATGCGGATCAACGCCGTGGGCTCCTCGGGGCGGATTCGATCCTCGGAATCGAACAGATCGAGAGGGTCAGCCTGATCCTTGGAATCTACCGCAACCTTCACACGGTCCTTCCTGCCAGCGCGGATGGCTGGGTTCACCGGCCCAACAGCAATCCCAGGTTCGATGGGCAGAGTGCCTTGGCCTTGATGATCTCCAATGGCCTTGATGGGATTTGGCTGGTCAGGAACCATCTCGAAGCCTGGGCTCAAGGAGAATGAGGGGCTCCGGCGGACGAGGACCGAAAAAGGACTGCCCCCTTTGAACCATGGGGGGGGCCATCTCAGGCAAAGGTCCGAGCCACCGTTCCTGATTCCGGCTCCCCTGGCTCTCTGCCGTCGTGCCATGCCAGACTTGGGTTATTCGGTCCAATAGATCCGTAGGGTGCCACTATGCCTTCTCTGGCTTCCATCGTCCTCTGTCCCCTGGTGGCCCTGGGGCTCCTGGCCGCACCGCCCATCAAGGGGCACCAAGGTTTCCCGGACGGCACCCTGGAGGCCGTTTACGTAACCCCTGATCCCGGGGCCTGGCTCCCCGAGGACCTTGGCATGCCTCCGCACCCCGACAGGTTCAACGTGGCCTTTCAGCACACAGGCATCCGCGACACCCGCGGCGTCGACGTCAAACCGATGATGGCCATCACGGCTTGGAAGCTACCGGCTCCGAATGGGATAAGCTTGGAGGACTTTTCGGCCTACCTGCTCCGCCAGGTCCCCATGAAGAATCCCAAGAGGGAGATCCGGGATGGAAGGCTCTACGTCACGGGTACAGCGGAATACGGGGGCTATACCCACATCCTCCGCCGTGCCTTCGTCGTCAAAGGCCGGATCGGCCTGGACCTGCTTTGCGATTCCACCGACACCGTCTTCGATAAGGTCCGGGAAGACTTCGAGAAATGGGTCTCAACCGTGGCTCTTGAGCCCAGGATCGTGCCCGTCGACGTTCAACTCCCGGAACCTCCGAAAGAGAAGGGCAACCGCGTGGTTACGGCCTATACCCACACTCTGGAGAAGCAAAAACCCGGGGGCAAGCTCGAGGGCGACGTGGTCGCGATGTATGTGAAAGACGGCATGGCGATCTACTGGAACCGCTCCAAGCCCTATTTCAAGATCATGGTGGAGGGACGGACCTTCGAAGGTTTCAGCGGTTCCCCGCATATGGCCTTCACCGCCGACGGCGCGTTCCTCCAACTTGTCTGCGCAGATGCGGATGAGTTTTGTCCTGATCACGCCTCGCAGAACCCAGAACGGGTGCTCCTGGCCCATCGGGACTGGGAGTTCCGCTACTTGGAAGAGACCACCGGTGTCCCATTCCAGCTGCGTTCCTGGGCCGGGACTTTGGCGGACGGGACGCCGATTCTCTATTGGGACGTCACGCCGGAAAAGACTCCCGCTAAGGACCTGCCGCGGCATGTCTTCTGCACCCGATACAAAGATGGCGTCGTGATCGGCCTCAATTCCGTTGAGGAGAAGGCAACCACCCTGGCACGCGCGATGGACCTCGTCTACGCCGGCACGGCCACGATCCAGTTCTCGGGCCAGGCGTTTGATCTCGGGAAGATCCAGGAGCAGGAACGGAAGCACGCCGGCGCCCCCGCCCAAGGGAAGTCCGATTGACCAGCGCACGCCTTCCCTTCGCCACGGCTCGGGGGCTTCCTCACCCGATCCAGAGGAAGGCCACGGACAGCAGGAGCACGGCCAGCAGGAGGTTGAGGACCCAGCGCCCCGATCGGTGAGGGTCGCCGGGGGATGCACCCGGGTGGATCACGTCAGCTCCTCAATGGGACGCGCGAATGGGTTGCCCCTGGCTGTCCAGGAGGTCCACCGTGGTTCCTTCCCTGGTCACGGTGCGGGCCATGAAGACCTCTCCATCGGGTCCCTGGGTGGACGCTCCGAGGATCGTCAAGGCATCGCCGATCGCCAACGCGAGGCCTCGGCGCGCGAGCATGCCCTCCGGCCCGACACAGACGGTCCTGGACCCCGACGCCACGGTGAAGGTGAGCATCACCATGTTCATGGGCCCTTGCCCCCGGGTTTGGATCCGGGCCACCGTGCCCTGGAGGGTCTGTTCCTGGCTCAGGTCGTACTGCATGCGGGGCGGCTGCCCCGAGGCGGGAGGGGGAGGTGGGGCCTGGTGGGCGATGCCGAGGGTGCCCATGGACAGGACAAGGCTCAGAAGGGGGAGGTGTTTCATCTGGGGCTCCAGGCCGGAAGGGCCGGCTGACCTTCAGATGCGCCGACGGCGTTCGGGCGCTTTCCGGACCTGCGACGCCTGGGTGAACGTTGTTGATCCGCCGTCGAAGGGTGCGCCCGGACCGACGAAAGGCCGGATCCCCCGGCGGATGGGGAGCGGGAGGGGCCCTGCGCGCCTTCCTTCGGCGCCGGGGCGCAGGCCGTCGGCGGGCGCATGGACCTGCCCGGCGCCCCGGAGGGGGACCGCTTCCGCCGGTCCGGGTGGAATCCCACCGACCCGCCGCCGGATTCCGGATGGGGCCGGCACCCGGCTCCTGGAGGGGGACCTGGCCACCTGCTCGGCATGCGGAGCCTGGCCGGAGGGGCGCGAGGGCGCCTGGACCCGGGCTGCCCCGGGGGCCCTGGCCTGCATGTTTGCCCGTGAGCCAGCCCGTGGATCGCGGGCGGCCCTGCTCAGGCCTGGGCCGTGATGCGCCGGAGGTAGTTGGCCTGGCCCAGGTGGTAGGTCAGGTGGACGGCGAGCCGCAGCAGGAAGACATCGGTGGGGAATCGCTGGCCGTCCTTGGTGAGCGGGAATTCCTTCTGGAGATCGGCGTCGGTGAGGCGGGGCAGGACCGTCTCCACGGCCCGGCGGGCCTGGTCCAGCTCCCGCACCACCTCCTCGCGGGTTCCGGAGCGCCGGCTGAATTCCCCGTCCCTGTCCCGCTGGTAGCCGCTGCCCCCCAGCAGGGCCCCCACGCAGAACTGGAGGTTGCCGGCCACATGCAGCGCCAGGTTGCCGGCTGGATTGGCGATGCCCTGGGGCGCCCGCCAGAGGGCCGAATCGTCCGGGAAGGCTTCGATCTCCCGGGCGAAGGCTTGCAGATCCTTGATGAAGTGGGCCTGGAGGTGCTCGAGCAGGGGGTTCATGGTCGCCTCGTCCGGGTGGGGCCGGCGGACGCGGCCGGCGGCCCTGGGGCCAGTCTAGCCGATCCTGCGGCCCCCCTTCGTTTCAACCGGCCGGGCTTGATGCGGTCACCGGCCGGAAGCAGGGGCGGGCGCCTGGGTGGGGGCCGCCGGCTCCCGCAGGGCGAAGGCGAGCATGTCCCCGTGCCGGAAGCAGAGGAAGAGGGACTTCCCCACCACCTTGGCGGGCGGGACGGCTTCGTCGGGGATCTCGGTGCGGGAGATCTCCGCCCCGGTGGCCAGGTCCAGGAACTGGAGGATGGACTTCTTCCCGTTGACGGTCTGGATGACGAAAAGGGACCCGCCCAGGATGATGGGCTTGGAGTCGAGGAATTTCATCTTCTCGGTGGGATTGGCGACCCACAAACGCTCGCCGGTCCTGGCGTTCAGGCCGATGAGCCGGCGGTTGGTGTCGAGCACGCAGATGTCGCCGTTGGAGATCACGCCGCCGATCTGCTCGTGGAACCAGCCGTCGTCCGCGCTCGTGGTGTACTGCCAGAGCTGCTTCCCGGTCTTGAGGTCGACGGCGGTGACGAACACGGTGCCGCCCACCCCCACGATGGGCGTGACGTTCCGGCGGGTGAGATACATGACGGACTTGTGGACGGAGCGCTCGAAGGCGTCGGACTCGAGGGGGAACGTCCAGGCCTCGGTGCCGTCGGCGAGGTTCAGGGCGATCACCTTTTTGCCGGGGCCGGGGGTGAAGATGGCGAAGGCCTCGGTGAAGAAGATCCGGCTGGCGCCGCGGGTCTTGTAGGTCCAGATGTCCTTCCCGTCCTTGCCGAGGCAGTGGAGGGTGGAGGAGAAGGTCGAGCAGAAGAACTGGTAGATGCGGCCATCGAAGACATGGAGCCAGGCGCCCCGGGTATTTTCAATGGTCCAGCGTTCCGTGTTCGTCCGCATGTCGAAGCCGTGGAGCCAGGTGTCGCCGCCCATCAGGCCCATGCGGTGGTCCGTGTAGACGAGGAGGTCCCCGTCGCTGATGTAATCGTCCAGGTCCCGCTCGAAGGTGTGGTCCCACGTGAGTTCGCCGGTGGCGGGGTCCATGGCGGCGAGCCGCTTGTGGTCGCACAGGAGGATGCGCTCCCGGGTGAAGCCGGGGTTGTAGACCTTGAAGCCGGCCTCCACGAGGTTCTTGCTCCACAGGGGCCTGCGCCCGACTTCCAACTCGAGCGGATAGACCGGGTTGTTGTTGTAGAAGTCGTAGTCGGGGGGGGCGCTCCGGGCGGGGCTGGGGGTGTCCGCGCCGCTGGCCGCCGGGACGGAGACGGGCGGCGGGGCCTGCTTCGGGGCCGTGGCGCCAGGTTCCTGGGCCAGGGCGAGGGACGACAACAGGCAAAGCGTGGCCAGGGGGCGCACCATGAATCCACCTTTCTCGGTTCGGGTCAATGGGATGGGCTCCAGTGTAGACGAGGCGCCCGGTCCGGTCAGCCCCGGAAACGCCGCCGGTACTGGCCCGGGGTGAGGCTCGTCGCGCGCTTGAAGAGGCGGCGGAAGGTGGCGGGGTCGGCGTAGCCCACCCGCGCGGTGATGGTCTCGAAATCGTCGGCAGTAGCCTCCAGGAGCTCCTTGGCCCGGTCGGTGCGCAGGGCCTGGAGGCAGGCCATGGGGGCCAGGCCGGCCCGGTCGCGGAAGCGGCGGAAGAGGGTGCGGGGGCTGGCGTTCACGGCCCGGGCCAGGGCCTCGAGGGTGATGGGTTCGGCCAGGTGGGCGGCGAGCCAGTCCACGGCCCGCTGGACCAGGGGATCGGGGTAGCGCCGGGCCAGGGAGGTGAAGGGCAGCTGGGAGGTGCGGGCGCCGTCCAGGAGCATCACGGCGCCCACCTGGCGGGCCAGGGCGGCGCCCCCCAGGCGGCGCAGCAGGTGCAGGGCCAGGTCGGCGTGGGCGGTCATGGCGCCGGCGGTCACAACTCGGCCGCCGTCCACCAGGGCCTGGTCGGCGTCCAGGCGCACGCGGGGGTAGCGGCTCCGGAAGGCCTGGGCCAGCCACCAGGTGGTGGTGGCGGGGCGGTCGTCCAGGAGGCCCGCCTCCGCCAGGGCGAAGGTGCCGTAGCAGCTGGCGCCCACGAGGGTTCCGGCGGGCAGCGTCCGGAGCACCGCGACGGCGTCCCGCCACGTGGTCGCGAGGGCCTCGGCGATGCCCTCCGGCGATTCCGCGAAGAACCCGGGCAGAAGCAGGGCCTCCAAGGGCGGGAAGGGGCGGGGCCGGGCTTCGGTCGCCACCGTCACCGCTTCCGTGAGCTGGACGGGGCCGCCCCGGCTGGAGAAGAGGGCGGGGGTGAAGTCGCCGCTGGGCTGGAAGCGCTGGGCGAGCCGGAAGAGGTCCAGTGTCGTGGCGACGCTCGAGGCCGTGGCGCCCGCTTCCACCCACAGTGCGATCCGCATGGCGGCAGTATGGCAGGATCGGCCTTTTTTTGGGCGGAGCCGCCACTTCTGTCCGGAGGCCGGGCCGGGGACCCTGGACCCGGGGCCCGAGGCCCCGTGGAGGTTGCCATGACGATCCGTTCCCTGGCCCTGACCGTCGCGCTCGGCCTGCCCGGCGCCGCCGGGACGCCCCGGACCCTCTTCCAGATGGGGGGCGCGGTACCGGCGCCGGCCCGCCTTTCGGAGGCGGTCCTCGTGCTCATCGACGCCCAGCGGGAGTATCTGGACGGGGCGCTGCCCCTGGCGGGCATGGAGGCGGCGGTGGGGACCGCGGCCGGCCTCCTGAAGCGGGCCCGGGCCGCCAACACGCCCGTGATCCACGTGGTGCACCGGGGCGGGGGCGGGGTCTTCGATCCCGCGACGCCGGGCTTCGAGATCGTGGCGCCCCTGCGCCCCCTGGCCGGGGAGCCCGTGGTGGAGAAGCGGCGCATCAGCGCCTTCGCGGGAACGGGCCTGGAGGCGGCCCTCCGGCGCACGGGGCGGACCCGGGTGATCCTCGTGGGGTTCATGACCCACAACTGCGTCAGCACCACGGCCCGGGACGCCAACGACCTGGGCTTCTCCGTCACCCTCCTGGCCCCGGCCACGGCCACGCGGGACCTGCCCGACGGCCGCGGGGGGGTCCTGTCCGCCGCGGCCCTCCAGGCGGCGGAACTCGCGGCCCTGGCCGACCGCACGGCCTGCGTGGCGTGGCGGAGCGAGGAGATTCCCGACTAGTGCAGCGTCCGCCAAGTTGCCTGAATCATCCGAGGGGAGCGGCCGCTGCACGTCCATCGGGGGCATAGCCCCCCATGGCGTCGGGAAGGCAGTGCCTTCCCGACTGTCGCCCCCTGGGGGCCCCATGCCGGGCCCCCAGACCCCCGGCCAATGCCGCTCCCATCGCGAACGGATGATCCAGGAGCCTTGGCGGACTCGGCACTAGGCGTTCGCCGGGTCCTCGCGGGCGGCCCGGTGGCGCTGGGGGGCGATGCCGACGCTGCGTTTGAAGGCGTGGCTGAAGGCGCTCTCGGAGGTGTAGCCCAGGGAGAAGGCGAGGGTCGACACCGGCGTGTCCGTCTCCCGCAGGGCCTTCCGGGCCAAGCGCATGCGCCACTCGGTCAGGTAGGCCAGGGGTGGCAGGCCGGCGGCGGCCCGGAACCGGGTGGCGAAGCTCGTGCGGGACATGCCGGCGGCCTTGGCCAGTTCGCCGAGCTGCCAGGACCGGCCGGGCTCCCCGTGCATGAGGCGGAGGGCGGGGGCGAGCTGACGATCGGTGATCGCCCGGATCCAGCTGGGGGGGAAGGCCTCCTGGCTGGCCAGGTGGGCCCGCAGCAGGTGGAGGAAGAGCAGCTGGGCCAGGTGCGCGGTGGCGGAGCCGGCGCCGGGCTGCCCTGTCAGCCGCTCCTGGACCAGCTGGTCCAGGATCCACTGGGAGGCCGTGGCCGGGGCGGAGCCGGCGCGGGCCAGCAGCATGGGCGGCAGCACGGCGTGGAGGAGGTCCCCGTTGTCCGGATTCAGGTCCACGTGGCCGCCCACCATCAGGAAGTCGTCGCCGTCGTTGAGGCGGGCCGCGGCGTCCGCGCAGCCGCGGAACGCGGCCGCCACGTCCAGGGGCGGCAGGGCGGGATCGCTGGCCAGCACGAAGGCCAGGGGGGCCGACAGCAGAAACACGTCGCCCGCCTCCAGCCGCGCGGGCTCGGCGCCCTCCAGCCGCATCCAGCAGGCGCCCCGGGCGATGCCGAAGAACTTGACCTGGGCGGGCGGCGGGAACCGCGCGGCCCAGTCGCCGCCGGCCTGGAGGGCCCCCGTCACGACGGACTGGGGATTGGCCAGGGAGAGGATGTCCGAAAGCAGGTCCGGCATGGCTGAACGATCGCGCATGTCTTTGGGACTTGCAAGCATTCAGGGTCCAGGCGCGGCGGCGTAGGCTTGCTGCCTGGCAACCCGGGACGGTCCCGGGCCCAGGGTTCCGAACGCAGGAGTTCCCATGTCCCTCGACCAGTACGTCACCCTCGGGCGATCCGGCCTTCGGGTCAGTCCCATGTGCCTCGGCGCCATGACCTTCGGCGAGGACCTCGGCTGGGGTTCCAGCGTGGAGGAATCCTGCCGGATCATGGACCGCTTCCTGGAGCTCGGCGGCAATTTCATCGACACCGCCAACTTCTACACCAAGAGCCACTCGGAGAAGATCATCGGCGATCACCTCGGCCGCCACCCCGCCAAGCGGGACCGCCTGGTGCTCGCCACCAAGTTCAGCGGCAACCTCTATCCCGGCGACCCCAACGGCGGCGGCTCGGGACGCAAGTCCATCCTCGCGGCCTGCGAGCAGTCGCTGCGCCGCCTCCAGACCGACTACATCGACCTTTACTGGCTCCACAACTGGGACGTGCACACCCCCATGGACGAAACGATGGCCGCCCTGGAGGCCCTGGTGCAGGCGGGCAAGGTCCGGTACATCGGGGTGTCGGATACGCCTGCCTGGAAAGTGGTGGAGGCCAACATGCTGGCCCGCTTCCGGGGTTGGGCCCCGTTCATCGGCCTCCAGATCGAGTACTCGCTGCTGGAGCGCTCGGTGGAGCAGGACCTGGTGCCCATGGCCCTGGAATTCGGGCTCGGCATCACCCCCTGGTCCCCCCTCAAGAGCGGGGCCCTGAGCGGCAAGTACACCCGGCTCACGGCGGCCTCCCAGCCGCGGGACCGGGGTCCCTTCCTGGACGCGGCCCTGAACGACCGGGCCTTCGCCCTGATCGATGAGCTGGCGGCCATCGCCGCGGCCCACGGGACGACCGTGGCCCGGGTCGCCCTGGCCTGGGTGTGCGGCCGGCCCGGTGTGGCCTCCCCCATCATCGGCGCCCGGCGCCTGGCCCAGCTGGAGGACAACGTGGGGGCCCTGGACCTGAAGCTGGCGCCGGAGGCCGTGGCCCGGCTGGACGAGCTGACCCGGCCCACCTTCGGGTTCCCCCAGAGCATGATGCCGATATTCCCGTCCATTCATAACGCCGGGACCACGGTGAATGGGGTGTACGGGGCTCCCAGCCCCTTCTCCATCCAGCCCGGGGAAGCTACGTATTGATCATTCAATGGCCCGCGGCCCGGCAGGATCCCGCGGGCCATTTTGCTTCCAGGCAGGGGTTTCCTGGGTGAGAATGGAGGCATCAAATCCATCGCTTCGCCTTTTTCAAGGACCCCGCCATGCGTTTCTGGCTTCGATGCCTTATAACCCTCTGTTCATCCCTGGCCTTCGCCCAGGCCCCTCCGGCGGGCCTTCCGTTGGGTTTCAAGCTCACCTTGGCCGGCACCCCCCGGCAGGTGAGCGGCCTCACCTGGAAGACCGGGCGCGCGGAACTCACCGTGAAGTCCGGGGTGGCCGACCGCGTCATGGCCAACGGCACCTGCGTGGGCCTGTACTTCACGGGGGCCGGCTCCTTCCGCTACGTCTCCACCTTCCAGCCCGATATCAAGGTGTTCCGGTACAACGGGGAGAACAGCTCCACGCCCATGGGCGTCCTGAACTACAAGTGGGAGGAGAAGGACGGCAGCCTCGGCGCCGCGATGCCGGTGGAGGATGGCCTCGTCCTGGGGGCGCCCGAGAGCCTGCTCAACGGCCCCGCCGCCACCGACGCCGACCTCGACAAGGCCTTCCAGGAACACGCCAAGCGGTTCCGGCTGGACTTCCAGGTCGGGCAGCTGACGGCCCCCTATTGGCACGGGAAGGAGGAACTGCTGGCCTACGCCTCCCGGAATGCCCCGGGCAAGGCCGCGGCCGTGGCCGAACTCCGGAGCGGCAAGTTCGCGCTCATTTACCGCCTCGACGAGGCCTGGAGCAAGGTGGAGGCCCTCGACGCCATCCACGTGGAGTTCCACAACAACGAGGAATACCACCACTTCCAGCCCCTGTCCTTCCAGCCCCTGGGGTGGAAGCCGGGCGTGCCTTCGGACCCCCGGTACATCCTCAAGGATGTGGACCTGAAGTTGACGGCAGAGCCGACCGGCATGGCCGCCCTGACGGCGGTCGAGACGGTGGTTCCCTTCGAGGCCATGCGGGTGCTGCCCCTGCGCCTCAACAGCAAGCTCTACCGCTTCGGCGCCCGGTTGTGGGAGGCCTCGCCCGTCCGGGTCACCTCGGTCACGGACGCCGCCGGGCGCGCCCTGGCGTTCCACCACGGGAACAATGATCTGCTGGTGGACCTCGGCCGCACCGCTTCCCCCGACGAGGTGATCACCCTGCGGGTCGAGATCCAGGGCCGGCTCCTGTTCAATCCGGACAACGTGGACTGCTTCAAGTTCGACATCGAGCCGTGGTTCCCCCTGCCGGAGGCGTCGGGCGAGTACTACACCCTCCGCGCCGAGGTCCGCACTCCCAAGGCCTGGGTGGCCGTTTCGGGCGGCGAGACCATCAAGCGGTCCGAGGAGGACGGCATGAACGTGATGCGCGTCGCCTTCAACCGGCCCGTGTGCAACTACGCGTTGTTCATTGGCAAGTTCGTGCTGACCGAGGAGGTCTTCGGGAAGCGCCGGATCAACGTGGCCAGCTACGTCTCGGCCGGCGTCCAGTCCAAGCAGATCGCCAAACTCGCCAACGCCTTCATCGACCTCTACGGCGAGATCCTCGCCCCCTTCCCCTACGACGAGTTCGTCATCGTGCAGGACCGGGACCTGGGCTACGGGCAGGCCCCTCCGGGGATGATGATCCTGAGCGACGAGGCCTTCGAGGGCAAGACGGACGACTTCGCCAAGTTCTTCACCCACGGCCTCAACCAGCGCATCGCCCATGAGGTGGCCCACCAGTACTGGGGCGGCCTCCTGAAGACCCCCTCGGCCGAGGAGGAGTGGCTGGACGAGGCCTTCGCGGAGTACATGAGCGGCGAGGCCATGAAGTTCGTCCGGGGCAAGGGCGACTCGGCCTTCGACGGCGTCGTGGGCCGCTGGAAGGTCAACGCGGAATTCGCGGCGCCCCTCGGCCCCATTCCGATGGCCAACCGCATCCACCTGGCGAAGGACAGGCGACATTCCGCGCTCATCCGGTTCGCCCTGCTCTACGGGAAGGGGCCCTTCCTGCTCCAGCGCATCCGCGAGCGGATCGGGGACAAGGACTTCTGGCGCTTCATGAAGTCCATGCAGATCAACTTCAAGGACAAGTTCGTCACCACGGACGACGTGCGGATGGTCCTCGAGGCGGTCACCCGGCAGGACTTCAAGCCCTTCTTCGACAAGTACTACTACGGCCTGGCCCTGCCCCCGAAGGGCGGCCAGTAGGCGGGTCCGGCGACGGCCCCGGGCGGCTCAGGCGCCGCCCGGGGCCGCGTTCATGGCCTCGAACAGCGCGGGCACCTGGTCCCGCATGGTCTCCACGAAGCGCCGCAGCCGGGTGGGGTAGCTGGGGGCGTAGGGGTAGACGAGGCTGAGGGGCAGGGGGGTGCCGCGCCACGCGGGCAGGGGCTGCACGAGCCGCCCCCGGGCCAGGTCCTCCGCGAAGATCCACGCCGATCCCACGCAGGCGCCGAGGCCGGCCGAGGCCGCGGCGCGGAGGGCGACCAGGTTGTCCGTGCTCAGGCGGGGCTGGATGCGGAACGTGCGGGTCTCGCCGGTGGCGGCGTGGACCAGGGCCACCTCCCGGTGGTAGTAGGTGCGCAGGGCGAGCCAGGGCAGGGCCGCCAGGTCCTCCGGGGTCCGGGGCGGGGCCGCTCCCAGGAGGGCGGGGGCCGCCACGGCGATGCGGGGCACCTGGGCCAGGCGGATCGCCACCAGGTTGGGATCCTGCACCTCCCCCACCTGGAGCGCGCAGTCGATGCCCGCGGCGATGAAGTGGCCGGGCTCGTCATGGAGGATCCACTCCACCGCGACGCGGGCGTGGCGCTCCAGGAAGGTCGCCAGGGGCCCGACCAGCACCTCCTGGCCGAAGGCGTGGGGCACCACGACGCGCAGGGTGCCCTCGGGGTCGCCGGCGGGCAGGGAGAGTTCCGTCTCGAAGCCCTCCCAGTCCGCCAGGAGGCGCTTGACCCGCTCGTAGCAGGCCTCGCCCTCGCGGGTGAGGCGGAAGCTGTGGGTGGTGCGCTGGACCAGGTGGACACCGGTGGCCGCCTCCAGCTGCTGGAGGCGGCGGCTCACCGTGGGCTGGGTGGTGCGCAGGTGGCGGGCGGCGGCGGTGAGGTTCCCCGCCTCGACGATGCGCACGAAGGTCTGCCAGAGCTCCAGGCGGTCCGCGGGGGACGGGGAGGGGGGATGGTGAGGGAGGGGCTTGGCCATACGCCAGAAGTATAAGCCTCATGCCCCCGGCGGGCCTACGCAGGATGGAGCTCCGGCCGGACACTGATCCTGCATTGGATCAGACAGGAGACCGACCATGGCCTGGCACCCCGAACCCCTCACCGCCCCGGCATCGGCCGCCGTCCCCGTTCATTCGCAAGAGGTATTGACCCCGGGCCTCCTGGGCCTCATCGGCGCCGGGGCCGGCCTGTCGGTGGCCACCCTCTACTACAACCAGCCCCTCCTGGGCCTGCTGGCGGAGAGCCTGGGCGCCGGGAGCCAGGCCATCGGCTGGATGCCGACCCTCACCCAGTGCGGGTACGCCCTGGGCCTGCTCTTCCTGGCGCCCCTGGGGGACCGGTACGACCGCAAGCGGGTGATCCTGGCCAAGGGGGCCGTGCTCATCGCGGCCCTCCTGCTGGTGGCCTCGGCGGGCTCGCTGGCCCAGCTCCTGGCGGGGAGCCTCCTGGTGGGGCTGGCCGCGACCCTCGCCCAGGACTTCGTCCCCGCCGCCGCGGCCCTCGCGCCCGAGCGCACCCGGGGCCAGATGGTGGGCTACGTCATGACGGGGCTCCTCCTGGGCATCCTCCTGTCGCGGGTGGTCAGCGGGGTGGTGGGGGCCCGCTTCGGCTGGCGGTGGACCTTCGGCGGGGCCGCCCTCAGCGTCGCCGGGATCCTGGCGGCCGCGTGGCGCCGCCTCCCCGCCTTCCGCCCCACCACGTCCCTCGCTTACGGGGACCTGCTGCTGACCCTGGCCGCGCTCCTGCGCCGCCACCCGGCCCTGCGCCGCGCGGCCCTGGCCCAGGGGCTGCTCGCGGTGGGCTTCAGCGGCTTCTGGTCGACCCTGGCCGTGTACCTCCACGGCGCGCCCTTCCACCTGGGCTCCGCCGCGGCCGGCGCCTACGGGCTCGCGGGCGCGGCGGGGGCCCTCCTGGCACCCCTGGCGGGCCGGCTTGCGGACCGCAGGGGGCCGGCCTGGGTGGCCGGGGCCGGCGCCGTCCTGACCCTGGCGGCCTTCCTGCCCATGCTCGCCTTCCCCTGGATGGCCCCGCAGACCCGGCTCTGGGTGCTCGGCGTGAGCGCGGTGGGCTTCGATCTCGGCGTCCAGTCCACCCTCATCGCCCACCAGACCCTCGTCTACGGCCTGGAGCCCGAGGCCCGCAGCCGCCTCAACGCGGTGCTCTACGTGGGCATGTTCCTGGGCATGGCGGCGGGGTCGGCCCTGGCCTCGGCGCTCTTCCAGCGCGCGGGATGGCAGGGCGTGGCGGGCCTGGCCGTGGGCGCGTCGGTCCTGAGCCTCGTGGCGCGCCGCCGGTCCTGATCAGGCCTGGCGGCCCTTCCAGAAGGCCTCGAGGGCCGCGACCAGGGGCCGGGAGGCGGGCTCGCGCCGCGCGGCGGCGAAGGCCTCCGCCAGCGCCGCGTCGTGGGCGGGCCGGGCCCGCTCCAGGACGGCGAAGCCCTCGGGGGTGACGTTGGTGTAGATGCCCCGGCGGTCCGTGGGACAGAAGAAGCGCGCCAGGAGGCCCCGCTCCTCGAGCCGGGTCACCAGGCGCGTCGTCGCGCTCTGGCTCAGGAGGACCGCGTCCGCCACCTGCTTCATCTGGAGGTGGCCGCCGGGACCCGCGTGCTGCCGGCTGAGGACGTCCAGGAGGTCGTATTCCCGGGCGGAGAGGCCCCAGCCCTCCGCGAGGACCCGCTCCAGGTGGCCCTGGACGTGCGCGTGGAGCAGCGACAGGGCGCCCCAGTTCCGGGCCAGGACCGTGCCTTCTGGGGGTTGTGGGGCCATCGCGCCTCCGGGGGCTGCCCCAGAATCATGGCACAAGACAAAATTTGCAGCGTCAAATAGTTTTTATTTGAAATAGTCGGCGCGTGCAATTAATTTGGAACCTGTCCCTCGCGGAGGTTCCCATGCCCGGACTGTTCGACCCCCTCGCCCTCAAGGGCGTCACCCTGCGCAACCGCATCGCCGTGCCGCCCATGTGCCAGTACATGGCCGACGAGGGCCGGGCCACGGACTGGCACCGCGTCCACTACGGCTCCCTGGCCCGGGGCGGCGCCGGGCTCGTGGTGGTGGAGGCCACCGCCGTCTCCCCCGAAGGCCGCATCACCTGGGCGGACCTGGGCCTGTGGAACGACGCCCAGGCCGCGGCCCTGGAGCCGGTGGTCGCGGGCATCCGGAGCGCGGGCGCGGTGGCGGGCCTCCAGATCGGCCACGCGGGCCGGAAGGCCTCTGCCAACCGGCCGTGGGAGGGTGACGATCACATCCCCCTGGGCCAGCCCAACGCCTGGGAGACCCTGGCGCCGTCGGCCGCGGCCTTCGGCAAGGGCCTCGACCGGGTGCCCCGGGCCATGACCCTGGAGGACATCCGGCGGGTCCAGGCGGACACGGTGGCCGCGGCCGTCCGGGCCCGGGACCTGGGGTTCCAGTGGCTCCAGCTGCACATGGCCCACGGCTACCTGGCCCAGGCGTTCTTCTCGCCCCTGGTCAACGCGCGCACCGACGCCTACGGGGGCAGCGCGGAGAACCGGGCCCGCTTCCTCCTCGAGACCTTCCGGGCCGTCCGGGAAGTGTGGCCGGAGGACCGGGTGCTCAACGTGCGGCTCGGCGTCGTGGAGTTCCACGGCGACGACGAGGCCATGTTCCTGGAATCGGTGGACCTGCTCAACCGCATGAAGGACGGCGGCCTGGACTTCGTGGACGTCTCCATGGGCTTCAACACGCCGGACGCGCAGATCCCCTGGGGCCCCGGCATGCTGCTGCCCCACGCGCGCCGGATCCGGGAGGCCACGGGCCTCCCGGTGGGCACCAGCTGGAACCTCAGCCGCGACGCCCGGGAGGCCGACGCCCTCCTGCGGGAAGGCCAGCTCGACCTCTACACCCTGGGCCGCCCCTTCCTGGACGATCCCCACTGGCCGTTCCACGCGGCCCGGGAGCTGGGCCTCGAGGACGCCGCCGCCCGGACCCTGCCCCCGCCCTACGCGCACTGGATCGCGCGGTACCGGTGAGCGGTCTCACCGGCCTCCGCCGAAGCGCACCCCCACGGAGACGTCGAGCCAGGTGAGGGTGTCGAAGGGGAAGGGGTCGGAGCCGGACTTGTCCACGAACACGTGGTGGTAGGTCGCCGAGGCGAAGACGCGCGGCGTGAAGAAATGCCCGCCCCCGATCTGGAGGGCGGGCTTCGTGTCCTGGCGCGCCGTGTAGGTGGACCCGACGGTGGGCCAACCGGGGCCGGCCGTGTAGTGGGTGTTGAGGCCGAGTTTGGGGGAGGCGAAGCCCGCCCCGGCCTCGACGAACCACCCCGCGCCGCCCTTGAGCCAGTCATGGCGCCAGTCGACGCCGAACTCGGGAATGCTCCACTCCGGTTCGAAGGTCAGGGTCTCGTTCGGGTCGCCCGTGTCGATGCGGTGGCTGGCGCTGGTGCCCAGGCCCGCGAGGTCGAGGCGCACCCGGAGGCTGTCATGGGGGCGGAGCCTCCAGACGACGGCGGCCCCGAAACTGGTGCCGATCGAGCCGTCCATGCCCGCGTCGGGATGGGTCCGGACGGACCCGAGGGGCGCGGTGAGGCCGGCCTTCAGTTCCCAGGCGACATCGGCGGCCTGGAGCAGGGGGGTGGCAAGCACAAGGAGGCTGATCCGTACGAGGGGAATCCGCATGGCCCGTTCCTTTGATGTTGATTTTGTCCAAACTACCAGGAGGCGGTAGAACGGACAAGCACGATCGTTCAGCGGGCCAGGGGCGCGGGGGGACCCTCGGTCCACGCCTCGCAGCGGTCCCGTCCGAGGGACTTGGCCCGGTAGAGGGCCTCGTCGGCGCGGGTGAGGAAGGTCTCGAGGCCCTCGCCCTGGGCGGGGACGGCGGCGTGGTAGCCCAGGCTCAGGGTGACGGGGATGGCGGTGTCGCCCCAGATCACCGGCGCGCCGCGCACCGCGAGGCGGAACCGCTCGAAGGCGAGGGCCGCGCCGGCGGGGCCGGTGTCGGGCAGGAGCAGGGCGAACTCCTCGCCGCCGTAGCGGCAGAGCACATCCCCGGCCCGGAGGGCGCGGGACAGGCGGCGGGCCACCTCCTTCAGGGCGGCGTCCCCGGCGTCGTGGCCGTAGTGGTCATTGACGAGCTTGAAGTGGTCCACGTCCAGGAGGGCGACGGCCAGGGGCCGGCAGGTGCGCTGGGCCAGGCCGGCCTCGCGCGAGCCCAGCTCCTGGAAGCGCCGGCGGTTGAAGAGCCCCGTGAGCTCGTCGGTGACGGCCATCTCGGTGAGGCGGTCCATGAGGACGGTCAGTTCGGTGACGTCCCGGATGACCACCACCGAGCCCGTGAGCCGGCCGCGCGGGTCCCGGAGGGGCAGGGCCTCCAGCGCCAGGTGCCGCGCGTCTCCGCCCGGCTGGACCGCGCGGATCTCCAGCCGCTCGGACCCCGGTCCCCGGCGTTCGCCGCGGGCGAGGGCGATGACCCCGGGAAGCCAGGGCGCGTTGCCGCCGGGGTCGGCGATGGGCAGGCCCTCGCGGACGGTCACCCCCGCCAGGAGGTGGCGGGCGGCGGCGTTGGCGTCGGCGACGACGCCCTTCCGGTCCAGGACGAGGAATCCGTCCCGCAGCGAGTCGATGGCCAGTTCCCGGGCCGCCGGGACGAGCTCGAGGATGCCCAGCCGGAAGATGGCCCAGGAGAACAGGAGCCCCGAGCAGACGGTTCCGAGGGGGGAGATGTCCAGGTGCCAGGGCGTCGCCCCCGCCAGGTAGGCGAGGAAAACGACCATGGGAAAGGCCGAGGCGAAGGCCGCCGTCAGGGCCTGGCTCCGGTGGCGGTGCCGGGCGCCCCGGGCGTAGGCGAGCAGGACGGCGATGCCGGCCATGAGCTCGACCTGGGCGATCCCCACATGGATCCAGTACGCCGGCCCGTGAACCACGCCGATGAGGGGGAAGGGGGCGTCTGTGCGGACCCAGGAACGGACGTAGAACCACCCGTGCAGGTCGTTGGTCCAGAAGAGGAGGACCGCCGCGACCGCGGGGGCGGCCAGGACCGGGCGCAGGATGCGGAAGGGCCGCTCCAGGCCGGTGAACCTCAGCGCGAAGAGCAGCCAGCAGTAGCAGATGAAGGGGATGCCCAGGTACTGGAAGCGGAGGGCGCCCAGCATGCCCGGCAGGTCCGCGCACCCCAGTTCCAGGGCATAGCCCAGGGCGTAGATCGCCGAGGCGCCCATGAACCCCGAGAACTCCACGGCTCCCCGGCTCCCCCGCCGGGACAGGCCGAAGCCCGCCAGGAAGAAGGACAGGGCCGACGAGGCCGCCAGGGTGGCCGCGAGCAGGTCGGGGGTCCTCAACGGGCGCCTCCACGGCCGAACGGCCAAGCCGGTGTGCGGACGGTGCGTGCCTGGACGTGGGTTCCTGTAATTTCCATAGAATCGGCGAAGTCGTTTCAATCCATCATAAGGCCGGAGCCTCCGCCGGTGGGCCCTGGATTCCCGGAGCCAAGCTAGACATCATGCATTGGCCCCTCAAGCAGTGACGGGCCAAAACATGATGCCTAGCCGAGCTGGCCCAGGCAGGCCTTCAGTTCCAGCGCGGTGAAGGGCTTGACCAGGAGGGCCACCTTCGGGAACCGCGCGAGGATACGCTCGGCACGCTCGTCCAGGTACCCGGAGGAAAGGAGGACGGGCACTTCGGGGAGCAGGAGGCGGAGGCGGGCCAGGGTCGCCTCTCCGTCCATCTCGGGCATGCTCAGGTCCAGGATGATCGCGTCCGGGGGGGCGCCTTCGCCCAGGCGCCGGAGGGCCTCCAGGCCGCCGGTGAAGGACCTCACCCGGTGCCCGAGCATGCGGAGCATGCCGGCGACGGAGTTGCGGACGAACTCGTCGTCGTCCACGAGGACGATGTCCAGGAGCCGCCCGGGACCGGTCCCGGCCTCGGGGGCCTGGGCGGAGGCCGGCGCCTCGGCGCGGATGGGGGGGAAGGCGAGGATGACGCAGGTGCCTTCGCCGGGGGTGCTCGCGATGGCCACGCGTCCATCGTGGGCCTTCATCACCCCGAAGACCTGGGACAGGCCGAGCCCCGTGCCCTTCCCGGCGGGCTTGGTGGTGAAGAACGGCTCCATGGCCCGCTGCAGGACCTCCGGGGCCATGCCCTGGCCGCTGTCCCGGACGGTGACTTCCACGAAGCCGTCCGGCGCCAGCCGGGTCCCGAGCTCCAGGCGGCCACCGCCGGGCATGGCGTCCAGGGCGTTGACGCAGAGGTTCATGAGCGCGTTGGAAATGGAGCTGGCATCGCCCATCACCCCGGGGAGGCCCTCGGCCAGCAGGGCCTCGACCCGCACCCGCTGCAGGGTGGTCCGGCTCAGGAGGTCCGCCTCCTGGCGCACGAGGACGTTCAGGTCCAGGGCCCGGGATTCGGCCACGTCCTTGCGCACGAAGTCCCGCAGGCCCTTCACCAGGTCGCGGCCGCGTTCAGCCGCGCGCAGGAGCATGTCCAGCCCGCGGCCCAGTTCGGGGTCCTCCCCGTGCCGGGCCTGGAGGGCGGAGCCGACGGCCATGATCGCCGCCAGCACGTTGTTCATGTCATGGGAGATGCCCCCGGCCAGGGCGCCCAGGGACTCGAGTTTCTGGGCGTGGGCCACCTCCGCCTCCAGGCGGCGGCGCTCGGCCTCGGAGCGGACCTGCTCGGTCCGGTCCTGGAGGAGGGTCAGGAGGACGCGCTCCCCGTCCATGTCCACCAGGTCCGTGGTCCAGGTGACGTGGACGGGCGCGCCGCCGGGGGTCCGGAGCTCGTGGTCCTCGGCCCGGAACCGCCCCTCGCGGAGCAGGGCCTCCATGATGCGCTCCCGCGCGCCGGGGTCGGGCCAGAGGCCCAGTTCCGTGCTGGTGCGGCCCACCACCGCCTCGGGCTCCAGGGCGAAGAGCCGGATGAAGGCCGGATTGGCCTCCAGGATGACGCCGTCCCGGGCCCGGCTCAGCACGATGGCCACGGGGCTCACCTGGAAGACCTTCTGGAAGCGGGCCCGGCTGGAACGGAGTTTGAGCTCGGCCACCTTGCGGTCGGTGATGTTCTCGACCATGGTGATGAACTCGTCTTCCGCCTGCCGGTAGGCGGTGATTCCGAACCAGCGGGCCAGGGCCGGCACGTAGGTCTCCAGCTTGCCCAGCACGCCGGTGCGGACCACGCCCGCATAGAAGGGCAGGAGCTCGGGGTTGTCGGCGAGGAGGGTGGGGAGCACCTCCGAGGCCCGGCGCCCGGCGATCCGCCCGAGGCCGGTGATGCGGTGGTAGGCGGGGTTGGTGGCCAGGAACAGGTAGTCCCGGGGCTCCCCGTCCTCCAGGATGAGGCGGCAGTGGGCGAAGCCCTCCTCCAGGTGCTCGAACAGGCTGCGGTAGCGCTGCTCGCTGGCCTGGAGGGCCCGCTCCGCCTCCTTCATGGGCGTGACGTCCGAGAGGATGCCCAGCATGTAGTCGCGGCCGCCCAGCTTGACCAGGGCGGCGGAGACGAGCAGGTCGAACTCCGAGCCGTCCGCGCGCCGGGCCCGGCAGGACCAGTTGCTGACGCGGCCCCGGGCCTCGAGGAGGGCCCCCAGGGACGCCCGGTCCCCGGGGTCGACGAAGTGCCCGGCCTCGAGGGAGGTCCGCCCGATGAGCTCCTCCCGCCGGTTCCCGAAGATGGCGAGGAGGGCCGCGTTGGCCTCCACGAGCCGGCCCGAGGCCCAGTCGCTGAGGCCCATGCCCAGGGGGCTCAGGTTGAAGAGGGTGCTGAAGCGGTCCTCGCTCTCGCTGAGGGCCGCGGCGAGGGTGCGCGCCTCCCGCGCTTGGCGGAACCCCTCCAGCGCCTGCAGGAGGGCGCCGGCGAGGCGGGTGGGGCGGTCCTTGAGGACGAAGTCGGTCAGGCCCTGGCGGAGCAGGTCCAGGGCGGTCTCCTCCCCGATGCTCCCGGAGAGGAGGATGACGGGGACCTGGGGGAGGCGGGTGCGGAGCGTGGCCAGGGTCCGGCCGAAGTCCAGGGACGGGACGTTGTAGTCCGAGATCACCGCGTCCCAGGGCCCGGCGTCCAGGGCCGCCTCCAGCCCGGCGGGATCGTCCACCCGGTGCAGGTCGGCCTGGATCCCGTGCTGGCGGAGGTTGCGGGCCGTCAGCAGGAAGTCGGGCTGGGAATCCTCGATGACCAGGATCTTCATGGGCGTCAGTTCGCCTCCGGGGGTTCGTTGAGGGCCATCCAGTAGAGGCCGAGGCGGGCGACGGCGTCCGCGAACGCGGCGAAATCCACGGGCTTCCGGACGAAGCTGTTGGCGCCCATGCGGTAGCTCTGGAGGCGGTCCTGCTCCTCATCGGAGGAGGTGAGGATCACGATGGGGATGAGGCGGGTGCGGGCGTCGGACCGGAGCCGCTCCAGGACCTCCAGGCCGCTCACCTTGGGCAGGCCCAGGTCGAGGAGGACCACGGCGGGCTGGTCCGTCCCGGGCCGGCCCGCGAACTCGCCCTCGCGGAACAGGAAGTCCAGGGCCTGCTGGCCGTCCCGGACCACCTGGACGGCATTGGCGAGGTGGGCCTTGGCCAGGGAGCGCAGGGTGAGGCGCTCGTCCTGGGGGTTGTCCTCGACCAGGAGGATGTGGCGGGGGTTCATGGGGTCGTCTCCTCCGGGGCGGGCAGGGTGAAGCGGAAGGCCGCCCCCCGTCCGGGTTCGCTGCGGGCCTCGATCCGGCCGCCGTGGCGGCGCAGGATGCGCTGGACCGTCGCGAGTCCGATGCCGAGGCCCTGGAACTCGTCCTGGCGGTGGAGGCGCTGGAAGGGCTTGTAGAGGCGGGCCGCGTGGGCCATGTCGAAACCGGCCCCGTTGTCCGTCACGCAGATCCAGGAGGCCCCGTCCTCCCGGGATCCGTGGACCCGGATGAAGGGATGGGCCGTCCGGGCGGTGTACTTCCAGGCGTTGCCCAGGAGGTTGCGGAGGACGACGTCGAGGAGGCGCGGGTCCCCGTGGGCGGCGAGGCCCGGCTCGACCTCCCAGGCGACGGCCCTGTCCGGGTCGCCGGCCTGGAGCTCGCCGAGGATCCGCCGCGCGAGGTCGCTGAGGTCCACGTCCTCCCGGGCCAGGTCGCCCCGGGTGCTCCGGGACACGTCCAGGAGGCCGTCGATGAGGAGGCCCATCCGGCGGCTGGCCTCCATGATCTCCTCCAGGTACCCGCGGGCGTCCGGGGCGAGCCCCTCGCCGAAATCCTCGAGGAGGGCCTGGCTGAACCCGTTCATGGCCCGCAGGGGGGCCCGGAGGTCATGGGAGACGGCGTAGGCGAAGGCCTCCAGCTCCTGGTTGGCGGCCTGGAGTTCCGCGGTCTTCTCCTCCACCCGCTGCTCCAGGGTGGCGTTGAGGGCCCGGATCTCCTCCTCGGCCCGGCGCCGGCCAGTGATGTCCTCGACGACGGAGATGAAGTAGTCGGGATCCCCCTCCGGCGTCCGCGCGAGGGTCGTGGTGAGCTGGGCCCAGAACCAGGTCCCGTCCCTGCGGAGGTAGCGCTTGGGGAGGCTTTCCGAGCGGCTCTCTCCGGCCATGAGGCGGGCCACGGCCTCCGTGGAGGCGGTCAGGTCCTCGGGGTGGGTGAGGGCCTGGTACGAGGATCGGGCCAGGTCGCCGGGCTCGTAGCCGAGGAGCTCGCACAGCTTCCGGTTCACGCGGAGCCACCGCCCGTCGGGGGCGACCATGGCCATGCCCACCGCGGCCTGCTCGAACAGGGCCTCGAAGCGGTGTTCGATGGAGGCCAGCCGGCCCTGGACGGAGGAGATCTCCCGGAAACCCGCGTAGGGGAGGATGGCCGCGTCGTCCCCGCGGCCCATGCCGGCCACGGCGCGGCCGAAGCGGCGCGCGGCCCAGGCGGCCGCACCCAGGCCCACGAGGCTGGCCGCAACGAGGCCCAGGCCGAGACCCAGGAGGACGGAGAGGGCCGGCGCGCGCCCCTGGGCGCGGGGGACGGCCGTCACCGCCGTCCACGGCGCCAGGGGCGAGGTGGCCGCGAACCGGGTGACGTCCTGGTCCGGGGCCGGGTCGCCGGCGATGAGGGCCCCCGTGGAATCCACCAGGGAGAGGCGCCACCCCGCGGGGAGGGGGACCCGGTCCACGCAGTCCTGGAAGGCCCGGATCTCGAAGGTGGTGAGGAGGCCCGCCACCGGCGCGCCGTCGCGCAGGACGGGCACGGCGATGGTCACCAGCAGTTCGTCCGCGACGGGACCCAGGAGGCGGTCGCTCACCGCGGGCCGCCGGGAGGCGAGGGCCGTCGGAAAGGCCGCGCGGCCCTTCACGGGGGGGAGGAGGGGGAGGGGGCTGCCGAAGGGGGCGCGCGTGTTGAACCGCATGCGGCGGTCCAGGTCCGCCAGGATCACGTGGCTGCCGAAGATGGCGCGGAAGCTGAGGGCCTCCTGGTAGAGGAGGGGCCAGGTTGCCGGGCCGTCAGCCGCGGGGGAGGCCGCGAGCATGGCGAGGGCGCCGATGCGCTCGTTGAGGCGGCCCTCGGCGAGTTCCATGCACCGGTGGGCGATGGCCGAGGCCTGGGCGTCCCGGTTCGCGCGGGCCCGGCGGGCCTCCTTCCACACCAGGCCGAGCCCCACGACCATGAGGGGCGCCATGCCCAGGGCCACGAGGCGCAGCAGGTAGGCGCCCAGGGTCCCCCCGCCCCGGGGCCGGGGCGGTACGGCGGGGTCCTTCGGATGGGCTCGCATGGAATGGGGACGTCGCTTCCGGGGGGCGCGATGGGATTGGGAAGGGTCTGGACGTGATGGATAGGATTATCAGCCGCCTTCGGGTCCCGTCATCCGGGTTTTTTCAATAATTAATTCAATCAAACGGGGGTTCTAATAGCTCATAGGAAGGTTCGGGACCGGGGCCGGGGGGGCTGGATCGTGAAGCTGTGCAGCTGCCGGTCCCGGGGGCCGGAGCTGATCCAGATCCGGAGCGTGAAGGGGCCCTCGGGCAGGGGGGTCCCGGGGAACCATTCGTCGATGACGCAGGCCTGCTCGGGGATCGCCACCTTCGGCAGGGCCAGGAGGTGGAAATGGTACCCGGTGTAGCCGTGGAAATTGAGCAGTGGGCCGCTCGAGGCCTCGTCCCCGGTGACGGGGACCTCGAGGGACCGGCCCCCGCCCCCGAGGAGCTGGGACTGCTGGATGTTCCAGTTCCTGGGCTCGCCGGGCGCCAGGGCCTCGGCCACGTAGAGGATGCCCAGGCCCCGGACCACCTTGGCCCTGGGGCCCCCGCCCGGATCGGGGACGTACCGGATCTGCTCGGAGCACTCCAGGAGGCGGACCCGCACCTCGCCCCGGATGGATTCGGCGTTGACCTCGGGCGCGGGGGGCGTGAACCGGGCGCGGCGCGGGATCCGGGCGCAGGCCAGGGGCAGCAGGAGGCACAGCAACAGCGGAAGGTATCGCACGGGAGCTCCCGGTGGATGGGGGGGGTGGCCCCAGCCTAACGCCGGACGGCCCCCGTGTCAGGCCCCCGTCAGGATCGCCCGGCGGACGGGCCCCTCCAGGCGTCCGGGGGCGGTGAGGGGGGCGAAGCGGCGGAGGGGCCTCCCCTCCCGGTCCACCAGGAACTTGGTGAAGTTCCACATCACCCGCGGTCCGAGGAGGCCCGGCAGGGCCCGGGTCAGCCACTGGAAGAGGGGGTGGGCCCCGGGTCCGTTGACCTCGACCTTTCCGAAGACCGGGAAGCTCACCCCGTAGTTGAGGAGGCAGCCGCCTTCGATGGAGGCCGCGTCCCCGGGCTCCTGGCCCCCGAACTGGTTGCAGGGGAAGCCGAGAATGGCGAGGCCTTCGGGGGCGAGGCGCCGGTGGAGCTCCTCCAGCCCCCGGTACTGGGGCGTCAGCCCGCACTGGCTGGCCGTGTTGACCACGAGGACCACCTTCCCGGCGAAGCGGGACAGCGGGACCTCCTCGCCGCGGAGGGAAGGGGCCGAGAAATCGTGGAGCGTCGGCATGGCGCCTCCGGGATGGCGTGCTCGCCGGATCCTGTTATAGCGCATGCGGCAACGCGGGGCGGCTCCATCCGAGGGGGAAAAGGGCCTGGATGGCTTCCAACCCCGCCGCGGGGCCGGTGCAGTGGCCAATCCTTGATCCGGAGCACGCGCGGCCCGGGCGCCGGCCGAATACTGGAGCCTCCGGCCCCACCCAGATGCGGGGCAGGCGCCGGGTTGGTTGATGGAAGGTCGAACCCATGCTTGAAGGCGTCGAGTGCTGGTCCCATCCCCTGGTCTCGGCCCAAGGGCTGACAAAGCGGTTCGGCGGCACCCTCGCCCTGGATCAGGTCTCCTTCGTCCTGTCCCCGGGCGAACTGGTGGGGTTCGTGGGGCCCAACGGGGCGGGCAAGACGACCACCCTGCGAATCCTGGCGGGCATGGAGACGGCCTTTGAGGGGGGACTTCGCCTTTCTGGCAAGGGGTTCGCCCAGGACCGGCGGGAGATCCTGGCCCGGATCTCGTACCTGCCCCAGGATGTGGCCTTTGCCACCTGGAGGACGGCCGGTGAGACTTTGTTGTTGTTCGGGCGGCTCTCCGGTATTCCCGACGCCGCCCTCCGGTCGCAGATTCCGACGGTCCTCCGGCAGGTCGGTTTGGGGGGCAGGGAGGCCTCGCGGGTCGAGACCCTGTCGAGGGGCATGCGTCAGCGTCTCGGGCTGGCCCAAGCCATGCTG